>NZ_CP133771.1:2533472-3166840 GCF_031348265.1 Streptomyces collinus | reverse complement strand
GCTGATCACGGCGGCGGCGGTCATCCTGGCCGTGGTCATGGTCGCCATCGGCACCTCCCGGGTGACCAACACCAAGATGCTCGGCCTGGGCATCGCCCTGGCGGTCCTGATGGACGCGATGATCGTCCGCAGCCTCCTGGTCCCGGCGGTCATGCGCCTCACCGGCCGCGCCACCTGGTGGGCCCCGGGCCCCCTGCGCCGCTTCCACGAGCGCTTCGGAATGAGCGAGGGCGAACCGGAGCGGACGGTGGCCGAGACGGAACCCGCCCGGGACAAGGCCGGGGCCTCGGCCGGCTGACAGGGCCGCCGACGGGGCTCGGGTCGGCAGGGGCTCGGGGCGGCGGCGTCCCGCACCGCGGCGCTAGCGTTCCCCGAGGCGCCGGACGCCCGGGGACGCGCGGTCACTCGACGCCACCCGGGGGGCCCGGCGCCCCGGGCACGACAGCGACGAAAGGCGGGTGGGTCCATGCGGGCCGTGGTGTTCGAGCGGTACGGGGAAGCGGCCGAGGTGCGGGAGGTCGCGGATCCGGAGCCCGCGGAGCACGGAGTGGTCGTGCGGGTCGAGGCCACCGGACTGTGCCGCAGCGACTGGCACGGCTGGCAGGGCCACGACCCCGACATCGCCCTGCCGCACGTGCCCGGGCACGAACTCGCCGGGGTCGTCGAGGCGGTGGGCGCCCGGGTGACCGGATGGCGGCCCGGCGACCGGGTCACGGTGCCGTTCATCTGCGCCTGCGGCACCTGCCCGTCCTGCGCGGCCGGCGACCATCAGGTATGCGAGCGCCAGACCCAGCCCGGCTTCACCCACTGGGGTTCCTTCGCCCAGTACGTGGCGCTCGACCACGCCGACGTGAATCTCGTGGCGCTGCCCGGAGAGCTGACCTTCGCGACGGCGGCCTCGCTCGGCTGCCGTTTCGCGACGGCGTACCGGGCGGTGGTGCGGCAGGGCCGGGTGGCGGCGGGGGAGTGGGTGGCGGTGCACGGATGCGGCGGGGTCGGGCTCTCGGCAGTGATGATCGCGGCCGCATCGGGAGCCCGTGTCGTGGCGGTCGACGTGTCGGAACGGGCCCTGGAGCTGGCGCGGACGTTCGGCGCGGCCAAGTGCCTGGACGCGACAGCCGTGCCGGACACCGCGGACGCGGTCCGTGAACTGACCGGCGGCGGTGCCCACCTCTCTCTCGACGCCCTGGGCTCACCCGGCACGTGCGCCGCCTCTGTGAACGGCCTGCGCCGCCGCGGCCGGCACGTCCAGGTGGGCCTGCTGCCCTCACCGGCCGGCACGACCCCCGTGCCGATGGCCCGCGTGATCGCCCTGGAGCTCGAACTGCTCGGCAGCCACGGCATGGCCGCGCACAGCTACCCGCCGATGCTGGAGCTGGTCCGCGGCGGCGTCCTGCGCCCCGACCTGCTGGTGACGTCGACGATCGGGCTGGACGACGTCCCGGCTGCGCTGGCGGCGATGGGGACGGCGCCGGGAGCGGGGGCGACGGTCATCGAGCCCTGGAGCTGACACCCCGGCCGACGACCGTGCCCCATGCGAGGGCGGGGCACGAGGCCGGGGCAGGAGAGGGAATCACTCGGCTCTTCGGCCGCGGTTGCCGGGCCTGGAGGCGACCCACGCCCGGACGGTGTCGGCGTACCAGTAGGGCTTGCCGCTCTCGACGTGGTCGGGCGGGGGCAGCAGCCCGTGTTTGCGGTAGGACCGCACGGTGTCGGGCTGCACCCGGATGTGCGCCGCGATCTCCTTGTAGGACCAGAGCCTTCGGTCGGTCATGACGTGCACCTCCCCGCGCGCACCACTGCGGCGGCCGTGGACGGCCGTCCGGGGGAGCCGGGCGCTGCGCTGGCGATCAACAAGCCTGTGTCCGGTCAACGACTCCCGGTGACAAGGGGCAGGGCCTGTGGGCCGGGTGTGACGGAAGACCCGCGTACACGGCACGCACGTGACAGGACGGGTGCGTTTGTGACACAGCCGGGGCAAAGCCGCGCACCGGACGATCGGCGAGGCGCCTTGACGCGAGGTTCGACGCGCGGGCGCCGGGGCCGAGCCGAGGCCTGAACTCCGCAGAACCGCGAAACCCGGATCGGGACATCCGGACCAGGACATCCGGACCAGGACATACGGAAAGCGCTGTCATGATCTGGTCCGAATGTCTGGACAAAACATTGACAGGGCGTCGAGAGGGGGCTACAAAACCGGGGAGAGCCGAGCACCGAGGGGACACCGATGGCGTACGACCTGATCACCATGGGGCGGATCGGAGTGGATCTGTATCCGCTCCAGACGGGCGTCCCGCTGCCGCAGGTCACGTCCTTCGGCAAGTTCCTCGGAGGCTCCGCGAGCAACGTCGCGGTCGCCGCGGCCCGCCTGGGGCGGCGGACGGCAGTGATCACCCGCACCGGCGACGATCCCTTCGGCACCTACCTCCACGAGGCCCTCCAGGGCTTCGGCGTGGACGACCGCTGGGTCACCCCGGTCCCGGGCCTGCCCACCCCGGTCACCTTCTGCGAGGTCTTCCCGCCGGACGACTTCCCGCTGTACTTCTACCGGCAGCCCAAGGCCCCCGACCTGGAGATCGACGCCCACGAGCTCGACCTCGACGCTGTCCGCGACGCCCGGGTCTTCTGGGTCACGGGCACGGGCCTGAGCGAGGAACCGAGCCGTACGGCGACCCTCGCGGCCCTCGCCCACCGCGCCAAGTCCGGCACGACGGTCTTCGACCTCGACTGGCGTCCCATGTTCTGGACCGACCCCGACGCGGCCCGCCCCTTCTACACCGAGGCCCTGCGCCACACCACCGTCGCCGTCGGCAACCTCGACGAGGTGGAGGTCGCCACCGGCGTGCGCGAACCCCACGCCGCCGCCCGCGCCCTCCTGGACGCCGGTGTCGAGCTGGCCGTCGTCAAGCAGGGCCCCAAGGGCGTCCTCGCGGTGAACAGCGCCGGCGAGAGCGCCGAGGTCCCGCCGCTGCCCGTGACCGTCCTCAACGGCCTCGGCGCCGGCGACGCCTTCGGCGGCTCACTCGTCCACGGCCTGCTGGCCGGCTGGGACCTGGAGAAGACCATGCGGCACGCCAACGCCGCCGGTGCCATCGTCGCCTCCCGCCTGGAGTGCTCCTCCGCGATGCCCACCCCGGCCGAGATCGAGGCGGCCGTCACCGCGGGGGCCGTCCAGTGACCGTCGACGTCTCCGAACTCGTCCGCCTGCGCAGCCACCGCCCGGAGGCGATCGCCGAAGCCGCGGCCCGCCGCCCCCGGAGGCCGCTGCTGAACACGAGCGGCCGCCTGATGATCGTCGCCGCCGACCACCCGGCCCGCGGCGCCCTCGGCGTCGGCGGTCGCAGCCTGGCCATGGCCAACCGCGCCGACCTCCTCGAACGCCTCTGCCTGGCCCTGTCCCGCCCGGGCGTCGACGGCGTCCTCGCCACCGCCGACATCCTCGACGACCTGCTCCTGCTCGGCGCCCTCGACGGCAAGGTCGTCCTGGGCTCGATGAACCGCGGCGGCCTCCAGGGCGCACGCTTCGAGCTCGACGACCGCTTCACCGGCCACCGCCCCGAGGACATCGAGCGCCTCGGCTTCGACGCGGGCAAGCTGCTCCTGCGCATCGACTACGACGACCCCGGCTCGCTCACGACCCTGGAGTCCACCGCCCGGGCCGTCGACGCCATGGCCGCCCGGAAACTCCCCGTCTTCGTCGAGCCGTTCATCAGTCACCGCGACGAGCGGGGCCGGCTGCGCAACGACCTCTCCGCCGAGGCCGTCACCAAGTCGATCGCCATCGCCTCGGGTCTCGGCGGCAGCTCCGCCTACACCTGGCTGAAGGTCCCGGTCACGGACAACCCCGACGACATGGCCGAGGTCATGGCCACCTCGACGCTGCCCGCCGTGCTGCTCGGCGGCGAGGTGGGCGACGATCAGGACGGGGCGTACGAGAAGTGGCGCGGCGCCCTGCAACTGCCCACCGTGTGCGGGCTGGTCGTGGGCCGTTCGCTGCTGTACCCGGCGGACGGCGACGTGGCCGCCGCCGTGGACACCGCCGTCGGACTGCTGTGAGGGCCGCCTCATGACCACCCGCACCTGCACCACGGGCGACAGCACGGAAGACCACGAGTTCCCCCTCCCGGGCGTGTCCCGGGCCCAGATCGCCTCCGGCGCGGGAGGCCGCTTTGCTTTGGCAGGAGCGAAGTGCGAGCGACAACTCCCCGCCCGCTACGGCCCCGCGCCGGAGGTCTCCCACCCGAGGCGTACGCGGCCTCCCCAGGTGAACACCCGTCGCGGCCGTCGCGTATCCGTGAGAACCCAGAGGGAGGGACACCGATGACCTCGACGACGAGGCTGACGGTCGCACAGGCGCTGGTGCGCTTCCTGGCGGCCCAGTACACCGAACGCGACGGCGTCCGGCAGCGGCTCATCGGCGCCACCTGGGGCATCTTCGGCCACGGCAACGTCGCCGGCATCGGTCAGGCGCTCCTGGAGCACGCCGAGGAGATGCCCTACCACCAGGGCCGCAACGAACAGGCCATGGTGCACGCGGCCGTCGGCTACGCCCGCCAGTCCGGCCGCCTGTCCACGCACGCGGTGACGACCTCCATCGGCCCGGGCGCCACCAACCTCGTCACCGGCGCGGCCCTCGCGACCATCAACCACCTTCCGGTGCTGCTCCTGCCCGGCGACACCTTCGCCACCCGCCCCGCCGACCCGGTCCTCCAGCAGCTCGAAGTGCCGTACGCGGGCGACGTGTCGGTCAACGACTGCCTGCGCCCGGTCTCCAGGTACTTCGACCGGATCACCCGCCCCGAGGCGCTGATCCCCGCGGCGCTCGGCGCGATGCGGGTGCTCACCGACCCCGTCGAGACCGGCGCCGTCACCCTCGCCCTGCCCCAGGACGTGCAGGCCGAGGCGTACGACTGGCCGGAGGAGTTCTTCGCCGAGCGCGTCTGGGCCGTGCGGCGGCCCGGCGCCGACCCGGCGGAACTGGCCGAGGCCGTGCGGGCGATCCGGGCGGCGAAGCGGCCGCTGGTCGTCGCGGGCGGCGGCGTCCACCACAGCCGCGCCGAGGAGGCCCTCGCCGAGTTCGCCGGGGCCACCGGCATCCCGGTCGCCTCCACCCAGGCCGGCAAGGGCTCACTGCGCCACGACCACCCCCAGGACGTCGGCGGCGTCGGTCACACCGGCACGGCCACCGCGGACGAACTCGCCCGCACCGCCGACCTGGTGATCGGCATCGGCACCCGCTACACCGACTTCACCACCGCCTCCGGCACGCTGTTCAGCAACCCGGACGTCCGGTTCCTCAACCTCAACATCGCGCCCTACGACGGCCACAAGCTCGCCGGGCAGCCCCTGGTCGCCGACGCCCGCAGCGGCCTCCAGGAGCTCACCGGAGCCCTCCGGCTGCACGCGTACCGGGTCGCCGGCAGCTACGCCACCGAGTACACCGAGGACAAGGAGCGCTGGGAGCAGCGCGTCGACGCCTGCTACGAGGTGGACGAACCGGACACCCGCCCGACCCAGCCGCAGATCCTCGGCGCCCTGGACGAGATCGCCGACGAGTCGGACATCCTGATCAACGCCGCTGGCTCCCTCCCCGGCGACCTGCACAAACTGTGGCGCACCCGGTCGCCCGACCAGTACCACCTGGAGTACGGCTACTCCTGCATGGGCTACGAGATCCCGGCCGCCATCGGCGTGAAGCTGGCCGCTCCCGACCGGCCCGTGTGGGCGCTGGTCGGCGACGGCACGTACCTCATGATGCCGACGGAGATCGTCACGGCGGTGCAGGAGGGCATCGCGATCAAGGTCCTGATCATCCAGAACCACGGCTACGCGTCCATCGGCGGACTGTCGGAGTCGGTGGGCGGCGAGCGGTTCGGCACCGCCTACCGCTACCGCTCCGAGGACGGCTCGTACACAGGGTCGCCGCTGCCCGTGGACCTCGCCGCCAACGCGGCCAGCCTCGGCATGCGCGTCCTGCGCGCGAAGACGGTCCGGGACCTCCGGGAGGCCCTCGCCGAGGCCCGGGCGGCCGACACTCCCACATGTGTCTACGTCGAGACCCAAACGGCAGACACAGTGTCGGGCGCGCCTCCCGCGCAGGCCTGGTGGGATGTACCCGTGGCCGAGACCGCGACACGGCCGTCCGCGGTCAAGGCACGTGAGCTGTACGAACGGCACGTCTCCACCCGACGCCGCCATCTGTGAAGGAGTTCCCGGCCATGACGAAGACCGTCAACCACTGGATCGGCGGCAAGACCGTCGAAGGCGCCTCGGGCACGCACGGGCCGGTGACCAACCCGGCGACCGGCGAGGTGACGACGAACGTCGCGTTCGCCTCGGTCGAGGAGGTGGACGCGGCGGTCGCCGCCGCCAAGGAGGCCTACCTGACCTGGGGCCAGTCCTCGCTGGCCCAGCGCACCTCGATCCTCTTCAAGTTCCGCGCCCTGCTGGACGCCAACCGGGACGCGATCGCCGAGCTGATCACCGCCGAGCACGGCAAGGTGCACAGCGACGCCCTCGGCGAGGTCGCCCGCGGCCTGGAGATCGTCGACCTGGCCTGCGGCATCAACGTCCAGCTGAAGGGGGAGTTGTCCACGCAGGTCGCGAGCCGTGTCGACGTCTCGTCGATCCGCCAGCCGCTGGGCGTCGTCGCGGGTATCACCCCGTTCAACTTCCCGGCGATGGTGCCGATGTGGATGTTCCCCATCGCCATCGCCTGCGGCAACACCTTCGTGCTGAAGCCGTCCGAGAAGGACCCCTCGGCGTCCCTCAAGATCGCCGAACTGCTGGCGGAGGCGGGCCTGCCGGACGGCGTCTTCAACGTCGTCCACGGCGACAAGGTGGCCGTGGACCGCCTGCTGGAGCACCCGGACGTCAAGGCCGTCTCCTTCGTCGGCTCGACCCCGATCGCCCGCTACATCCACACCACCGCCTCCGCCAACGGCAAGCGCGTCCAGGCCCTCGGCGGCGCCAAGAACCACATGCTGGTCCTGCCCGACGCCGACCTCGACGCAGCCGCCGACGCCGCCGTGTCGGCCGCCTACGGCTCCGCCGGCGAGCGTTGCATGGCCATCTCCGCGGTCGTCGCGGTCGGCTCGATCGGCGACGAACTGGTGGAGAAGATCCGCGAGCGCGCCGAGAAGATCAAGATCGGCCCCGGCGACGACCCGGCCTCCGAGATGGGCCCGCTCATCACCAAGGTCCACCGCGACAAGGTCGCCTCCTACGTCGAGGGCGCGGCGGCCGAGGGCTGCGAGGTCGTCCTGGACGGCACCGGCCACACGGTCGACGGCTTCGAGAACGGCCACTGGATCGGCATCTCGCTGCTCGACAAGGTGCCCACCTCCGCCAAGGCCTACCAGGACGAGATCTTCGGCCCGGTGCTGACCGTGCTGCGCACCGAGACGTACGAGGAGGCCCTGGACCTCATCAACGCCTCGCCGTTCGGCAACGGCACCGCGATCTTCACCCGGGACGGCGGCGCGGCCCGCCGCTTCCAGCTGGAGGTCGAGGCCGGCATGGTCGGCATCAACGTCCCGATCCCGGTCCCCGTCGGCTACCACAGCTTCGGCGGCTGGAAGGACTCGCTCTTCGGCGACCACCACATCTACGGCAACGACGGCACGCACTTCTACACCCGCGGCAAGGTCGTCACCACCCGCTGGCCGGACCCGGCCGACGCCCCGGCGGGCGTCGACCTGGGCTTCCCGCGCAACCACTGAATCCTCGTCAAGCAGTCAGGCGCACAGACCACACCGGAGGCGGCCCGTACTGCGGGCCGCCTTCGACATCTGGTCCCTGGAGTCGATCATCTACGGCACGAGTCTGAGAAGCCTGTTGGGTGATCCGGTCCCGATGTTGTTGAGGACTCCGGTTGTGGCCCCGTTCACGAGGGCGCTGTGTACGGTCGCCGGACCGGCGCTGGGGTGCGAGGTGAGGTAGACGGCCGCGGCTCCCGCGACATGGGGGGAGGCCATGGATGTCCCGGAGAGCGTGGTCGTCGCCGTGTCACTCGTGTGCCAGCCGCCGGTGATCAGGGAGCCGGGGGCGAACATGTCGAGCCGGGGACCGTAGTTCGAGAAACTGGATCGGCTGTCGGTCCAGGTGCTGGCCCCCACGGTGAGGGCGGAACCCACCCGGGCGGGTGAGAAGGAGGTGGCGTCCGCGTTCGAGTTGCCGGCGGCCACCGCGTACGTGACACCGGAGGCGATGGAGTTCCTCACCGCGGTGTCCAGCGACGTGCTGACGCCGGCGCCCAGCGACATGTTGGCGACCGCGGGCCGGACGCGACGCACCGTGACCCAGTCGACGCCCGCGATGACACCGGCGAGGGTGCCGGCCCCGTTGTTGTCCAGCACACGTACCGACACGATCTTGGACTGCTTCGCCACGCCGTACGTCTTGCCCGCGACCGTGGTGGCGACGTGTGTTCCGTGACCGTTGCCGTCAGAGGCGTTGGTGTCACGGTCGACGAAGTCGTAGCCGTGCCTGGCGCGCCCTGCGAACTCGGTGTGGGTGATGCGCACTCCCGTGTCGATCACGTACACGGTCGCGGATTTGCCCGCTGTGTCCGGATAGCTGTACATCAGGTTGCGTGGGAGCCGGGGCTGGTCGATGCGGTCCAGGCCCCACGGAGGGTTGTACTGGGTGGCCTCGAGGTGGACCATCCGGTCCTGCTCGACGAACTCGACGGCCGGGTCTTCCGCCAAACTCCTCGCTCCGGAGGCGCTGATACGGATGGCGAAGCCGTTGAGTACCTCGTCGTAGGTCCAGTCCACGGTGGCGCCGTACTTGGCCACCAGATCTTCGCCCTTCGTGGAGTTCGCCCTGAACCCCGCGGACTCTTTCAGTACGACGATGTAACTGTTCTCGACCGCGTTGGCGGAGTTCTCCTGCAGAATCCTTCCTGCGGACGGGGTGGCTTGGGCGGGCAGAGCGGAACCGCTCCCGATGACGGCCGCCGCGGCCACGGCGGCGACCGCTGCGACGATCCGCCGCCGGGCGGTGAAGGTTTCGCGCATCCTGAAGGCCTTCCTGACGTGTTGGCTGACGCTAATTCGAGGATGACCTGGCCGTTGGTCAGCACAATGCGCTATTAGTCCTTTTGATCCTTAATGACCACGAAGGGCTTACAGATCACCAACAGTTCTTCCTGGTCCTGTGTGGTGCGCTCGTGGCATCGGGCGATGACCCGGCCTGGAAGGACGTGAGCCGTGGCGGTCGGCTCCCCAGGCCGGTCGCAGTGGCAGGAACGCGGGGCCCGCTCACGCCTGACAGTCGCTCAAGATCGGGCTTCGTACCACGCCTGCAGTACGCACGGAGAACCCGTACTCCTGGGGGAGGGGTGGGGGTTCGCTCTCTGGTCGACAACTTGCCGACAGGTTGAGCCCTTACCGTTGACGCATGAATCTTCGACTGCCCGGACTGCGGGACCTGTGGTCACGGCGACGGCGACGGTTCATCGCTGCCGCGTCCGCCGTCGTCCTGCTCGCCGGTGCGGGTACCTGGACGGTGACGTCGGCCGTCGCCGCCGACGACCCGCCCCCGGTGCACCACGCCGACCAGCTCATGACCATGGGCGACGGGGTACGCGTCGACACCTCGTACTTCACCGCGGGCTCGGGCGGCCGCCGCCCCGCCGTCCTGCTCGGGCACGGCTTCGGCGGCAGCAAGGACGACGTCCGGCAGCAGGCGGAGGACCTTGCCCGCGACGGGTACGCGGTGATGACCTGGTCGGCGCGCGGCTTCGGAAGGTCCACGGGGAAGATCGGGCTGAACGACCCCCAGGGCGAGGTGGCCGACGTCTCGAAGCTCATCGACTGGCTGGCCGAGCAGCCCCAGGTCGAGCTCGACAAGCCCGGCGACCCGCGCGTGGGCATGGCGGGCGCCTCCTACGGCGGCGCGATCGCGCTGCTGGCGGCGGGCCACGACGACCGGGTGGACGCCATCGCCCCTTCGATCACGTATTGGAACCTCGCGGACGCGCTGTTCCCGAACGGCGTGTTCAAGAAGTTGTGGGCCGGTATCTTCGTCAACACCGGTGGCGGATGCCGGAGGCTCGAGCCCGCGCTGTGCCGGATGTACGAACGCGTCGCCGCATCAGGGAAGCCGGACGCCGAGGCGCGCGAACTGCTGGAGAAACGCTCACCGACCGCCGTCGGTGACCGCATCAAGGTGCCCACCCTCCTGATGCAGGGCCAGACCGACTCCCTCTTCCCGATGAACCAGGCCGATGCCGCGGCGAAGGCGATCCGCGCGGGCGGTGCCCCCGTCGACGTCGACTGGATCGCCGGCGGTCACGACGGTGGCGACATGGAGACCAGCCGCGTCCAGGCCCGGGTGCAGACGTGGTTCGACCGCTACCTCAAGAACGAGAAGGGCGCCGACACCGGTCCGGCCTTCCGGGTCGCGCGCACCGTCGGCACCGGCACCGGCGACGGCGGTCCGAGGCTGACCGGCGTGGCCGAGGACACCTACCCCGGCCTCAAGAGCGACCAGCACTCCGTCACCCTGACCGGGCGCGAGCAGCGCCTTGACAACCCGGCGGGTGCCAATCCGCCCGCCGTTTCCGCCCTGCCCGGCCTCGGCGGCGCGGGCGGCCTCTCCCAGCTGTCCTCACTCGGCATCGGGGTGGCCCTCGACTTCCCGGGCCAGTTCGCCGCGTTCGAGTCGGCGCCCTTCCGGGAGGACACGCAGATCACCGGCTCGCCGACGGTGACGGTCCGCGTGGCGTCGACCAGCGACGACGCCGTGCTCTTCGCGAAGCTGTACGACGTCGGCCGGGACGGCACCCGGCCGGTGCTGCCCTCGCAACTCCTCACGCCCCTCAGGGTGGAGGGCGCGAAGGCCGGCAAGGACGTGAGCGTCACCCTCCCGGCCATCGACCACGAGGTGGCCGACGGTCACCGGCTCCGCCTGGTCCTCGCCTCGACCGACCTCGGCTACGCCTCCCCGACGACCCCGGCGACGTACACCGTCTCCCTCAAGAGCGAGCTCAAGGTACCGATGCCCCTCGGCCGGACCGGCGGTGCGGGCCCGCTGCCCGCCTGGGTGTGGTGGATGCCGCCGGCCGGCGCGGTCGTCGCGCTGGCGCTGCTGCTGAGTGGACGGCGCCGCACGGTAGCGCCCACCCCCGACCCCGCGCTGGCCGAAGTGCCGCTCACCATCACGGATCTGTCCAAGCGGTACGCCAAGTCGACGGATCGCTACGCGGTCAAGGACCTGTCCTTCCGCGTGGAGAAGGGCCAGATACTGGGGCTCCTCGGCCCCAACGGTGCGGGCAAGACGACGACCCTGCGCATGCTGATGGGCCTGATCAAGCCGGACGGCGGCGAGATCCGCGTTTTCGGCCACGCGATCCGGCCGGGCACCCCTGTGCTGTCGCGCGTCGGCGCCTTCGTCGAGGGCGCGGGCTTCCTGCCGCATCTCTCCGGCCGCGGGAACCTCGAACTGTACTGGCGCGCCACCGGCCGCCCGCCCGAGGACGCGCACCTGGACGGAGCGCTGCAGATCGCGGGCCTCGGCGACGCCCTCGCCCGCCCGGTCCGCACCTACTCGCAGGGCATGCGCCAGCGCCTCGCCCTCGCCCAGGCCATGCTCGGCCTGCCGGACCTGCTCATTCTCGACGAGCCGACCAACGGCCTGGACCCCCCTCAGATCCGCGAGATGCGCGAGGTCATGATCCGGTACGCGGCGGCCGGCCGCACGGTCATCGTCTCCAGCCATCTGCTGGCCGAGGTCGAACAGACCTGCACCCACCTGGTGGTGATGGACCACGGGCGGCTCGTCCAGGCGGGGCTGGTGACGGAGATCATCGGCTCTGGGGACACACTGCTGGTGGGCACGACCACCCCCTTGGACGAGCCCCTCGTCGAGAAGGTGGGGGCATTGCCGGGCGTCGCCTCGGCGGTGCGCACCGACGAAGGACTCCTGGTCCGCCTCGACTCCGGCGGAACCCCTGCCCGCCTGGTCGCCGGGCTGGTACAGCTGCAGGTCGCCGTGGAGTCCGTAGGCCCCCACCGGCGCCTCGAAGACGCCTTCCTCACTCTGATCGGAGCCGAAGCATGAGCAGCATCGTGGCCGATCCCCCGGAGGTCGCGTCCGGCTACCGCGCGGGCCGCACGCTGCCCCTGCGGGTGGAGCTGGTCAGGCAGTTGAAGCGGCGGCGCACACTCGTCATGGGGGCGATCATGTTCGCCCTGCCGTTCGTCCTGCTCATCGCCTTCCAGATCGGTGGCGATCCGGGCCAGGACAACGGCCGGGTGAACCTCATGGACTCGGCCACGGCGTCCGGCGCCAACTTCGCCGCCGTGAACCTCTTCGCCTCCGCCGGTTTCCTGCTCGTCATCCCCGTGGCGCTGTTCTTCGGGGACACGGTCGCCGCGGAGGCCGGCTGGTCCTCGCTGCGCTACCTCCTCGCGGCGCCGGTGCCCCGAGCACGCCTGCTGTGGTCCAAACTCGTCGTCGCATTCGGCCTCAGCCTTGCCGCCCTCGTGCTGTTGCCGGTCGTCGCCCTTGCCGTCGGCACGACCGCTTACGGCTGGGGCCCGCTGCAGCTCCCCACCGGGGGCACACTGTCCGCCGGCACCGCCGCGCAGCGCCTGGTGATCATCGTGGCGTACGTCCTCGTCTCCCAACTCGTCACCGCGGGCTTGGCGTTCTGGCTGTCGACCAGAACCGACGCGCCTCTTGGTGCCGTCGGCGGCGCGGTGTTCCTGACCATCATCGGAAGCGTTCTCGACGAGGTGACAGCCCTCGGCGACTGGCGGGACTTCCTGCCCGCGCACTGGCAGTACGCCTGGCTCGACGCGGTCCAGCCCCAGCTCCAATGGACGGACATGATCCAGGGCACGGCTCTCTCCGTGACGTACGCGCTCGTGCTGTTCGCCCTGGCCTTCCGCGGCTTCGCCCGTAAGGACGTGGTGTCCTAGCCAGTGCGGGAGTCTTCGGATCCGCCTGGCGGATGGTGCAGGTCGGGGCCGTTCTCGCGCATCCACCTCATGCAGACCTGCCGCCCGTGAACGACCAGGCATTGCGCCCGGCCGGGCGGCGGAGGCACGGCCGAAGCGGCCGACGGGAGCGTGCGGTTGCGCCGTAAGCGGTGAGGACTCCGACCGCACGAGAGAACCGACCCGCCACACGATCGAGCGCTGTGTTCAACTCCCGTACCAACAGGTCGCCTTGGCCCACACATAGCGCGCCGGCCTACGCCGTATCACCCGCAGGCACCGACGTCATGACGGAAGCCGACACCCAAGCACAGCAGGCACGGCGATCCCGAACGCCCCGTCACCCGAGTGGCGGATCACCATGGTTCGCCGTGTTGCAGAGCTCGTGCCGACCGTGGTCACATCTTCCCGCCAAAGGCGCTTAAGGAACATTTCGCGCCGAGATCGAGCGGCTGGCCGCCCGGCGGTCGGCCGAATTGAACACCCTGGAGAACCAATGCCTCATCGCATGCTCCGTTCTGCGGCCACCGCGCTGCTGGCTTCAGCACCGCTCATCGCTGCCGCGCCCGCGCAGGCGGCTCCTCAGCAGCCCTTCCCCTGCAGCATCGGCAGCCACGCGGTCACCAACAACGTGACCAAGCAGTTCACGGTCAGCGTCACCTGCGACCAGACGCGGACCGTCGGTGTCCGCATCACCTCCGGCGACACGGAACTCGCGAACGTAAGCAAGACCGTCAAGGCGGGTGTTGAGGAGAGCGTCACGGTCACCGCGCCCAAGGCCCCGGTCTGCGCAACGCTGAAGACCGACGGTGAGAGCTTCCAGATCTGCGGCTGACGTAGCCCCTCCCCGGCAGTCGTCTGACGGGACTCCGTCACCGCCCAGTACTGCCGATACCAGGTGGCCGATGGCGGGACCACCATGAGGTGATCGATGCGAGCGGGTCCTCACCATGGTGAGGACCCAGGCCGACGCCGACGAGGCCTTGAACCGGGCATCCTCGGTGGTCTCCACGATCGTGCGCGCTCACCAACGCGCGGCCGGGGCCCGCAGAACGGGGGCCCCGGCCGACGAGTCGACGACCGCGCCATCAGCCGGTCCCGCACCCGGCCGGGCACCGGCTTCGCCGGGGATGCCGGGCAGCAGGCCACCCGAATTCGACCGTGAGGTTTACGAGCAGCGCACCACCGTCGAGCGGTGCGTCAACCGCCTGAAGCAGCGGCGAGGCATTGCCACCCGCTAGGAGAAGGCCGCGACCGGCTACCTGGCCGGCCGGACTCCACATCTCAGGCGTCTCCCTCCGGTCCGCCCGGTGATCCAGACGAAACGTCCGGAGCCGTCCACGCCTCCCCCCTGCAGCGACCGCAGCGTCTTCAGTCCGTCGGCTCGAAGAGGTCGATGTACGTGTTCCGGTCGTCACCACTGAGGACGGAACCCGGCATCCGTCGGCGTTCTCAGTCCCTGCTGCATCCGCAGGAGCGCATCACCGGTGACTTCCAGCACGGCCCCCCACACCCCCTGAGCGCGACTCAGCCTTCACCGGCACAAGAACAGCTCCGGCCGGCCCTCAAGTCCGGTATGTGTCAGGCGTATCGGTAGCGCTGTCACCGTGGCGCACGCCCAAGTCCTCCCCGAGCCGGGGAGGATTCCTGCCGGCTACCGTTCGGTTGCTCTCCGGCGGGGACTGCGTGGCCGCTGTGGACGTGCTGCGGGCCGAATCCGCCGTGTCGGGCCACGCCCCCCAGGTACGTCCGGCGGCCGAACTCCCCAATGCTGTGCTGGTCTGCGGGCATGCGGCTGACCTGCTTGACGGCGGCCTGTCCCTGCTGAACCGCCGCACAAGGCCGGTCTGTCTGACGGAGACTGCCCAAACTGCCTTCCACGTGTTGGCCAACTGCCCATCGCAGTGAAGGCGTTGCCTCCGGAGTGAAAATAGGAGCAATGCAGGAGGTTCGTCGGCCGCGCACCGGTCGAGGGGCAAGGGTGTGACCCAACTCTGTTGATTAACCGGTGTGTGTCCGGTGTGCCATTACTCCGATGGGTTGATCGACCCGTCGCGACCTGGGAATTCCGCACTCATATCATCTGCATCAGGGGGCCATGTGGATGAAGTTCCGGAGCTACGGGCATTCCGAGTGGAGCGTGCCCTGGAGTTGAGGCAATACTGGTTTCGTCCTTCCAGCCTGGAAGACACAGAACGGAGATATCAATGCGCACGAATGTTAAGCGCGGGGCTGCGTCGGCCCTCGCGGCGGTGGCCCTTCTCGCGGGTTCCGCCTCGGTTGCCAGCGCCAACGACTACGACGACGAGCCGGGCATCGTCATCGTCAACGAGAACGAGAACAACAACGACAACGACAACGACAACGACAACACGGCGACGGCCACTGCCGGCGTCGAGGTCGACCTCGTTGACGAGGCCGTCGCTGCTGCCCCCGCTGCTGCCCCCGCTGCCGCCCCGGCGGCCGCCCCGGCGGCGCAGAGCGCCTCGGACCCGAGCCTCCTGGGCTTCCTGCTGGCGGTTCTGTGACGCTGGGCTGAGCCCAATGCAGTCGGCCGGTGATCGTTCGAGTCCAGTTCGACGGTCATTCGATTCTCTCGGGATCGTGGCTCGAACTGCAAGCGTTTCTCCCTGACTGGCGGATGGGGTTACATCCTCATCCGCCGAGGAAGAGGAGCTCCGCTCGAACGGTGGCAAGCTAAGGCGAATGCGCGGCCTCGAGCCGCGCATTTCGTTTGCCGTCGCCCCCGAGTGGTCCCAGGGTATTTCGATGCGTCCTTAGAGACCGGTCGCCTGTGGCGGTCGGTCCTCTTGGTTTATTCGTGTGATTCACCGTTGCAGCGCAGCCGTTTCCGTTGGCCGGCCTGAGTGCTCGATCATCGACATAACCTGCAGCACAGGGCCATATGAGTGAAGTTCCGGACCAAGGGGCCTTTCAAGTTGTGCGGTCTCCGGTGTCGCGGCAATATCGATTTCGTTCTTCCAACGGGGAAGAAAAGGAACGGAGACAACAATGCGTATGACCATGAAGCGCGGAGCTGCGTCGACCCTCGCTGCGGTGGCCCTCCTCGCGGGTTCCGCCTCCGCTGCCAGCGCCGCCTGTGACAACGACGACAACGGCAGCGACGAGCCGGGCATTGTCATCATCAACGAGAACGAGAACAACAACACCAACACGAACACCAACACCAACACCGCTACGGCCACGGTCTCGGTGGTGATCGGGGACCTCCTCGACGCGGCTGTCTGAACGGCCTGAGTCCACTGGGGCCGGGTTTTGATCGTTCGAATACAGTTCGACGGTCAGGGGCCTCATCTCGATTCCCCGGGATGGAGGCCCGACCTGAAAGCGTCTCTCCCTGACGGGCGGATGAGGTGAGCATCCTCATTGACGGAGGGAGGGGCGCTTTCGTTCCGTGGTGTCAATCATATGAAGCGCCGGAGGCGACCATCCTTCCCGATGGCCGTCTTTTCACTCGGCTGGGGGAGTTTATGAGCCGCGGGCTATGCGTCCTTGTGTCATCTGATTAACGCACACTCGCATCAGCTTCCCAATAGGGGCCGAACGGACGAAGTCTGGAGACGGCTGACCCATAAGAGTGTCACCCGCTTGATGCAGCTTTCCTGCGGATGCACCATCGGTTCGGCCCTTCAGTTGAAGGGGGTTGCGAAACGCATATTTGAGGCGGTGTGAGTGGTATGATCATCTTGCCGCGATGCCCGGATACGAGGAAAGCGTCGTTCCGTACCAAATCCGAGGCGAGGCTCTGGCTGGTCAAGCAGTCATTGTTGGAGAAAACCCCTGACCGCATCTACCGGTGCTCGGGTTGTCGGTACTGGCACTTCACCGCATCCCATCACTGGACCAGCCAGAAAATCAGGCGGAGGAGAAATTACGGGAGGAGGGAAGTCGTCCCGAGCCCCCGCCGCAAGAAGAGTGGGAAACGCTGACGAATTCCGCACGCCGTGGCGACAGCTCGGCGGGCTGGATCTCGATCAGTCACTCCCTAGTCGATCTCTCGGTGCACCTGTACCGGATTCCCCGCAGCACCTGCCAGTCCGTCAGCGGTGAGGTTCGTTGACGCGTCGGCTGAACGGGCTGCGGCACGGGCCTACCCTGACGCTTTCCTCTTCTGGCCAGGGTCGGCTGTTCCCCTTTCCTCTTTCCTTGAGCAGGAAGACGACGATGCGAAAGAAACTGAGCAAGGGGCTGGTTGTGGCTGCGGCCGCGACGAGCATTCTGCCCCTGTACGGCATTCCGGCGTTGGCGGACTCGCATGGCGAGGCTCTCACAAACGCCTGCGGCAGCTCCTCTGGTGAGACAGCCGTGAACGGGCCCTCCTCCGGGAACGGCTGCACCAGCGGCACCAGTGTGCAGGGGCCGAACGATGCCCCCGACACCGCTCGCATCGACGGCTTGGACGAGCACAAGAGCCACGCCGATGCGGCGGTCGAGCGCGCTCTGGCCACGCTGAAGGACAAGGAGTCGGCCGCCGTACCCGCTGGCGAAGACAGCGATGACACGGAGGGCAGCAGCCGCGTCGCCACCGCGAGCGGGGACGAGGACGGCGGTGAGGGCGAGGAGTCTTACGGCAGCGAGGAGTCGGACGAGGCAGACGGCTCCGGTGCGACGTCGTCCACGCAGTCTCCCAGCACGCTGCCGGCGGAGGTGAAGCCGTCGGCGTCGTCTCAGGACAGCGACTACGGCGACGAGGAGAGCGGCGACGAGAGCCGGGACGACGAGAGCGTCGCCACCGCGAGCGGGGACGAGGACGGCGGTGAGGGCGAGGAGTCTTACGGCAGTGAGGAGTCGGAGGAGCCGGACGGCTCCGGTGCGACGTCGTCCACGCAGTCTCCCAGCACGCTGCCGGCGGAGGTGAAGCCGTCGGCGTCCCAGGACAGCGGTTACGGCGACGACGGCGGTTACGGCGAGGAGAAGCCTGGCTACGGCGAGGAGAAGCCCGGTTACGGCGAGGAGAAGCCGGGCTACGGCGAGGAGAAGCCGGGCTACGGCGAGGAGAAGCCGGGCTACGGCGAGGAGAAGCCGGGCTACGGCGAGGAGAAGCCGGGCTACGGCGAGGAGAAGCCGGGCTACGGCGACGACGGCTATGGCCACGAGAAGCCCGGCTACGGCGACGACGGCTACGGCCACGAGAAGCCCGGCTACGGCGACGACGGCTACGGCCACGAGAAGCCCGGTTACGGCGACGACGGCTACGGCCACGAGGAACCCGGTTACGGCGACGACGGCGGGTACGGTGACACGCCGTCCACGCCGCCTCACACCACTCCACCGGCGACGCAGCCGCCCACGCCCTCGACTCCCCCGCACACCAAGCCTCCGACGGATCGGCCCTCCCTCCCCGACACCGGGGGTGGGGAGGTGATCGCGGCCTCGGGCGCAGCCGCGCTGCTGCTGGCCGGTGGCGTCATCCTGTACCGGCGGGGACGGGTCCTGTCCCGTCGGTAGCGATCACTCCCTACCGGGTGCCGGACGCCAAGCGTCCGGCACCCGAGTCGGTTCCGGATCCATCGGCCAACCAGAGCCGGTCGTTAGGGTCAGGCCTCAGGAAACTGACGGGGTGCTGGTCGATCCCGCGTTTGCGGCGTGATCCAAACGACACCCCCTAGGGGCGGGTGCCCATCATTCGGGTGACCTTCCGTGTGAGGGGTCGCAATTTTCCGTGTGCCCGGTTTCCGCTCGCTCGAGGGCTCGTTGAAAGTGGTGAAGCAATTCCCGCTGGTGGCCCCGAATTGCTCGGACAGGAACACGATGTGGCCGGCACCGCCGCTCCTGCTGATGCGCTCGAAGCGCCGAAGGCCGGGGGCGCCGTACACACCGCAGACGTGACCGCGGTCAGCAAGCATCCCGGACCGTGGACGCACAGTTGAGAGGGAATCCCGGGCCGATCGCGTCGCGCATGCGAGGGGCCCGTCGAGCGTGTGTCATGTGGACCGCCCTGTTCAGGGCGAGGAAGAGGCAGGCATTGCGAACCGGCAAACCACTGCAGCCACAACCAGCGCGCCCCGCGGCGCCCGCGACGGTTCCCCCCGTGGCCGTCGGCTCTGCGCAGTCGCCCGCACACGCCGCCAGGACCACGGTGCGACGCCGGGTGCTGTGGGGGCTGTTCGCATCGGCGTTCTCGGTGACTCTCGCACCGGTACTGGTGGCGTCGGGGACGTCCCCGAGGGCGTCGGGAGCGGTGGGGAACGGGCCGGGACCGGCCGGCGACGGGGAGCGTTTCGACGAGACGTACCGCGGGCGCCGCATCGCAGGTGTCAGGTACGACGCCGGGCGGCCCGGGGAGGACGGTCGGAGCGCGTGGCACGTAACCGTGGACGGGCGGCCATTGCACCTGATGCGCCGGGCCGACGGCAGCTGGATGAGCATGGTCGACCACTATCAGTCGTATGCGACTCCGCTCGCCGCCGCGCGCGCTGCCGTCGACGAACTCGGTCCCGACGCACGGCTGGTCACGCCGGGTGAGCGGGACAGTCACATGGAGGACAGCCGTACGGCAGACGGAAACGGGCACGCCGAGGGGGAGCATCGCCGTGGTCTACACGCGTAAGGACGTCAGCACACTCACCCGCTCCGAACGGCGCCGGCTCGTCAACGCGCTGCTGGAGCTCAAACGGCGCGGCGAGTATGACGAGTTCGTGCGTATGCACATCGAGTACTACACCCCCGACGGCGAGGGCGGCCTGCGCGCCGCCCACATGGCGCCTTCCTTCCTGCCCTGGCACCGCAAGTTCCTGCTGGACCTGGAGAACGCGCTGCGCCGCGTGGACGAGTCGGTGACCCTGCCGTACTGGGACTGGACGCGCAACCGTTCGCGGACGGCCGTACCGTGGACCGATGACCTGCTCGGCGGCACCGGGCGGCGATCCGACCGGCAGGTGATGTCCGGCCCCTTCGCCCACCGCAACGGCAAGTGGACGATCAGAGTGGGGGTCACCGACACGAAGTTCCTCACGCGTGAGCTGGGCCGTCCGCGGGATCCGATCGCGCTGCCGACGGCCAAGGATCTGGAGGGGGCCCTCAACGACCCCGTCTACGACGCGGCACCGTGGCACTCCGGGTCGGCCAAAGGGTTCCGCAACAAGGTCGAAGGGTGGGGGCCCGGGCAGGGCTCCGCTTCGTGGCGCACCCACAACCGGGTCCACCGTTGGGTCGGCGGCCACATGATGGGTGGCGCGTCTGTCAACGACCCAGTGTTCTGGATGCACCACGCCTTTGTGGACCTTCTCTGGTTGCGCTGGCAGCGGCGGCACCGGGGCGCCCGCTATCTCCCCGCGAAGCCGCTGGCCCGGGGGGACGCTCAACGGGGCCGAGTCGTCGCGCGGCACCAGAAGATGCCACCGTGGGACGTCACACCGGCCCAGTTGGAGGACCAGAGCCACATCTACCGGTACGCGTAGTCCGAACGAGCCGGGTAGGGGTGCGGCTGCGTACGCGGGGCGCGCCAACGGGCACGGCGAGACCTGTCGGCGCTACCGCCGGGCCTTGCGGGTTGCGGCCGCCGCCGACGGCGGCGCCGTGACCGCCGGGCCAGGCGGTCACCAGGCGGCGCACCTCATCGGGCCAGGAGCCGTATCGGCGAGCCGGCCAGAAATGCCTGGATGTTCTCGACCGCCTGGCCGTAGTACGTCGCGTAGTTGGCCCGGGAGACGTAACCGAGGTGCGGGGTGGCGAGGAGGCGAGGGGCCGTGCGCATCGGGTGGTCGGCGGGCAGGGGCTCGATGTCGAAGACGTCGACGCCGGCCCCGGCGATCCTGCCGTCGTGCAGGGCGGCGAGGAGGGCCTCCTGGTCGACGATGGCCGCGCGTGAGGTGTTGACCAAGTACGCGGTCGGCTTCAGCACGGCGAGTTCGGCGGGGCCGAGCAGGCCGCGGGTACGGTCACTCAGCGCGAGGTGGACCGAGACGAAGTCGCTGCTCGCGAGGAGGTCCTCCTTGGAGGGGGCGAGCTCGACGCCGATCTCGGCGGTGCGCCCGCGGGTGAGGTTCTGACTCCAGGCACTCACGTGCATGCCGAAGGCGAGCCCGACCTGGGCGACCCGGCTGCCGATCTTCCCCAGGCCGAGCAACCCGAGCCGCCGACCGTGCAGATCGGCACCGACGGTGCTCTGCCAGGGGCCACCGGAGCGCAGGGAGCTGCTCTCCTCGACGATGCCGCGAGCGAGGCCGAGCAACAGCGCCCAGGTCAGTTCGACGGGTGGCGTGGAGGAACTGGCCGTGCCGCACACCGTGACGCCGCGTGCCTCGGCGGTCGCGTAGTCGATGACGGAGTTCCGCATGCCGGAGGCGACGATCAGTTTCAGCCGGGGCAGCCGGGTGATCAGCGACCCGGGGAACGGCACGCGTTCGCGCAGGGTCACCACGATGTCGAACGCGGCCAGGGCGGCGGCCAGGTCGTCCTCGCCCTCGATGTGCCGGTCGAAGGCGACGACCTCCACGTCGTCCGCGACGAGCGACCAGTCGGCGACCTCGGCCGCCACCTTCTGAAAGTCGTCCAGTACAGCGCAGCGCAGCCGCACGTCGTGCCCCTTTCACGGCCCGTGGGTCGATCCCCGGAGCAACCCACGGATCGGTCCATGATCCGGTTCCAGGGGTCCATGATCGCGCCGGGGCGCTGGTGCCGGAAGGCTCTCGCATCACCCGACCATTCGGTCGGTCGCAGCGTATCCTCCCGTGAAGGACCCCCTCGGCCCGCGTCGGGCTCCCCGATGAGGTCGTCAACGGGGCCGTCTTCCTCGCCTCCGGGTGTGGCGGGCGATGGTCCACATGGGATGGTCGTCGGCCGGCGGGTTCGCCGCGCGTGGCCTCGGTGTCGATCATCCCGGGGCTGACGCAGTTGGCGCGGATGCCGTAGGCGGCTCCTTCGGCGGCGAGTTGCCGGGTCATCGCGATCACCGCGCCCCTGGACGCTATGGGGGAAGGCAGTCCGCTGGTTGGTGAGCGAGCCGGTCAGGCCCGCTGGGGACCCCACCGTGACGATGCAGGTGCGACTGCGCACCAGTTGGGGCCGGGCAACCTGCGCGGCCGGCCATACCGAGTCCAGCTCGGCGCGCATCGTGCAGCCGAAGTCCTCGTACGGCTGGGTGTCGACGGCACCGAAACGGACGGCGTCGGCGTCGGCGTAGAGGATGTCGATGCCCCCGAAGGCGTCCGCGGCCTCCTTGACCCAGGCGCGGACGGAGTCCTCGTCGGTCGCGTCGAGCGGGCCGGGGGTGAGGGCCGCGCCGCCCGCCCGCGCGACGAGACGCTGGGCCCTCAGCTCGGACTCGTGCCGCAGGTTGCCGTCGACGACGATCGCGCCCTCGGCCGCGAACCGCAGCGCCGCCGCGCGTCCCGGACCGCGGGCCCTGCCCGATATCAGGGCCACCTTCCCTTTCAGCCGCTTCAATTCCCCTCCGGATTCGAGGCAGCCGAATCCACCGCAGCTGAACCCAGAGCGTCCGAGATGGACTTGACGCCCCCATGCGTGGTGAGTCCGCCGTCGACCGGGATCTCGGCGCCGGTGATGAAGGAGGACTCGTCGGACAGGAGGAAGACCACGAGCGGGGCGACCTCGTCCACCGTGCCGGTGCGGCCGAGAGGGGTCTCGCGGATGTTCGCCTCGCGGAAGGCAGGGGCGGCGGAGGCGGTCATCTCGGTCTCGATGAAGCCGGGGTGGATCGTGTTGACGCGGATGCCGCGCGGGCCGAGCTCTGTGGCCGCGGTCTTCGACAGGCCGCGCAGTGCCCATTTGCTGGTCGTGTAGGCGACCGGGTAGTGGCCGCTGAGCGCGGCGGTGGAACCGACGTTGACGATGGACGAGCCGGGCGGCATCAGCGGCGTCAGGTGCTGGATGGCAAGGAGCGGGCCGGTGACGTTGACGGCGTGGACTCGGGCGAAGTCGTCGGGGGTCACTTCGTCGAGGCGGGCGCGCCATGTGATGCCCGCGTTGTTGACCAGGCCGTGCACCTGGCCGTACGACTCCCTCAGTTCGGCGGCCAGCTCCGCCCAGTGCTCCTCGTCGGTGACGTCGAGGTGGCGGCAGCCGGGGGCCTCGGTCACGTCGGTGGCGATGACGCGGGCGCCCTCGCGGGTCAGGGCCTCGGCCTCGGCGGCGCCCTGGCCGCGCGCGGCGCCGGTGACGACGACCTTGTCGAGGAGCCTCTTGGGGTGCAGATCGTTCACGGCCGCTCCCGGCTGCGGCGCCGGGCGGTCGGCAGCGGCTCCGGATTCCTGCCCGCGACCACGGTGTTGGAGACGGTGCCGATGCCTTCCACGGTGAGGGTGACGGTGTCTCCCGGCTTCAGTGGGGGCGGGGACTGCTCGCCCCGGACGCCCCACAGCTCGGCGAGGCAGCCGCCGTTGCCGCAGGTGCCGGAGCCGAGCACATCGCCGGGGCGGACGACGGTGCCCCGCGAGGCGTAGGCGACCATCTCCTCGAAGGTCCAGCTCATGTTGGACAACAGGTCCTTGCCGACGACCTCGCCGTTCACCGAGGCGGTCAGCGCCAGGCGCAGAAAGCCGTCGGTGTCGCGGTACGGCTCCAGCTCGTCGGCGGTGACCAGGTACGGGCCGAGGGTGGCGGCCGTGTCCTTGCCCTTGCACGGGCCGAGGCGGACCTGCATCTCGCGGGACTGCAGGTCGCGGGCCGACCAGTCGTTGAAGACGGTGTAGCCGATGATGTGGTCCCGTGCCTGTTGGGGCGTCAGGTCCCGCCCCTCCCGGCCGATGACGGCGGCGACCTCCAGCTCGAAGTCGAGGACTCCGCTGCCCGGCGGCACCGGGACGTCGTCGTGGGCGCCGATGACGGCGTACGGGTTGGTGAAGTAGAACGTCGGGGCGTCGTACCAGGCTTCGGGCACCCCGCCGACGCCGACACCGTCGACGGATCGCCGTACGCCTTCGACGTGTTCCTCGAAGGTGACGAAGTCCCGCACGGTGGGCGGCTGAAGCGGTGGCAGCAGCCGCACCTCGGACACGTGAGGGCCCGGCGGGACGTCGAGCGTGGCGGCGCCGGCGCGCAGGAGCGCGTCGAGTCCGTCGCCGCGGCTGATCAGCTCCGTGAGCGAGCGCGCCCCGGGAACCGGGTGGAGGGTGCCGTCCTCCTCCACGACGGCGACCCGTCGCTGGTGTCGATGTTCATAGGTGGCGAAACGCATGTACGGCTCCAGGCTCCGGCGGTCTTCGGCAGCGGTGGGAACCGGGGACGCGGCAAGGGCGTCAGGGCGGTGACAGGGCCACCGCGTCCCCGGGGTTCGAGGGGGTCAGACCGGCGGGGCGACGAAGCAGCCGCGGTCGACGTCGTTGAAGGACTCCTTGGCGACCAGTTCGTTCATGGGATTGGCGGTGCCCCACTGGTCGGTGACCTCGGGCTGGGAGAAGTCGTAGACGTGGGGGTGCCAGGTGTCCTCGTCCAGCAGCTCCAGTTCCGTCGTGTACTCGACGGTGTTGCCGTGCGGGTCCAGGAAGTACGTGAACGTGTTGTCGCCCGCCATGTGCCGGCCCGGCCCCCAGACCTTCTTGAAGCCGGCGCGGATCACGCGGCCGGAGCCGCGCATGTACTCGTCCAGGCCGCGCATCTCGAAGGAGACGTGGTGCAGGGAGGTGTGCGGGCCCTTGGCGATAGCCATGGAGTGGTGCTGGTTGGAGATCCGCATGAAGTGCATGACCTCGCCCATGTGCGGCGTGCCGAGGGTGTCGGAGAGCCGGAAGCCGAGGTGGGTCTCGTACCACTCACGGGTCCTGTTCAGATCCGGGGAGTTGAGTACCACGTGCGACAGGCGGACCGGGATCGCCTCCTTCTCCTCGATACGGCGGTGCTGCCGTGCCTCGACATCGGCGGCGACCTCGATGGTGCGGCCGTCGACGTCGAAGAAGCGGAAGCCGTAGCCGCCGCCGGGTGTGTCGATCTTGCCCGGCTGGGAGATCAACTGCACGCCACCCACGAGGAGTTGCTCGGCGAGGGTGTCCACGTCCTCGGTGGAGCCGGCGCCGTACGAGACGAGGTCGAGGCGCTTCTCCTCGGCCTTGCGCAGCCGCACCACGTACTGCTCGGGGCTGCCCTCGGCGGCGAGGAAGGAGATGCCGGAGTCCTCGGCGACCTGGGTCAGGCCCCAGACGCCGGCGTAGAAGTCGAGCTGCTTGTCGTAGTCGGGCACGGCGAGGTCGACGTGCCGCAGATGGGTGAGCAGGCGTGCGTCCATGGTGGGTTTTCCTCCCGTGGGGGGTCAGGTCAGGCGCAGCAGCGTTGTCGCGTTGCCACCGCGCACGGCATGGAAGTCGTCGTCGGGCAGGCGTGCGGCGCGCAGTGCGCCGACGGGGTCCTCGGTGCCCATGTCGAAGGGGAAATCGGAGCCGAGCAGCACACGGTCCGGGCCGACCGCGCCGACCAACGCCCGCAGTACCTGCGGGTCGTGGACCAGCGAGTCGAAGTACAAGCGCTTGAGGTAGCTGCTGGGCAGGTGGGCGCAGCCGGCGCCCGCGTCGGAGCGGGCCGACCAGGCGTGGTCGGACCGGCCGATGTGGGTGGGCAGATACCCGCCCCCGTGCGCGGCGATGACCTTCAGCTCCGGGTGCCGGTCCAGCACCCCGGAGAAGATCAGGTGCGAGAGCGCGACGGCGTTCTCGGTGGGCTGGCCGACGGTGTTGGACAGGTACCACTGGTCGAGGCGCTCGTCGAGCGTGCAGCCGAAGGGGTGCAGGAAGAGGATCGCGCCCGACTCCTCGGCCCGGGTCCAGAAGGGTTCGTACGCAGGGTCGGACAGCTCGCGGCCCGGTGCGTGACTGGAGATCTCGACACCCAGAAGTCCCTGGTCCTGGGCGTGTTCGAGGGCCCGCACGGCCTGCTCCGGATGCTGGAGGGGGGCGAGACCGAGCCCTCGCAGCCGGTCGGGCGCCTGTGCGCAGTGCGCGGCCGTCGCCTCGTTCGCGAGCCGGTAGAGCTTCTCGGCCGTCTCCTCGTCCGCCCAGTAGTGGTAGTGCGAGGGGGACGGGCTGACCAGCTGGACGTCCACGCCCTGCGCGTCCATCGCGGCCAGTCGTACGGCAACGTCCGTCAGCCTCGGAATGCGCTCGGCGACCATGGGGCCGCTGACGGCCTGGGCCGCGGGCCCGTTGCGGCGGGCGTCGAGGGCCTTGGCCTCCGCCAGGTCCGGCAGGTCGGCCACCAGGGCCTCGACCTCGGGCAGGAGGAGGTGCGCGTGCACGTCCACCGTCCGAACGGGGTGCGCGTCCGTGCTCGCCGAGGGGCGGGGGTCGGGCTGGGGGCGGCTCCCAGCGGTAGCCGGGGGCGGGTGGGCCGTCACGGCAGCTCCTTGAGCACCGGCATGGTGGCCTCCAGCAGCCCGGGCACATCACCGGGCACGCCGTCGAGCTGCCACTGCCCGATCTGCACGGACGCTTCGACGACCATCCGGACCCGGTCGATCCGCCGCTCGTAGTAGCGCGTGAGCAGTTCCTCGTCCCACGCGGATCCGCTGGTCAGCAGCTGGGACAGCACCCAGGCGTCCTCCAGGGCCATGGCCGCGCCCTGGGCCATCGTGGGTGGGCAGCAGTGCGCGGCGTCGCCGACGAGGACGACCCGGCCCCGGTGCCAGGACCCCTCGACCAGCATCCGGTCGAACCAGGTGTAGTTCACCTGCGCCGGGTCGGTGATCGAGTCACGGATCTCGTCCCAGGCACCGCCGTAGCCCTCGGCGAGGCGGCGCATCTCCCGCGCGTAGGACTCGGGCGGGATCGCGGCGCGGCCGCGGGCGGCCTCCACCAGATAGGCGTAGATCGTGTCCTCGCTGGTGGGCGTGTAGCCGGCGATGTAGCAGGGTCCTCCGTGAGAGAGGACGCTGCACTCCACTCCGGCCGGGCGGGGCGCCGGGACACGCCAGATGGCCATGCCGGTCGGCTCGGGTTCGACGCCGGTGCCCAGGGCGACGCGGGTCGCGGAGTGCAGGCCGTCGGCGGCCACGACGAGGTCGTAGCGGCCCTCGGTGCCGTCACTGAACCGGACGGTCGCTGATGTCTCGTCCTCGGTGAGGATCTCGGCGGTGGTGCCCAGCCGGACGTTCGCGCCGGATGCCCGGACGGCGTCGACGAGGATGCGCTGGAGCACCGGGCGCTGCATGCCGAGGGTGGCGGGGAGGTCGTCTCCGCCGGTGCGGAGGACGTCACCGACGTGGAGCACGGTGCCGTCGGGCGTCGTCAGCCCCAGGGCGTCGAAGCCGAAGCCGTGCTCGCGGACCTCGTCCCAGACACCGATCTCGCGCAGCACGCGCAGGGCGTTGCCCTGAAGGGTGATGCCGGAGCCGCGTACGTTCCAGTCCGGCCTGACCTCGACGAGGTCGACGTCGATGCCGGCCCGCCGCAGCAGCACGGTCATGACGTTGCCGGAGGTGCCCCCTCCGATGACCAGGACTCTCTTTCCTTCCATGGCCAACTCCTTTGTTGGGCAGGTCACTTGACGGCGACCGGATTGACAGGGGAGCCGACGGCTCCGGTGATGGGCAGGGGCGCGGCGGTGAGCCAGAACTCGTACACGCCGTCGGAGGCGCAGTCGGCCGCGAGAGCGTCGGGGTCCCACATCTCGCCGATCAGCAGGCCCATGTTGGGAATGACGACCTGGTGCAGCGGCTGGAAGGCGCCGTCGAACTCGTTCGGCCGTACCTCGAAGCCCCACGTGTCGGTGGCGATCGCGGCGATCTCGCTCGTGTGCAGCCAGCCGGCGGTGGTGAAGGACAGGCCGGGAGAGTCGCCGCCCGCGTAGTCACCCCAACCCTCGCGGCGGGCGCGCGTCAGCCGCCCGGTCCGGACGACGACGATGTCCCCGCGGCCGACGGCCACGCCGTGCGCTTCGGCGGTCGCGGTCAGGTGTTCCTCGGTGATCGCGAAACCGTCCGGCAGTTCCCCGCGTTCGTCGCCGATCATCCGGCCGACGTCGAGGAGGACTCCGCGCCCGGCGACGTACGGGGCCATGTGCTCGATGCCGGTGACCAGATCGCCGTCCGAGGTGACGGTCTTCGCGGCGTCGCGTCCGTTCCACGCCTTGCCGTGGTCGAAGATGTGCCCGAGCCCGTCCCACTGGGTGGAGCACTGCAGAGGCATCGTGATCACGTCGTCGGCGCCGCCGATGCCGTGCGGAAAGCCCTGGTTGCCCAGCGCCGCGTCCGTTCCCGTGTCCAGCATGGTGTGGACGGGGTTGGTGCGGCGGCGCCAGCCCTTCTGCGGCCCGTTCATGTCGAACCGCTGCGACAGCGAGAAACTCACGCCCCGGCGGACCCGTGCCGCGCCCTCGCGGCGCTTGGCCTCGTCGAGGAAGTTCAGCGTGCCGAGCACATCGTCCTCGCCCCAACGCCCCCAGTTGGAATACCGCTTGGCGGCGCCGTTGATCGCGCCCTCGGCGTCCGTGGGGTCGAGCGGGGCCGTCACGACGCGGTCCCCTCGGCGACGCAGCGGGTGCGCTGCGCGCCCAGACCCGTGATGGAGCCCTCCATGACGTCACCGTCGCGCAGCAGCCGTCCCCAGTGCATGCCGTTGCCGGCCGGGCTGCCGGTGAGCACAAGGTCGCCGGGCAGGAGCCGGGAGGTCTGGGAGATGTACGACACCAGCCGGGCGATGCCGAAGAGCATGTCCTTGGTGGACTCGTCCTGCATGGTCTCGCCGTTGAGCTTCAGCGTGACGCGCAGGTCACCCGGGTCGGCGATCGACTCGGCGGGCACGATCCACGGGCCGAGCGGGGTGAAACCGGGAGCGTTCTTGCAGCGCAGCCAGTCGGTGCCGATGGCCTTCATGTCCCGGCGGAAGACGGTCGCGCGGTCGGTGAGGTCGTTGGCGATGGTGTAGCCGGCCACGTACTCCAGGGCCTCCTCGACCGTCACCCGGTAGGCGGGCCTCGCCATGACGGCCGCCAACTCCAGCTCCCAGTCCGGCTGCTGCGCCCAGTCCGGAAGTACGACGTCATCGAAGGGGCCGGTGATCGCGCTCGGCAGGCCGATGAACGCGTACGGCAGATCCTCGGCCGCCCGCCGGTCCATGACCGCGGCGATCTCCGCGCGCGCCTCCTCGACCGTGCGGGGGTCGTCGGGGGCGCGATGGGCGACCTCCAGATCGATCACGTGCTGCCGGTAGTTGGCGCCGGACTGGAAGACCTGGCGGGGCTCGACCGGCGCGTGCACCCGCAGGTGCTCCAACGGCCGCCAGTCGGCCGTCTCGTCGGCCGCGAGCTCGTGCAGGCGAGGGAGTATCTCGTCCCAGTGCTCGAAAATCCCCCGGGTCGTCAGGGCCGGCTCTCCGAGGGCCGTGCGAAGATCCAGCACGCGCCCCCCGGGGATCACAAGACCGGGGAAAGTCGCCTGGTCAGAGTCAGAGACGACGCCAAGGGCGAAGGGACCGGAAAAGGACGCGGAAGCGGCTGCGGGTTTCACGGGAATGTCCTCCAGATTGCGGTGCGACCAATCTGACTCCCACCCCGTAATCTGGGAAATAGATTCTTTAGATGTTGATCATCCACGGTGCAAATGTTTCCGCCGCAAGCGGCCTCGCTCTGGAGGCGTCGTGTCCCTCTCCGGCCTCGATCTCAATCTCGTCCTGTCCCTGCGGGCCCTGCTGGAGGAGCGCAACGTCACCCGCGCCGGGCAGCGCGTCGGGCTCAGCCAGCCGGCGATGAGCGCGGCCCTGGCCCGCCTGCGCCGCCACTTCGACGACGACCTGCTCGCGCGCGTCGGCAAACAGTACGAACTGACCGCTCTCGGCCGCGCTCTGCTGGACCGCACCTCGACCGCCTGCGACCTGCTGGAACGGGTCTTCAGCAGCAGGGCCGACTTCGCCCCGGGCAGCGAGGAGCACGAGTTCACCCTGCTCACCTCCGACTACGCCCTCACCGTGTTCGGCGCGGAGCTCGCCCGGACCGTGCACGCCGAGGCCCCGGGGGTACGGCTGCGCTTCCAGCGGACGCCCATCGACGTCACGGAGGACACCGCACCGCTGCTCAGCACGGCCGACGGGCTGCTGATGCCGCGCGGCATCATCGGCGGTTTCCCCGCCGTCGACCTGTTCACCGACCGCTGGGCCTTCCTGGTGGCCGAGACGAACGACGAGGTCGGCGACCAGCTGACCATGGAGGACCTGGCACGGCTGCCCTGGGTCATCTACCAGCGCGCCTACGACGCTCCGGCCGCCCGGCAGCTGAGCATGCTCGGTGTCGATCCCCACGTGGAGATCTCCGTCGACAGCTTCCAGGCGCTGCCCTTCCTGGTCGCCGGCACCCGCCGGATCGCTCTGGTGCAGCAGCGCCTGGCCGAGCTGCTGCGCGGCGTGGCCGCCGTACGCCTCATGGAACCTCCCTACGGGGCGGTGCCTCTCCAGGAGGCACTGTGGTGGCACCCGGTGCACACCCACGACGCGGCCCACATCTGGCTGCGCGAGACCGCGGCCCGCGTGGGAGCGGAGCTGGCCGCTTCCGAGCCCGGCCGTATCGCCACGGTCGCATCGAGATAGCGGGTCCGTGCAGGTGCCTGGCATCCAAGGTCCGGATGATCCACATCTTCGATATCGATCGGATGAGGGCTAGGCAGGACCTATCCGTTGGCCCATAGTCATCTCCACCCGGCGCCGTAGCCACACCATCCCCCGCTGCCGGGACCCGGCAGGCGCCCGGCGAGCCGGCCCGCCGCGACGTCCGGCAGTCATCGGCTCCCCGCTCCGAACCTGCCACGGATACCGGGCGGCCCGACCACGACGGCCGCACCATCCCGCCCCCCTCCCGACCCGCCACGTGGAGTTCCCGCATGCCTGCACCCGTGCCCCCGCTCCCGTCCCCGACGTCCGAAGCTGTCGCAGACGACCGACCCGAGCAGACCGTCTCCGGCCCCGGCCACAGGCTTCGCCTCACGCTGCTGATGGCTGGAAGCTGCCTGCCCATCCTGGGCGCCGTACTCATCGCCCCCGTCCTGCCGCAGATGCAGTCCCACTTCGCCGACGTGCCGGGCGTCGACGCGCTCGTCCCCATGGCCCTGACCATCCCCGCCCTCTCCCTGGCGCTGCTGGCCCCCTTCGCCGGTGTCATCGCCGACCGGCTCGGCCGCAAACGCCTGCTCGTCGTCTCGACCGTGCTGTACGCGATCCTCGGCACCGCCCCCCTGTGGCTGGACTCCCTCGGCGCCATCGTCGCCAGCCGCGCCCTCGTCGGTGTCGCCGAAGCCGCCATCATGACCTGCAGCACCACGCTGATCGGCGACTACTACTCCGGCCGGCAACGCGACCGCTACCTCGCGATGCAGACGATGTGCGCCTCGATCTCCGCGACGGCCTTCTTCGTGCTGGGCGGCGCGGCCGGATCGGCCGGCTGGCGCGCACCGTTCTGGGCCTACGCGGTGAGCCTGCTGCTCGCCCCGGCCATGGCCGCCTTCCTGCCGCGGCCCCGGCCGGCGGACCACGTGGAAGAGCCCTCCGTCACCGCCTCGGAACCGATGGCCAAGAGACCCTTCCCCTGGCGTCCGCTGGCCGGCACCTGCGCGCTGACCCTCCTCGGCGCCATCCTCTTCTACACCGTCCAGGTGGAGATGGCATTCCTCCTGAACGACATGGGCGTGAGCAACCCCGGCGTGATCGGACTGGCCACAGCCGGCTCCAGTGCCGCGGTCGTGATCGGCGCCGTCGTCTTCGCCAAGGCCGGCCGCAGCCCGCAAGCCTGGCTGCCCACCGCCTTCGGCCTGTCCGCCCTCGGCTTCGCGGTGATCTGGCTCGCCCCCAACCCCGTCGTACTGACCGCCGGCGCGGTGATCAACTGCCTCGGCAGCGGCATCATGCTGCCGAGCCTGCTCACCCTCGCCATGTCCAAGCTCCACTACGCCGACCGCGGCCGCGGCACCGGCCTGTGGACGGGCTTCTTTTTCCTCGGCCAGTTCATCTGCCCGCTCGTGGTCCTCGCGCTCGCCTCCGCCGTCGGCACCCTGGCGAACGCCCTGGGCGTACTCGCCCTCGCCGGGGCCGTCGCCACCGCCGCACTCGGCCTCGCCGCCCGGCGCCACCGGACGGCCACCCCGGAACCGATGCAGCAGACCGCGGGCTGACCACGCGGCGCCGATCCACCACGAGAACCACACACCCGTCGAGATCGGCATCGCGGATTTCCCCGCGATGCCGATCGCCACGCGTTCCACCGGAGAAACGAAGGATGCCGACGCCGACCCTGATCGCCGATCGCCGCCATCCGTCGCAAGCCGGGCATGACGCACCAGGCGTTCCTGCACTCACTCCAACACGTGCACGGCTCCCGGCCGCCGCGAACCCTCTTCGGATTCGGCGCTGACTCAGCTGTCCAATTCCGTGCGGGGTGACGATGGGCGCGGAATGGTCGTCCGTGCGGCTGTTGCGCTGTGGTACGGACGTGGGGGTGATGCGGGTGCCGATGCGGCCGAAGGGGCCTCATCGGGAGGGCGTCCGGGGCTTCGGCATGTCGGGCGGCATGTGCTCTGACCAGCAAAAAGCCCTCCCCAAAGGGAGGGCGGAGACTTGCGCCCCCGGCAGGACTCGAACCTGCGGCCAAGCGCTTAGAAGGCGCCTGCTCTATCCACTGAGCTACGGGGGCCGGGTGTGGTGGCCTCTGTCTGGGTGCCCGGGTGTGGGCCGATCCGTGACGTTGCCGGGGACAAGGATAGGGCTCCCGCGACCTTGTCCCTGTTGCTTCGCCTCCGTGGCTCGATGTGGAGGTTCAGTGAAGCGGTCCTGATAATCGCAGGCAGGTACGAATCGTGCATCGCTTTTGGCGTCAGAGGCATCGGGTGTTGTGCACTCGTTATGCCTGGAGTCTGCCTGTGTCCCAGTCGTCCCTTCCGTCCCTTGTGTTCTGTCGGCGCGCAGACATGCTCATATGCTTCAGAATTCCCCTAAAATTGGGCATTCTTCACATGTGGTGACCTTGGACGTACGGCCTCAGCTGCTCGACGCACTCTCCGCCCTGCGCGACCGTGTCGCCGCCGCACGCTTCCCGCTGCCCCTGGCGGGGGCCCCACGCGCGCGTGCCAACCGCGACGAACTCCTCGCGCAGCTCGACGACTACTTGGTGCCCCGGTTGCGGGAGCCCGAAGCGCCGCTTCTGGCCGTCGTGGGGGGGTCGACCGGAGCCGGGAAATCGACGCTCGTGAACTCCCTCGTGGGACGGCGGGTCAGCGAGGCGGGCGTGCTGCGGCCGACGACACGCACCCCCGTGCTGGTCTGCCATCCGGAGGACCACCACTGGTTCAGCGGGATGAGGGTGCTGCCCGACCTCACGCGCGTGTGGGTGCCCCAACAGGACTCCACCGACGACCTGCTGCTCCCCGGCGAGAACCCCGCGCGCGTGCTGCGCGTCGAGACCGCCGAGACACTCCCGCCCGGGCTCGCCCTCCTCGACGCGCCGGACATCGACTCCCTGGTCTCCGACAACCGGGTTCTGGCCTCCGAACTCATCTGCGCCGCCGACATCTGGGTCATGGTCACCACGGCCGCCCGCTACGCCGACGCCGTCCCCTGGCACATGCTGCGCACCGCCAAGGAGTACGACGTCACCCTCGTGACCGTGCTCGACCGGGTGCCTCACCAGGTGGTCAACGAGGTGTCGCGGCAGTACGGGGCCCTGCTCACCAAGGCCGGGCTCGGCGAGGTGCCACGCTTCACCGTGCCCGAACTGCCCGAGTCCGCCTGGGGCGGCGGGCTCCTGCCGGCGTCCGCCGTCGCCCAGTTGCGCACCTGGCTGGTGCACCAGGCCCAGGACCCCGCGGCCCGGCAGCACGTCCTCGCCCGTACGGCCTACGGTGTCCTCGACTCCCTCAAGTCCCGGATGCCGGAGCTGGCCGGTGCCGCCGCCGCGCAGTACGCCGCCGCACTGCGGCTCACCTCCGCCGTGGAAGGCGCGTACGACAGCGAGCACACGCGCGTGCGGGGCCGGTTGCAGAGCGGGGCGGTCCTCGCCGGGGACGCGCTGAAGCGATGGCGCGCCTTCCCCCTGGACTGCACGGCCGCCGAACTCCTCGACGCGCTTGTGGAGAGCCTCAGCACGCTGCTCCTGTGCGCCGTCACCGCCGCCGACGAGCGCGTCGACAACGCCTGGCGGCGCGAACCGGCCTCCAGCGCCCCGGAACTCGCCGCACGTGATTCCGGCGCGGACAACGCCGAGCACCGCATCGGGCTCGCCGTACGGCGGTGGCGGCGCGAGCTCGAGGAGCAGGCCGAGGAGGAGGTGCGCGAGCTCGACCGCAACCTCGCACCCGACCCCGAACTGGTCGCCGCCCTGGTCGCCACCTCCCTGCTGGGCGGCCGCCGGGGCCGGATGGCCGGTGAGAGCCTCGCCGAGCGGATGGGCGCCCATGGCGCACTACGACTGCGCGACCGCGCCGGGAGGCTGCTCACTGAGCACGTGGACCGGGTCGTGCACGCCGAACGTGAGCGCCGGCTCGCCCCGCTCGACGCGCTCGACGTTCACCCCGAGCCCCAAGCCGAGCTCATCGCCGCGCTGTCCGTACTGCAGAAGGAGAGGTGAGCGGTGACCGTCACCGACCAGGACCCCACCGAGCACGCCGATGAGCCGGATGACGACGCCCACCATGGCGGCGGCGACCGGAGCGCCCCGGGCGGAGAGTGTGCGACGCGTACCGACTCCACCGAGACCTGGGACGACGGACTCATCGCGCGCCGGGTCGCCGAGACAGCCGAAGGAGTCAGGTTCCCCATGACGGACAACCGCTCCGCCGCCTCGCCAACGGTGACCCCACTGGTGCACGAGGGGTCGCTGCGCTCGCGGCTCGAGGCCCTGCGCGAACTCGTGGGGCTCTCCCGCACCCGGCTCGACAGCCGGACTCTCTCGGGGGCCGGCCGGGTACTCGACGAGGCGGCCGCGCGGCGCAGGCTCTCCGGGCAGCACACCGTCGTCGCCATCGCGGGCGCCACCGGCAGCGGCAAGTCGCAGCTGTTCAACGCGCTCGCCGGGGTGACCATCTCGGAGACGGGCGTACGCCGCCCCACCACCGCCGCGCCCATCGCGTGCAGTTGGAGCGATGGGGCGGCCGGCCTGATCGAACGGCTCGGGATCCCGCCCCGGCTGCGCCGCCGTCCGTTGCCGACCGGGGACGGCGAGTCGCCGCTGCGCGGACTCGTCCTGGTCGACCTGCCCGACCACGACTCGGCGGCCGTACAGCACCGCCGGCACGTGGACCGCATCCTCGGGCTCGTCGACGCGGTCATCTGGGTCGTCGACCCGGAGAAGTACGCCGACGCCGTCCTCCACGAGCGCTATCTGCGGCCGATGGCGGCCCACGCCGAGGTCATGTTCGTCGTCCTCAACCAGGTCGACCGGCTGCCCGGGGAAGCCGCCGAGCAGGTCCTCGACGATCTGCGGCGGCTTCTCGACGAGGACGGCATCGCCCTCGGGGAGTACGGCGAACCGGGCACGACCGTGCTCGCGCTGTCCGCGCTCACCGGGGACGGCGTCGGGGAACTGCGCGAAGTGCTCGGCCAGTTCGTCTCGGAGCGCGGGGCGGCGAACCGCCGCATCTCGGCCGACGTGGACGTCGCCGCGGCGCGGCTGCGGCCCCTCTACGCCACCCAGCGGCGTACCGGGCTCAGCGAACAGGCACGGGAGGAGTTCTCCGACCGGCTGGCGGACGCGGTGGGCGCCACGGCGGCGGGCGAGGCGGCCGAGCGCGCCTGGCTGCGCAACGCCAACCGGGCCTGCGGCACGCCCTGGCTGCGGCTGTGGCGCTGGTACCAGGACCGCGGCGAGCCCACCACGGGCCGGCTCCCCTCGCGCACGCAGGCCGACGAGGAGGCGACGGCCCGTCAGAGGGTCGAGCAGGCGGTGCGGACCGTGGCCGACCGGGCGTCGGCCGGGCTGCCGGCGCCCTGGGCGCAGGCGGTGCGCGAGGCGGCCCTCCGTGGTTCGCATGGACTGCCCGAGGCGCTGGACGAGCTGACCGTGCGCGCGGGCGTGCCCGCGGGGCGGCCGCCGCGCCCGGGGTGGTGGCCGGTGGCCGTGCTCACCCAGGCGTCCATGACGATCCTGCAGTTCCTGGGCGGGCTGTGGCTGCTGGGTCAGATCATCGGGGTCATGGCGCCGAACCTGGGGGTGCCGGTGCTGCTGATGGTGATCGGCATCGTCGGCGGACCGCTCATCGAGTGGAGCTGCCGGATGGCGGCCCGCGGCCCGGCACGGCGTTACGGCCTGGAGGCGGAACGCCGGTTGCGGGAGGCGGCGGCCGGATGCGGCCGGGCCCGGGTCCTGGATCCGGTGGCGGCGGAACTGCTGCGGTACTGCGAGGTCCGGGAGCAGTACGGGAGGGTGGTGGGGGCGGGGCGGTGACGCCTTGGCAATGACGCCGTGACAGCGACGCCGTGACTGCGACTCCGTGACAGTGACTCCGTGACAGTGACGCCATGGTGGTGAGACCGGGGGCGGGGTCGCCACCCACTCCACCCACCCCGCCCCACCCGGCATCACCCGCCTGGGTGACTGCGTTATCCACAGGCACCCGGCGATCCACAGCGCTCAGCGGGCCCGGCCCGGCGACGGCAGTCTGGAAGACACAGCCGTACGGGACGGGCCCGTACGCGTGTCGGCCCGGTGCGTCGCCGCACTCGGGCGAGGGAGGGTTCGCGATGAACGAGACGATGGTCTGCGCGGTCGGCAGGGTGGCGACGCAGCCGGTGTACCGGGAGATGGCGTCCGGCCCGTCGGCGAGGTTCCGGCTGGCGGTCACCGCGCGCTACTGGGACCGCGAGAAGAACACGTGGACGGACGGGCACACCAATTTCTTCACGGTGTGGGCCAACCGCCAGCTGGCCACGAACACGGCGGCATCGCTGACGGTCGGCGAGCCCGTGATCGTGCAGGGCAGGCTGAAGGTGCGGACCGACGTACGCGAGGGGCAGAGCTGGACGTCGGCGGACATCGACGCCGTGTCGATCGGACACGATCTGGCCTGGGGCACCTCGGCCTTCAGGCGCGCCGGCAAGGCGGAGACGGCGCCTGCGCCGACCCATCCGGAGCCCAACTGGGAGACATCGCCCAATGGTTCGGCGGAACCAGCGGAGCCCGCCGACCAACGTCGGCCGGAGTCAGCCGTATTGACGTAGCGTCAAATCACCCAACCGCGGCCGTCCGCCCGAACTACGCCTTATCGCCCGGTGCGCACCGAACGGTCAAGGGTGGATTTGTCGATAAGCCCTGCCCACCAGGGATCTTGGCGATAACGATTCCGAGTCGGATCACTCGTCCGACCGTCTGACCGGCGGGCGGGGTCCCCCGCGTCCCTAGGATGCCGGACATGGTTCTCGGGTCTCTTGTGTCCTGTGAGGCCTCTGATTCTGCTGGTGGGACCGTCCCCCCACGTCAACGGTCCTGCTCGAAGGGGAATTCGGTGTTTGCTTCGTTCTCTGAGGTGTTCGTACGCAGGCGAGCGGCGACTCGTCTCGCCACCGCGACAGTGGTGTCCGGGCTCGTCGCCGCGGGCGGTCTGGCCGGTGCCGGCCGGGCCGTCGCCGACGAGACGACACAGAGACAGGGCGGAGCGGCCGCGACGATAGGCGGCCTCAAGACGTACGGCGCGGCAGTGATACACGCCGGCACGGGCGACCAGGAGATCTCGGCGGGCCTGTTCGAGATGTCCGTCGACGGCGGCGGCATGCTGCAGACGTACTGCGTCGACCTCCACAACCCCACGCAGCGGGACGCCAAGTACCACGAGACGCCCTGGAGCGGCACGTCCCTGGGCACCAACAAGGACGCCGGCAAGATCCGCTGGATTCTGCAGAACTCCTACCCGCAGGTGAACGACCTCGCGACGCTGGCGCGGAAGGCGGGCGTGCGTGGTGCGCTGACCGAGCAGGACGCGGCGGCCGGCACGCAGGTGGCGATCTGGCGCTACTCGGACGACGTGCCCGTCGACGCCCTCGATCCGCAGGCCGAGCAGCTCGCGGACCACCTGGAGAAGAGCGCCCGCGATCTGCCCGAACCCCGGGCCTCGCTCACCCTGGAGCCGCCCGCCGTATCCGGCCGGCCGGGGGAGCGGATCGGACCGGTGACCGTGCGCACCAACGCCGGCAGCGCGACGGTCACCCCGCCCGCGGACGCCGCCACGAGCGGGGTGCAGGTCGTCGACAAGCAGGGCAAGGCCGTCACCACCACGTCCGACGGCGGGCAGGTGTACTTCGACGTGCCCGAGGACGCGGCAGCCGGTACGGCGGACCTGACCGTGCAGGCCTCGACGACCGTGCCGGTCGGCCGGGCCTTCGCCTCCGAGAACCGCAGCCAGACCCAGATCCTGGCCGGCTCCAGCGAGTCGACGGTGTCCGCGACGGCCGGGGCCACCTGGGCGAAGCAGGGCCCGGTCCCGGCGCTGTCGGCGGCGGAGAACTGCGCCGAGGGCGGTGTCGACATCATCGCGTCCAACCAGGGCGACGAGCCGTTCACCTTCGAACTGGCCGGTCTGGAGCACACCATCGCCGCCGGCGAGACCCGCACGGTGACGGTGCCGCTCCAGGAGGACCAGGCCTACGACTTCACGATCCACGGCCCGGGCGGCTTCGAGAAGCGCTTCACCGGCATGCTGGACTGCCGGACGCGCGGCAGCGACACCGGCACCACCACCCAGACCCTCAGCGAACCGAGCCCCGCGACGGTGGGCGGCACCGCCACGGACACCAACCTCGCCGAAACGGGCAGCTCGGAGATAACCCCCGTGATCGTCGGCGTCGCCATCGGCCTGGTCCTGATCGGCGGGACGACGCTGGTCGTGCTGCGGCGCAGGGAGGCCACGGCGGGGGAGTGACCCGGCCGGGCGGCACCGCCCGGGCCACTCTCGTCAGCCGTCAGCCGTCAGCCGTCAGCGGCCGGCGAGGAGTTCGAGGGTGTCGATCACGCGGTTCGAGAAGCCCCACTCGTTGTCGTACCAGGCGACCACCTTGATGTGGCGGCCGTCGACGCGGGTGAGGGCGGAGTCGAAGATCGACGAGGCCGGGTTGCCCGTGATGTCGGCGGACACGAGCGGGTCCTCGGAGTACTCGAGGACGCCGGCGAGCGGGCCCTCCGCCGCGGCGCGGTAGGCCGCCAGCACGTCGTCGCGCGTCACGTCACGGGCGACGGTCGTGTTGAGTTCGACGATCGAGCCGACCGGAACCGGCACGCGGATCGAGTCGCCCGACAGCTTGCCGTCGAGGTTCGGCAGCACGAGACCGATCGCCTTGGCGGCGCCCGTCGTGGTCGGCACGATGTTGACGGCGGCGGCGCGGGCGCGACGGGCGTCGCGGTGCGGACCGTCCTGCAGGTTCTGCTCCTGCGTGTAGGCGTGCACCGTCGTCATGAAGCCGTGCTCGATGCCCGCCAGTTCGTCGAGCACCGCGGCCAGCGGCGCGAGCGCGTTGGTCGTGCACGAGGCGTTCGAGACGACCGTGTGCACGTCCGGGTCGTACGCGTCGGTGTTGACCCCGAACGCGAGCGTGACGTCGGCGCCGTCCGACGGCGCACTGACGAGTACCTTCTTCGCGCCGGCGTCGAGGTGGGCACGGGCGGCCTTGGCCGAGGTGAAGCGGCCGGTGGCTTCGAGGACGATGTCGACGCCGAGTTCGGCCCAGGGCAGCTGCGCCGGCTCGCGCTCGGCGAGCACCTTGATGCGGCGGCCGTCGACGACGAGGGTGTCCCCGTCGGCGGACACCGGGCGGCCGAGCCGGCCGGCCGTCGTGTCGTAGGCGAGCAGCCGGGCGAGGGTGGCGGGCTCCGTGAGGTCGTTGACGGCGACGATGTCGAGGGCGCTGTCACGTTCGAGCAGTGCGCGCAGCACATTGCGTCCGATGCGGCCGAATCCGTTGATTGCGATGCGCGTCATGAGTGGTGTTGTCCCTTCGGGTCTCTCCGGTTCGTCACCAGCGTCGCGGCAGGCATCCGCCCGGGACAGCGGCGGGATCGCCACGGTTCAAAAGGATCGCGCCACGGGCCACGTGCGCCACGGGACGGCGGGCTACTCGCCCCGGGCGAAGGTGCGCCGGTACTCGCTCGGCGTGGTGCCGAGGATGCGCTGGAAGTGCAGCCGCAGATTCGCACCGGTGCCCAGACCGACGTCGGCGGCGATCTGCTCCACGCCCCGTTCCGAACGCTCCAGCAGCTCACGGGCCACGTCGATTCGGGCGCGCATGACCCACTGCATGGGCGTGTACCCCGTGTCCTCGACGAAGCGCCGCGACAACGTACGGGGCGAGACCGCCGCGTGCCGTGCGAGCACGTCGAGGGTGAGGGGCTTGCCGAGGCGGTGCAGCGCCCACTCGCGGGTGGCGGCGAACCGCTCGCCGAGCGGCTCGGGCACGCTGCGCGGCACGTACTGCGCTTGGCCGCCGCTGCGATAGGGGGCCGCGACCAGACGCCGGGCCGCGTGGTTCGACGCGGCCACTCCGAGGTCGCCGCGCAGGATGTGCAGGCACAGGTCGATGCCCGAGGCGGCGCCCGCCGACGTCAGCACGCTGCCCTCGTCGACGAAAAGGACGTCCTCGTCGATCCGGACGAGCGGGTGCTTCGCCGCGAGCGCCCGTGAGTAGTGCCAGTGCGTCGTGGCGCGTCTGCCGTCGAGCAGGCCCGTGGCGGCGAGCGCGAAGGCACCCGTAGAGATGGCGGCGAGCCGCGCGCCCCGGGCGTGGGCCGCGATCAGCGCGTCGACGACGGCCTGCGGCGGGTCGTCGCGGTCCGGGAACCGGTAGCCGGGGATGAAGATGATGTCGGCCCACGCCAGCGCGTCGAGCCCGTGCGCGACGTCGTACGACAGACCGTCGCCGCCGGTCACGAGCCCGGGTGCCGCCCCGCACACGCGCACCTCGTACGGCATGCTGGCGCGGGTCGTGAACACCTGTGCGGGAATGCCGACGTCGAGCGGTTTCGCCCCCACGAGCACGAGGACGGCGACGCGATGCAGGCGGGAGGACGGCACGGGGACAGCGTACGAGGGAGTACGTGACTCCCACACGGATCCCCACCCCGCCCGCCCAGCCACATCTCACGAATCCCCAGGCCGCGGCAGCGCTTCGGGAGTGTCCGCGTCTGTCGAGCGGTGCGAGCCGTCAGCCCTGTCACTCAGGTAGCGAGGGCGACCCGGCCCGATGCAGGGGCGGCCCGCAGGGGATCACCCCTGGGCCGTCCCCAGGCCGTGCGAGGCTGCCCGAGGTCGACCATAGGCGACCCACAGTGACAGTCGCCCGGCAGCAGGCATCCGAGAAATGCCAGGTCAGCCGCCCCCGGCCATACGCGTTTCCACCCAGGGGTGGCGGTACGGCAAGATGGGGTGTATCTGCCCACTGCCAGTTTCAAGCTGCCGGACGGTTTCTCTTGGCTGAGTTCATTTACACCATGCGCAAGGCGCGCAAAGCGCACGGCGACAAGGTGATCCTCGACGACGTGACGACCAGCTTCCTGCCGGGGGCGAAGATCGGCGTCGTCGGCCCGAACGGCGCCGGCAAGTCGACGATCCTGAAGATCATGGCCGGCATCGAGCAGCCGTCCAACGGTGACGCCTTCCTCACGCCCGGTTACACGGTCGGCATCCTGCTCCAGGAGCCCCCGCTGACCGAGGACAAGACCGTCCTGGAGAACGTCCAGGAGGGCGTCGCCGGGATCAAGGGCAAGCTCGACCGGTTCAACGAGATCGCCGAGCAGATGGCGACCGACTACACCGACGCGCTCATGGAGGAGATGGGCAAGCTCCAGGAGGACCTCGACCACGCCAACGCGTGGGACCTGGACGCCCAGCTGGAGCAGGCCATGGACGCCCTGGGCTGCCCGCCCGGCGACTGGCCCGTCACCAACCTGTCCGGTGGTGAGCGCCGCCGCGTCGCGCTGTGCAAGCTGCTGCTGGAGCAGCCCGACCTGCTGCTGCTCGACGAGCCCACCAACCACCTCGACGCCGAGTCGGTGAACTGGCTGGAGCAGCACCTGGCCAAGTACCCGGGCACCGTCGTCGCGGTCACCCACGACCGGTACTTCCTCGACAACGTCGCCCAGTGGATCTGCGAGGTCGACCGCGGTCGCCTCTACCCCTACGAGGGCAACTACTCCAAGTACCTGGAGACCAAGGCCGCCCGCCTCAAGGTCGAGGGCCAGAAGGACGCCAAGCGGCAGAAGCGGCTCAAGGAAGAGCTGGAGTGGGTGCGGTCCAACGCCAAGGGGCGTCAGGCCAAGTCCAAGGCGCGTCTGGCCCGCTACGAGGAGATGGCCGCCGAGGCCGACAAGATGCGGAAGCTGGACTTCGAGGAGATCCAGATCCCGCCGGGCCCGCGTCTGGGCAACGTCGTCGTCGAGGTCAGCAACCTCAGCAAGGGCTTCGGCGACAAGCTGCTCATCGACGACCTCAGCTTCACGCTGCCGCGCAACGGCATCGTCGGCATCATCGGCCCGAACGGCGCCGGCAAGACCACCCTGTTCAAGATGATCCAGGGCATCGAGGAGCCGGACTCCGGCGCCATCAAGGTCGGCGACACGGTCAAGATCTCCTACGTCGACCAGAGCCGCGAGAACATCGACCCGAAGAAGTCGCTGTGGGCCGTTGTCAGCGATGAGCTGGACTACATCAACGTCGGCCAGGTCGAGATGCCGTCCCGCGCCTATGTGTCGGCCTTCGGGTTCAAGGGTCCGGACCAGCAGAAGCCGGCGGGCGTGCTCTCCGGCGGTGAGCGCAACCGTCTGAACCTTGCGCTCACCCTCAAGCAGGGCGGCAACCTGCTGCTCCTCGACGAGCCGACCAACGACCTCGACGTCGAGACCCTCTCCAGCCTGGAGAACGCGCTCCTGGAGTTCCCGGGTGCGGCCGTGGTCGTCTCCCACGACCGGTGGTTCCTGGACCGGGTCGCCACGCACATCCTCGCCTACGAGGGCGAGTCCAAGTGGTTCTGGTTCGAGGGCAACTTCGAGTCGTACGAGAAGAACAAGGTCGAGCGACTCGGTCCGGACGCCGCCCGTCCGCACCGCGCCACCTACAAGAAGCTGACCCGGGGCTGATCGATCTTGCGGCACATCTACCGCTGCCCGCTGCGCTGGGCGGACATGGACGCGTACGGCCACGTCAACAACGTGGTGTTCCTCCGCTACCTGGAGGAAGCCCGTATCGACTTCCTGTTCCGCCCGGAGAAGGACTTCAAGCAGGGGTCCGTGGTGGCACGCCATGAGATCGACTACAAGCGGCAGCTCGTCCACCGGCACCACCCGGTGGACATCGAGCTGTGGGTCACGGAGATCAGGGCCGCCTCCTTCACCCTCACCTACGAGGTGAAGGACGACGACCAGGTCTACGTGCGGGCCTCGACGGTGATCGTGCCGTTCGACTTCGAGGCCCAGCGCCCGCGCCGGATCACCGCCGAGGAACGGGAGTTCCTCAGCGAGTACACGGATGACGCCGAGGAGGGGGCCGTCGCGGCATGACGGTGCTCCACCTCGCCGACGAGGGGGAGGCGGCGGATCTCGCGGCCTTCCTCTCCCGGCTGCTCCGCTACGACCGTGGGGCCGCGGTGCGTCTGCAGGCAGCGGGCACCGCACTGGCCGTCTTCGGACGGCCCCCGTCCTTCGAGGTGCTGGCCGTGCGGGCGGTGCGGCTGGCGAAGCCGTACGAGAAGGGCCTTGAGGTCACGCTGGACGTGACCGTGTCCGCCGGTGAGTTCCTGGAGACGGTGGACGAGAACGCCGGCACGGCCGTCGTGCCGGGCGCGGTGACCGGGCCGCCGTGGGCGGGTGTGCTGCCGCCGCGCGGCGGCTGGCGCAGCGAGCCGGGGCTGCCGGCGCCGGACGCCCTGCGGTCCCTCGTCGCCGCCGTCGTCGCCGAGTTCCGTTCCCGTACGCAGGAGTTGTCCTCCGAGCAGCGGACGCGGGCCGAACTCGACCGGATCGGACGCGACATCTGGTCCCGTACGGTCGGGGACACCCGGCTGCCCGTGCGGGCCGTGCACGCGGCGCAGTCCCTCGGCTTCCTGCGGCCCGGGGTGCCGCTCGGGCTGTTCTCGTCGGGCGCGTGGCTGAGGCTGCGCACGCCGTACGGGTCCATCGCCGTACGACGTGCCGGGCTCGGGGCGCTGGACGTCAGCGTCCGCTGACCTGGCCCTCGACGGCCGTCAGCCCTCGGTGTTGACCATCGAGGCCGCCGCGTACGTCAGGTACTTCCACAGCGTGTGCTCGTGCTCCTCGGACAGCCCGAGCTCGTCGACGGCGACCCGCATGTGCTTCAGCCACGCGTCGTGCGCCGCACGGTCGACCGCGAAGGGCGCGTGCCGCATCCGCAGCCGCGGGTGGCCGCGGTTGTCGCTGTACGTCGTGGGGCCGCCCCAGTACTGGATGAGGAACAGCACGAGGCGCTCCTCGGCCGGGCCCAGGTCCTCCTCGGGGTACATGGGCCGCAGCAGCGGGTCCTCGGCGACTCCCTCGTAGAAGCGGTGGACGAGCCGACGGAAGGTCTCCTCCCCGCCGACCTGCTCGTAGAAGGTCTGCTCCTGAAGTGTGCCGCGCCGAATCTCATTCACGCGCTCCATGGTCTCAGACGCTCCGGCATAGGACTCAAGACCTAGGACCCTGCCGCTGTTGTCAGGGTCCTGCCCCTACTGTGGAGACATGGGCGGTTACGCACCCGGCAGGGAGCTCGACGATCTCGCCGCCGCCGCGCGGGAGGCGCTGGTGCGGCGGATCGGGGCGAGCGGGGCCTGGGACGCCGACCCGGGCTGGCGGGAGGCCTTCGCGGCGGTACCGCGGCACCTCTTCGTGCCGTACTACTACGTCGGCGTCGCGGGCGGCTACGAACGCCGCTGGGGAGAGAGCACCGACCCCGGAGCGCGTGAGCGGTGGATGCGGGGCGCCTACGAGGACACCCCGCTGGCCACCCGGCTGCGCGACGGCGAGCTGGTGTCCTCCAGCAGCCAGCCGTCCCTGATGGCGGACATGCTGGCCGCGCTGGGTGTCGCGGAGGGCCACACGGTCCTGGAGATCGGCGCCGGCACCGGCTACAACGCGGCGCTGCTGGCCCACCGGCTGGGCGACGACAAGGTCACCACCGTCGACCTCGACCCGGAGATCACCGAGTCGGCCCGCCGGCACCTGGCAGCCGCCGGGTACCACCCGGTCGTCGTCACCGGCGACGGCGCCCGGGGAGTGCCGGAGCGCGCGCCGTTCGACCGGATCATCGCCACCTGCGCCCTGGGCGGCGTCCCGCCCGCCTGGGTCGCCCAGAGCCGCCCCGGCGGCCGGATCCTCGTGCCGCTCGCCACCGGCCTGATCATGCTGACGGTGACGGGCGCCGGGCTCGCCGAGGGACGCTTCCTGCACACGCCCGCCTACTTCGTGCCGCTGCGCGGCGCCGGCCGGCCCGGGGGCGAGCCGGTCCAGCTGGGCGGGGTGCCGCACCGGGCCCGGGAGGACGACCTGTTCCGTTTCCTGCTGGCCCTGACCCGCGGCAGCCTCGACCCGCAGGAGGCGCACGCGTTGTGGGAGCAGGAGGGCAGGCCGCAGCGCGAGCGCTACGGCATCACCGTCAGCGGCGAGAGGCAGTGGGCCTGGCTGGACGACCCGGAGGGGCCGTACGCCTGGCCCCTCCCGTCGTGACGCGGCTGCCCGGGCGGGGGTTCAGCCGCGGCGGATCGTGATGGTCGTCCAGGCGCCCACGTGCACCCGGTCGCCGTCCTGCAGCGGTACGGGGACGAAGGGCTGGATCGGCTCGTCCGAGCCGTTGACCGTCGTGCCGTTCGTCGAGTTCTGGTCGACGACCGCCCAGCTGCCGTCCGGCTGCTGCACCAGCACCGCGTGCTGGTGCGAGACGCCCGGGTCCTCCGGCGGCGTCGACAGGTCGATGTCGGGGGTGTCGCCGGTGGAATGCCGGCGGCGCCCGATCGTGAGCTGGTTGCCGGTGAGCGTGCGCTGCTGCTCGGGCGAGTACGCGGGCAGGTTCAGGCCCGTGGCCTCGGGGCCGGAGCGCTGCATCATCGCCATGAAGTAGTCGCGGTCCGGGCCGATGGTCGCCGTCCACGTCGCGGGCCCCTGCGGTGCCTGGGGCTGCTGCGGGAAGCCGCCGGGTCCGGGCGGGGCCTGCGTCGCGCCGGGCTGCGGGTAGCCGTAGCCGCCCTGTCCGGGGCCGCCCTGGCCGCCCGGGCCGGACGTCGGCGGGGAGATCACCCAGTCGTCGTCACCGCCGCCGAAGGACGGACCGCCCTGCTGCGGGGGCCGCTGGGTCTCCTGCGGGAATCCGGGCGGGGCCTGCGGGCCGGACTGGTGGAACGCCTGCGGAGCACCGGGACCGCCGGGTCCGGGCGGGGGCGGGACCGGCCGCGAGGGGTCGGCACCGAAGCCGCCGGGACCGCCGGGACCTCCCGGACCACCGGGACCACCGGGACCGCCCGGGCCGCCGAAGCCGCCGGGACCACCCGGGCCGCCGGGGCCGGGCGAGGTCGGGGCACCGCCGGGCTGCGGGTAGCCGTAGCCACCGCCCTGGGGGCCACCGGGGCCGGGGCCACCGGGGCCACCGGGGCCACCGGGGCCGGGGCGGCCGGACGGGTCGCCGCCGAACGGAGGGATCGGCTCGGCGGGGCGGTTCACCTGCGACGGGCGGGAGCCCTGGTACTCGTAGGAGTCACCGCCGCCGTACGACGGGCCGGGCGGGCCCTGCCGGCCCGGTGGCTGGAAACGCACGCCGGGGCCGGGCGGCGGGGCCGCGGGGGTGTACGACGTCGCCGTGTTCGTCAGGAAGTTCCACCGGCACTCCTCGCAGAACGGGGCGCCGCCCTCACGCGGCGTACGGCACTGCGGGCAGAGCTCCGGTTCGGCGTTCGGTACGGCGGACAGGTGCGGCGGGCGTCCGCCGGGCTGGCCGCCGGGGCCCTGCGGGCCGCCCTGGCCGGGCGGGGGCGGGAAGCCGTAGCCGCCGGGCGGGGGCGGCGGGGGAGGAGGCGGAGGCACGGCACCCGCCATGCGGTGACCGCAGACCTCGCACCAGTCGTCGGAACCCGACTGGTGTCCGTTCGGGCAGGTCGGCATGTCGGCGCGTCCCTCCTTCGATCTCTTCTAGGTCACTTCTTCACGCGAACGGTCTTGGTGGAACGGGTTTCGAGCGTCATCTCGTCAGCCTCCGCGACCTTCGCCTTCAGTCGCACAGTACCGGTCGCGGCATCGACCACGTCCACCACCTTCGCAAGCAGTTTCGCAGTATCCGCGTTTCCGGAGGCACTGGCGAGCTGAACGGCCCGGCCCAGTTTGGCCGTTGCTCCGTCCATATCTCCGGACTTACGAAGATCCAGACCTTGTTGGATGACTTGTGCCAGTTCGGCCTGCCCGGTGTAGTGGGCGACCTGAGGGTTGATCGACGTCGAGGCGGCCATGTCGTCCGTCCACACGGCCCGCACCAGACCCTGCGCGCCGAGGTTCTGGACGCTGCCGTCGGGCTGCGGAATGACCAGGGAGATCCGGCCCGCCAGCATCTCCTGCCCGATGTTCGCGACCGGGACTTCGATGCAGACGTGGTAGTCACGCGACTCATCTCCCCAGGAACCAAGGGGGTAGTCGCCGGCGCGCGGACTCGCCTCGGTGCGCCGGCCGGTCAGGTCCTCGACCGTCGGTGCGACCTGCTTGACGAACCTCACGGTCGTGTCGACGGGGGTCCACAGCCGCAGCGAGACGTCCGCGACCTCCTTGCCCATCGCCGTCTCCATCATCCGCGTGAAGTCCGCGGCGAGCGCGGCCGGATCGGCGACGATGTCGGCGGTGCCGAGCAGGGCGGAGGCGATCCCTGTGACTTCTTTCACTTCCCAGTCGGTGCCCACGCCGCGCGCGTCACACGTGAAGCGCCCGGCGCAGGCGTCGAGCGCGGCCTTCAGGTCCTGGGGTGACTCGTGCTCGTTGCGGCCGTCGGTGAGCAGGATGCCGTGCCGGATCGCGACGTCGGCGGAGGACAGCAGGCGGTCGGCCAGTTTCAGCCAGGTGCCGATGGCCGTGCCGCCGCCGGCGCTGAGCGAGCGCAGCGCCTGCTTGGCCTGCTCGCGGGTGGTGGCGTCGGCGACCGCGACGCGCCCGCCGCCCGGGTAGACCTCCTTCGCCACGTGGGTCCCGCCGATCACCGCGAAGTGCACGCCGTCGCGCAGGGTGTCGATCGCCGCGGCCGTGGCGTCGCGGGCGTTGCGCATCTTGGTCGGCGGGTAGTCCATCGAACCCGAGCAGTCGACCATGATCGCCACGGCCGCGGACGGGCCCTGGCCGGGCGCGTAGAGGTGGGGCGCCGCGACCGCGGTGCCGATGGTGCCGCCGCCCGTCGCCGTCACCGTGACGATGGCGTTGACCTCGCCGGCGCCCTCCGGCAGGTACTCGTTCTGGTAGACGTCCACCGAGAACTGGGGCACGTTCGACTTCGAGAAATTGGCCATGCCTGCTTCGATCCCCCTCCAAAGCCCCCGCCGCGGCGAGGTGATGACGGTAGGCGGACCGGTCCCCTCCGGTCCGCCGAGGCGTCCCCGTACGTGGCCTCAGGCCGATCCTGCCCCCTGGGGCACGGCCGGGAACGGCACGAGCGCCACTGTTACGTTGTCGTGGCCCCCGCCGTCCAGGGCGTGGCCGACGAGCACCCGGGCGCTGTGCAGCGGTTGCGTGGCCGCGTCGAGCGGGACGACGCGGGCCATCTCCTCGGCCGCCTCCGCGTAGTTCCACAGGCCGTCGGTGCAGACCACCACCACACCGGGGCGGTCCGGCTTGAACGCGGCGGTGTGCGGTTCCAGTTCGTAGGCGTCCGCGCCGAGCCAGCCGGTGATCGCGTGGGCGCGCTCGTCGGCGTAGGCCTCGGCCTCGTTCATCAGGCCCGCGGCGACCATCTGCGCGGCCCAGGAGTCGTCCTCGGTGAGCCGGGCGGGGGGAGCGCTCCGGTCGACCGGCACCCAGTAGGCGCGGCTGTCGCCGACCCAGCCGACGATCAGCAGGCCCGACGTCACCACGGCGCCGACGATGGTGCAGGCGGGGGCGTTCTGGTGTGGGGCCTGCTCCAGGGCCGTGGCGGGCTCCGCGGCGAGCGAGTTGACGGCGCGCGAGGCGGCGAGGATCGCGTCGTGCATCGCCTGCTGCGGGTGCGTGCCGCGCGGCAGGGCCGCCAGCAGCGTCTCGCCCGCCGCCTTGGACGCCGCCGCGGAGGCGTCGTCGGGGCGGGTCGCCGAGGAGACGCCGTCGCAGACGATCGCGACGGAGGCGGGGGAGCCGTCGGGCAGCGTGGTGGTGCCGATGGCGAACGCGTCCTCGTTGCGGTGGTGGCGCAGACCGCGGTCGCTGACCGCGGCCAGGGGGCCGGACTCCTGCTCCATGTGGTCCCGTTCGCGCGGCTGGGCGTGGCCGCAGTTCTCGCAGTAGCCGTCGTCGTCCACGCGGCCGGCCCGGCAGGCGACGCAGACCTTGCCGCCGGCGCCCGCGGCCTGGGCCGCCGGCTCGGCGGACACCCGTGGGTCCGGTGCCTGGAGGAGGTACTCGTCGGGCTGTGTCTGGTAGATCTCCGGCGCCACCGCAGCCCCGTCGGGCTGCCGCGGCCGGTCGAAGCGCACGCCCGCGGCCGCGGCCGGCGGGGCACTCGGTGGCGGGGGCGCCTGAGGCGGCAGGGCCGAGCCGCCCGAGTCCGTGCCCGGCAGGTCCGTCGACAGGTGCACCGCCTCCGGGGCTCCCGTGCCGTCCGGCCCGGGGGCGGGCCAGGCCGCGCCGGCGGGGGGCGCCGACGGGGGCTCGGGATACTCGCCGGCCGGAGCGCCCTGTCCGGGCACCGAGCCGTTCATGGTGATGGTCGGGTTGTCCTGCGGCCGTTCCGGCACGGCGGACAGGTCATATCCGCACGCGCCGCAGAAACGGTCACCCGATTCGAGGGGTTCCTCGCAACTCGGGCAGGCGGACAACTGGGGCATCTGCGACATCAACTACACCCACGTCCGGGGGCGGTAACGATTGGCACGTTCCACCAGGTCGATCCTCTCCTCGCCGCCCCGCGCCAGCCGGGCCAGCGTGCGGTACGAGCGTTCCAGGCCGAAACGCAGGCCCCGCTCGTCCAGGCCGCTGCCGAGCAGCGTCCGTCCCCCGGCGGCGGGAGGGGCGGAACCCTGGCCCCCGGAGAGTACCCAGTCCAGCGCGCAACCGAGGACTTCGGCCGACAACTGTTCCCGCCGCGCCGGATCCAGACCGTACGCCTCCAGCGCCTCGACCTGCGCGGCGGCCGCCGTCAGATCCCCCAGGAACGCCGCGTCGGAGGCGCTCGCCGTGCGCTGCCGCAGCCGCGCCCGCACGGCCGCCACCCGGGCGGCCGTGTAGTGGATGGAGGACTCCGGGACCGACTCCAGCGTCCGTACGGCACCGAGCCGGTCCCCGGTCGCCAGCTGGACGCGGGCCAGGCCGAACGCGGCGCTCACGTAGCTCGGGTCGGTCGACCACACCAGCCGGTAGTACTCGGCGGCGTTGTCGAGCTGCCCCAGCACCTCCGCGCACAGGCCCAGTGCCAGCTTGGGCGCGATCTCACCCGGGAAGGCGTCGTAGATCGCGTCGAAGGCCAGCGCGGCGCCCTCGTCGTCGCCCGTGACCAGCGCGGCCACGCCCCGGTACCAGACCACCCGCCAGTCGTCGGGCCGCTCGCCCTCCAGCGCGACCAGCGCCTGCAGTGCGGCGGCCGGATCACCGGTCTCCAGCCAGGCCCGGATCTGCCGCAGCCGGGTCTCGATCGACGGGGCCGGCGCGGCGGCCAGGGCGCCGAGCAGTTCCGCGGGCGCCGAGGTCATCAGGCCCGCCAGGAAACCGGCGTTGGGGTCGGTCGGGTCGACGCGCGGGACGGGCAGGGCGAACGCGGCGGAGGGGGTGTCGACGGGCTTGACGAGGCTGTGTGCGGGCCCCGGCCGCTGCGGATCGGGCAGGGCGGCGGGAGCACCGGCACGAGCCCCGCTCCGCCGCACCACCCGGGCCCCCAGACGGGACACCTCGCCGTCCAGTCTCGGGAACAACTCCGTGTCCGTCACCCGAAGTTCCGGCCCGAACAGTGTCGAAAGGGCCGGGCGGGCGCGGCCCGTCTGGAGGGAGACGACCTCCCGCAGTACACCCGTCAGCTGCTCGGTCATCTCCTGCGCGGACGCGAACCGGCGGGCCGGGTCGGGGTCGGTGGCACGGACCAAGAGCCGGTAGAACGACTCGTACTGCCGGAACACCTCGATGTGGTCCGGGTCGGGCAGGGAGTCGGCGTAGACGTTCGTGTAGCCCTGGAAGTCGAAGGTCAGAACGGCCAGGGTGCGGGCGACGGTGAACAGGTCGCTCGCCACCGACGGGCCCGCCTCCGCCACCTCCGGGGCCTGGTAGCCGACCGTGCCGTAGATGGCCGACTCCTCGTCGTCCATCCTGCGCACCGCGCCCATGTCGATCAGCTTCAGCTGGTCCTCGGTCTGGATCGCGTTGTCGACCTTGAAGTCGCAGTACAGCAGGTTCCGGCTGTGCAGGTGCCCGAGCGCCTCCAGCGCCTCGATGCCGTAAGCGCACGCCTGCTCCACCGGCAGCGGGTCGCGCCTGCCCTGGGCGGTGCGGCGGGCGTTGGCGATCTCCTTGAGGGACTTGCCGCCGACGTACTCCATGACGATGTAGCCGTCGAGCGAACCCGTGCGCTGGTCCAGGTGTTCCACGAAGTTGTAGATCCGCACGATGTTGGCGTGCTCGATCTCCGCGAGGAAGCGCCGCTCGGAGATCGCCGCCGCCATCGCGTCCTGGTCGCCCGTGTCCAGCAGGCCCTTGAGGACCACCCAGCGGTCCGAGACCGCCCGGTCGACGGCGAGGTAGATCCAGCCCAGCCCGCCGTGCGCCAGGCAGCCGACCACCTCGTACTGGCCGTGCACCACGTCCCCGGCCTTGAGCTTCGGCACGAAGGAGTACGGATGGCCGCACTTGGTGCAGAAGCCCTCCGTGCGGCCCGGACGGTCGCCGCGCGCCCGGCCCACCGGGGCGCCGCAGTCGGAGCGCGAGCAGAACCGCTTCCGCTCGGGCACCTCGGGGTTGTCCAGGACCATCTCGCGCGGGTCGGGCCGCGGGATCGGCGGCACCTGCACCAGACCGGCGCCCAGCCGGCCCCGGGACCCGGAACCGGCGGTCGAACCGGAGCTGCGCACCGACACCGAGCGGCCCGTCGACTTGCCCGACAGGGACCGCGACAGGCGCCCCGACACCGAGCGGCGCGACTTCGACGACTGCGACGACGTCCGCGAACTGCGGCCGCTGGAGCGGGAACTGCCGCTGCCCGCGGACCCGCGGGAGCCGCCCCTGCCGCCGGCGGTCACGCCGGTGGGGGGCGAAGCGACCATGCCGTCCCCGGAGGGGGGACCCCCGGCCGCGACGACCGGGGCCAGACCGCAGGTGTCGCAGTACAGCTCGCCCCCGCCCACGTCCTCGTACGTACCGTCGCAGGCGGGACGCTGGCAGGTGCGTGGCTGCGCGCCGGGCGGCTCCTGCGGTGCCTGACTCATGGACTCCCCCTCGTCGCTCACGCGCCCGGCCCCCTCCGGTCGTCCTCGGGCACACCCTGCTCCGGCACCCTGGGGCCGCCGAACAGCTCCGCCGCCGCGTGCTGGTAGCGCAGCACCGCCTGCTCGGCCGCGCGCAGGTCGCACGGGGCGCTCCACAGCATGCGGCGCGCCTTCTCGTACCGCTCCACCAGCAGCGTGTCCTCGGCGAAGCCGTGCCGGGCGACCTTCGCCTTGTACGCGTCCAGCCGGCCGCGCAGCTCGGCGCGGACCGCCAGCGGGGCGGTGACCGCGGTCAATGACTCACGGGCGCGCAGCAGTTCGTCCTCGGCCTTCTGCTCCAGCGACTCCAGCAGCGGGGACAGCCGGTGCCACTGCGCCTGCCTGCGGTACTCCGCGGCCGCCGCCAGCTGCTCCTGCAGGACGGTCGGCGGGCCGCTGACGACCGGCACCTCCGTCGCCGCGATCTTCGCCAGCACCTCGCCGCGTGCCGTGCGCGCCTCGGCCAGCGTGCGGTCCGCGCGGCTGAGGAGGTCCCGCAGCTTCACGATCCGCTTCTCGGCGTCCTGCCGGACGGTCAGTACGGCGTCGATCTCACGGCGTACGTCGTCCAGCGCACGCGCCTCGCGGTCGTACACCGTCGTGTCCGGCCGGCCGCCGCCCGGCGCCGAACTGCCCTCCGCGGCCACCCAGAAGGCCAGCGGGTCCGAGACGACCTGCTCGCGCAGTTTCGTCAGTATCCGCGTGATGCGCTCCAGGTCGTCGCCCGCGGGGTGCTCGCCGGGGCGCACGCCGACCGAGTGCGCCAGCCGCCGGGTGCGCTGGAGTTCCGCCGCGAGCAGGTCGATCCGGGCCGGCAGGGCCGACCAGACCGCGTCCGCGGCGACCACCATGTCCAGGCTCGTCGCGTACAGCTCGTTCATCCGGTCGACGAGGGTGGTGAGCGAGTAGCGCTCGCTGAGTTTCGTCGGACTGCCGTGCAGGGTGGGGGCGTTGGCCGTCGCCGTGGCGCTGCCCGCGACGGTGACCGCGTCGCCGTTCAGCAGTTCCGTCAGCTCCGCCAGGTCCTCGCGGCTGGACCAGCGGCGGCGGGAACGGATGTCGCGGGCGGAGCGCAGCGCGTCGGTGTACGCGTCGAAGTACGTCCACAGCAGCGTGATCGACGCCTCCGTGGCCGTCCAGCGCTCCTGGGTGACGCCGGTGAGCTCGGCGCCCTCCAGGAGTCTGCGGCCCGCGTGGTCCTGCAGGGCGAGGAGCGAGGTCTCGATCGCCTCGTGCTCCGCGCCGAGCCGCGCCAGCGCACGGTCCACCTCGTCCCGGTCCATCACCGGCCCGGTGGGTCCCGTGACGCCCATCGATCACCTCTCGCTGCCGTTGTGTGTCGCGTGTCGTCTGTCGTCTTCTGGTGTGGGGTGCTCGCGGGTTCAGCAGGGTGTCAGCCGGTGGTGCGGAGGTACTGCGGTGCCGGTGGTTCCGACTTCTTCGCATCCTTGCCCAGTGTTGCCGACAGCCAATGGTCGTACGACGCCTGCCAGCCGTTCGCGGTGTCCTTGCGGTAGTCCACCAGGATCTGGTTGACCCGGCGTACCAGGTCGTCCGCGTCCTTCTTCATCGCCACGCCGTAGTACTCGGCAGTGAAGGCGTCGCCCTTGAGCTGGACCGTCGGATCCTGTGCCGCCTGGCTCGCCGCGAGCGCGCCGTCGGTGACGACGGCGTCGACCTCGCCGAGCTGGAGCCGCACCAGGCAGTCGAGTTGGTTCGGCACGGTGGTGGAGATGTCGGTACTGGCCGGGAGGTCGCCGTCCTTCTTGTCCGCCTCCAGGGTGGAGTACGCGGTGGAGCCCGCCGCCGTGCAGATCCTGCGGCCGGCGAGCGTGTCGTCGTACCCCTCGACGGGGGAGGACTTCGGGGCCAGGACCTGCTGGCCCGTCTTGAAGTAGGGCGCGGAGAAGGCGACGTCGGCGATGCGGGCGCAGTTGATCGTCATCGTGCGGACGACCATGTCCACGCGGCCGTCCTTGATGGCCGGGATGCGCTGGTCGGTGGGGATCGCCTTGAACTGCACGGCGTCCGGGTCGCCGAGTATGTCCTCGGCGATGCGGTGGACCAGGTCGATGTCGAAGCCTTCGAGCTCCGCGGTCTTGCCGCTGTTGGGGTTGCGGTAGCCCCAGCGGTAGCTGTTCTGGTCGACGCCGACGATCAGTTTGCGCTTCTCGCCCTCGCGGTTCTTGATCGCCCGGATGGTGTCGCCGTCGGCGGAGGAGGGGGAGAGGGTCTGCTTCTCGGGGGCCTCGCAGTCCTCTTCCGCCGCGGTCCGGGCGGTCTGGGTGGCCGCGGTGGTGTTCTGGGCGGACGTCGTGTCCGTGGTGAGCGGCAGGCAGAGGGCCACCAGCGCCACCAGGGCGCACACGACTGCCATCGCGGTCACTCCGCCCCAGCCCCTGAGCGCGTCTCGCACGGTCGTTCCTCCCTTCGCCTCCGGCCCGTTCACCGGTACTCCGACAGCCTGCGGCCGATGCCCAGGACCGAGCCCGCGGCGCCCAGCACCGCCAGTACGGCCGCGCCGGCCGGCATGCCCGTCAGCGCGTCGCGGCCGTCACCGGCCGCGCGCTTGAACTCCGTCTCCTCGTGCGCCAGTGCCGTGCGCAGGTTCTCGTCGACGCTGTCGAAGCACTCGCCCGTCGCGTCCTTGCTGCCGATGACGCGGTCCAGCGCCTGCTGGTAGTTGCCGTTCTCGTCCTGCTCGCGGGCCGCGGTGTGGCGCTTCTTCCACTCCGTCATGTTGCCCACGGCGGCGGTGACGGGGCGCTCGCCCGAGGTGTCGTCGGCTAGCTTCTCCGCCGCCGCCAGGCGCGCGGCCAGCGCCTTGATGTCCCTGCCGAAGTCGTAGTCGTAGGCGTCGTAGGTCTGTTCGCCGATCTTCTTCGTCTCCGCGCCGCGGGCCACCAGGGTCAGGTTCTCGTTGCCCCGGGCCTTGAGGGAGGCGATGCGCGCGTCGTGCAGGACGTTCAGGGAGCGGACGCCGTGGTCGTAGGAGTCGTCCAGGCCCGCGCGGGCGATGGTGTGGCCGACCACCAGCCAGAGGAGGACGACCGTGGCCGTGACCGTGGCGGTCACCAGGCCGTGGTTCAGGACCCTGTTCGTCCGCTGATAGTTGCGGTGCTGGGCCCACGCGAGGGCGGCCAGGGCGACGACGCCGAGGGCGATGGCCGCCCAGGGGTAGGGCGTGGCGCTCGCGTAGTCCGCGCTGAGGCGCTGGTTCTCCTTCGTGTAGAGGTCCTCCGCCGCCGGGAGCATCTCCTTCTGCATCTTCTCGTTGGCGTAGCGCAGGTAGGCGCCGCCGACGGGGAATCCCTGGCGGTTGTACGTACGGGCGCGCTCCACCAGGCCCTTGTACTCCGGGAGGAGTCTGTTGAGTTCGGCGATCGTCGCCGTGGACGGAGAGCCCGGTTCGGCGTTGGCGGCGGCGTTGACGAGCTTCTCGGCGGCCGTGCGGATGTCCCGCTCGTAGCGGTCGCGGGTGGCGGCCGACTCCTGGCCGCCGGCGAGGAAGCCGCTGGAGGCGGCGGTGTTGGCGTCGGCGAGGGAGCGGTAGATGTCGGCGGCGTCCGAACTGAGGGGCTGGCTGCGGGTGAGGACGTCGTCGGCGGCGGCCGCGCGGTCGGTCATCTGCCAGGCGGTGACGGCGCCGAAGGCGATGACGAGGAGGGCGAGGAGGGCACCGATGATGCGCAGGCGGCCTGGTTCGGTGGTGGCGGCGGCACGGAGCTGGTCGAGGCCCTCGGCGAAGGCGGTGCGGCGGGGTGCCGCCGGGGGCGCCTCGGGGGCCGGGGTGTTCTCGGGGGGCCGGGCCGGGGGCGCCGCCTGTGCCGGAACCGCCGGCAGGACGGGCAGGCCCGGGCCTGGTGGTGGCGGGCTGCTCTTCGGCGTGTACGTCACTGTGACCTCCCCCATGGTCATCCGTCGCCGCAAGTATCGCTGCCGGGACTGACATCCGCACCGGCCTTGCCTCGATCTTGATCGGATCGCAGCGTGGAGCGCGGCTCGCGCCCCCTTGCACCACCCCTCGCACCACCCCTTGTTCAGGAACACGTACGGGGAGGTTGTTCGGTTCCCGTGGGTGGGGTGCGTGCCTGCCTTTGCCTTTCGCCGGGTGGGGGGGCGCGCGCTTTCGCCTTCTCGCCGGTGGTGGGTCGGGGCCGCGCCGGGGGGTGTCCGTCCTCGGAACGGCGCGATGGGGTCGGACGCCGACTGACTGTTCGTTGACGCGCCAACCGCTGCGGGCGGACACCCCCCGACACGGCCCCTTCTCGCCGTACGCGGGTGCGGGTCGTCCCAGCTGCGGGCATGCGTGCCGCTAAGGGCGGCACGGGTGGGCGCAGCGGCACCCCGCTACGCCGGGCTGCGGACCCACCCCGCTCAGCGGCAACCGCCCTTGCGATCACACGCCGTAGTACCTCCGCAACCGCCCCTGCGCCCCCTCGCGCGTGCCCACTCTGTCCAGGCCCAGCAGCGCCGCCCCCAGCACCGGGCTCGCCGTCACCACCTGGGGGACCGCCTTGGGGGCGCGTTCCGTGAGCAAGTGGGCGATGCGGTCGTTCAGTTGGGGATGACGGGCCGCCAGGACGCCGCCGCCCAGGAGGACCGGGGTCTCCTCGGACAGGAGGTCCAGGCGGGTCAGGGCGACGACGGCCATGGCGGCAACCTCTTCGGCCTGGCGTTCCACGATGGTCCGGGCGACCGGGTCACCGCCGGAGGCCGTCGCGAAGAGGACCGGGGTCAGCTCGTGGCGTCGGAGCGGCGGGATGTGCTCCAGGTGCAGGGCCTCGATCAGGGCGTACATGGTGGGCAGGCCGAAGTGGGCGGGGAGGGTGCGGGCGAGGGCGGTGGGGGCGCCGCGGCCGTCCTCCGCCCGGGCGGCGTGCCAGAGGGCCTCCTCGGACAGGCCCCAGCCGCCGCCCCAGTCGCCCGAGACCCGGCCGAGGGCAGGGAAGCGGGCGGTGCGGCCGTCGGGGCGCATGCCCACGCAGTTGATGCCCGCGCCGCAGACGACCGCCACGCCGCGGGGTTCGGTGACACCGGCCCGCAGGATCGCGAAGGTGTCGTTGCGGACCGTCACGCTCCTGCCCCACGCGCGTGCTCGCAGCGCCGCGGCCAGTTGCTCCTCCTCGACGGGGAAGTCGGCGTTCGCCAGGCACGCCGAGACCTGGGTGACCGAGGTGAGCCCCGCGGCGGTGAGGGCCTGTGTCACCGTCTCGGCCAGGTCGTCCATCGCCGTGTCCACGCCCACGGCCGGCGGGCGGAAGCCGCCCCCGCGTGCCGTGGCCAGGACCTCTCCGTCGGACGTCACGATCGCGACGTCGGTCTTGCTGTTGCCCGCGTCGATGGCGAGGACGGTCAGGCCCACGCGAGGTGCTCCCGGTTGTGTGCGATCAGCCGGTCGGTGAGCGTCTCGGCGTACGCGTACTGGCCGATGAGGGGGTGGGAGAGGAGGGCGCGGAAGACGCGTTCCCTGCCGCCGTGCAGGGCGGCTTCGAGGGCCAGGTGCTCGTAGGCGGTGACGCCGGCCATCAGGCCCGCGTAGAGGGGGTCGACGGGGTGTACGGGGAGGGGGGTCGCGCCCTGGGCGCCCACGGCCGCCTGGACCTCGATCACCGCGTCGTCGGGGAGGAAGGGGAGCGTGCCCCGGTTGTACGTGTTCACCGCCTGGTACGGCGTGCCGCCGCCGCCCAGCAGGGCCGCAGCCAGGTCCACCGCCGCCTCCGAGTAGAAGGCACCGCCCCGCTTGCCGAGCAGCTCCGGCTTCTCGTCCAGGGCCGGGTCGGCGTACAGGGCCAGCAACTCGCTTTCCATGGCAGCCACTTCGGCCGCCCGGGACGGCTTGGTCCGGAGTTCCCGTACGACCTCGTCGTGCGCGTAGTAGTAGCGCAGGTAGTAGGAGGGGACCACGCCCAGGGTGTCGAGCAGGGGGCGGGGCAGGCGGAGGTCGGCGGCGATCCGCTCGCCGTGTTCGCCGAGCAGCTTCGGCAGGACGTCCTCGCCCTCCGGGCCGCCCAGGCGTACCGCCGTCTCCCAGGTCAGGTGGTTGAGGCCCACGTGGTCCAGGTGGATGTCGGAGGGCGCCGCGGACAGCAGTGCCGCGAACTTGCGCTGCAGGCCGATCGCCACGTTGCACAGGCCCACCGCCTTGTGGCCCGCCTGGAGCAGGGCGCGGGTCACGATGCCCACCGGGTTCGTGAAGTCGATGATCCAGGCCCGGGGGTTGGTGCGGCGGACGCGGTCCGCGATGTCCAGGACGACCGGGACCGTGCGCAGGGCCTTCGCCAGGCCGCCGGCGCCGGTGGTCTCCTGGCCCACGCAGCCGCACTCCAGGGGCCAGGTCTCGTCCTGCAGGCGGGCCGCCTGGCCGCCCACGCGGAGCTGGAGGAGGACCGCGTCCGCGCCGTTCACCGCCTCGTCGAGGTTGCTCGTCGTGGTGATGCGGCCCGTGTGGTCCTGGCGGGCGAAGATGCGGCGGGCCAGGCCGCCCACCAGCTCCAGGCGGTCCTGGGCGGGGTCCATCAGGACCAGTTCCTCGACGGGCAGGGTGTCCCTCAGGCGGGCGAAGCCGTCCACGAGTTCGGGGGTGTAGGTCGAGCCTCCGCCGACCACGGTGAGTTTCACTGAGGGGTCCCTCGCTTCCAGGCGCCCGGGACGACGACCATCGGCCGGGGGTCCGGGGGTTGGCCCCCGGGGAGATGCTGCATGTCTGTCTAACCCTTTACTCCGGTGAGCGTGACGCCCTCGACAAACGCCTTCTGCGCGAAGAAGAACACGAGGATCACGGGGGCCATGACCAGCACCGTGGCGGCCATGGTGAGGTTCCAGTCGGTGTGGTGGGCGCCCTTGAACGACTCCAGGCCGTAGGAGAGCGTCCAGGCGCCCGGGTTCTCCGAGGCGTAGATCTGGGGGCCGAAGTAGTCGTTCCAGGCGTAGAAGAACTGGAAGAGGGCGACGGCGGCTATGCCCGGCTTGGCCATCGGGAGGACGACCTTCAGCAGGGTGCGCAGGTCGCCGCAGCCGTCCACCTTGGCGGCGTCCACGTACTCGTCGGGGATCGTCGTCAGGAACTGGCGCAGCAGGAAGATGGAGAACGCGTCGCCGAACGCCATGGGGATGATCAGCGGCCAGAGGGAGCCGGACAGGTCCAGTTGCTTCGCCCAGAACAGGTACATCGGGATGATGATCACCTGCGGCGGCAGCATCATCATCGAGATGACCAGCATCAGGGCCAGATTGCGGCCCCGGAAGCGGAACTTGGCCAGGGCGTAGGCCACCGGGATCGAGGAGATCACCGTGAGCGCCGTGCCCAGGAACGCGTAGAACAGGGTGTTCCGCCACCAGGTGAGGAAGCCCGGGGTGTCGAAGACCTTTCGGTAGTTGTCCCACTCCCAGGTGTGCGGGATCAGGTCGCGGCTGAGCGCCTGGCTGTCGCTCATGAGGGACGTGAGGAGGACGAAGACGAAGGGGAGGGTGAAGAACAGGGCCGCGGCGATGCCGAGGGAGTGGACGGCGATCCATTCCAGGAGGGATCTGCGGCGGGCCGTGCGTTCCGCGGGGGAAGGCGGCGCCTTCAGCTCCAGGGGTTTGTCGAGTACCTGCGTCATCGTTCACCTGCCTGGATCAGGCCGCCCTTGCGGCGCATCAGAAGTGCCGTGAAGGCCATCGAGAGGGCGAAGAGGACCAGGGCGACCACGCAGGCCGAGCCGTAGTCGAAGCGCTGGAAGCCCAGGTTGTAGACGAGTTGGGGGAGGGTGAGGGTCGACTTGTCGGGGTAGCCGGGCTCGAACAGCGTGCCCGCTCCCTGGATCACACCCGAGGCGACCTTCCCGGCGATCAGGGGCTGCGTGTAGTACTGCATGGTCTGGATCACGCCGGTGACGACCGCGAACACCACGATCGGGGAGATGTTCGGAAGCGTCACGTAGCGGAAGCGCTGCCAGGGCGTCGCGCCGTCCAGTTGCGCCGCCTCGTACTGCTCCTTCGGCACGTCGAGCAGGGCGGCCATGAAGATGACCATCAGGTCGCCGATGCCCCACAGGGCCAGCAGGGTCAGGGCCGGCTTCGACCAGGACGGGTCGTTGAACCAGCCCGGGGCCGGCAGCCCGGTCTTCTCCAGGAGGGAGTTGACCGGGCCGGTGCCGGGGTTGAGGAGGAAGGCGAAGGCCATCGTGGCCGCCACGGGCGGGGCCAGGTACGGCAGGTAGAAGAGGGTGCGGAAGACACCCGTGGCCGTCTTGATCTTGGTGATCAGCAGGCCCACGCCCAGGCCGAAGGCGACCCGGAGCGTGACCATGATGACGACCAGCCACAGGGTGTTGCGCAGGGCGGGCCAGAACAGGGGGTAGTGCTCGAAGACGTACGTCCAGTTCTTCGTGCCGGTCCACACCGGCGGCCTGAAGCCGTCGTACCGCATGAAGGAGAAGTAGACGGTGGAGACGAGGGGGTAGGCGAAGAAGACCGTGAAGCCGATCAGCCAGGGGGAGAGGAAGGCGAGGGTGCGCAGGGTCGAGCGGCGGTGTTTCGCCCGCAGCGTGTAGGTGCTCATCGGCTCGTCGCCTACTTCGCCTGCGCGATGTCCGTGTCGATCTGTGCCGCCGTCTTCTTCAGGCCGGCCTTGAGATCGGTCGCCTTGCCGCTTTCGTAGTCGTAGCCGAACTGCTGGATCGTGGTGAGGTAGACGCCGCCGTTGACGGAGGCGGGAGCGGTGGTGGAGTCCGGGTTCGCGGCGATCTCCAGGAACGTCTTGAAGCGCGGGTCGTACGTCAGCTTCGGGGACTTCAGGGCCGCCAGCGTCGAGGGCACGTTGTGGATGGCGTTGGAGAAGTTCACCACCGCGTCCGTGTTCGTGGTCATGTACTTCACCAGCTCCCAGGCCGCGTTCTGCTTCTTGCTGGTCGCGGCGATACCGGCGATGGTGCCGGTGATGTAGCCCTTGCCGTACTGGTCGGCCTGGTCGTCCGGGACGGGCAGCGGGGCCACGCCGATGTCGAACTTCGGCTTGGCGTCCAGGGCCATGCCCAGGCGCCACTCGCCGTCGAGCTGCATGGCGACCTGGCCGGTGTGGAAGGGGTGCTTGGGGCCCCATTCGTCGCCGAGCCCGGAGCGGTAGGTCTCCAGCTTGCGGTAGCCGCCGAGTGCGTCGACCAGCTTCTTCTGCAGCTTGAACGCGGCCTCGAAGGCCGGGTCCTTCGCGACGTTCGACTTGCCGTCCTTGTCGAAGTACGTGGGGGAGAACTGGCCGAGGTAGTGCTCGGTGGTGGTCTCCCAGCCGTGGTAGTTCGGCATGAACCCGAGCTGCTTGTACGTGTCGCCCTGGGGGATCGTCAGCTTCTCGGCGTCCCGCTCGAATTCCGACCAGGTCTTCGGCGGGGCGGTGATGCCCGCCTTCTTGAACGCCGTCTTGTTGTAGTAGAGGCCGTAGGCGTCGCCGAGGAGGGGGACCGCGCAGCGGTTGCCCTCGAACCGGGTGTACTCGTTCATGGCCTTCGGGAAGGTCTTCCGCGGGTCGATGCCCGACTTCTCGAAGAAGGGGTCGAGATCCACCAGGGCGCCCGAGGAGCAGAACTTCCCGACGCTGTTCGTGGTGAACGACGAGATCACGTCCGGGGCCTTGGCGCCGCCGGTGCGCAGGGCCTGGTTCATCTTGTCGTCCGTCATGTTGCCGACGACATGGACGTGGATGTTGGGGTGCGCCTTCTCGAATCCGGCGACCAGGTCCTTGACGGCCTTCACCTCCGACGGCGCGCTCCAGGCGTGCCAGAAGGTGACGGTCGTCTCCTTGGAGGCGTCGTCGCTCGCGCCGGAGTCCGGCCGGCCGGTGCAGGCCGTGGCGAGGAGCGCGATGGAGGCGGAGGCGGCGAGGGCGATGGTGGTTTTTCTCGATATTCCGGGCATGGCAGGGCTCCCTGAGGCACGGGGGAAGAGGAAGGGAATCGCGGGAGGGGGGTGGGGTCAGCGGGAGGTGTCGAAGACCTCGTCGCGTGTCGTCGCGAGCGCGCTCTCCAGCGCGCCGCGCAGCACGGGGTGTTCACGGACGTCGCCCACGACCAGGCGCGGGCGGGACGCGGCCAGCTCTTCCAGTTCGGTCTGGACGAGGGCGCGCAGCGGCTCGCCGCCGGAGGTGAGGGACGTGCCGCTCAGCACGACGAGCTCGGGGTCGAGGACCGAGACCAGGGAGGCCAGACCGGTGGCCAGCCGGGTCGCGTAGGTCTGCAGGAGGTGCCGGTGGGCGTCGTCGCCGGCCTGTGCCGCCCTGGCCACCAGTTCGGCGGCGGCCTCGGCGTACGGGCCCTGCGGGACGTCCTCGATGCCGAGTTCGCGGGCCAGGCGCGGGACGGCCTGGGAGCCGGCCAGCTCCTGGTAGCCGCCGCTGTTGGCCTTGGTGACCTGGCGGACCAGGGGCGTGCCCGGCACCGGCAGGAAGCCGACCTCGCCGGCGCCGCCGGTCCAGCCGCGGTGCAGCCGGCCGCCCAGCACCAGGGCGGCGCCCAGGCCCTCCTGGTTCCACAGCAGCACGAAGTCCGCGTGACCCCGGGCCGCCCCGAGGCGCTGTTCGGCGAGCGCGACCAGGTTGACGTCGTTCTCGTACTCGAACGGCATCGGCAGGGCGGCGGCCAGCTCCTCCAGCAGGGTGGGGGAGTGCCAGCCGGGGAGATGGGAGGCGTAGCGCAGCCGGCCGGTGGTGGGGTCGAAGGCGCCGGGGGTGCCGATGACGAGGCGGTGGACGTCGTCCCGGGCGAGACCGGCCGCCTTCACCGCGCCGTCCAGGGCGTCGGTGACCTGCTGGACGACCGGGGTGCCGGTGCGCCTGCCGGGGGTGGGCAGTTCGAAGCGGCCGACCGTGCGGCCGGTGATGTCGGCGACCGCGGCGAGGATCCGCTGGGGGGTGACGTCGAGTCCGGCGGCGTGGCCGGCTGCCGGATTGACCTCGTAGAGCTGGGCGCTCGGGCCCGGCCGGCCTTCGGTGGTGCCGGTGGCCAGGACGAGACCCGCCGCCTCCAGTCGGGACAGGAGCTGGGAGGCGGTCGGCTTGGACAGGCCGGTGAGCTTGCCGATCCGGGTGCGGGACAGCGGTCCGTGCTCCAGCAGCAGGTCCAGGGCGGCCCGGTCGTTCATGGCGCGCAGGACGCGCGGGGTGCCCGGCGTGCCGGCGGTTCCTGCCATGCGTGTCCACACCTGCCCTTCGGCTGCTCAGCTTCTCAGTGATCAGGCGGGGAAGTCCATCGGACCGCCGCTCCCCGATCACTGTTAGGAAAGTTTCCTATCGGTGGGGAGGAAGGTAAGCCCGGCGCCGGGTGGCCGTCAATAGCGGACGCCCCGTCTCCATCCGGACATGCGAGAGGGCGGCATCCGGCAGAACCGGATGCCGCCCTCTGGGTAAGGGGGTGCTGCTACTTCGCTGTGCTGCTACTTCGTGGTGCTCGTCTACTTCGCTGTGCTGCTACTTCGTGGTGCTCGTCGGCGCGGGCGGTGCGAGCGGGGACGCCGCCGCCGACTGCGGGGACGTCGCGTTCGCGTACACCGACGGGGCGGCCATCCCCGCCGTCGGGTCGACGGGCTGCTCCTCCACCGGGGCCGTGGCGCCGCCGACGATCCGGATGCCCGCCGCGTCGAAGGCCCGCTTGATGCGCCAGCGCAGCTCGCGCTCCACGGTCAGGGACTTGCCGGGCATCGTCTTGGCCGTGACGCGCACGACCATGGAGTCCAGCAGCACGCTGTCCAGGCCGAGGACCTCGATCGGGCCCCACAGCAGCTCGTTCCAGGGCTCCTCGGCCCCCATCTTCTCGGCGACCTCGTCCAGGGTGGCCTTCACCCGGTCCAGGTCCTCGCCGGCGTGGACGGTGACGTCGACGTTGGCCGTCGCCCAGCCCTGCGAGAGGTTGCCGATGCGCTTGACCTCGCCGTTGCGGACGTACCAGATCTCGCCGCCGTCGCCGCGCAGCTTGGTCACGCGCAGGCCCACCTCGATCACCTCGCCGGAGGCGACGCCCGCGTCGATCGTGTCGCCGACGCCGTACTGGTCCTCCAGGATCATGAAGACGCCGGACAGGAAGTCCGTGACGAGGTTGCGGGCGCCGAAGCCGATCGCCACACCGGCGACACCGGCCGAGGCCAGCAGCGGGGCGAGGTTGATCTGGAAGGTGCCCAGGATCATCAGCGCGGCGGTGCCGATGATCAGGAACGACGCCACCGAACGCAGCACCGAGCCGATGGCCTGCGAGCGCTGCCGGCGGCGTTCGACGTTGACCAGCAGCCCGCCGAGCGCGCTGCCGTCCACGGACTGCACGGTCCGGTTCATGCGGTCGATCAGCTTGGTGATCGCCCGGCGCACGAAAATCCGCAGCACCGCGGCAATCACCACGATGAGCAGGACCCTGAGACCGATCGCGAGCCACGTCGACCAGTTCTGCTCGACCCAGCCGGCGGCGTTCGTCGCGCTCTCCTGGGCGTCCTGGAGCGAGGGCACTCTCGGAGTCTCCGAGTCCGAGGGGGTCGGCGACGGCGACGGGCCGGCGGCGAGCAGGACGGCGGACAGGGACACGGCAGGTACCTCCAGGTGCAGCGGTCTGCCCCGGTGCGGCGGTTCACGGGGGTCAAGGTCACGGCTGGGTCACCGAACGGGCAGAACCACCACACTAACGGGGCATTGTGTGTGCTTCGGCAGGATGTGTGAAGGAGAGACCGTGCTCACCTGGGCTTGAACAGGCCATGGTCCGGGGGATGAATCAGATGTGGTCGAAAACACTCCCAGCCCGTTACGGGGACATGGTGGCGCTTCCACCAGGCATGAGGGGAGACTGACTACGAATCGTCCCGGCGCGAGCCACGCGCCGCCGGCGTCCAAGGAGGCATCCGTGCCGCATGTCCTGGTCCTCAACGCGTCGTACGAGCCGCTAGGTGTCGTACCGCTCCGCCGCGCGCTCGTCCTCGTCCTCGAGAACAAGGCCGTATGCCTCGAGGAGTCCGGCGCCTATCTGCACAGCGCGACCGTCACAGTCCCCGCACCCAGCGTGGTCCGGCTCAAGCGATTCGTCCGGGTTCCCTATCGGGGGCCCGTTCCTCTGACCCGCCGGGCGCTGTTCGCCCGCGACGGGGGCCGGTGCATGTACTGCGGTGGCGTCGCAACCAGCGTCGACCACGTCATCCCGCGCAGCCGCGGGGGCAAGCACGTCTGGGACAACGTGGTGGCGTCCTGCCGCCGCTGCAACCACGTGAAGGCCGACCGGCACCTCTTCGAGATCGGCTGGCGGCTGCGCCACAAACCTGCCCCGCCCTCCGGCCTGGCGTGGCGCATCATCGGGACCGGCCATAGGGATCCGCGCTGGCTGCCCTACTTGCAGCCGTACGGCGCGGAGGACGCCATGGCCCGGATCGACGGCATTTCCGCCTGACGATCCGGGCCTTCGCATGCCCGGGGTGCGGCCGGACGGTCAGGTCCGGGGCCCCTCCGGCCGCGCCCCGCGCACGGCGTAGAAGGCGGTGCCGACCACGAAGGCCGCGCCGGCCGCGAGCCAGGCTCCCGGCTGGGGGCCCGGCTGCATCGGCCACGCCCACACCGTGACCGCGGGGCCGCGCACCCCGCTCGAGGCCAGAACCACCGAGCCGACGAAGCAGAACGGCGGCAGCCAGCTCAGGCGGGCGCCCAGCACGACGGACGCGGCGGCCGTGACGCCGACGCAGCCCAGGGTGTTGCGGATCATGGCCGGGGGGCCGAAGGCGGTCGCGTCCCCGAGCACGGCGAGCGGCAGCAGTGCCGCCGCGAGCGCGGTGAGGGCCAGCAGCTGGGTCAGCCGCCGCGGCCACCAGGGACGTACGGCCGTCCGGTCCAGCTCGTCGGAGGGGGTATGCAGGCTCACTCCGATCACCGCGGCGGCCAGCAGCGGGGACAGGGCCACGATCGGCACCCGCTGGTCGGTGTCGAGGTAGGTGTCCATCCGCTCCGCCGCCCACACCGCGAACCCGACGGTCCCGGCGAGCGCGGCGAGGGTGCGGGGAACGGTGCGGGAGCGGGCGTAGAGGAAGCCTCCGAAACTGCTCACAGCGCCGGCACCCCCCTCGCGTCGCAGTCGCCCGCCGTTGCGAAGTACGCCGACAGCCACGCCCGCCGCTCGTCCTCGTCCATCGCCGTCAGCCGGGCTCGCGCCGCCAGCCGCCGCCGCAACTCCGCCCGCTGGGCCTCGTCACCGGCGGCATCGTGCTCGTCGAACGTCTTCTCCATGGGGCTGGGCGCCAGATAGTGGGTCACCGCGTCGTCCTCCGTGTGCACCCGCGCGTCCATCGCCCCGCAGTCCATCCGGCCCTGCAGCGCCTGCACGGCCTCCCAGGCGTACTGCCCCGGATCGGTCAGCCGCCCCCGCACCACCGACCAGCCCAGCGGCGTCAGCATCGGCAGTTCCGCCTCGTCCCGACCCGGGCGGCCCGGCCGGTCCTCGAACCGCACCGGCACGTTCCGCACTCCCTCCAGGCGGCCGGTGATCCCCGACAGGGCGGCCGTCACCTGCGGCAACAGCTTCTCGTACCGAGCGTTGACGCAGATCTGGGGGCTGGTGGAGGTGTCGCACACCTGACGGCTCCCGGCGGGGTTGGTGCGCCACACCCCGTCCCCGGCCTGCACCAGCAGCGCGCCCGCGGCCGTCGCCGCCGCCAGCGGCAGGAGGGCCGTGTACCGGCGCCGGGCGGTGTGGGCCAGCACCACGGCCGCCGCGAGACCCGCGGTCCACAGCGCCACCGCCGCGGGCTGCCACGCGACCGGCACCGTGTCCGTGCGGACTGGGAACGCCGGGTTCAGCAGGCGACCGGACCCCTCGCGGACCGTCGACGCCATGCCCAGGACGACATACCCGGCCAACGCCAGCAGCGGCGTCGCCAGCCGCGAGGCGACCACCCGCCCCACGACCTGACCTGCCGCCGCTGCCGCCGCTGCCGCCGCCATGTCCGCCGGCAGCAGATCGAAGTAGGGACGGTCACCGGTGGCGTACGGCCAGGTGGCCACCAGCGCGCCCGCCGCGGCGGCCCCGTACCCGGCGGCCGTCCACAGCGCGACCGGCAGCGCCGCCACCACGAACCGGGCCAGCGGCCCGCGCGACACCGTCCCCCACAGTTCCTCCGTACGACGCCGGCGCTCCCGTCCGCCCTGCCAGCAGCCCGCGGCCGAGGCCAGGGGAAGGACGATCAGCATCCCCTCGTGCAGCCGTGACCGGGTCTCCGTCCAGCCGCCCTGCCACTGCTCGGCCGACCCCGCCAGCAGCACACCGAGGGTCAGGAAGACGGCCGCTCCGGCCCAGGGCGCGAAGCCGTGGACGGCTTCGGCGCGCAACGGGTGCGGCGCCCGGCGCGGGCGGCCCGTGCGTCGCGGCGGGGTCCGCCGCTCCGACACGAGGGTCATCGCGCCACCTCCCCGAGGGCCGCTGCCTGGCGCGGCCGGGCGCGGTGGGCGCGCAGCGCCGCCGTGTACCCGCGCTCGATCGGGTTGTCGCCGACGCAGTCCGTGGCGTCGCCCAGCCCGGCGAGGGAATCCGGGGTGCCCCGGTAGGCGACCCGGCCCCCCTCGACGAGGGTGACCTCCGTGCAGGCAGCCGCCACGTCCTCCACCAGGTGGGTGGAGACGATCACGGTCGAGGAGGCGCCCAGTTCGCGCAGCAGTTCACGGAACTCCACGCGCTGCTCCGGGTCCAGGCCCGCGGTCGGCTCGTCGAAGAGCAGCACCCGGGGGTCGTTGACGATGGCCTGCGCGATGCCGACGCGGCGGACCATGCCGCCGGACAGCGTGCGCACCTTCGCGTCGATGCGGTCGGCGAGGCCGACGCGGGCGACGGCCCGCTCGACGGCGTTCGGGGTGACGGCCGCGGGCATCTCCTTGAGCCAGGCCACGTACGCGACGAACTCCCGCACAGTGAAGCCCGGGTAGTAGCCGAACTCCTGCGGCAGGTAGCCCATCCGGCGGCGGACCCCGCTGCGCCGCCGGTGGTCGCCGGCGTCGTGGCCGAGGATCTCCACCCGGCCGCCGGACGGTTCGGCGACCGTGGCGAGCACGCGGATCAGCGAGGTCTTGCCGGCGCCGTTCGGGCCGAGCAGCCCGTGCACGCCCGGGCCGAAGTCGAGGTCCACCGAGTCCAGGGCGACGGTCCTGCGGTGCCGGACACGCAGGCCGGTGACCCGGATGCCGACCGGCTCCGCGGGCAGGGAACGTGAGGGGTGGGGGGCCGTGGTCAACGCATCTCCAGGAAGTGGTGGGCGGGGCGCCGCGTGGCCAGCACGGCGGCGCACAGGACGGCAGCCGCCGCCCAGCCGCCCTGTGCCGGGGCGCCGTCCAGGAAGGACGACAGTCGCTCGGACAGATGTGCGGTGAGCCGTCCGCCCGGGGCGGCGAGCACCGGACCGAGCACGGCGCACAGCCAGCCGCCGCCGGTCACGGCCGTGGCCGTGCGGACGCCGACGTGGCCGGCCAGCGCCAGCGAGGCCAGCGTCAGCGCGAGACCCGGCAGCAGCCAGGCGGCGGCGCCCGGGGCGTCCGAGGACGGCAGCAGCGCCCCGGCGAGGGTCAGCAGCGGCAGGCTCACCGCCAGCACGGCGGCGGTCCGCGTCAGCACCAGCCGCAGCCCGGCCGACGGGGTGGCCGCGGCGATCTCGTGCAGCGGGTCGGCGTGCGGCCCGTAGGACAGGGCGACACCGGCGACCGGCAGGACCGGGGCGAGGGCCAGCAGCCAGGGCCGCGCGTCCGGGAGGCCGCCCGCATGGGCCAGGGCGACGGCTCCCACGGCCACCAGCAGCACGGCCGGCAGCCACGCCCCGCGCACGGCCGGGCCGGCCGCCCACAGGATGCGGGCGGGGCGCGAGCCCGGCGCCCACGGACGGGCCCGGTGTGCCTTCCGCGCCGCCGCTGGTGCGCGGGGCGCCGCCTTCGCCGCGTGCGGGGCACCCGGCACGGCCTCGCGTGCGTTGCCCAGCACCGCTTCCCGGACCTCGGCCAGCACCACCCCCGCCGCCGCCCCGCGCACCGCCCGCGACACACGGGCCGCGCAGGTGCCGCAGCACTCCAGGTGCTTCTCCAGCGACCAGGCGTCCGACTCCGGCAGAGAGCCGTCCGCGTACCGGGTGACGAAGTGGTCGGGCGCGTGCCAGCCGGTCATGCCGGGCCTCCCATCGGCGACGGGCTCACCTGGGCGAGGGCCGCGCGCAGTTCGGCGCGGGCGCGCATCGCCCGGGACTTGACGGTGCCCTCGGGTATGCCGAGGAGCCAGGCGGTCTCGCGGGTGGTCAGCCCGTCGACGACCGTGGCGCGCAGCACTTCGCGCAGCTCGGGCGAGATCCTGTCGAGGGCGGTGCCCACGTCGCCGTACTCCAGCCCCGCCAGCACCCGGTCCTCCGCGGACGGCGCCGCCGGCCGGCAGTCGTCCCCCGCCTCCTCCATCGGCGCCGTCCGCAGCCGCGCGGTCCGCTGCTGCACCCGCCAGGCGTCGACCAGGCGGCGCGCGGCGATCGTCCACAGCCAGCCGCCGGCGTCCTCGCCGCGGTGCGAGTCCGCGGACCGCCACACCGTGACGAATGTGTCTTGCAGCACCTCGCGCACGACCTCCGGATCGGCGCAGCGCCGGGTCAGCCGCGCGTGCAGCCAGCCCGCGTGCCGGTCGTACAGCGCGGCCATCGCCGCCGAGTCCCCGCCCGCGACCGCCCGTAGCAGCGCCGCGTCCGAGTCCCCCTCGTCCGTCTCCCGGTGGCCCCCCATGGGGCGGAACAGTCTCACACCCCGTCTATCGACGGCCCCGGTGGCGCCGGTTCACGGCGCGACGGCGTACGCCTCCGCCGACCACAGCGAATACCCGTACGGGGTCGCCCGCTTGTCGCCCTGCACGCGCACGAAGCGCACGTCCTTCTCGTCCATGCGGACGTCCTCCCGGCCGCCCCGGCCGTCCCGGACCGTGGCGGCGGTGCGCCAGCGGCGGCCGTCCGGGGAGACCTGGACGCGGTAGGCCGAGGGGTGGGCGTCCTGCCAGTGCAGCGCGACCCGGCCGAGCCGCGCCGGGCGGGCCAGCTCGACCTGCCACCACGCGCCGTCCTCGGCCGGGGACGACCAGCGGGTCTCCGGATCGCCGTCGTTCGCCGCGCGCGCGGGGAAGTCGGGCGTCTCGTCGCCCGAGGAGCGGGCGGTGCCGGTGCGGGCCAGGTCGGGGCCGCCGGTGGGCGGGACGGCCCGGACGGCGAGGGTGCGGTCCGCCCCCGCGAATCCGAGCCGGACGTCGTAGGACCGCATCGGGGTGCCGCGCTCCACGGTCACCTCGACCGGGACCTCCACCGTCGTGCCGCGCCGCACGGTCAGCTCGCCCTTCGGCCCCCGGACGCGGACGCCCTCGGGCGCCTCGACGATCAGCCTGCCGCGGGCGTCGGCGGGGCGCAGCGATCCGAGCCGGGCCGTCAGCCGCTCGGTCCGCCCGGTCTCGACGTCCGCCCGGTCGCGGGGCAGGCCGAGGGAGGCGGCGGGGGAGTCGGTGAACCAGGGGATGAGGTGGTGCACGCGGGAGGGTGCGGGGCCGGTGACCCGCAGGGCGTCGGCGCGGGTCCCGAGCCGCACCTCGGTCGCCCCGGACCGGTCCAGCCGGCCCGCCCCGCGCCAGCCCTGCCCGGGCACGTGCACCTCGACGCCGCCCTCGGTGCCCGGCTCGGTCAGGGCCGTCACGGCGGTCAGCGCCCGGGGCTTCGGGAGGCGCAGGGTGCGGCCGTCGCCGGGGTTGCGGGGCGGCTCGTGGTCGATTCCCGACCAGGCCGTGTACGACTTCTGCGCCCGCTGGAGGAACGGGTCCAGGACGTCCTTGCCGACCTGGACCGGCGCCGACTCCAGCCGGGCCCGCAGCTCGCCGAGCCTGCGGTACGCCGTCCAGGCCGCCGCCGCGTCCCCGGAGCGCTGGGCGTCCAGCATGCCGAGCGCGGCCGTGCCCGCCTCGCCGTAGTCCTCCAGCTGCTCGGACCAGGGGCCCACCTCGGAGCCGAGGCCGGTGCCGGCCAGCCGCCGGGGCAGCTCGCGCAGCACGGTGAAGGCCTCGCGCAGCCGCCGCCCGGCGTCGCCGTCGGTGCCCGCGCCGCCGGCCGTGCGGGACCGCCAGTACGCCTCGGTCAGCGGCCGCAGATACGCCGACTCCTCGTCGTCCAGGACCGACGACGCGTCGTTGCCGGCCAGTGCGGCCAGGGCCTGCTCGCGGCGCCGGTCCCCGCCCGCGAGGTCGGCGATCGCGGCACGCCAGGACTCCCCGGGGCGGTACGCGCGCGGGTTCCAGGCGTAGTCGGCGGCGGTGAACAGCGGGATGCGGGACGCCTCCGGCTGCTGCATCGCGTTGGCGAGCAGGGCGGCCGAACCGGTCGCGACGGCCGGCTCACGGCCCTGGTAGGGGCCGAGGAAGATGCGCCCGGGGTCGTAGTCGTTGACCGGGTAGTTGTCCATGGTGACCAGCGGGTGCCCGAACGCCCTGCGTGCGTCGGCCAGTTCGCGGCCCGTGATGGTGCGGGGCACCACCCCGACACCCGTCCACGCCACCTCGACACTCGCGGCCAGCTCGTTCGCCAGCGCCCGCCGGTAGTCGGTCGTGCCGTCCTCGTAGTACTCGGTCGGCATCAGGGACAGGCGCGCGGCGCCGGGGTGCCGTTCCGCCAGGTGCCGGGCCACCGCGTTCGCCGCCCGGGCCTGCGCCCGCGCCGCCGCCTCGGGGCCGGAGCCGAACCGGTCGGCGTCCGCCCCGCAGTGCCACTCGCTGTAGCTGACGTCCTGGAACTGGAGCTGGAACGCCCGGAAACCCAGCGCCCACATCGCGTCCAGCTTGCGCGTCAGCGCCCGCACGTCGTCGTCCGAGGCGAAGCACATCGCCTGGCCCGGGGCCACCGCCCAGCCGAGCGTGACGTGGTTGCTCCGCGCCCGCTCGGCCAACTCCCGGAACCCGGCCCGCTGCCGCGCCGGGTAGGGCTCACGCCAGCGGGCCTGCCGGTAGAGGTCGTCGCCGGGGGCGTACAGGTAGCGGTTCTGCTTGGTGCGGCCCATGAAGTCCAGCTGCGCCAGCCGCTGCCGGTGCGTCCACGCGGTGCCGTAGAAGCCCTCGGTGATGCCGCGGACGGCGGTGCCGGGCCAGTCGCGGACGACGGCCGACGCGATCCTGCCGTCGGGGCGCAGGAGCTGCCGCAGTGTCTGCACGGCGTGGAAGAGGCCGTCCTGGCCGGTGCCGGTGAGGGAGACGCCGTCCGTGCCCACGGACAGTTCGTATCCCCCGGCGGGGAGGGCGTGCCGGTCGCCCGGGCGCACGGGCTCCGTCCGGGCACGCACGACCAGGGCGCCCGGCTCGGGCGTGTCCGTGATCCGGCGGGCGCCGGCCTGCCGCAGCAGCTCGCGCAGGGCGTCGACCGCGGCGGGGTCCGCCTGCGCGTCGGAGATCAGGGCGACCTCGTCGGGAACCGCGACCGGGGCGCCGTTCGCGCGCAGCGAGTGGGGGCGCGGCCAGACGGAGAGGTCCGCTCCGGCGGTGTCGGGGGTCGGGGCCGTCGCGGTCGTACCCGGGGGAGACGGAGCCGACATCGCGGCGGGCGGGGCCGCGAGGCTCCCGGCGACGACGGCGACCGCGAGGGCCGCGGCCCGTTTCCCACGCCGCAGTCCCACAGGCCCCCTCCAGATGCGTTCGACCGGCACGACGAGCCCACCACCCGCCCGGTGAAGGTGTCAACGAGAGTGGCCGTTGTGGGTGAAATGCCGGAATCTGGAGTGTGTGGAGGGGAGTGGAATGTGAGCAGGAGCACGATGTTCGGTCCGGGGCGTCTGCCTTCGCGTCGACTGGGTAGGGCTGCGATGACCCGTTGAAAGCCGTACCCGACAAGGAGGCCCCCGTGGCTGCGATGACTTTCCTTCCGCTCCCGGCCCCGTCCAAACCCGTGGCGGACCCGTCCGCCGACCTCGACGACACCCACCACGACGACCCGCGCTACTGCGTCTTCAGCTCCGAGAGCACCCACACCGAACTGCCGCTGACCAGCGAGCCCCCGCTGCCCGACGCCGAGCCCCTCACCAGTGAGCCGCCGCTCGCCGAAGCCGCTCCCCTGACCAGCGAGCCCCCGGCCTTCGTCCCGGACTTCACGAGGATGTAGATGACCGCACCCCGGCCGGCCGACCCGCCCTCCGAGGACCTGTCCCGCCTCGCCGTCCTGCACGGCGTCGCCACTTCCTACAGCCCCTCCCCGGACCGCTCGGTCGCGGCCTCGGCCACCGCGGTCACCCTGACCCTGGCCGCCCTCGGCGTGGACGCGAGCACGCCCGGCGCCGTACGCGCCGCGCTCGCGGCCCGCGAGGGGGAACTGGGCGAACGGCTGCTGCCGCCGACCGTGGTCGGCTGGAGCGGCAGCCCCCCGGCCGCCCTGGCCGCGCTCCCCGGCGGAACCCGGCTGCGGATCGACACCGAGCAGGGTGAGAGCCGCGCCTCGGCGGACGGTCTCCCGCCCGGCGTCCACCGGCTGACCGCGACCACCCCCGACGGCCGCACCGCCACCGCCCACCTGATCGTCGCCCCGCCCCGCCTGCCCGCCCCCGCCGGACGCTCCTACGGACTCCTCGTCCAGCTCTACTCGCTGCTGTCCCGCCGCTCCTGGGGCATGGGCGACCTCGGTGACCTCGCCGAGCTGGCCGGCTGGGCCGGGCGGTCGCTCGGCGCCGGATTCGTCCAGGTCAACCCGCTGCACGCGGCCGTGCCCGGAACCCCCACCGACCCCTCTCCGTACCGTCCCTCCTCGCGCCGCTTCCCCGACCCCGTACACCTGCGTATCGAGGACATCCCGGAAGCCGCCTACGCCGAGGACCCCGAGCGGCTGCGCGCCCTGCTGGAGAGATCCGGCCGGCTGCGCGAAGCGGTGCTGCGGCAGGGCGCGTTGATCGACCGGGACGCCGTGTGGGAGCTCAAGCGGGAGGCGCTGGAGCTGCTCGGCGAGGTTCCGCTCGGCCCCGGCCGGCGCGCCGCCTACTGCGACTTCCTCGCCGGGCAGGGCCAGGCCCTGGAGGACCACGCCACCTGGTGCGCCCTCGCCGAGGTGCACGGCTCGGACTGGCACCGCTGGCCGACCGGCCTGCGCGACCCGCGCTCGGCCGAGACGACCCGGGCCCGCAACGGCCTGATGGACCGGGTCGACTTCTGGTCCCGGCTGGCCTGGCTCACGGACACCCAGCTGACCGCCGCGCAGCGCGCCGGGCGCGAGGCCGGGATGCCCGTCGGGATCGTGCACGACCTCGCGGTCGGCGTCCACCCCGGCGGCGCCGACGCCTGGGCCCAGCAGGAGTACTTCGCCGCCGGCATGTCGGTGGGCGCCCCACCGGACGCCTTCAACGCCCGCGGCCAGGACTGGGGCCTGCCGCCCTGGCGCCCCGACCGCCTCGCCGAGTCCGGCTACGCCCCGTTCCGCGACCTGCTGCGCGCCCTGTTCCGCTACGCGGGAGCCCTGCGCATCGACCACGTCATGGGCCTGTTCCGCCTCTGGTGGGTCCCGCAGGGTCACCCGCCCACGGAGGGCACCTACGTCCGCTACGACGCCGAGGCCATGCTCGCCGTCCTCGTCCTGGAGGCCTCCCGGGCCGGGGCGCTGGTGATCGGCGAGGACCTCGGCACCGTCGAACCCGGCGTGCGCGAGGCCCTGCGCGAGCGCGGAGTGCTCGGCACGTCCGTGCTGTGGTTCGAACGCGACTGGGACGGCGACGGCCGCCCCCTGCCCCCCGACGACTGGCGCGCCGACTGCCTGGCCACCGCCACCACCCACGACCTGCCCTCCACGGCCGCCCGCCTCACCGGCGAGCACGTCGAACTGCGCGACAGCCTGGGCCTGCTGACCAGACCCCTGGAGGAGGAGCGCGCCGAGGCCGCCGCCGACGCGGGGGAGTGGCTGTCCCTGCTCTCCCGGCTCGGCCTGCTGCACGGCACGGGCGGCGGTGGCGACACGTCGTCGGAGGAGGCCGAGATCCAGGCCGTCCACCGCTTCCTGCTGCGCACCCCGGCCCGCATGGTCGGCGTCTGGCTCCCGGACGGCGTCGGCGACCGCCGCCCGCAGAACCTGCCCGGCACCTGGGACCAGTATCCGAACTGGCGCCTGCCGATCGCGGACGCGCAGGGACGGCCGGTGACGCTGGAGGACCTGGCGGCCTCGCCGCGGCTGCGCGCGCTGATGGAGGTGCTCAGGGGCGACGGGCACGAGGTCGGGGACGGTGGGTCATGAGCCGAGGGCCTCTTACGGCACCCCGGGCGCGCGTCCCTGGTCGGCGTTGGATATTTTGACACCGTGGACAAGAAGAACGCCCTGCGCGCCGGCGCCCTGGCAGCCGGTACGACGCTGATGATGCTGCTCATGTCGTCCCCCGCGAGCGCGCTCACCCGCGACGACGGTGACGACCCCGGCCCGGGCCTGAGCGTCATCGAGACGCTGGGCCTCTTCGTCGTGGCCCCGATCGCGCTGTACCTGGTCATCCACGCACTGGTGGTGATCGGCGACAAGACGCACAAGAAGAAGGACCCGACCAGCTCCAACATCGCCACCAAGGCCGAGGCGAAGAGCGAAGTCAAGGCCTGATCCGCGTTCCTCGTCGAGGGCGCCGTCGCGACATCCGCGACGGCGCCCTCGACGTGTCAGGACCTGTCCGTCCCGGCCAGCAGGTCCCGCAGCAGACCGGCCAGCTGCCCGGCCCGCTCCGCGCCCAGGACTGACAGGGCCTCCGTCTGCACCGCCAGCCCCGCTCCGACCGCCTCGTCGACCAGTGCGAGTCCCTCGTCCGTGAGCGTGACCTGCAGCCCGCGCCGGTCGTGCGGGTCGGGGGAGCGGCGCAGCAGCCCCGCCCGCTCCAGCTTGTCCAGGCGTCCCGTCATGCCGCCGGTGGTGAGCATCAGCGTCGCGGAGAGCTGCCGGGGCGAGAGCGTGTAGGGCTCGCCGGAGCGGCGCAGGGTCGCCAGGACGTCGAACTCCCCGCGTGAGACGCCGAACTTCGCATAGGCCTGGCCCACCCGCTCGCCGATCGCGTGCGAGAGCCGGTTGATCCGGCCGAAGACCTCCATGGCGGCGGTGTCGAGGTCGGGCCGGACCGTCGCCCACTGGCCGATGATCGCGTCGACGGGGTCCTTGCGCTGCTCCGGGCGTTCGCTCATGTCACGAGTATCGACCGCCTCTCGGTGACCCGCAAGAAAGTAGCTTGACTGAAAGTTGCTTAGCAGTAAGCTACTTTCTGCCGACCTACTTCGAAGGGTGCTTCCCATGGCCATCTCCCGACCGGCCCTCATCACCCTCACCGCCCTCGCGCCCGTCTCCTGGGGCACGACCTACGCGGTCACCACCCAGTTCCTCCCGCCCGACCGCCCCCTGTTCACCGCCCTGGTGCGCGCCTTGCCCGCCGGCCTGCTGCTGTTCGCCCTCGCCCGGGTGCTGCCGCGCGGCGCCTGGTGGTGGAAGGCGGCGGTGCTCGGCGCTCTGAACATCGGCGCCTTCTTCCCGCTGCTGTTCCTCTCCGCGTACCGGCTGCCCGGCGGGCTGGCGGCGGTGGTCGGCTCGGCCGGGCCGCTGTTCGTGGCCGGCCTGTCGGTCCTGCTGCTCGGGCAGCGGCCGTCGGCGCGCACGCTGGTGACCGGGGCCGTGGCCGCGTTCGGCGTCAGCCTCGTCGTGCTGAAGGCGGCCGGGTCGCTGGACACGCTCGGTCTGCTGGCGGCCGTCGCCTCCACGGCGTCGATGTCGACCGGCACGGTGCTCACCCAGCGCTGGGGCCGCCCCGAGGGCGTCGGGCCGCTGGCCCTCACCGGCTGGCAGCTGACCGCGGGAGGCCTGCTGATCGCGCCGCTCGCCTTCCTGGTGGAAGGGGCGCCCCCGGCGCTCGACGGCCCGGCGGTCGGCGGCTACCTCTACCTCGCCGTCGCGAACACGGCCCTCGCGTACTGGCTGTGGTTCCGCGGCATCGGCCGCATGACCGCCACCCAGGTCACCTTCCTCGGCCCGCTCTCCCCGCTGACCGCGGCCGTCGTCGGCTGGGCGGCGCTCGGGCAGGCGCTGACGCCGGTGCAACTGGTCGGCATGGGGCTGGCGTTCGGGGCGACGGTGGCGGGGCAGTTCGTCACGCGGCCGCCGCGAACCCCCGGCCCGGCAGGGAGGAATGCCACGGCGGTCCCGATCGGCTCGTCCGCCCGGCGGTAGGCCGGGGCGGGTGGAGCCGGATCGGCCTGTCCGCAACGGGGGTGGGCCGGGGCGGGTAGGGCCGGTCGGGACCGGTCCCGGGCGGGCCGGAGGGCAGACGAAGGGGCGCCCGGCACGAGCCGGGCGCCCCCAGCCGCTGGTGCGTGGCCCGTTACTCCCCGGCCGCCGCGTCCGCCCGCTGGGCCCGCAGGGCGCGCTCGACGCCCGCGCGGGACTCCGAGACCAGCCGGCGCAGGGCCGCGCTCGGCTCGGCCGAGGCCAGCCAGGCGTCCGTCTTGTCCAGGGTCTCCTGGGAGACCTGGACCGTCGGGTAGAGGCCGACGGCGATCTGCTGGGCCATCTCGTGGGAGCGGGACTGCCAGATGTCCTTGACCACCTCGAAGTACCGGTCCGCGTACGGGGCGAGCACCTCACGCTGGTCGGTCTGGACGAAGCCCCCGATGACCGCCTCCTGCACGGCGTTCGGCAGCTTGTCGGAGTCGACGACCGACGCCCACGCCTCCGCCTTGGCCTCCTCGGTCGGACGGGCCGCCCGGGCCGTGGCCGCGTGACGCTCACCGGCGGCCGTGCGGTCGCGCTCGTACTCGCCCGCGATCTCCGCCTCGTCGAACCGGCCGACCGCGGCGAGCCGCTGCACGAACGCCCACCGCAGTTCCGTGTCGACGACCAGGCCCTCCACGGTCTGCGAGCCGTCCAGCAGCGCGTCGAGCACATCCAGCTGCTCGGGGGTGCGGGCCGTCGCCGCGAACGCGCGCGCCCACGCCAGCTGGTGGTCGCTGCCCGGCGCCGCCGCCCGCAGGTGGGCCAGCGTCGCGTCGGTCCAGCGGGCCAGCAGCGCCTCGCGGGCGGCCGGGTCGGCGTACAGGTCGATCGCCAGCTTCACCTGGCGCTGGAGCGACTGCACCACGCCGATGTCCGACTCCTTGCCGATGCCGGACAGCACCAGGGACAGGTAGTCGCGGGCCGCGAGCTGGGCGTCACGCGTCATGTCCCAGGCCGACGCCCAGCACAGGGCGCGCGGCAGGGACGACTCGAAGTCGCCCAGGTGCTCCGTGACGAAGGCCAGGGACTGCTCGTCCAGGCGGACCTTCGCGTACGACAGGTCGTCGTCGTTGAGCAGGATCACGGCCGGGCGGCGCCGGCCCACCAGCTGCGGTACGGCGGTCAGCTCGCCGTCCACGTCCAGCTCAATGCGCTCGTCGCGGACCAGCTTGCCGCTGTCGTCGTCCAGCTCGTACAGGCCGACGGCGATCCGGTGCGGGCGCAGCGTCGGCTCGCCCTTGGCGCCGGCGGGCAGGGCCGGGGCCTCCTGGCGGATCGAGAAGGAGGTGATGACGCCGTTCGAGTCCGTCTCGATCTCGGGACGCAGGACGTTGATGCCCGCCGTCTCCAGCCACGCCTTCGACCAGGCCTTCAGATCACGGCCGGACGTCGTCTCCAGGGCGCCCAGTAGATCGGACAGGCGGGTGTTGCCGTACGCGTGCGCCTTGAAGTACGCCTGCACGCCGCGGAAGAACTCGTCCTCGCCGACGTATGCGACGAGCTGCTTCAGAACGGAAGCCCCCTTCGCGTACGTGATGCCGTCGAAGTTGACGAGCACGTCGTCCAGGTCGTTGATCTCGGCCATGATCGGGTGCGTCGACGGCAGCTGGTCCTGCCGGTACGCCCACGTCTTCATGGAGTTGGCGAACGTGGTCCAGGAGTGCGGCCAGCGCGACTCGGGGTGCGCCGCCTGGCAGGCGATCGAGGTGTACGTGGCGAACGACTCGTTCAGCCACAGGTCGTTCCACCACTCCATCGTCACGAGGTCGCCGAACCACATGTGGGCCAGCTCGTGCAGGATGGTCTCCGCGCGCGTCTCGTACGCCGCGTCCGTCACCTTCGAGCGGAACACGTACTGGTCGCGGATGGTCACCGCGCCCGCGTTCTCCATCGCGCCCGCGTTGAACTCCGGCACGAACAGCTGGTCGTACTTCTCGAACGGGTACGCGTAGTCGAACTTCTCCTGGAACCACTCGAAGCCCTGCCGGGTCACCTCGAAGATCGCGTCCGAGTCGAGGTACTCGGCGAGCGAGGGACGGCAGTAGATACCGAGCGGGACGGACTGGCCGTCCTTCTCGTACACGCTGTGCACCGAGTGGTACGGGCCGACGATCAGCGCCGTGATGTACGACGAGATGCGCGGTGTCGGCTCGAACTCCCAGACGTTGTCCTGCGGTTCGGGCGTCGGCGAGTTGGAGATGACCGTCCAGCCCTCGGGCGCCTTCACGGTGAACTGGAAGGTCGCCTTGAGGTCCGGCTGCTCGAAGCTCGCGAACACCCGGCGGGCGTCCGGCACCTCGAACTGGGTGTAGAGGTATGCCTGGTCGTCGACCGGGTCGACGAACCGGTGCAGGCCCTCACCCGTGTTGGTGTACGCGCAGTCGGCGACGACCCGGAGGATGTTGCGGCCCTGGAGCAGACCGGGCAGGGCGATCCGCGAGTCCGCGAAGACCTCGGCCGGGTCGAGGGAGTCCCCGTTCAGGGTCACCTCGTGCACGGCCGGCGCCACCAGGTCGATGAACGACTCCGCGCCGTTCTCGGCCGTCACGTCGAAGCGCACCGTGGTCACGGACCGGTAGGTGCCGCCCTCCTGCGCGCCGGAGAGATCGAGCTCGATCCCGTACGACTCAACGGCGAGCAGCTGCGCCCGCTGCTGCGCCTCTTCGCGGGTCAGGTTTGTGCCAGGCACGCGGTCATCTCCTCGTTATGGGTGGGTTGCGCCATCTTTCCACGGAGGATCGGCGTGAGGCGACGACCCGGGCGTCTCCTAGGGATACCCCTCGGCAGGCGAGGGGCGGGGCGAGCGCGCGCGTCCCGGCCGGCGCTGCCGGCCTTGCTCAGCGCGGGAACGCGACGTCCGGATCCCGCCGGTGCCACGGCGGTGCGCGAACGAGCCTGATGAGCATGACGACCACGCCCACGACTGCTGCCACGACCACGACTGCGACCACGCACACCGCACGCCCCATCGCTCCGCGCGCCCTGGAGGAACTGCGCACGACGGACGACGCGGGCCGCCCCACGACCCCGTTCACCGACACCGAGGGCGGGGCCCCGCTCCGCTGCTGCCTGCGCCGCAGCGAGCCCGGCGAACGGATCGCCCTGGTCTCCTACGCTCCCCTGCGCCGCTGGGCCGCCGAGACGGCTGCGGCACCGGGCGCCTACGACGAGGTGGGCCCCGTCTTCATCCACGCGCAGCCGTGCGACGGCCCGGCCGGAGCGTCCCTCCCCTTCACCGGCGCCCACCGCACGGTCCGCCGCTACTCCGCGCAGGGCCACATCCTGGGCGGGCGGCTGGTCGGGGAACCGGACGGCTTCGAGCAGGCCCTCACGGAAGCGTTCGACGACCCGGCCGTGGCACTGGTCCACGTCCGGGCCGTCGAGTACGGCTGCTTCCTCTACGAGGTACGCCGGGACTACGGGGCGGGCAGGGGCTAGCCCTTCAGCTCCGCCGCCACCAGCTCCGCGATCTGTACGGCGTTCAGCGCCGCGCCCTTGCGGAGGTTGTCGTTGGAGACGAAGAGGGCCAGGCCGTTGTCCACCGTCTCGTCACTGCGGATGCGGCCGACGTAGGACGGGTCCTTGCCGGCGGCCTGGAGGGGGGTCGGGATGTCGGAGAGCTCGACGCCGGGGGCGTCCTTCAGCAGCTCCGTCGCGCGCTCCGCCGAGATCGGGCGGGCGAAGCGGGCGTTGATCTGGAGGGAGTGGCCGGAGAAGACCGGGACGCGCACGCAGGTGCCGGAGACCTTCAGCCCGGGGATCTCCAGGATCTTGCGGGACTCGTTGCGGAGCTTCTGCTCCTCGTCGGTCTCGTTCAGGCCGTCGTCGACGATGCTGCCCGCGAGCGGCAGCACGTTGAAGGCGATGGGGCGCTTGTAGACGCCCGGCTCCGGGAAGTCCACCGCCTCACCGTCGTGGGTGAGCTTCTCGGCGTCGGCGACGACCTTCTGCGCCTGGCCGTGCAGCTCGGCGACGCCCGCGAGGCCGGAACCGGAGACCGCCTGGTACGTGGCGACGACCAGGGCTTCCAGGCCCGCCTCGTCGTGCAGCGGACGCAGCACCGGCATCGCGGCCATCGTCGTGCAGTTCGGGTTGGCGATGATGCCCTTGGGGCGGTCCTTGATCGCGTGCGGGTTGACCTCGGAGACGACCAGGGGGACCTCCGGGTGCTTGCGCCACGCGGAGGAGTTGTCGATCACGACCGCGCCCTGGGAGGCGACCTTCTCGGCCAGCGCCTTGGAGGTCGCGCCGCCCGCGGAGAACAGCACGATGTCCAGGCCGGTGTAGTCGGCGGTCGCCGCGTCCTCCACCGTGACGCCGTCCAGCTCCGTGCCCGCGGAACGGGCCGAGGCGAACAGGCGCAGCTCCGTGACCGGGAAGTTCCGCTCCGTGAGGATCCTGCGCATGACCGTGCCCACCTGTCCGGTGGCTCCGACGATTCCGACCCTCACGGTGACTCCCTCTCCTGCGTCTCTTCACGTGCTCGTTGCTTGGCCGAGGCTTTTCCATCATGCGGCCGACCACGGCCCGCCTGTCCACTTCTTTCCCCGGTCTGCCCGGAGAGTGGGACGGCGTGTCCCACTCCATGGTTGCGGACCTGCGGTGTCGACCCCGCTGAGCTGGAGGAATTCGTCCGGCAGGGGTCGTGCGCCGCAAGCTCGCCTGCCCCTGTCGGTCTCGGCCACACGGAAGTGTGACGTATGCCTCTGTCGCCCGGGCGGCACTCGCCGGGAAAACGGCCGAACGTTCCGGGCCGTACCGGCGTCGTAGGAGAAACACGGCGAGGGGGGTGGCTTGTGCTGCTGCGCGGGAGGGCCCGGCGCGCCCGGGAGGCGCACACCGCGACCGGCGACGATCCACGGGACGCGGCCGGTCCGCTGGGCGGGGACGAAACGTCGAGCGAGGCCGGTCGGCTGAGCAACGCCGGTCAGGCGGCCGCGGCCGATCCGCTGGACGCGGCGCAGGAGCGCCGGGTGCGGGCGGTGCTCGCGCTCGGCGGGGTGCCGCAGGCGGACCTGCCGGACGGGGTGCAGCAGGTCCGCCTGCGGCTGCTGGAGCGGGCCGCGAGCGGCCGGGAGGCGCCGCGGGACGTCTCGGCATGGGCGGCGGTCGTCGCCTCCAACCTGGCCATGGACTGGCACCGGGCCAAGCGCCGCCAGGAACGGCTCGGGGAGCGGCTGGCCGCCCTGCGCCAGCCGGCGGAGCACCCCTCCGGCGAGGACAGCAGCGTGCTGTCCGTCGCCGTCGCCCAGGGCCTGGACGAGCTGCCCGACGCCCAGCGGCAGGTCGTCGTCCTGCGCTTCTACGCCGACCTGCCCGTCCGGTCCATCGCCGATCAGCTCGGCGTCCCGGAGGGCACGGTCAAGAGCCGGCTGCACACGGCGGTACGGGCCCTGCGCGCCCGCCTGCACGAGGACGAGGTGGTGTGACGTGACCGCCGAGCATGGCAAGGACGGGTACGACGAGGTCGCGCTGATGGCGGTGCTCACCGGCGAGGCGCCACCGGACGATGCCCTGGCGGACGACGCCTTCATGACGGAGTACCGGTCCGCGACCGCCGACGTGGCGCTGCTGCGCGAGCAGCTGGGCCTCATCGGACAGGCACTGGCCGGGCCCGAACCGGTTCCCGGGCACGTCCCTGAGCAGGACCCGGACCACGTCCCTGCGCAGGGCCCCGAGCCCGGACCGGGGGCAGGAGGCGGCGCCTCCGTGACGTCGCTGTCCGCGCGCCGCGGCCGGCGCAAGCCCTGGGACCTGGCCCTGAAGGGCCTCGTCGCGGCCGTCGGTGCCGGTCTCGTGATCGGTATGGGCTGGCTCGTCGTCCAGAGCGGCGGCATGGACGCCGGGAGTGACCAGGGCGCGTCGTCCGCCGCCGACGGTTCCGCCGGCCGGGAGCACGCCGACCAGGACGCCAAGCTCACCAACGCCGGGTATCTCGCCTGCGCCCGGATCGTCGTCGAGGGCATCGTCACCGAGGTCGAGACCGTTCCCGGTACCGGCCAGGACCGGATCACCCTGGACGTGACGCGCTACTACAAGCCCGACAAGGGCCGGGCGCGGATCACCTTCCCCCTGGAGACCGGCGCCGTGCCCTCGCTCCGAGCCGGTGAACACATGCTCGTCGGCATCTCCGGCGAGCAGGCCCACCCGGACACGTGGGCGACCGGGGAGAAGGAGATCGCCCGCGAACGGGCGTGGATCACCGCCGCGCTGCCCGCCTCGCGCACGCTCCCGTGCCCGTAGGAAAGTGCCCGTAGGAACGTGCCCTCGGGAACGTGCCCTCCGGAACGGCAAGGGGCGGGCGCCCCATCGGACGCCCGCCCCCCCCAGTGCCGCGATACCGCTAAGGCAGAACCTTCTCGATCTTCACGCTGCCCAGGCCCGCGACCGTGCCGCGCGCGTTGACCAGCTGGACCTGACCGAAGAACTCACGCCCCTCGGGAGCGGCCGCCGCGGCGGTGACGCTGCCCGAGACCGTCGCGGAGTCGCCCGTGCCGAGCTTCACCGGCGCCGACCCGTCGACGCTGACGCTGCCGAGGGAGGGGGAGAAGAACACGTCCTGGTAGTCGTACTCCGTGGTGCCGGCCGGCACCGAGTAGCCGACGACCTCGATCGAGTACTTCCCGGCGGCCGGGGAGGGGATGGAGACCGACTCCTCCGAGTCGCCGTCGGCGGAGCTGCCGACCTGCGTGCCCGACGCGTCGTACACGGCGAGGTCCAGGTCCGCGGCCGTGTCCGAGACACCGCCGATGGCGACGTCCAGGGACTTCGCGCCCGCGGGCACCTCGACCGTCGTGGTCTGCGTCTCGCCCTGCTTGATCGAGGGGCGGGTCGCCTTGGCCGAGCCCAGCGGGCCGCCCACCAGCTTGCCGTCGAGCGCGGCGAAGCCGTTCGTCACCTTCCAGGAGGCGGCGGCCGGGGTGCCGACCTTCGCCTCGGGCACGGTCACGGTCTCCGGGTCGAAGGCCGCGCCGAGGACGGCGACGTCCAGCTTGTACGGGTTGTCGAGCAGCGGCGACGTACGGCGCGACTCGACCTCGATCTCCCACACGCCCGGCAGCGGGTTGGCGTACGAACGCACGTCGGGGCGGCAGGTGTTGGCCGGGTTGGTGTAGTTCGGGTAGCAGTTGATCGTCGACGTCGGGTCGGACGGGACGCCGTACGGGTGGATGGAGATGAACCGGGTCTGGCTCTTGTCCTTCAGCCCGCTCATCGCGACCTCAAGGGTCTTCGCGCCCTCCGGGACGGTGACGAAGTAGTGGTGCGAGCTGTTGCGCTGCACCGAGTTCTTCGCGGAGGTCGTGAACTTCAGCGGCGTGGAGACCACGGCCGTGCTGAGGACCTGGCGGTCGATGCCCTCGGTCTTCGGGTCGTCGACCTCCAGGATCGCGCTCTTGATGCCCGCGGACTTCGGCGCGGCCTGGACCTTGACGGTCACCGGCTGGTTCAGCGGCAGCTTCACCTCGTCGGAGCCCACGATGCGGAACGTGCCGCCCGCGTTGTTCTCGAAGTGCAGCTCGTGCCGGATCGCCTTGTCGGCGCCGGACGTACGGGTCAGGGTGATCTCGTACGTCTTCTTCTGGCCGGCCTTCAGGCCGCCCTCACGGTCGTAGAGGCCGGTGCCGAAGCCCGGGGTCTTCAGGAACTGGTCGATCGCGGTGTCGACCGGCGCCTTGACCGTGTAGGAGTGCGAGGTGGCGTCGTCGCGGATGGCGTCCCAGGCGTCGGGGATGTTCATCAGGCCCGCGCCCTCCTCGTACGCCTGCACACCCTTGATGTGGTCGGCGGTGGAGGTGAGGGCCGTGCGCAGGGTCGCCGGCGTGAGGTCGATCTTCTTCTGCTTGGCGGCCGAGATCAGCAGCGCCGAGGCACCGGCGGCCTGCGGGGAGGCCATCGAGGTGCCCTGGAGCATGCCGTAGCCGGCCGGCAGGGCGTAGCCCGCCTCGGCGACCGGCTGGCCCGGCATCCAGGTCTGGATGGTGTTGATCGCCGCGCCCGGGGCGACCAGGGTCGGCGTGAAGCCGCCGTCCTCACGCGGGCCGCGCGAGGAGAACGGCATCATCGCGTACTTCTTCTCCACGACCGAGCCGTAGTTGGCGGCCCAGGTCTCCTTGGAGACGGACGCGCCGACCGAGATGACCTTCTCGGCCAGGGCCGGGTCGCCGATGGTGTTGGCACCGGGGCCGGAGTTGCCCGCGGAGATCACCAGCTGGACGCCGTAGGTGTCGATGAGCCGCGTGTACAGCTCGGCGCGCGCGTTGTTGCCGTCGTTCAGCGCCGGCAGGCCGCCGATGGACATGTTGACGATGTCGACACCGCGCTTGGTGACGAGGTCGATCATGCCCTCGGTGAGCGCCACGTTGGTGCAGCCGCCGGACCAGGTGCAGGCGCGCGAGGAGACCAGCTTGGCGCCCGGAGCGGCACCGTCCATCTTCCCGCCGAACAGGCCGTTGGCGGCGGTGATGCCGGCGACGTGCGTGCCGTGCTCGGACTCGATGACTCCGATGTTGACGAAGTCGGACTTCTTGCCGACCCAGGTGCCGCCCAGCGGGTCCATCGGGACGTCCTTGCGGATCTCCACGACGAACGGCTGCCGCTCGGCGACGTCGGTGGCCGGGTTGTCGGTGCCGAAGTACCCGACCTGGTGGCCGTCCTTGTACGGCTTCATCGGGGCGTCGTCGGCGAAGTCGTTGTTGTTGTTCAGGTCGACCCGGACCGTGCCGGCCGCGGCGTCGTAGAGCACGCCCCAGACGTCGGTGGTGTCGCCGTCCCGGTTGGCGTCGCCCGCCGCGTCGCCGCCGGTGGTGTACGACTCCTTGAAGAGGCTGACGGCGTACGAGCCCGCCGGCGCCTTGTACGACTGGCCCTGGTAGGTGAAGGCCGGGCCGGAGACGGCCGAGACCATCGGGCGCCAGGTGTTGTCGTTGTCGATGATCGGGTCGGTCGCCGTCACCCAGTCGACGATCTTCCGCTCACCGGTCGTCGTCTTCTGCAGCGCCGGGTGGCCGAGGTCCACGCCGGAGTCCAGGATGCCGATGGTGACGCCGCGGCCGTCCGCCTTCGGGTGGTCCTCGACGAAGTCGACCGCGCCCGTCTCGAAGGACGGGTTGTACGGGTTCTCGGCCGGGGTCTTCTTCCCCGGCGCCGGGTAGGTCCCCTTCGCGGCCTTGGCGCCCTTGGCGGTGTCCGCGCTCGGTGCCGGGTCGTCCAGCGGGATCTCCTCGCGCAGGTCGATGCCGTGCACGGAGGACAGCTTGGCGGCGGCGGCGATCGCCGAGTCGGCCTTGGCCGTCGGGACGGTGGCGCGGACGTAGCCGAGCTTGTCGTCGGCCCGGCCGACCGAGCCGCCCTTGACCGCGTCCAGCTGCCCGGCGACCTGCTCGGTCTTCCCGGGCGCGGTGGCGATCATCATCGTGACGGTCTTGTCGCCGTCGGCCTTGGCCTCCGCGAGCAGGTCCGCGTCGTCCGAACCGAGCTTGGCGTGCGCGGACTTGACGCTCGGCTCGGCCGGGGCGTCCGCGCCCGGGCCGTCGGCGGAGAACGCCATGGGGATCGGCCCGGCCGCGGAGAGCGCGGCGACGAGACCGGCGGCCACGGCGATGCGTGCCACACGTCTCGGGCCCGATATCTGATCGCGCGGGGTGGGAGGGGTCATCGGCATCCCTTGTAGGTAAAGGAACGAGCGGGAAGCGACCGGGGCCCGATCGGTCCTGGTCGCAGACGGTCCGAACGGCAAGCCCGGACGATCGCACAGCCTTACGCAAGGTGAACTCCTTTGGGGAGTGTTGACCGAAACGAGATGGATGTATGGGGAAAACCCGCGATGCGATTTGTGAGCATCAGTCCTGAAGGTGGCAAAGAAATCGGTTAACGTCCCGGAGTGCGACAGAAGTTGAGGGTGGCGGCCTACGCCATATGCGTCCGGGACGGACAGATCCTGCTCGCCCGCTCACCCGCCCAGGACGGCACGCCCGAGTGGGTCGTGCCGGGCGGCGGCATGGAGCACGGCGAGGATCCCTACGACACCGTCCGGCGGGAGGTGGAGGAGGAGACCGGCTACCGCATCGAGGTGACCGGGCTGCTCGGCGTGAACTCCTCGCACCGCGTCTTCCGCAACGGCTTCGGGCCGGCCGTCGACCATCACGGCGTCCGGTTCGTCTACGAGGGCCGCATCACCGGCGGCGAACTGCGCAACGAGGTGAACGGCTCCACCGACCTCGCCGCCTGGCACGACCTGGACGCGGTGCCCGGGCTGGTGCGGATCTCGATGGTCGACATCGCCCTGCGGATGTGGCGCGAACGCCCGGTCACCGGACGGCTGGCCGACGTCCCGGAGTAGCACGCCCCCGGTGCAGTACCCCGGAAGGTGAACGCCGCGTGACCGGCTCCGGGCCGTATCCGGAGCAGGCGACGACGCGCGGGGTAGTCCAAGATCCACGTACGGTGATCGGCGCTGCGCGTTGCCGCCTCGTTTACGCGCAGGTCATTCCCGGTGCCAACGATCCAGTACGAGCGGGGTGTTCATGACGTGAACGCCCCGCGACCACTGCCGACGCGTTCGCACTCGGGGAGAGAAGCGCATGTCGCGCACACGCTCAGTCGCCGGCTCCGGCCGGGGCATCCACCGTCGTTCCGTCCTCGCCGCCACCGGAGCGGTCGCCCTCTCCGGAGGCGTCGGCTACGCCCTTCGGCCCAGCGACAGCCAGGCCGCCACCATCAAGGAGAGCACCGACACCGCCGTGGCGGCCTCCTCGCGCCGGGCACCGGCCGCTCCGCTGGCCCCGTACACCAAGGGCACCACCCTGGCGTCCGTCGCCGCCCCGCGCGGCGGCTCCGGCTACCGGCGTCTGAACGACGGACCCGGCTGGCAGCGGGTCGTCCGCTCCGACCTGGCCGCGCCCAAGCCCGGCCGGGCCGGCCGCCGTACCCCGCTCGCCGCGTTCGTGCAGCTCACCGACCTGCACATCATCGACGCCCAGCACCCGTTGCGTCTGGAGTACCTGCGCTCGGCCGACATCCACGCCTGGCGGCCGCACGAGGCGCTGACCGTGCAGGGCGCGATCGCGCTGGTGGAGCGGATCAACGCGCTGCGCGGCGCCCCCGTCACCGGCGCTCCCCTGCACTTCGCCATGACCACCGGCGACAACACGGACAACAACGCCAAGTCCGAGCTGGACTGGTTCCTGAAGATCATGAGCGGCGGGCGCATCACGCCCAACACCGGTGACCCGCGCCGGTACGAGGGGGTCCAGAACAGCGGCCTCAAGCAGTACTGGCAGCCCGACGCCGCGGTCCGCGACAGCGACAAGCAGGCGGGCTTCCCCCACCTCGACGGCTTCCTGAAGGCCGCGATCCGCGAGGTGCGCAGCCCCGGCCTCAACCTGCCCTGGTACTCGACGGTCGGCAACCACGACACCCTGCCGATGGGCTGCTACGCCTCACACGGCGACTCCTACCTCACCGAACTCGCCGTCGGCGGCAAGAAACTGATGGACGTCTCCGCGGCCGAGGCGCAGCGGCTCCAGGCGCAGATCAAGAAGGCCCGCGACCCCCAAGGTGTCCGCTACCACGACTTCCTCAAGTCCCACGCCCGCTCCACGCGTTCGGTCACCCCCGACGAGCGTCGCGCGCCCTTCACCCCGGCCGAGTACCTCCAGGCGCACCTGGACCCGGCCCACCGCGGCGTCGGCCCGGCCGGCCACGGCTACTCCTCCGCCAATCTGGACGCGGGCACCCAGTACTACGCCTTCCGCATCTCCGACGACGTCATCGGCATCAGCCTGGACACCACCGACTCCGGTGGCCACTACGAGGGGTCCATCGGCACGGCCCAGCTGAAGTGGCTCGACAAGACGCTGCGGGACAACAAGGACTCCTACGCGGTGATCTTCAGCCACCACACCAGCAAGACGATGACGAACCTCCGCAGCGACCCGGCCCGCCCCGCCGAGCGCCGCCACGACGGCCAGGAGGTCCTCGCCCTGCTCGGCAACCACCCCAGGGTGCTCGCCTGGGTGAACGGCCACATCCACAAGAACGTCATCACCCCGCACGCCCTGGCGAGCGGCGGTTCCTTCTGGGAGATCTCCACCGCCTCCCACGTCGACTTCCCGCAGCTGGCCCGGGTCATCGAGCTGACCGACAACAAGGACGGCACGATCTCCCTGTTCACCACGCTGGTGGAGTCATCGGCCCCGCACCGCACGGACTTCTCCGACCTCTCCCAGACCGGCCTCGCGGCCCTCTACCGCGAGCTGTCCCTCAACGCGCCCGGCGCCAGCACCTCGCTCGGCGGCGACCCGGAGGACCGCAACACCGAGCTGGTGCTCAAGAAGGCCTGATCCCGCTCAACCGCCAGGCGTTCGGTCAACCCCCGCCACAGCCGCCGGAGTCCCCCCTCCCGACACGACTCGATATGACGTGACGGGGGGAACATGAACAGACGAGCGCGTACGGCGGCCCTGACGGCGGCGACGGCGATGGTGCTGTCGGCGGCCCTGGCGGTTCCGGCGGTGGCGGCGAGCCCGGTGGCCGCACCCGGTGGCCATGACGCGACCGAGCGGGCCGTCCGGGCCGCGGTCGCCGACGGCGTCCCGGGAGTGACGCTGACGGTCCGGCGGGGCCACGGCACCTGGGCGGCCGCGGTCGGCGTCGGCAACGTGGAGACGGGCACGGCGCGTTCGGCCCGGGACCACTACCGCATCGCCAGCATCAGCAAGACGTTCGTCGCCACGGTCGTCCTCCAGCTGGAGGCGGAGAAGCAGCTGTCGCTCGACGACACCGTGGAGAAGTGGCTGCCGGGCGTGGTCCGGGGCAACGGCCACGACGGCCGCCGCATCACGATCCGGCAGCTCCTGAACCACACCAGCGGCATCTTCGACTACCTGGAGGACCCCGGCTTCCAGCAGAAGTACATGACCGCGGCCGGCTTCATGAAGCACCGCTTCGACGAGGCGGCCCCGGAGGACCTGCTCGCCGTCGCCATGGCCAACGAGCCCTACTTCAGGCCGGGTACGTCGTTCGCGTACTCCAACACCAATTACCTCCTGGCCGCGCAGGTGATCGAGAAGGCCACCGGCAACGACTACGGCGACGAGATCGACCGCCGGATCATCGCCCCCCTGCACCTGACGTCGACGTCGGTCCCCACCACCCGGGTCACCCTGCCCCGGCCCAGCAGCCGCGCCTACTCCAAACTGGCCAGGGAGACGACGGGCCCGACGTACGACGTCACGGAACTCAACCCGCGCCTGGCCTACGGCTCCGGCCAGATGGTCTCCAGCTCGGCCGACCTGACCCGCTTCTACTCGGCCCTGCTCGGCGGCCGGCTGCTCCCGCGCGAGCAGCTGAAGGAGATGAAGACCACGGTCGATTCCAGCCGGGAAACGAGCCGCTACGGCCTGGGGCTGGTCGATCGCAAGCTCGGCTGCGGCGTCCACGTCTGGGGCCACGACGGCGGGATCTACGGCTCGAACTCGGACGCGGTGACCACCGAGGACGGCCGCCACTCCCTCGCCGTCAACTTCAACGGTGACTGGTCGGGGAGCACGGACGCGATCATCGAGGCGGAGTTCTGCGACAAGTAGCGCTCCCGGCAGGAGAAGGGGCCGCCGGTGTGTCCCGGCGGCCCCTCCTCTCCCCTCCTGGTCCTGCCCCCGCGTCCGTCATCAACGGGGCAGCACCCCGACGTACGCGGCCGGTTCGCGGTCGGCCGAGGCCATCAGGGCCGTGCGGAGTACCGTCGCCTGCTGCTCCGGACAGTCGCGGAGCTTGCGCGGCGTGATGTACACGACCGTGATGCCGAGCCGCTCCAGGTGCTCGCGTTTGCGGGCGTACTCGGACCACAGGGCGTCGTCGTCCTGCCGGGGCGCCCGGGTGTCGAGTTCCACCGCCACCGCCTGGTCGGGCCAGTACGCGTCGAGGCCGCCGAGGTAGGGGCCGCCGGGCAGGCGCAGGTCGACGTTCCAGACCGGGTCGGGCAGGCCGTACTCGCGGACCATCCGGTACAGGCGGTCCTCCGCACGGGCCCGGCCCTCGGTGAGCAGGGAATCCACCGCGTCCACGACGTGCGGGCGGCTCAGCAGCCGGGCCTGGTTCAGTTCCCGGACCACCGCCGCCGGGTCGCAGTGGCCGCCGCGGACCGCCTCCGTGAGCAGCAGGCGGACGGTGCCGGCGTCCGCGAGTTCCGCCACCGCGTCGGCCAGCGCCCGGGCGACCGGTGCCACCGGCACCCCCGTGTCGTGCTCGGGGTCGGGCATGACGGGCGTGCGGACGATACGCGCGCAGCCCGTGGAGCGCAGCCTCCGCGGCCGTGGGACCAGGACGTCGATGGTGTCCAGGGACGGCAGCGGGGGAGTGGAGGAGAAGCCGTGCAGGGTCAGCGCGGCCAGGCCCGTGATCATCGCCTCGGGGTAGGCGGGGGCGTGCGGCCGGCTCCCGCCCGGCTGGGCGGGGACCCCGGTGCCGCGCTCCCGCGCCGCGTACATCAGCACCGCGTGCAGCCGCTCCTCGCTGGTCGGCGGGCCCGGGTGGAGCAGGACGACACCCGGGAGGAGCTGCTGCCAGGGGCCGCCCGCGCGGCACTGCTCGTTCGTCTCGGCGGTGGAGACGCCGTGCGAACGGAGCCGGGCCGTGGTCGTCACACGGGGGCGGCCACCGCCGGTCAGGTCGTGCAGCGGGCGGGGGGAGAGCGGGGTGTTGTGGGTCATGCCCCGCAATTTCCCGCGCTCCGGCCCTCTTTGAACCGCTGTTACAGGTCCGTCGAAACATGCGGACAATCCGGCACTAAAGGACGGATGTTCGGATGCCGAAAGCCCCTGGTCCGTTCGGGTGCGGGCCAGGGGTTACGGCTCACGGGGCGATCGTCTCGTAACGAAGGCGGAACGCCCGAGATCTCAGGCCAAAGCTAATGGTCAGAGGCCTCGTCGCACGCTTGTCCGCGCAACGCCCGTGCCAGATCGTCACGGGACTCCAGTACCAGCCGGCGCAGCGCCGGTGCCGCCTCCTTGTGGGCGTCCAGCCAGGCGTCCGTGGCGTCCAGCGTCTCCTTCGACTGCTGGAGCGACGGGAACAGGCCCTGCACCACGTGCATGCCGATCTGGATCGACCGCTCGGCCCACACCCGCTCGATCGCCGCGAAGTACTTCTCGGCGTACGGCGCGATCAGCTCCCGCTGCGAGCCCTGGGAGAAGCCCGCGATGGTCGCCTCGACCATGGCGTTGGACAGCGCGTCCGACTCCACGACCTGCGCCCATGCCTGCGCCTTGACCGCCTCGGAGGGACGGGCGGCCAGACAGCGCACCTGGTGGCGCTTGCCGGAGGCCGTGTCGTCCCGGGCCAGCTCCTCGGCCAGCGCCTTCTCGTCCACGGCCCCGTGCGCGGCCAGCGGCTCCAGGAACACCCAGCGCAGCTCCTGGTCCAGTTCGAGGCCGTCGACCGTCGCCGTGCCGGCGAGCAGGTCCCGCAGCAGCTCGAAGTCGGCCCCGGTGGTCGCCGTCCGGGCGAAGAAGCGTGCCCAGGCGAGCTGGTGTTCGCTGCCCGGCCCGGCCGCGTACAGCTCGCGCCGGGCACCCTCCGCGAGCAGCCGGGCGGCCGTCTCGCGCCGGGCGGGCGCCGTGTAGTGGGTGACCGCCGACTCGGCCCAGGCATGCAGCATCTGCACCACGCCGATCTCGGACTCGCGTCCGCCGAAGCGCAGCACCAGGTCCACGAAGTCCCGCGCCGGGAGCAGCGCGTCACGCGTCATGTTCCACAGCGCCGACCAGCACAGGGCACGCGCCAGCGGATCGGTGACCGAGCCCAGGTGCTCGCGCAGGGTGGCCAGCGACGTCGCGTCGAAGCGGGTCTTGCAGTACGTCAGGTCGTCGTCGTTGACCAGGACCAGGTCCGGTGCCTCGGCGCCGGCCAGTTCCGCCACGACCGTCCGGGCGCCGTCGACGTCGGTCTCCACGCGCGCGTACCGCTCCAGCGAACCGCTGTCCGACACCCTGTACAGGCCCACCGCGACCCGGTGCGGGCGCAGCTCGGGGTACGCCTCCGCCGCCTCCTGCACCACCGCCAGCTCCTCGATACGGCCGTCCGCGCCCAGCAGCACCTGCGGCGTCAGCGAGTTCACCCCGGCAGTCTGGAGCCAGGACCGCGACCAGGCACTCATGTCCCGGCCGCTGGTCTCCTCCAGCACCGACAGCAGATCGCCGAGGCGCGTGTTGCCGTACGCGTGCCGCTTGAAGTAGCGCCGGGCGCCCTCCAGGAACGCCTCCTCGCCGACGTACGCCACGAGCTGCTTCAGCACCGACGCGCCCTTGGCGTACGTGATGCCGTCGAAGTTCAGCTTGGCGTCCTGCAGGTCGCGGATGTCCGCCGTGATCGGGTGCGTGGAGGGCAGCTGGTCCGCGCGGTAGGCCCAGGCCTTGCGGCGGTTGGCGAAGGTGATCCAGCCGTTCTCGAAGCGGGTCGCGCGGACCAGGGAGAACGCGCCCATGAAGTCCGCGAAGGACTCCTTCAGCCACAGGTCGTCCCACCACTCCATGGTGACCAGGTCGCCGAACCACATGTGCGCCATCTCGTGCAGGACGACGTTGGCCCGGCCCTCGTAGGACGCCTGCGTCACCTTCCCGCGGAAGATGAACTCCTCCCGGAACGTCACCAGGCCCGGGTTCTCCATCGCGCCCAGGTTGTACTCGGGCACGAACGCCTGGTCGTACTTCCCGAACGGGTACGGGTGGTCGAAGTGGTCGTGGAAGAAGTCCAGACCCTGCTTGGTGACCAGGAAGACGTCGTCGGCGTCGAAGTGGGGCGCGAGGCCCTTGCGGCACAGGGCGCCGAGCGGGATCTCCAGCGTCGTGCCGTCGTCGAAGGTGCGCGAGTAGGAGTCCGTCACGTAGTGGTACGGGCCCGCCACCACACAGGTGATGTACGTCGAGATCGGCTTGGTCTCGGCGAACCGCCACACCCCGTCGGCCTGCTCACCGGCCCCGTTGCTCCACACCGTCCAGCCCTCGGGCGCCCGCACCTCGAAGCGGTAGGGGGCCTTCAGGTCGGGCTGCTCGAAGTTGGCGAAGACCCGGCGCGAGTCGGCCGGCTCGTACTGCGTGTACAGGTACACCTCGCCGTCCTCGGGGTCGACGAAGCGGTGCAGGCCCTCGCCGGTGCGCGAGTAGGCGCACTGGGCGTCGACCACCAGCTCGTTGTCCGCGGCCAGGTCCTCCAGCGTGATCCGACAGCCGTCGAAGACCTCGCCGGGGTCCAGATCACGGCCGTTGAGTGAGACGGCCGTCACGCTCGGCGCGATCAGGTCCGCGAAGCTGCTCGCCCCGGGCTCGTTGCAGCGGAAGCGGACCGTCGTGACGGAGCGGAAGGTGCGGGGCCCGTCCCCCCGGTCCTCACCGACCGCGGACCGCAGGTCGAGGGACACCTCGTACCCGTCGACGCTCAGCAGGGCGGCCCGCTCCCGGGCCTCGTCGCGGGACAGATTCTCACCGGGCACGGGCGGCACTCCTCGGATGTCGTGGGGTACGGCTGAACAGGACCGATCCTGCCACGTGCCCCTGACGCGGGGCAGCCGGGAATGACGGGAGCGCGCACCGGCGTTGCCGGAGAAAAGGTTTCCTCTTGAGGAGAGACATGTCGGACAAGACACCCGTCGACTTCTGGTTCGACCCGCTGTGCCCCTGGGCCTGGATGACCTCCCGCTGGGTTCTGGAGGTGGAGAAGGTCAGGGACATCGAGGTCCGCTGGCATGTCATGAGCCTCGCCGTCCTGAACGAGAACAAGCTGGACGAGCTGCCCGAGGAGTACCGCGAACTGCTGGAGACCAAGGCGTGGGGCCCCGTCCGGGTCGTCATAGCCGCGCAGCAGGAGCACGGCCCCGAGGTCCTCGGCGCCTTCTACACCGCGCTCGGCACCCGCATCCACAACCGGGCGGAGGGCCCCGGCAAGGAGACGGTCGCCGCCGCCCTGAAGGACGTCGGCCTGCCCGAGTCCCTCCTGGAGCACTGGGACGCCACCCCGTACGAGGCCGAGCTGCGCGCCTCCCACAAGGAGGGCATCGACAAGGTCGGCCAGGACGTGGGCACCCCGGTCATCGCCGTGCCCGGCTCCGACGGCGAGCAGATCGCCTTCTTCGGCCCGGTCGTCACCCCGGCCCCGCAGGGCGAGGAGGCCGGCCGCCTCTGGGACGGCACCCTCGCCGTGGCCTCGGTCCCCGGCTTCTACGAGATCAAGCGCACCCGCACCAAGGGCCCGGACTTCTCCAACCTGTAGGGCTCACTGCGTGGCGTCGGCTCCCGGGTTCTGCAACTCCTCCGGGAGCCGGCCCCCGCCTGCCTGATGGTCCCAGGGCTGATACCACCGGCAGCCCGCGGCGGTGCAGCGCCACAGGTCCGTGCGGTTCGTCCCGAGGGCCTTGCGCTCCCCGGGCTTGAGCGGCGTGAACACCTGAGTGCCGCTGCCCTTGCAGGTCGGGCAGTGCTTGTCCTTGAAGAACATCAGCTCCTCCTCGCGATCACCGCCAAGTCCGGGAAGTCGGTTACGACCGCATCGACCCCCATGCGGTAGTACAGCGTGTATTCCGCGAACGCGTCCCCGAAATCGTTCGGTCCGCTTCCGCGCCGGAACCGCTCCGGCAGGAACTGGTTCTCCGCGCGGAAGGTGTACGGCCCGATCCGCAGCCCCGCCGCATGCGCGTCCGCGACGAGCGCCGTGCCCGCGACCGAGGACTTGTCCGGCCCGATCCAGTCCGCGTACTCGGCGATCCCCGCCAGTCCCGCCGGCGTCATCATGTCCCGGTAGGTCACCGAGGGCAGGTCGTAGGGCCCGCCCGTCGTCCCCAGCGCCTGCCACAACGGCACGTTCAGATCCGTCATGCGCCGCAGGCTCGTCGGTTCGAAGGACTGCACGACGCACTCGCGCCGCCCGAGCCGGTTGCGGCGGATCACGGCCGCCAGCTTCGGCTCCAGCGGCAGTCCGATCGAGCGGAAGTACGTGGGGTGCTTGGTCTCCGGGAAGACCGCGATCGTCCGGCCGTGCTCCCGTGACAGCCGCCGCGCCAGGTCCACGACCTCCTGGAACGTCATGACCTCCGCACGCCCGTCGAAGACGGTGTTGCGGTTGCGGACCGCGGGCAGCCGCTCCACCGCCCGCAGCGTCTTCAGCTCGGCCAGCGTGAAGTCCTCCGTGAACCAGCCGGTGACCGCCCGCCCGTCGACCGTCTTCGTCGTCCGGCGGTCCGCGAACTCCGGCCGGCGGGCCACGTCGGTCGTCTGGGAGATCTCGTTCTCGTGCCGGACCACCAGCACATGGTCCTTCGTCGGCACCAGGTCCGGTTCGATCCAGTCGGCGCCCGTCTGCACGGCGTACGTGTACGAGGGTGCCGTGTGCTCCGGGCGCCAGCCGGCCGCGCCGCGGTGGCCGATGACGACCGGGCCACCGCCCTTGCGTGCTCCGGCCGCCGCCGGGCCCGCCGTGGCGGCTGCGCCGGTTCCCGCGGCCGCGGCGAGCAGGAGGGATCTCCGTCCGAGTCGCATACGACTCCCCTTCGTCGAAGGCAGGTTCACTTCCGTGCCCGGGCCCGTGCCCCGGCCAGCCGGTCCAGGTGCTCCTCGTAACCCCTGGTGTAGAACGCGGCCCGCTCCGGGTCCGGCTCGACGACCGCCGTCGGTTGCGTCCACACCTCCGCGTCCAGCGGCACCCCGTACCGCTCGGCCGCCGCCAGGACCGCGCCCCGCGCGCCCACCTCGCCCTCCACGACCCGCAACGGCCGCCCGAGCACATCGGCCAGCAGCCGCATCCAGGCGGAACTGCGGGTGCCGCCGCCGCAGACGGCCAGGCTCCCGGTGAGGCCCGCCGCCGCCAGGCAGTGCCGGGCCGCGTACCCGATGCCCTCGCAGGTGGCGCGGACCAGGTCACCCCGGCTCGACTCCAGGGACACGCCCGTGAGTTCGGCGCGCAGGCGCGGTTCGACGAAGGGGGCGCGTTCACCGGAGGGCGCGAAGTACGGCAGCACCCGGACACCGTTCGCGCCCGGAGGCGTCCCGGCCAGCAGGCCGTCCACCTCGTCGTGCCGCACCCCCGTCGTCGACAGCACCCAGTCCAGCGCCGCCGTGCCGACCATGGCGGGCATGGCGCGCAGCCAGTGCCCGGGCCGGTCCGTGGAGATGTACAGACCGGCCGGTTCACCGGTCAGGTCGAGCTCGGTGGTGGCGACCAGGCTGGCCAGACAGGTGCCGACGATCAGCAGACCGTCCCCGGGGGACGTCACCCCGGCGCCCAGCGCACAGGCCGGCAGGTCGTAGGGCCCGTTCGCGATCCGGGTCCCGGACGGCAGGCCCTCGCCCCGCGTCCCGGCCGTCGCGACCGGGTCGCTGACCGGGGCGAGCAGCCCGCGGCGGTGCGCCAGCCCCAGCAGTTCGACGACCCGGTTGTCGTAGGTCCGGGTCCGCGGGTCCAGGAACGGCATCGACGCGTCCGACACATCCGTCGTCGAACCGGCGCCGGTCAGCCGCTGGAACACCATGTCCTTGCAGTACAGGGCGGCCTTCGCGGCATCCAGCGCCTTCGGTTCGTGACGGTCCAGCCACGCCAGCAGCGGGCCCGGGGAGCCCGGGAACATCGCGCCGCCCGTCCGCCGGAACACCGTCTCGAAGGTGCCGTCCGCCAGCCACCGGTCGACCAGTTCGTGCGCCCGCCCGTCCATCCAGGAGGCGGCCGGCCGCACCGGCCGTCCCTCGCCGTCGACCAGCCACACCCCGTCGCCCTGCCCCGTGAGCCCGGCCAGCTCGACGGGCTCCGCCACGGCGGAGGTCAGCGCTTCGAGCACCGCGACGACCTCCCCGTACACCTCCTCCATGTCCTGCTCGACCAGCCCGCCGTGCAGCTTCAGGCCCACCGGGCGGGACTCCACCGCCAGTTGGCGGCCCATGGCGTCGAAGGCCGCCGCCTTGACCATGGACGTGCCCACGTCGATCCCCACGTACATGCGGCTCTCCTCCCGGTCCTCAGGTCAGGCAGTGCGCGAGCGGCTCCCCGCGCACCCAGCGGCCCACTTCCTCGGCGGCGATCCGGGCGGCCTTCTCGGCGACCGCGCGCGACGCCCCGCCCAGGTGGGGGGTGAGGACCACGCGGTCGGCCAGCCCCGGCAGCCGGGACTGGGCCGGCAGCGGCTCCCGCTCATAGGTGTCCAGAGCCGCCGCCGACAGCCGCCCGCTCTCCAGCGCGTCACACAGCGCGCCCTCGTCCAGCAGCGGGCCCCGGGCCACGTTGACCACCACCGCGCCGGACGGCAGCAGCCCCAGCTCCCGGGCGCCGATCAGCCCCCGCGTCTCGGGCGTGAGCCGGGCGTGCAGGGTGATCACCTGCGAGCGGCGCAGCAGGTCGTCGAGCGAGGTCACGCGCAGGCCGTGGATCTCGCCGTGCACATACGGGTCGTGGACCATCACCCGCGCCCCGAAGGCGCACAGCACGCGCGCGACCCGGCTGCCGACGGCCCCGTACCCGACCAGACCGACGGGCAGGTCCTCCAGCTCCAGTCCGCTCCGCTCGTACGTGTAGTACGTCGCCCCCTCCCAGCTGCCCTGCCGGGCGAGCGGGTCGTGGGCCTGGGGGATGCGGCGCAGGGCGGCCAGCATCATGCCGACGGTGAACTCGGCGGTGGCGGCGGCGTTGCGGCCCGGCGCGAAGCACACCCGTACGTCATGGTCCTTGGCCGCGTCCAGGTTGACGTTGACCGGCCCGCCCCGGCAGACCACGACCAGCCTCAGATCCGGGCAGGCGGCGAGGACCTTCCCGGTGACCGGCCCCATCTGCGTGACCAGCACCTGCGCCCCGGCCAGCGCCTCGATCAGCTCGTCCTCGGCGTCACTGGCCTCCTGCACCTCGGCGACCGGCCCGAACGGCTCCAGCGGCCAGCCGAGCCGCACTTCGTGGACGTCGGCCCGCTCCACCTCGTGCTCCACCGCCCGCGTGATCAGCGACGGCAGGACGAAGTGGTCGCCGGCGGCCACGACACGCACGCTGTTTCCGTCAGTCATCGCAGGGCCTCTCCTGTCTCGGCGTCGAAGACATGGGTGTGCTCGGGGTCGGCGGCGACCCGGACCCGGTCGTCGTGGGCGAGCCGCACCTCGGGGTCGGTGAGGACGACCAGATGCCGTTCGACCCCGTCCAGGGCGAGGGTCGCCAGGCCCGACTCCAGGAGCGGTTCATGGGCGACGACCCGGGCGGGCAGGCCGCCTTCGGCGGTGAGCCGGACGTCCTCGGGGCGGATGCCGACCACCACCTCCCGCCCCCGGTCCACCGGCACGGGCAGGGCGATCCGCACCGTGTCGGAGAGGCGGGCGTGGCCGTCGCCGCCGGAGATGCCGGGCAGCAGGGTGATCGCGGGCTCGCCGACGAAGTCCGCGACGAACACGTTGGCCGGGCTGTCGTAGATCTCGTAGGGCGTGCCGAGCTGCTGGATGACGCCGTCCTTCATCACGGCGATCCGGTCGGCGAGGGAGAGGGCCTCCTCCTGGTCGTGGGTGACCAGGATGGTGGTGTGGCCCAGGTCCTTCTGGATGCGCTTGAGTTCGCGGCGGGTGGAGTCACGCTGGGCCGCGTCCAGGTGGGAGAGCGGCTCGTCGAGGAGCAGCACGTCGGGCTCGCGGATCAGGGCCCGGGCCAGGGAGACGCGCTGCTTCTGGCCGCTGGACAGCCCCGCCGGGCGGGCATCGAGGAGGTCGGTCAGACCGACCCGCTCGGCGATGTCCTTGACCTTGCGGTCGACGTCCCCCCGGGAACCGCGGGCGGCCCCGCGCCGGGCCTTCAGCCCGAACGCCAGGTTCTCCGCGACCGACAGCGGCGGATACAGCGCGTAGTTCTCGAACGCCACCCCGATGTTTCGCTGCTGGGCGGGCCGTTCGACGACGGACGCCCCGCCGACCAGGATGTCCCCGCCGGTGACGGACTCCAGCCCGGCGATCATCCGTAACGTGGTCGACTTGCCGCACCCTGAGGGGCCGAGCAGCCCGAGCAACTCCCCGGACCGCAGGGTCAGGTCGATCCCGCGGACGGCGTCCACGGAGGGCCGCCCACGCGACCGGTAGGTCTTCCGCAGCTCACGTAGCTCCAGTCCCGTTCCCGTCATGGCCGTCCCCTTCTCATGGCCCGCTCGCCTCCAGGGCGCTTTCAGCCGGCGCCGAGGCCGCGACCGTGCTCGACCCTTCGGGCCTCCGCGCGCTCGCACCCTCGACACCGGCGCGCCCTTACGGCTCACGAGCGGGAGTCGCGCAAACCTCGTAACGGACCTTGTGCTCGTCCAGATCCCGCAGTGCCTCCGGCGACGCCCCGTCGTCGACGAGGAGCGTGTCGAAGCGGGACAGGGGGACGACCCGGTGCAGGGCGACCCGGCCGAGCTTGGTGTGGTCGATCAGCAGGACGTTCCGTGCCGCCGCGTCGAGCATCGCCCGCTTCACCGACACGATGTGCTGCTCCTGGTGGTAGGCGTAACCCCCGTGCACGGCCGACGTCGACGCGAAGCACACGTCCACCCTGAGCTGCTGGACCGCCTCCACGCACGACACCCCGAGGAACGAGGAGTGCAGCGGGTCGTAGTCGCCGCCGAGCGCCATCAGGTGGATGCCCCGCTGGCCGGAGAGGAGGTTGATGGCCTCCAGGAAGTTGGTGACGACCGTCAGCGGTGTGATCTCGGCCGTGCGCAGCCGTCTGGCTATCTCCAGGGTGGACGTGGAGTCGTCCAGCAGGATCGCCATCCCGGGCTCCACCATCCGCAGCGCGTGCTCGGCGACGGCGGCCTTCTCTGCGCGCATGCTCTTCAGCCGGTACTGCACGTTCGACTCGAAGACCCCAGACGGCTGCGCGGTCACCCCGCCCCGGAACTTCCGTACGATGCCCTGCCGTTCGAGCTCGTCGAGGTCCCGGTGGATGGTCATCAGGCTCACCCCGAACCGCTCGGCGAGTTCCGCCGCCGTCGCCGAGCCGTCGGCCAGCACCTGCTCGGCCATGGCGGCCTGCCGCGCCGCGGGCCCCTGCTGTCCACCACTGCTGTTGCTCATGGCTGCGTCTCTATCCGTCGTCCCGGTCGCTCCGGCCGGTCGGCCTCGAACAGCAGCAGGTTCTCAGGCCGGACCACGAGCCGTACCGGATCGTCCGGACGAAGGCGCGCCGCGTCCGCCCGCGGGGCCACCAGCGACACCCGCTGCTCCCCGGTCCCGAGCCGGACGGTGACCTCCACGGACCGGCCGAGCACCTCGGTGACGTACACGGTCCCGGCCAGCCCGTGGCCCTCGCCGCCGTGCAGGGCGATGTCCCGGGGACGCAGGCCCACCAGCACCTCCGTGCCCGGTGCGGCCTGCGCCCGGACCGGCAGCTCCACACCGCCGTCCGAGCGCACGCCGCTCTCCGTCACCACGCCCGGCAGCAGATTGATCCGGGGCCGGCCGAAGGCCCGCGCGACCTCCGTGTCGTACGGCTCGTACCAGATCTCCTCCCGCGTGCCCGTCTGCACGATCCGGCCCTCCCGGATGACCCCGATCCGGTCCCCGAGCGCCAGTGCCTCGACCGAGTCGTGAGTGACGTAGAGGGTGGTGGTGCGCTGCACGGCCCCGATCGCCTTCAGTTCCGCCCGCATCTGCTGGCGGAGCTTGGCGTCGAGGTGGGAGAGCGGCTCGTCCAGCAGGAAGGCCCTGGCCGGGCGGACCAGGACCCGGCCGAGGGCGACGCGTTGCCGCTGACCGTTGGACAGCTGCCCGACGGGCCGGTCCAGCAGCCCGGAGATGCCGAGCAGTTCGGCGATCGCGCCGATCCGCTGCCGGGCCTCGGCGGCGGGCAGCCGGTGCCGGGGCGAGCGCAGCGGCGAGGCGAGATTGTCGTAGGCCGAGCGGTGCGGATAGAGGGCGTAGCTCTCGAAGCACATCGCCACGCCCCGGTCGTACGGCTCGACCCCCCGCATGTCCTCGCCGTCGAGCACGACCGTGCCGGAGTCGGGCTGTTCGAGCCCGGCGACGGTCTTCAGGGTGGTGGTCTTGCCCGCGCCGGACGGTCCGAGCAGACAGAAGAACTCGCCTTCCCGCACCTCCAGTTCGAGTTCGTCGAGGGCGAGGGTCTTCCCGTACGACTTCCGTATCCCGCTCAGCCGGATCATGACTTCACCGCCCCGAACGACAGGCCCCGCACCAGGTACCGCTGGATCGTCAGCGCCAGCAGCAGCGGCGGTACGACCGACACCAGCGCGGCGGCGGCCGTGAGGTTGTACTTGGGCCGGTCCCCGCCGAGGAACGACAGCGCGCCCACGGTCACCGTCTGGGCCTCGTTGGAGGTGAGGATCAGCGGGAAGACGAAGTTGTTCCAGGCGAAGATGAACGCCAGCAGCGACACGGCCGCGATGCCCGGCTTGACCAGCGGGAGCGCCACCTTGAAGAACGCCTGCTTGCGGGTGTAGCCGTCGAGCAGGGCGGCCTGCTCCAGCTCGGGTGTGAGGTCGGCGAAGTAGGACCGCATGATCCACACGATCAGCGGCAGCGTGACGAGTTGCAGCACCCACACCATGCCGACGTACGTGTCGAAGAGACCGAGCTTCTGGTAGAGCACGAACAGCGGGATGATCACGGTGAGTTCGGGTGCGAAGCGGAACGACAGCAGCGTGAACATCAGGTTCTCGGAGCCCTTGAACCGCCACCGGGCCGAGGCGTAGGCGGCCGGCAGCCCCACCACCAGCGACAGCACGACCGCCCCCACCGACACCACCAGGCTGTTGACGAAGAACCGCACGAACGGGATGCCCTCGCTGTCGCCGAGGACCGTCCGGTAGCCGTCGAGGGTGGGGGAGAAGGAGAAGTAGGTGGAGAAGAGCTGGTCGGCCGGCTTCAGCGACAGGATCACCATCCAGGCGATCGGGAACAGCGCGAAGACGAAGTAGAGGATCAGGGCGGTGTCGCACAGCCACCCCACCAGGCGTTTCCTCATGTGGTCACCTCCGCGGCCTTCCGCTGGATCTTCCCCAGGTGCTTCACCAGCACCATCGCGGCCAGATAGACCACGGCCCACAGCACGATCGTGTAGCTGATCCCGAAGGAGTACCGCTGGAAGCGGATGGCTTCGAGATACGCCCGGATCTGGAGCACCACCGTCGAGTCGCCCGGCCCGCCCTCCGTCAGGGCGTAGATGATGTCGAACACCTTCAGCGAGTCCATGAACCGGAAGATCACCGCGACCAGGACGTAGGGCCACAACATCGGCAGGGTCAGGCGCCGGAAGGTGTACCACCACCCCGCGCCGTCCACGGCCGCCGCCTCGAACGGGGAGGCGGGCAGCGACCGCAGACCGGCGAGGGCGAGGATCGCCACGAACGGGGTGTAGACCCAGACGTCCACGGCGATCGACGACAGCAGCGCGCCCGTCGGGGTGTCGGTCCACTGCACCCCGCCCAGGCCGAAGGGCCTCAGCAAGTAGTTGACCACCCCGACCGACGGCTGGAGCATCAGCTTCCAGATGATCGCCGCGATCACCGGCGCGATCATCAGCGGCAGGATCAGGATCTTCTCCAGCACCCGGCCGACCATCGTCGAGCGGTGCAGCAGCAGGGCGACGGCCACCCCGAGCACCGTCTCGGCGAGCGCCGCCCCGACCGCGTACAGCACCGTCACCCACGCCGAGTTCCAGAACGCCTCCTGGGTGAAGACGGCTCCGTAGTTCTCGAACCGCACCATGTCCGGCTGCGGTTTGCTCGCCGAGAAGTCGAACAGCGTGTAGTACAGCCCGAGGCCGAAGGGGTAGAGGATCCCGCAGGTCAGCAGCAGTGCCGGGACGATCAGGAGGTACGGGCGCAGGGTGAGCCGCCACCCCATCGCTCTAGCCCACCTTGCCGGCGAGGTCGTCCGCCAGCCCGTCCAGGACCGACTTCGCTCCCTTGCCGCCGTAGATCTCCTGGAGGGCCGAGGCCCAGCTGGTCGTCGCGTCGAAGAACTGGGCCTGCGGGGTGAACTGGATCTTCGTCTGGTCGACGACCGTCTCGAAGGTCTCCAGGAAGCCCGGCAGATGCCGCATCTTGTCCTTGTACGCGGCGTCGTCGGCGACGGACTTGCGCACCGGGTCGATGTGGTTGTGCGTGATCGCGCTCTTGCGCAGGTGCTCCTTGCCGGTGGCCCACTGCAGGAACAGCCAGCTGGCGCTCTTCTTCTTGCTCTTGGCGTTCATGCCGAGCGACCAGATCCACATGTTGGTGGCCAGCGACCCTCCCGGCCCCTTCGGTCCCGGGTGGAAGGCGATCTTCCCGGAGGCGGGGCTCGCGCCCTTCACCGCCTGGAAGTAGGCGGCCGTGTCGGCGTCGAACAGCATCCCGGCCTTCTTCGCGCCCAGGTCGCTGGAGCACTGGTACCAGGTGTACGACGTCCAGGACGGCGGCCCGCCCCGCTTGACCATCCGCGCCCAGTCCTCCGTGAAGGCGACGGCCTCGGGGCTGTTCATGGCCGGGGTGAGCTTCCCGCCGTCGACCGTGAAGTCCTTCAGCCCGTTGCGGGCGTACATCGTCATGAAGCCCGGGTGGATGGTGGCCCAGCTCCTGGACCCGCGTACGGCGATCCCGTACATGCCGTCGAAGCCCGCGCCCGGCGCCTTGCGCTTGATGGTGCCGGCGAGTTCGGTCAGCTCGTCGAACGTGTCCGCCGGTTTCACGCCGAGCTTGCGGAACACCTCGGTGTTGTAGGCGACGACGTTGGTCTCCCAGCCCCACGGCAGCGCGTACTGTCCGCCCTGGCCGAGCGGGGCGCCCGCCTTCAGGGACCACTGGTCGGCCTGGAGCAGGTTCGGGAAGAAGTCCGCCTGGTCCCATTCGGCGCCCGTGGCCGAGGAGTTGCGCATCCAGGGGCCGAGGTCTTCCAGCCAGTTCGGCGGCCCGTACTGCCACACCATGTACGCGCCGAGCATGAAGACGTCGTAGGAGGCACGCCCGCTGGACAGGTCCACGGTGAGCTTGTCGAAGTAGTTGTCCTCGGGGAAGACGTCGTACTCGACCTTGATGCCGGTCTTCTCGGTGAACGACTTCAGGTCGGCGATGAGCGCGTCCGTGTAGGGATGCTTGTTGAGCAGGGCCTTGACGGTGGTGCCCTTCTCCCGCTTCCAGTCGAAGGAACCGGTGACGTCGTCCGCGGCGGAGCCGTCGCTCTTGTCGTCGTTCCCGCCGAAACCGGCGCCGCAGGCCGTGAGCATCGGGGCCGCCGCCGCCCCGGCGGCGAGGGCGAGGAAGCGCCGGCGGTCGTGCACGTGCGTGTCCATCCGTACCTCCGCGTGGAGCCTGGTTAACACGTCGAGTCGACTCGTTAACAGAGGGTGGAACGGCTGAAGTTGGGCGTCAATCCCTCGCGCACGGGAAAATATCGGGGCACAGTGAGAAGTTCACAGATCCGGCTGCGACGGCACGGGAGGTTCCGGATGGTGGACGAGGGTGCGGGCGAGGGCGCGGCCTGGCTGGGTATCGACCTCGGCACGCAGAGCGTCCGCGTGCTGCTCGTCACCGCCGACGGCACGGTCCTCGGCAGCGGCTCGGCCCCGCTGACGGGCCGGCGGGACGGGGTGCGGCACGAGCAGGACCCGCTGCGCTGGTGGGCGGCGCTGTGCGAGGCGTCGCGGGCGGCCCTCGGCTCCGCACCGCCCGGTCTGCCGGTCGGCGGACTCGCGGTGTGCGGCACGTCCGGCACGGTCCTGCTGACGGACGGCTCGGGCCGCCCGGTGAGCCCCGCCCTGATGTACGACGACGGGCGGGCGAAGGCGCAGGCCGCGCGGGCGCGGGAGGCGGGGCTCGCGGTCCAGGACACCTGGGCGCTGCCGAAGGCGCTGTGGCTGCTGGGGGAGTACGGCGGCACCCCACTGCGCCTGACGCACCAGCCCGACCTGATCGTCGGCCGGCTCACGGGCGAGCCACCCCCGGCCGATTCCAGCCATGCCCTGAAAACCGGCTACGACCTGGCGGGCGACGCCTGGCCGGAGGCCGCCCTCGCCCGACTGGGCCTGCCGGACGGCCTGTTGCCCGATGTCGTCGGCCCGGGGACGCGCCTCGGCGAGGTCTGCCCGGCCGCCGCCGACGCCACCGGCATCCCCGCCGGCACGCCCGTGCTCGCCGGGATGACCGACGGCTGCGCGGCCCAGATCGCGTCGGGCGCACTGCGGCCCGGCTCCTGGAACTCCGTGCTCGGCACCACGCTCGTGCTGAAGGGCGCCGCCCGCGACCCGGTCCGCGACCCCACCGGCGTGGTCTACAACCACCGTGCCCCGGACGGCACCTGGCTGCCCGGCGGGGCGTCGAGCGTCGGGGCCGGGGCGCTCACGGCGCACTTCCCGGGGGCCGACCCGGCCGGCATGGACGCGCGGGCGGCTGCTCACGAACCGTCCCGTGCGGTCGCCTACCCGCTGGTGTCACCGGGGGAGCGGTTCCCGTTCCGGGCGCCGGAGGCGACCCCGTTCGTCCTGGGCGACCCCGTGGAGGACGCCGACCTGTGGGCGGCCCTCCTCCAGGGGGTCGGCCTCACCGAACGCCTGTGCCTGGACTACCTGCACCATCTCGGCGCCCCCCTCGACGGCCCGCTCACCTTCACGGGCGGGGGCGCCCGCAGCCCGTACTGGAACCAGCTGCGCGCCGACATCCTGGGACGCCCGGCCCGCGTCCCCGAGCAGACCGAACCGGCCCTGGGGATGGCGGCGCTGGCCGCCCACGGGGCGTCGGGGGCCGGTGCCCTCGCGGACGTCGCCGAACGCATGGTGCGCGTCCGGACCGTCGTCGAACCCCGCCCCGGCCGCACCGCGGTCTTCGCCGAGCCCTACGCGCGTCTGGTCGACGCCCTGCGGGACCGCGGCTGGCTGCCCGGTCCGGTCGCCGCGCACGCACACAGCCGTCTGGGCGGGGATACTTCCGCATCATGAGTACGACCCTCCTGCTGGTCCGCCACGGACAGACCGTCTGGCACGCCGAGAACCGCTACGCCGGCATCAGCGACATCGACCTCACCGACACCGGCCGCGCCCAGGCCGAGGCCCTCGGCCGGTGGGCCGCCGCCCATCCCGTCGACGCGATCTGGACGTCCCCGCTGTCCCGCGCCGTCGCCACCGCCGAGCCCGCCTGCCGCGCCCTCGGCCTCACCCCCCAGAGCGAACCCCACCTGCGCGAATGCGACTTCGGCGTGCTGGAGGGCCGCACGCTCGCCGAGTTCGAGACCGAGGACCCGGAGTGGGCCGCGGCCTACCGGGCCGACCCGGTGGAGCACTCCTTCCCCGGCGCCGAGGACCCCCGGGCGGCGGCGGCCCGCGGCGTGCGCGCCCTGCGGGACATCGCCGCCGCGCACCCCGGCGAACGCGTCCTGGTCGTCGCCCACAACACCCTGCTGCGCCTGGTGCTGTGCACCCTGCTGTCGATCCCGGTCGGCGAGTACCGCAGGGTGCTCCCGCGGTTGCGCAACGGGGCCGTCAGCGAACTGCGCGTGAACCCCGACGGTTCCGCCGCACTCCTCTCACTCAATGTGCCGTGCGAGGCCGATGTGCCGTAGCACTATGAGCACATGAAGCAGATCGACACGTCGGTGCCGCATTCGGCCCGGATCTGGAACTACTGGCTGGGCGGCAAGGACAACTACCCGGTGGACGAGGCGGCCGGTGACGCGTACACCGCCGTCTTCCCCGGCATCGTCACCATCGCCCGCAGCAGCCGTGCCTTCCTCGGCCGCAGCATCCGGTACCTCGTCCAGGAGGCCGGCGTACGGCAGTTCCTCGACGTGGGCACCGGCCTGCCGACCGTCGACAACACCCACGAGGTCGCCCAGCGCCTCGCCCCCGAGGCGCGGATCGTCTACGTCGACAACGACCCGCTGGTCCTCGCCCACGCCCGCGCCCTGCTCACCTCCACCCCCGAGGGCGCGACGGCGTACGAGCCCATCAACCTCCACGAGCCCGAGCAGATCATCGAGGCCGCGGGGAAGACCCTCGACCTCACCCGGCCCACGGCCCTGATCCTGAGCGGCATCCTGGGTCACGTGGCCGACTACGAGGAGGCCCGCGACCTGGTCCGCCGCCTCATGGCCGGTCTGCCCTCCGGCAGCCACCTCTCCCTCAACGAGGGCTCACGCGGCACGGACCCGGCCTACGAGCAGGCCCAGGACGCCTACAACGAGACCGGCGCGGTCCCGTACTTCCTGCGGCCGGTCGAGCAGATCGAGGCGTTCTTCGAGGGCCTGGAGCTGGTGGAACCCGGCGTGGTCTCGGTGCCGCTCTGGCACCCCGAACCGGGCGCGCCGGCCGAGCCGATCGGCCAGCACGGCGGCCTGGGCCGCAAGCCGTAGCGCCCACACCACGGAAAGCCCCCGCGAGTCACGTCCTCGCGGGGGCTTCCTTCTTTCCGCCTGCCGTTCGTGAAGGGTGAGAAGACGATCACGAGGCAGGACGCTTCACGGCCTCAGGGGGCCAGGAGCAGCACATCCGCCCGGGACATGGCGGCCTCGTAACGGCGGGCCACGTCCTGCCAGTTGACGACCTGCCACATCGCCTCGATGAAGTCGACCTTCTGGTTGCGGTACTGGAGGTAGAAGGCGTGCTCCCAGGCGTCGAAGACGAGGATCGGGGTGGCGCCCTGGCCGACGTTGCCCTGGTGGTCGTAGACCTGCTCCACGATCAGCCGCCCGCTCAGCGGCTCGTAGGCGAGCACGCCCCAGCCCGAACCCTGCGTGGTCGCGGAGGCCTTGGTCAGCTGGGCCTTGAAGCCGGCGAACGACCCGAACGACTCGGTGATCGCGTCCGCGAGTTCACCCACCCCGTCCTGCGCCAGCGGCTCGCCGCCGCCGTCCTTCGGACCGGTCATGTTCTGCCAGTAGATGCTGTGCAGGATGTGCCCGGAGAGATGGAAGGCCAGGTTCTTCTCCAGCCCGTTGACCGCCCCCCACGTCTCCTTGTCCCGCGCCTCGGCCAGCTGCTCCAGCGTGTCGTTGGCGCCCTTCACATAGGCGGCGTGGTGCTTGTCGTGATGCAGCTCGATGATCTCGGGGCTGATCACGGGGGCGAGCGCGGAGTAGTCGTACGGCAGCTCGGGCAACGTGTAGACGGGCATGGGCGGGATCCCCTCCGGACCTTATTGCAACTTGCTTGCAAGTACACGCTAACAGCAAGAAGGACGCCGGGCCGGGCGGACGCGCGGAACGGCGGTGCGCGGCGGTGGAGTGCGACCTACTATCGGTTCTCGTAGGAAGGGGGCGGCCATGGGGCCCGAGATCGCCGAACTCGCCAGAACCGCGGGAACGACGATGGTGACGCTGATGGCCGGCCAGGCCTGGGAGTCGGCCCGCGAGGGACTCGTCTCCCTCTGGCAGCGCTTCCAGCCCGACCGCGCGGAGGCCGTCGGCGGCGAACTGGAGGCCACCCGCGAGGACCTCCTGCTCGCCCAGCGGACCGGTGACGCCGACACCGAGTCCGAACTCGCCGCCGAGTGGCAGGCGAGGGTCCGCCGTCTCCTGGTCGCCCGGCCCGAAGTGGCCGACGAACTCCGCCGCATCCTTGCGGAGTTGGACCCCCGGTCCGCGGAGGCACAGTCCGTGGTGGAGGTCCGGCTGCGCGCCGAGGTCTCCGGCAGCGGCCGGGTCTACCAGGCCGGCCGCGACCAGCACATCACCGAACGATGAGCGAGCTCGGCGCCCGGGCCTCGGGACAGGGGCGCATCTTCCAGACCTCCGGCGACCAGCACATCGAGGAACACCACCATCACTACGGGGCCGGCGCGGGCGGCCCGCTGTTCGGGCGGGAGGCCGCGCTGTCCGCGGGTGCCGGGCCGGCCGCTCCCGACTCCGTACGGATGCCGCTGGTCGGCCGGGCGCCGGGAGTGCTGCGCAACCGTGAGGAGCTGCGCGAGACGCTCGGCGCGGCCGTCGCCGGACCCGGTGGTGAGGTGCACGTCGTGCACGGCATGGGCGGCTGCGGCAAGACCGCGCTGGCGTACTGGCTGTTCAACGAGGCGGTGCGCGAACACGGGCGCGTCGGCTTCTGGGTCAACGCGTCCGAGCTGATGTCGCTGCGCGCCGGGATGCTGGCGGTTGCCGGGGACCGAGGTGCGGGGGCGGGCGAGCTCGCCGCCGCGGCAGCGGGCCGGCGCGCTGCCGCCGACCTCGTCTGGCACCACCTCGACCACTCCACCGACCCCTGGCTGCTCGTCCTCGACAACGCCGACGACCCGACGGTCCTGGAGAGCGGCGCCTGGCTGCGGTCCAGCGGCCGCGGCACGGTGCTGGTCACCACCCGCCACGCCACGTCGCCGCTGTGGCGGGGACCGGGCGTGCACCGGCACCCGCTGGGCGTCCTGCCGTTGGAGGAGGCGGCCCAGGTGCTGTGCGATCTCGCGCCGGACGCGGGCGACCTGGCATCGGCGCGGAAGGTCGCCGAGCGGCTGGGCCGGCTGCCGCTCGCCCTCACGCTCGCCGGCTCTCATCTCTCCCACCAGCTCCTGGAGTCGTGGTCCATGGACGAGTACGACCGCAAGCTCGGCGAGGAGTCGACGGTGATCGTCGACCGGGGAGCGGCCGGACACGGTGGCAGCCAGTCCCGCCAACTGGTGGGCCGCACCTGGCAGCTGTCGCTGGACGCACTGGCGGGGCAGGGGCTTCCCGAGGCGACGGCACTCCTGCGGCTGCTGTCGTTCCTGGCCGCGGACCCCGTGCCCTTGAGCGTGCTGGTGCCGGTGGCCCGGGGAGAGGTGACCGTCGACGGGCTCGAACCCGCCCTTCGCCCGGAACAGTTGGAGCCGTCGCTCAGGGGCCTGATCGACCACTCGCTGGCCGAACTGGTCACCGTGGACGGGGTGCGCTGCGTGCGGGCCCACGGCGTGCTGCTCGACAGCGTCGCCGGGGGAGTGCCCGAGGACCGGCGCGCGAGCGTCGCGGACGCCGCGGCCGCACTCCTGGAGACCGCCCTGCCCGACGAGGGCTCCGACACCCCCGCGACGCGCAGCCGGCTCGCCCTGCTGACACCGCACGTGACGAGACTGCTCACGGTGGCCGCCGACGAGCGGACCGCGCTCCTCGGAGTCCGGACCCTGCGGCAGGTCTACGAATCGGGGGACTACGCGGCGGCACTGGCGCTCGCGCCCACGGTCGTCGAAGCGGTCCGGGGCGTCCTGGGCGCCGACCACCGGCTGGTCCTGGAGGCCGAGCACCTTCAGGGCACGGCGTTGTTCCGGATGGGGCGGTTCGCCGACTCGGAGCAGCTGCACCGCCGGGTGCTGCAACGCCGGGAGACCCTGCTCGGCGCCGATGACGTGGACACGCTCCACAGCTGCGCCGCGCTGTCCCAGTCGCTCGATCTGCTCGACCGGGACGAGGAGGCCGAGACCTGGGCCGGACGGGCGCTGGACGGCTACCGGCGGACACTGGGGGAGGACAGTACGGAGGCGCTGTTCATCTGGTGCGGACTGATCGAGATCCTGCCCCAGCTCGGCAAGGAGCGGGAGTTCGCGCAGGAGGGCCCGGCACTCGTCGCGGCCTGCGAGCGTGCCCTGGGCCCGGACCATCCCACGACGGTGCTGGCCCGGCACGACTACGCCGGCGGCCTGTTCGGGTTCGGCCGCCACACAGAGGCCGAACCCATGGCCCGCCAGGTGCTGGCCGACCGGATCCGGCTCCAGGGCCCGGACCACCCCCTCACCCTGTCGGCCACCTCCCTCACCGCCCGGATCACCCATGCCCTGGGCAGGACCGACGAGGCCATCCGCATGATGAAGGAGCTGTCCGAACACCGGGCACGGGTGCTCGGCCACGAGCACCCCTTCGCCGCGCACGACCGGGCCTGGGTCGCCACCTGGCAGGCCGGGGCCCGGGGCTGATCAGACCCGGTGCCCGGCCCGCACCCGCTGCCACCCGTACCCGACCCCCGCCAGGACCAGGATCATCCCGCCCGTCGAGTACAGCTGCACCCGTGTGTCCGGCTCCCGGGCCATCAGGACGAAGACCGCGGCCATGCCGGCCAGGGCGACCCAGGTCAGCCAGGGGAACGCCCACATGCGCACGGCCAGCTTCTCGGGGGACTCGCGCTCCAGGCGGCGGCGCAGGCGCAGCTGGGAGACGGCGATGAAGATCCAGACGGCCAGGATCACCGCGCCGATCATGTTCAGCAGCCAGGCGAAGACGTCGTCGGGCCGCCAGTAGCTCAGCAGCACGCACAGGAACCCGAACACCGAGGACGCCAGCACGGCGATCCGCGGCACCCCGCCCGAGACCCGGCCAAGCCCCTTCGGGCCCTGGCCGCGCTCCACCAGCGAGTACGCGATGCGGGATGCGCCGTAGATGTTGGCGTTCATCGCCGACAGCAGGGCGACCAGCACGACCACGTTCATCAGCTGGCCGGCGCCCGGGATGCCGAGTTCGTCGAGGGCGGCGACGTACGGGCCCTTCTCGACGACCTCCTTGGAGTCCCACGGCACCAGCGTGACGATGACGGCCATCGAGCCGATGTAGAACAGCGCGATGCGCCACATCGCCGTACGGACCGCGCTCGCGACGCCCTTGACCGGGTTCTCCGACTCGGCCGCCGCGATGGTGACCGTCTCCAGGCCGCCGTAGGCGAAGACCGACGCGAGCAGGCCGATGACCAGGCCCTCACCGCCGTTCGGCAGGAAGTCCGTGAGGTGGCTGGCGCCGGGGGAGTCCGTGCCGGGCAGGATCCCGAGGATCGCCAGGACACCGAGCACCAGGAACAGGGTGATCGCTCCGACCTTCAGCGCCGCGAACCAGAACTCGAACTCGCCGAAGTTCTTCACGGCCGCGAGGTTCGTGCCGCAGAAGACGACCATGAACAGCGCGACCCACGTCCACTCCGGTGTGCCCGGCAGCCAGCCGCTGACGATCTTCGCGGCGCCGATGCCCTCCAGGCCGACGGCCGTGCAGAGCAGCACCCAGAAGGACCAGCCGGCGGTGAACCCGGCCCACGGGCCGATCGCCCGCTCGGCGTGCGCCGAGAACGACCCCGACGACGGATACGCGGCCGACATCTCGCCGAGCATCCGCATCACCAGCATCACGAGGACACCGGAGAGGGCGTAGGCGACCACGATCGACGGACCGGCCGCGGCGATACCGGCACCGGAGCCGACGAACAGCCCGGCTCCGATCACCCCGCCGAGGGCGATCATCGACAGGTGGCGCTGCTTCAGACCGTGGGAGAGGGAAGCGTCCGTGCTGGGCGGGGTCCCCGTGGTGGTGCTGCTGGGCATCGGCGCGGCTCGTCCTATGCGTGAGAGGCGTACGAGGGCAAAAACGCCGCCAGTCTCGGATGCCTCTCCGCTCACACGAAGAGGCATCCCACTATCCGGACAGTCGCGTCGCTCTGTGTGGCTAGGCGGCGACCGGTGTGTAGTGCGAGGCGTCGCCCTCGATGACGTAGCTCTCCTTGCCCTCCACCCCTACGGGGACGTCCCCGGCGACCGTCACCCGGTGCAGGCGGCGGGGCCGGCCGTCGTAGTTGTCGACGGCGTAGTGCTGGGTGATCCGGTTGTCGAACAGGACGAGCTGGTTCGGCGACCAGCGGTGGCGCAGGACGTTCTCCGGCCGGGTGACGTAGGCCTGGAGCAGGTCGAGGATCTTGCGGGACTCCCCGGGGGACAGGCCCACGATCCGCTGGGCGAACCCGCCGATGAACAGGCCTCGCTCCCCGGTGAGGGGGTGGACGCGGACCACCGGGTGGACCGTGCGGTACTTGATCGAGGTGAACTGGGCGCGCCGGGCGGACTGCTCCTCGTCGACGTCCTCCTCGGGGACGGCGTAGTCGTAGTCGTTGGTGTGCTCGGCCCACAGCGTGTCCGCGAGGCCGCGCAGCGAGTCGGGCAGGTTCCGGTAGGCGGCGGCCGAGCTGGCGATCAGCGTCTCGCCGCCGTAGGGCGGGACGGTGATGCTGCGCAGGCTGGTGGCCTGCGGCGGGTTGAGGACGAAGGTGACGTCGGTGTGCCAGTGGTTGGCGGCCCGGCCGCCCTCACTGTCGACCGGCAGCACGTTCGGGGCGCCGTCCACGGCCGACACCGTCGGGTGGGCGGTGGTGATGTCGCCGAAGTGGCGGACGAAGGCCTGCTGGCCCGCGTCGTCCAGGCCCTCCGCGTCGAAGACCAGGGCCTTGTGGGCGTTGAGCGCCTCGCGCAGGGCGGTGGAGGTCTCCTGGTCGAGGGGACGGGTGAGGTCGATGCCCTCGACGCGGGCGCCGATGTTCGCGGTGACCTTGTGGATCTCGATGGCCATGACGGGTTCCTTCCGGACGAGGGGGATCAGACGAGGGCGGGGGCGATGGTGTGCTGATTGGCGGGGCGCGGGAGGCCGTAGCGGTCCCGCAGGGTGCGGCGGGCGCTGCCGTACTCGGTGCGGAGCAGGCCGCGGGCGCGCAGGACCGGGACGACGTGGTCGACGAAGGCCTCCAGGCCGGACGGCAGCAGCGCGGGCATGATGTTGAAGCCGTCGGCCGCGCCCGACTCGAACCAGAGCTGGATGGTGTCGGCGACCTGCTCGGGCGTCCCGGCGAAGGTGAGGTGCCCGCGCCCGCCGCCGAGCCGCCCGATCAGCTGCCGCACGGTGAGCCGCTCGCGCCGGGCCAGCTCGACGACGAGCGTGTAGCGGCTCTTGGCACCCTCGATGGCGCTCTCCGGCGGCAGATCGGCGGGGAGCGGGCCGTCCAGTTCCAGGCTGCCGGGGGCCACTTGCAGCAGCCGCTCCAGGCGGTCCACGCCGTGCGCGTGCACGATGTGGTCCTCCAGGACCCGCTCGTTCGCCCGCGCCTCGGCCTCCGTGGAGCCGATCACCGGGACGATGCCCGGCAGCACCTTGATGTGGTCCGCGTCCCGGCCGGCCGCGACCGTCCGGGCCTTGAGGTCGGAGTAGAAGGCCTGCGCGTCCTCGACGGTCTGCTGGGCGGTGAACACTGCCTCCGCGTACCGCGCGGCGAACCGCTTGCCGTCCTCGGAGGAGCCGGCCTGCACGAGCAGCGGGTAACCCTGCGGCGAGCGGGGCACGTTGAGCGCCCCCTCGACGCTGAAGAAGCGCCCCTGGTGCCGGGGCGGGTGGATCTTCGCGTCGTCGCCCCACACGCCCGCCGCCTTGTCGGCGACGATCGCGTCGTCCTCCCAGCTGTCCCACAGCTTCAGCGCCACGTCGAGGAACTCGGCGGCCCGCGCGTACCGCTCGGCGTGCGCCGGCTCGGCGTCCAGACCGAAGTTCCGGGCGGCCTCGGCACCGGCGGTCGTGACGATGTTCCAGCCTGCTCGGCCACCGCTGAGATGGTCCAGCGTGGCGAACTTTCGGGCCAGGTTGTACGGCGAGTTGTACGAGGTGGAGGCCGTGGCGATCAGGCCGATGTGCTCGGTCGCCGTCGCCAGGGCGGTCAGCAGCGTGATCGGCTCCAGTGCCCCGGCGGGCCGCTGCGCGAGGTTGTTCCACAGCTGGGGGCCGTCGGCGAGGAACAGCGAGTCGAACGTGCCGCGCTCGGCGATCCGGGCGAGCCGTACGTAGTGCGCCAGGTCCACATGCGCGTACGGGTCGCTCTCCGGCAGCCGCCACGACGCCTCGTGGTGGCCGGTGTTCATCAGGAACGCGTTGAGATGCAGCTGTCTGCGGGTCATCGATGGTCCTCCGTGACGCCGAGCGCGGCCAGCAGCCGCTCCCGGTACTCGCCGAGCAGGGGGTCGCGGTACGACCGCGGGTGCGCGCGGTCGATGGTGAGGTCGAGGCCGATGCGGCCCTCCTCCAGGACGAGCACCCGGTCGGCGAGCACGATCGCCTCGTCCACGTCGTGCGTGACCAGCAGCACCGACGGCCGGTGGCGCTCCCACAGCTCCCTCAGCAGGCCGTGCATCCGGATCCGGGTGAGGGCGTCCAGCGCCCCGAACGGCTCGTCGGCCAGCAGCAGTTCCGGCTCGCGGACCAGGGACCGGGCCAGGGCGGCGCGCTGGGCCTCCCCGCCGGACAGCTCGCCCGGCCAGGCCCGCTCGCGGCCCTTCAGCCCGACCTCCTCCAGGGCCGCACGGCCCCTGCGGCCGGCGTCCTTGCCCTCCGCGCCGAGCAGCACGTTGTCGAGGACCCGCCGCCAGGGCAGCAGCCGGGAGTCCTGGAAGACCACCGACACCCGCTCGGGCGCGATCAGCTGCCCGGAGCCCGTGACGCCGTGGTCGAGTCCGGCGATGGCCCGCAGCAGGGTGCTCTTGCCGGAGCCGCTGTGCCCGAGCAGGGCCGTCAGCTGCCCGGCGGGCAGGTCGAGGTCGATGCCGTCGAGGACCGTGCGCCCGTCGAACGACCTGGTCAGGCCGCGCAGTTGGACGGCGGGGCGGGTCAGCTGCTCAGTGTGCGGCGCCATGACAGCACCCTCCGTTCGACAAGACGGACCGCGCTGTCGGAGATGAGGCCGAAGATGCCGTAGACGACCAGGCCGACGAGGATGACGTCCGTCTGGCCGTAGTTCTGCGCCTGGAACATCATGTAGCCGAGGCCGCTGGTGGCGTTGATCTGCTCCAGCACCACCAGGCCCAGCCAGGATCCGGTGACCCCGAGCCGCAGCCCGACGAAGAAGCCGGGCAGCGCGCCGGGTACGACGACCTGCCGGATGAACCGGAGCTTCGACAGGCCCTGCACCTCGGCGAGTTCGACGAAGCGGCTGTCGATGCCGGACAGCGCGGCGTGTGTGTTGAGGTAGATCGGGATGTAGACGACGATCGCGATGATGGCGATCTTGAAGGTCTCGCCGATGCCCAGCCAGAGGATGAACAGCGGGATCAGACCCAGGGTCGGGATCGCCCGGTTGAGGTTCACCGTCCCGTCGATCAGCGCCTCCCCGGTCCGGGTCAGCCCGGACGCCAGCGCGAGCAGGATCCCCACGACCAGGCCGATCGAGAAGCCGGTGGCCGCGCGCTGCAACGAGGTCAGGATGTCGTCCGGCAGCGTGCCCGCGCTCCACAGCCGGCTGCCCGTCTCCAGCACGGTCCAGGGGGCCGGGATCGCGCCCGGGTCGAGCAGCCCGGCGGCGGAGGCGACGCTCCACAGGGCGAGGACGGCCGCGGGCCCGACGAGCCGGGTGGCGGGCAGCCGCTTGCCGGGGGCCAGCCGCCGGCGCCGGCGCACCTGGCGCGTCCCGTCCTCGGCGAGGGCGACGAGCGGCGGGGTGGCGGTCGTGGTCGTCGACTGGGTCGACGAGTGCGTCGTCGTGTGCGTCGTCGTGGTCACGGCGGTCACCTCCGGTACTCCGCGGGCACGGCCTTCGCCGCGAGCGACTCGAAGCGGTGGTCGAAGAGTTCGGAGACGTCGAACTTCTTCACGAAGCCGCCCTCCGCGAGCAGATCGGCGGTCTCCTGCTCCCACCGGATCGCCTCGTCCCAACGGGGCGGGAACAGCGGCTTGTTGGCCAGCGCGGTGACCGCCTTCGCCTGGGCGAGGGTCAGGTTCTGCGTGCCGACGTAGAACCGCTCGTTCCACTCGTCGGGGTGCTCGTACGTCCACACCTGGCTCTTCGCCCAGTACGGGACGTACGCGGCGACCGCGGCGGCCTTCGCCCGGTCGTTCAGCACCGACACCGGCGCCCACAGCAGGCTCAGCAGGTCCACCACGTCCGTGGCGATGGTGCGGGCGGACTTGTACTGCGTCAGATACGCGGGTGCCTGGGTGTTGGCGAGCGGGGCGATGTCCACCTGCCCGGACTGCAGGGCGGTGAGGAACTGGTTGCTGGTCAGCGGCACCAGCTCCACGTCGTCGTACGCCAGCCCGGCCTTCTTCAGCGCCCGCAGCAGGACGACGCCCTGCGCCTGGCCCTGGGAGAAGGCCAGCCGCTTGCCCCGGAAGCCGGAGACCCGGCGGATGTCGCTGCCGGGCTTGGTGGCGAAGAGGTAGTTGGGCTTGCGGGTGATGTTGATCGCGACGATCTTCGCGTCGAAGCCCTGGTAGTGAGCCTGGATCGGCGGAATCCCGGCGTTGTTGGCGACGTCCAGGGACTGCGCGCGGAAGGCGTTGATGACATCGGGGCCCGCGCCGATGTTCAGCCAGTTGGACACCTTGAACGGCAGATCGTCGAATCCGGCCAGCTTGAACTGGAGTTGCTGCGCGTTCTGGTACGAGGAGATCTTCAGGCCCGTCCCCGCGGGGACCTTGGAGGCCAGTGGAGCGTCGGAGGCCGTCTCGTCGGCCGCGGCGCTGCTGTCCGCGCAGCCGCTCAGTCCGGCCGCCGCGGCCGTCACGCCGAGCAGCGAGGTCAGGAACAGGCGCCGGTCGGGACCGGAAACGGGGGGCGAGGGCATGGGAGGCTCCCTGGGTATGGAAAACGGCACAGCGCGCGGAATTCCGGGCAGGAAATGACCTGCCAAGGAATTCACGCGAATGTCACAAAGGAAGAAGAAGACGCTCCGTGAAGGGGCGCCGGGGGCGCGTCAACGGGTCAGCAACAGAGGGTGCGACAGCTCGTGAGCGGGCTCATGAACAGGATGTTCCTGGTCGGCGGCCCGCTCTGTCAACATTCCGAGTTTCTGAATTAAATAGCGTCAGGTGACGCGGCCAGCGGATCCCGGTAAAGGACGTCGAGCGCCACCGCGCCACCCGCAACGGCCAGCACGGAATCCGGGAAACTGACAGGCGAGACGGTCGCGGCGCGATCCGCTCCGACCTCCTCCCGCAGCGCGGCCAGACAGTCCGCCCGGTGCATGACCCCGATCTCCGTCACGACCACCCGCTCGGGATTGAGCACATCGAGCAGCAGCCCGACGGCACGACCCACCCGGCGCGACCGCTCCCGCAGCAGCCGCACGGCCACCGGGTCGCCGGCCGCCGCGGCATCGACCACGTGCATCGGGTTCACCCCGTCGACGACGCCCGCCGCACGGGCCCGCCGGCACAGCGTCCCTTCGCTCAGTTCGGCCTGGAGGCAGCCCAGCCGGCCGCAGTCGCAGGGCTCCGTGCCGCCCGGCACCGGCAGATGGGCGATCGACCCCGCCTGGGAGCGCGGGCCGTGGTGCACCTCGTCATGGGTGGCGAACGCCGCGTCCACGACATGGCCCGCGAACAGGTGCAGCACACTGCGGCTGCCCCGCGCCCGCCCGAACAGCCGCTCCGCGTTCACCAACGCCCGTGCGTGGCCGTCCACATGGACCGGCAGCCCGGTGCGCGCCCCGAGCACCTCCCGCACCGGCACCTCGCGCCAGCCCAGCAGCGGATGCTCCACGACGGTGCCCGAGTCCCGGTCCACCCAGCCGCCCGCGGCGAACCCGACCCCCAGCGCCCTGCTGCCCGGTGCCCCGGCGAGCAGCGCCGCCAGCGTGTCGGCGGCCCGGGCCAGCACCTGCGCGGGCTGGGCCCGTCCGTGCTTCACCTCGCTGCGGGCCAGCACCCGCCCACGCAGATCCAGGAGCGCGACCGTCGTGTACGGCACCGCCACGTGCACCCCGCCCACCACGAACCGGGAGTCGTCCAGGTCGACCGGCAGATGCGGCCGCCCCACACCCTTGGACCGCCGCGGCACGGCGGACTCCCGGATGAGCCCCAACTCGGCGAACCGGGCGCAGTAGTCGGTGACCGACGCCGGTGACAGGCCCGTCAGCCGGGCGATGGTGCTGCGCGCGACCGGCCCGTGCTCCAGCACGGACCGCAGGACGACGCTCGCACTGGTGCGGCGCCGGTCGCTGTCGGCGACACGGGGGATGGGGGACGTCAGAAGGGGAGCCGCTGTACGGGGCATGGGAATCTTCCTGGAGGCCGGTCCGACACTGCGCCGTCTCGATCGGCGGACCGGATCCCTCCGCCCCGCCTCACACCGGGCGGCGACAGGTGGCCGTGCCCTGGCGTCGCAGGTCGACATAGCGACGCGACGAGAAGTACCGGGCCTGGGCAACCATGTCGGCGACGCTAGCAAAACGACCAGGGGCTGCCCAGACGGCGACCGACGGGCGAGACGGCGCGCGGAGCCTTTGGGGGAACCCTACAGACGCGCCCCGTCCCGCTCTCGTGGCGCATGGCACCCCATCACCGTGACCGGCGTCACCGCATGGTCGCTGTAACCCGCATCCTTTGTGCGAAGCCGACCAACGGCCGGTCCACGTCTTTGTGGACGGCTGACGGTGATCGGGCCGGGCACGCTGGGATAGCGTCACGATGTCCCACCGGCCCTCACCTTCGCGGAGTCCCCATGAGCACCGCTGCCGCCACACCCGCCAGCACCGGGCAGGTCCTCGCCGACCTGCTCCCCGCATCCCGAGTCCGGGACGCGGCCCTCGTGCTCGGCGGCGCCGCGCTCACCGGCCTCGCCGCCCAGATCTCCGTGCCCGTGCCGGGCTCCCCGGTGCCGGTGACGGGCCAGACCTTCGCCGCGCTGCTCGTCGGCACGTCCCTCGGCGCCGGCCGCGGCTTCATGGCGCTCGCACTGTACGCCGTGGCGGGCATCGCGGGCGTGCCGTGGTTCGCGCAGGGCACCTCGGGCGTCGCCCCCTCCTTCGGCTACATCCTCGGCATGATCCTCGCCTCCACCGTCGTCGGCGCCCTGGCCCGCCGCGGCGCCGACCGCTCGGTGCTGCGCATGGCCGGCACGATGCTGGTGGGCGAGGCGATCATCTACGCCATCGGCGTGCCCTACCTGGCCCTCGCCACCGGCATGTCCGCCACCGCCGCGATCGCGGCCGGCCTCACGCCGTTCCTCATCGGCGACGCGCTGAAGGCGGCGCTGGCGATGGGCGCCCTGCCGACGGCCTGGAAGTTCGCGAACAAGCGCTGACGGCACAGGAGTTGCGGAAGAGGCCCGCCGGGGCGATGCCCACGGCGGGCCTCTCCGCGTTCCGCGCGGCGTGACAGCGGCTGGTTCAGCCCTCCTGAGCCCCCGGCCGCCGCCGCTGCGACCACCACATTCCGGCCACGCCCGCCGCGAGCAGCGACGCCCCGGCCGCGCCCAGCGGCAGCAGATCACGGGCCGGACCGGTCTTCGGCAGCTCCTTGCCGCCCGGGCCCGCCGGCTCGTTGTCGGTACCGAGCAGCAGGGGCGTGGCCGGAGCGTTCGGCGACGGGTTGCTCGTGCCGAACGGCACCGGGCCCTGCTGCCAGAAGGTCTTCTTCCCGTCGCCCGTCTGCACGGGCAGACAGATCTTCCCGGTCTTGCCGAGGTCGAACGTTGCGTCGACGGCGTACGACTTCGACTTACCGGCCGCGAGATTGTCGATCGGGCATGCGAATCCGCTGTTCGAGCCTTCCGGAAGTCCGTTCTCGGGTATCGCCGAACATCCCTCGACGCCCTTGACGACAAGCCCGTCGAAACCGACGACCAACAGCCTGATCTTTCCGCTGTCCTTGCTCCCCTCGTTCTTCACCGTGGCGGTAATCGCCGTCTTTTCCGAGCCGTTGTCGACCGAGATCTTCCCGGGCAGCAGCGTGGTGAGCTTCACCCCCGCCGGCGCCTCGTCAACTGCCTTTCCCCCCTTGCCGCTCGGCGGCCCTTCGTCCTCCGCCCCGGCCGTGCCGGAAAGGATCAACACCGCCGAGAAAGATGCCATGACCAGCGATCCCGCGACCGCTGTCGAACGACGAGAACTCATGTTCGCCCCCCTTGCGTCCCCCTGGGCTGCGCCTGAATTCGCAGCACTGAAAGAGGTACCACAAGATTTCACCGCACTATCCTGGTGCAGCACGAAGTGTGACCATTGTGTTTCACTGGAGTCGGTCGCGGTGTCGTGGAGGGGGTGCAGCGGATTGCCGGGGAATGCGAACAGCGGCGGTGTTCCAGGGATATTGGTGACGGGACGCTATCGGTTGGTCGAAAGTATCGGCCAGGGGGGAATGGGGCGGGTGTGGCGAGCCGCCGACGAAATACTCGACCGGCCGGTCGCCGTCAAGGAAATGCGGATTGACGGTCTCGACGCGGAGGACAGCAGGACCCGCCGCGAACGCACCCTGCGCGAGGCCAGGGCCACGGCCCGGATCGACCACCCCAACGTCGTACGGGTCTACGACGTGGTCGACGAGGGCGAACGCCTGTGGATCGTCATGGAGTTGGTCGCGGGCCGCTCCCTCGAACGGATCCTCACGGAGGCGGGCCCGCTGAGCCCCGGCGAGACGGCCCGCATCGGACTCGGACTGGTCGCGGCGCTGCGGCAGGTGCATGAACGGGGCGTACTGCACCGCGACATCAAGCCCGGCAACGTACTCGTGGAGCCCGCGGACGGGGTGGCCGGATCCGGGCGCGGCGACGGCACCGGTTCCGGCCGCGGAGGGCGGATCGTCCTCACGGACTTCGGGATCGCCGCGATCCAGGACGCCAAGGCGCTCACGATGGTCGGCATGCTGGTCGGCTCGCCCGACTACATGGCCCCCGAGCGCATCTCCGGCCGCCCCCAGGGCCCGCCGTCCGACATCTGGTCCCTGGGTGCGACCCTCTGCGCGGCCCTGGGCGGCCGCTCCCCGTTCTCCCGCGACACCACGCTCGCGACACTGCACGCGGTCCTGTACGAGGAGCCGGAACTCCCTGCCGCGGCAGGCCCGTTGCGGGACATCCTGACGTCCCTGCTCGCGAAGGAGCCGTCGGCCCGCCCGGACCTGGACGCGCTGGAGACGGCACTGCGACCGGTGGCGTTCCCGGTCCCGACACCGACGGTCACGGTGACGGTCGGGGTGGGACCGGGGGAGGCGGAGCCGGAGCGGGTACGGGAGCCGGAGCCGGAACGCCGGCGGGAGGCGGGGCCGGAGCCGAAGTCCGAGACGGACGAGGAGTCCCCACCGCCCCTGTGGCCACCGGCTGCGCCTGATCTGGAAACCACCCTCGGCGTGCGGCAACCGGCCCCGCAGCCGCACTCGCTGTCGCAGCCGCAGTCGTGGGCACCTCTGCCCACGCCCCCGCAGGAATCCACGCAAGAAGCCCCGCATGAATCACCGACCCCCGCCTACCTCCCGGCACCCAGGGACCCCCGCCGGCCCGCCCCCGCCCCGGGCCCGCACCTCCACCCCGCACCCACCACACCCACGGAGACGTCCACACCCACGGAGACGTCCGCGAAGTCCCGGGGCCCGGTCTCCCTCACCCGCGCACAGGCGGAGACCGAGCGCCGCCCCCACCCCGCACCCACGCCGATGCCGCCGGGTGAACTCCCCGGACCGGCCGTCCCGGCCGCGCCCGGCGCGCGTCCCCGGCACGGCGCGGGCCGCCGTCGTACGGCGCTCACCGCCGCGGCAGCCACCCTCGCCACCGCCGGCACCGTCGTCGGCATCCTGCTGGCGACGTCAGCGGGCTCACCGGGAGACGACGACACTCCCCGCGCCGGATCCTCCGCGTCCGCGCCGGCCAACCATGGCGGCAGCACCACCGCCCCCTCACCCACCGTCGAGGGCACCGCGAGGCCGCAGACCCTGCCGCCCGGCACACACCGGGAGGCGGGCGGGTTCGCGTGGGCGACGCCGGACGGCTGGCGGCGGGACGTGAAGACGGGCGCGGAGGTGCACTACACCTCCCCGGACGGCACCCAGGAACTGGTCGGCAAGTCCTCCCTGGCCCGCGGCGACCTGCTGGAGACCTGGCAGACCTCGGAGCGCAACGCCCACCAGGGCCAGGACTACCGCAAGATCCGCCTGGAGGAGACCACGTTCCGCGGCCACCCGGCGGTGGTCTGGGAGTACACGTTCACGCTGAAGGGCGTCCACTGGCACGCCCGGCTGCTCGGCTTCAACGTGACCGGCAAGTCGTACCAGGTCAACACGTGGTACGACGCCGGGGCCGAACAGGAGGCACTCGTCATCTACGAGAAGGTCAGGGACAGTTTCACGGTGCTGTGAGCGGCCGTGGGAAAGCGATGGAAAAGGAGAGGGGCCTGTGGTGCGTGCGGCAGCACGCACCACAGGCCCCCGTTCACGACGAACGGTGAGGCGGTGGCCGCAGGATCAGCCGGCCGACACCTCGCTGCGCTCCTCACCCTGAGCCTGCGGGGCATCGGCGGCCGGCCGGCCCCCGCGCACTCCCTTCTTCACGAAGGCGATGACGAGCACCACCGCGGCGACGAGCAGCGACAGCAGGATGGTCTGGCGCCCGTCGTGCTCGGTGTCGGTGAGCATGTAGCCGAGGATGAACACGATCAGCCCGGCGGTCGCCCAGGTCAGGTACGGGTACAGCCACATCTTCACGACGAGCTTCTCGGGCGCCTCGGCCTTGATGATCTTCCGCATGCGCAGCTGGGAGAAGCAGATCACCAGCCACACGAACAGCGCGACCGCACCACTGGAGTTCACCAGGAACAGGAAGACGGAGTCCGGGAACTTGTAGTTGAAGAAGACGGCCACGAAGCCGAAGGCGACGGAGGCGAGGATCGCCGTGCGCGGCACACCGTTGGAGGTCGTGCGGGCGAAGGCCTTCGGAGCGTCGCCGCGCTGGCCGAGGGAGAAGGCCATGCGGGAGGCGGTGTACAGGCCGGAGTTCAGACAGGACAGCACCGAGGTCAGCACGATGAAGTTCATGATCTGACCGGCGTGCGCGATGCCGAGGGAGTCGAGCGCGGCGACGTAGGAGCCGTCCTTGGCGATGGCCTTGCTGTCCCACGGAAGCAGGCACACGACGACGGCGATCGAGCCGAGGTAGAAGACGGCGACACGCCAGATGATGCTGTTGGTGGCCTTGGTGACGGCCTGCTGCGGGTTCTCGGACTCACCGGCGGCCAGGGTCGCGATCTCGCTGCCCATGAAGGAGAAGACGACGAGCAGCACACCGGTGAGGATGGCGCCGGCCCCGTTGGGCAGGAAGCCGCCGTGCTCGGTGAGGTTGCCCAGCCCGGCCTGCTCACTGTCCACACCGGGCAGCAGCCCGAAGACGGCCAGCCCGCCGATGACGATGAACGCGGCGATGGCGACGACCTTGATGCCCGCGAACCAGAACTCGAACTCGCCGTAGGAGCCGACGGAGACCAGGTTGGTGGCGGTCAGCACCACCATCACGATCAGGGCCCAGCCCCACTGGGGCACGGCCGGGATCCACCCCTCCAGGATCACGGCACCGGCGGTCGCTTCGACCGCCAGCACCACGACCCAGAAGAACCAGTACAGCCAGCCGATGGAGAAACCGGCCCAGGACCCGAGGGCCCGGTCGGCGTGCGCGGAGAAGGAACCCGAGGTCGGGTTGGCGGCCGACATCTCACCGAGCATCCGCATCACCAGCACCACGAGCGTGCCGACGAGGGCGTACGACAGCAGGATGCCGGGCCCGGCGGTGGCGATACCGGAGCTGGACCCGACGAAGAGTCCGGCGCCGATGACACCGCCGATGGCGATCATCGAAAGATGCCGGTTCTTGAGCCCGGCCTGCAGCCCGGAGCCCTCGGCTCCGGGTTCTCCGGGCCCTCCGGGTTCGTTTCCGGTCTTGTTCATGGTCGGCTGCGAGGTCATGGAACGGATTTCCTTTGCGCCGGGGAGCTGTACTTCCGTACGAGACGCACGAGCCGCACGAACGGGGTGTTTCGCGGCATGGCGGTGTACGGGGGACTCGCACGAGCGGTGTACGAGCCGGTCCAGTGAATCGGAGGCGAACGGATAGGAGAACCTTTGAATCCAGATTGTTACTTGAGGTTTTCCTGAGGTTCAGTAATGCGGCTCACATTTGCCTCGGGTTTTCAGGAGCGACACCCCGCGCGCCTTCCCCGAAACACCCGTGTCACACTCGTCCCATGCGCGTGTACCTCGGCTCGGACCATGCGGGCTACGAACTCAAGAACCACCTCGTCGAGTGGCTGAAGCAGGCGGGTCACGACCCCGTCGACTGCGGCCCGCACATCTACGACGCCCAGGACGACTACCCGCCCTTCTGCCTCCGCGCAGCGGAGCGCACGGCCGCGGACCCCGACGCCCTCGGTGTCGTCATCGGCGGCTCGGGCAACGGCGAGCAGATCGCCGCGAACAAGGTCAAGGGCGTCCGTGCGGCCCTCGCCTGGAGCGAGGAGACGGCGTCCCTGGGCCGTCAGCACAACAATGCGAACGTCGTCGCGGTGGGCGCGCGCATGCACTCGCAGGACGAGGCGACGAAGTTCGTGGAGACGTTCCTCGGCACGCCGTTCTCCGGTGACGAACGTCACATCCGCCGGATCGACATGCTGTCCGCCTACGAAACGACCGGCGACCTGCCCCCGATCCCGCCGCACCACCCGCAGCAGTAGCCGACCCGGCCTTCGGGGGTCGGGGCGGGGCGGAAGTCACGCTGTGCTGCGGGTTTCCCGCAGGGGCTGGACTTCTGTTCTGGCAGGGCGAGAGCTGCCCCCCGGCAGGGGGCGCAAGACCTGCCACGAGCGGGGAGCTCCGCCCGCCGGCAGGGCCGGAGCTCTGCTGGGGACAGGAGCTCTGCCGGGGGTCAGGAGCAGCCCCCCGCGGGGGTATGGGGGCGGAGCCCCCGAGAGGGGTGCAGGGGACGAAGTCCCCGCCGGGGTCCGGGGCGGAGCCCCGAGGCGACCTCGTCTCTCGACTCAACCGTGTAGGGCGGGCGGGTGGGCAAACCCTGCCCAGGCGCAGCCCCGAGACGTCTCGAAGGACCGCGCCGGGCAGACGGGTGGGCCGAGCCGGCCCGGGACCCCAGCCCGCCGCCCGTCCCGGCCGCCGGCAGGCAACCGCAACGACCAGGGAGACCCCGTGCCGGAAGGCCACACCATCCACCGCCTGTCCCAGGACTACGCGGCCGCCTTCCTCGGCACAAAGCCCCGCACCACCAGCCCCCAGGGCAAGTTCACCCCCGCCGCCGACCTCCTCACCGGCACGGAACTCACCCACACGGAAGCCCACGGCAAACACCTCTTCCTCGGCTTCCGTGACACCGACTGGATCCACATCCACCTGGGCCTCTTCGGCAAGGTCACCTTCGGCCCGGCCCCGGAACCGCCCCCCACCGACACCGTCCGCCTCCGCCTGGCGAACGACACCGCCTACGTGGACCTCCGAGGCCCCACCACCTGCGCCCTCATCACACCCCCCGAGAAGCAGGCGATACACGACCGCCTCGGCCCGGACCCCCTCCGCGGCGACGCCGACCCGGACACCGCGTACCGCCGTATCACCCGCAGCCGTACGACGATCGCCGCCCTCCTCATGGACCAGAAGGTCATCGCCGGCGTCGGGAACGTGTACCGCGCGGAGGTCCTCTTCCGGCACCGCATCGACCCGTACCGTCCCGGCAAGGACATCACCCCCACCGAGTGGCACGCGATCTGGAGCGACCTCGTCGACCTCATGCACGAAGGCGTCCGCAACAACCGCATCGACACCGTCCGCCCGGAGCACACCCCCGAGGCGATGGGCCGCCCGCCCCGCGTGGACGACCACGGCGGCGAGGTGTATGTCTACCGCAGGGCCGGCCTGCCCTGCCACATCTGCGACGGCGAGATCCGCACCGCCGACCTCGCCGCCCGCAACCTCTTCTGGTGCCCGTCCTGCCAATGCCCCTGAGCACCCCAGCCGGTGAGGCCCCCCCGCCCTCAGAAGCCGTGCGGCAACCACGGAGCCACGGCGGTCCCGAACCCCAGGGAGGCCTCCGCCAGCGCCCCCTGCCGTACCTCCCGCACCCGCCCGGCCGCCGCCAACGAGGCCAGCGACACACCCCCGAGGTACGCGGCCCCCAACTCCCTTATGGACAAAGCGAGATCCGCCGCATCCGCCGTACGCTCGCAGGACGCCCCCTTCGCATCCCCTCTGAGCCGCCAACGCCCGGAGTTCCAGGGGCAGAACGCGTCCTCCACCTCGAACACCACATCCACCGGCGCCTGATACGTCCGCGCCTCCAGTGCGGCCCCCAGGTCCACCGGCCGCAGGTACAGCGAATCCAGCAGCTGCGGCCGGCACCGCCGGATGTCGGACACCCAGTGCCGCCACCCCTCGTCCACCGGCCGGCCCCGCCTCCGCACCACCAGCGACGACGTCAGGTCGATGCCGAACAGGAACCGCCACAGCGCCGCGTCCGCGGCGGGGTCCAGCGCGGCCAGGCTCTGTAGGATCACCGTGCCGTCGGGCCCGGCGGCATCCCAGTCCGGTTTGACGCGGAAGCGCGCGTACCCGACCGTCTCGCCGTCCCGCTCGGCGAGGACGCACTGCAGGGGCGACGCTCCTTCCCGGTCGCTCTCCGGGTCGAGCAACTCGAGCCGCTCCCAGCCGGGCTGCCGTGCCAGCATCCCCGGCCGCGACGGGACCAGCCGGGCGTACACCGCCTCGCACGAGTCGAGTACATCGGCGGGAACCGCGTACCGCACCCGCACGTCATCCGTGCCCGCCGGCAGCGACGTGAGCCGCACCCGGGTCGTGTCGATCTCGGCGTTCAAGTGGAAGGTGGCGGCCTCGTATCCGAACCGGCCGTAGATCGCCGGTTCGGAGGCCGTCAGCACGGCCAGCGGCTCACCCGAGGCCCGGACGTCGTCCAGTTGCCGCCGCATCATCGAGGTCAGCACCCCGCGCCGGCGATGGGTGGCGGCCACGCTGACCATGGTGACGCCCGCGGCCGGTACCGAGGCGCCGCCGGGCACCGTGAGCCGGAAGCTGAACACCCCGGCCGTCCCCACGCACTCGTCGCCGTCCCAGGCGCCGAGGGAACGGTCGATCTCGGTCAGCGAGTTCCACAACTCCCGCTCCTCGGTGGACTCCGGCACCCCTCCGAAGCCCCGGATGAGAGTGTCGTACCACTTGTCCCAATCATCACGCCGAAGTACCCGAAGGCCGGGCGCGGAGCCGGTCGCGTCAGTCGCCATGGGCCATGCCTACCAGGGCGATGCGGGACGAGCGAGGGAATTTCTCCCGGAGGGCGGCGGAGCGGCGCGCCGTGAAGTTCACTGTGAAGTCGGCCCTCGGACGGGGGACAAGTGGGACCTCCCGTGCCAAGCGGCTGGTCCGATGGATAGGGTCCCGAACTAATGGCATCAGGACGAGAGCGGCGTGCGGAAGCCGATACGTTCACGGCCCGGTTGAAGAAGCAGTGGCACCGGGTCCGCGTCGGCGTGCGCCGCGCCGCCGTGGACTACTTCCGCGGCAACGGCTCGGACTGGATCGCCCTGGCCGGTCTGCTCCTGATGGTTCCCGTGATCGCGTCGGCCACGCTGGCGAACTCGGTGTGGTTCTCACCGGCCGCGCTGGTCCTGCCCGTCGTGGTGGGCGGTCTGCTGCTGCGCCCGGCGAGCCTGCTGGGCCTGTACGCGGCGGCGGCCACGGCACTGATCGTGGAGTCGGTGCAGCTCGGCCCGTACACGGAGGGCCCGTCGCGGGTCACCCCGGGCGTCGTGCTCGTGGTCGCGGCCTGCGGCTTCTTCGGGCTGCTCCTCGCTCAGTTCCGCAGCCGGGTCGGTGTGCCCTGGCGGCGCGGCGGCACCATGCTCTTCGACCTGCGTGAACGCATCCGGGTGCAGAGCAAGCTGCCCGATCTGCCGAACGGCTGGCACCGGGAGATGGCCCTGCGCCCGGCGGGCGGTCAGTCGTTCTCGGGCGACTTCGTGGTGGCGGCCCGTACCAACGGCGGCCGCACGCTCGAAGTCGTCCTCACCGACGTCTCCGGCAAGGGCATGGACGCGGGCTCCCGCGCCCTGCTGCTGTCCGGCGCGTTCGGCGGCCTGCTCGGCTCGCTCCCCCCGCACGCCTTCCTCCCGGCCGCCAACGGCTACCTCCTGCGCCAGGACTGGGACGAGGGCTTCGCCACCTCCATCCACCTGGTCCTCGATCTGGACTCCGGCGACTACGAGCTCTACTCCGCGGGCCACCCGCCGGGCCTCCAGCTCAGCGCCGGCACCGGCCGCTGGGAGGAGAAGGCGGCCGAGGGCCCGCTCCTCGGGGTGTACGACGGCGCCCAGTTCGACCCAGTGAAGGGTTCGCTGCGGCCGGGCGATGTGCTGATGCTGTTCACGGACGGCCTGGTGGAGACCGCCGACCGAGACATCGTCGAGGGCATCGACCGCCTCACCGGCGAGGCCGACCGCTATGTGGCCGGCGGCTTCCACGGCGCCGCCTGGCATCTCATCGAGGCCGTGGCCAAGGACGTCAACGACGACCGGGCCCTGCTGCTGATCTGCCGAGAGGGCCCGACGGCCACCGTTCCCCGCTGAGGTGGGGTTTTCCCCCGGTGGGTTCGGCGGCCGTCCTCATGGCCCGGCCACCCTCCGGCTCCGTACGTTCGAGACACACCGGCGCACCGGTGCGGACGACTCGGATCCGGAAGGACACACATGTCAGGCGACTGGGCCGTGGAACTGCACGGCATCCGCAAGCGCTACGGACGCGGCCGCACCGCCGTGCACGCCCTGCGCGGCGTCGACCTCACCCTCCGGCACGGCAGTTACACCGCGGTGATGGGCCCCTCGGGCTCCGGCAAGTCCACGTTCCTCCAGTGCGCGGCCGGCCTCGACCGCCCCACGGCCGGCACGGTCCGCCTGGGCGGCACGGAGATCACCGGCATGAAGGAGAACAAGCTCACGGCCCTGCGCCGCACCCGCATCGGTTTCGTCTTCCAGGCCTTCAACCTGCTGCCCTCGCTCACGGTCGAGCAGAACGTCGTCCTCCCGATGCGCCTGGCCGGGCACCGCCCCGACCGCCGCCGCGCCGCCGAGGTGCTGCACCAGGTCGGCCTCGCGGACAAGGCCCGCCGCCGCCCGGGCCAGCTCTCCGGAGGCCAGCAGCAGCGGGTTGCCATCGCCCGCGCCCTGGTCACACGCCCCGACGTCGTCTTCGCGGACGAGCCGACGGGCGCCCTGGACACCACCACGGCCACGGAGATCCTCACCCTCCTGCGCGGGGCCGTGGACACCCACGGCGCCACGGTCGTCATGGTCACCCACGACCCGGCCGCCGCGGCCTGGGCCGACCGCGTCCTGTTCCTGTCGGACGGCGAGATCGTCGACCACCTGGACCGCGAGGGCGCTGCCGGTCATGGCCTGGACCGCGACCGCGCTGCCGGTCACGGCTTGGACCGCGACCGTTCTGCCGGTCACGGCCTGGACCGCGAGGCCGCTGCCGGTCACGGCCCTGACCGGGCCCACGCCGACCGCATCGCCGCCCGGATGACCTCCCTGGCCGCCCCGCGCGCCCACACGAAGGCAGCCGCCTGATGCTCGCCCCCAACGGCCTCGCCCGCGCGGCCCTCAGGTTCCGTCCCGCCGCGTTCGTGGGCACCTTCGTCGCCCTCGTCCTGGCCGCCACGATCGTGTCGGCCTGCGGCATCCTGCTGGAGACGGGCGTGCGCGCCTCGGTGCCACCCGAGCGCTACGCGCGCGTCCCCGCCGTGGCCGCCGCCGAGCAGCGGGCCGGAAAGCAGGACGAGAGCAGCGCGGTGCCGGACCGGGCCCGCCTGGAGGACTCCCTGGTCGCGAAGGCCGCCGCGGTCCCCGGAGTGCACGCGGCGATCCCCGACGTCTCCTTCCCGGTGCTCACGCCCGAAGGCAGGCTCACCGCCCACGGCTGGGGCTCCACCGCCTTCACCGGCGAACGCCTCACCACCGGCCGCGCCCCCGGCCCCGGCGAAGTCGTCCTCGCCGGCGGCGGACACGCCTCGACCGGAGACACGGTCACCCTCACTCTCCCGGACGGCCCCCGCACGTACCGCGTCTCCGGTACCGCCGCCGCCCGGGACACGGTCTGGTTCAGCGACGCCGAAGCCGTACGCGTCTCCGGCCGCCCCCACCGCGTCGACGCCATCGCCGTCCTTCCCGACCCCGGAGTCGGCGCCGCCGCCCTCGACTCCCGCCTCACCCGCGCCCTGGGCGGCCGGGCCGAGATCCACACCGGCGACGACCGCGGCACCGTGGAGAACCCCGCCCTTGCCGAAGCCCGCGAGGTCCTCATCGGAATCGGCGGCTCCTTCGGCGGCGTCGCCGCCATGGTCGCCGTCTTCACCGCGGCCGGCACCGTCGCCCTCGCGGTCGGCCGCCGTGCCCGCGAGTTCGCCCTGCTGCGCGCCGTCGGCACCACCCCGCGCCAGATCCGCCGCACCATCGCCACCGAGGCGCTGCTCGTCGCGCCGGTCGCGGGCGCGCTGGGCTGCCTGCCCGGAATCGCCCTGGCCGCCTGGTGGTTCGGGCAGCTGAAGGACAAGGGCGCCGTCCCGGAACCCGTCCGTCTCGCCGTCTCCTGGATCCCCCTCACCGTCACGACCGGGACCGTCCTGCTCACCGCCCTGCTCGCCGGATACACGGCGGCGCACCGCAGTTCGCGCATCAAGCCGGGCCAGGCACTGAGCGAGGCGTCCGTGGAGCGGCTGCGCCCGGGCTGGGTCCGCACACCGCTCGGCGTGGCGGCGGCGGCCGGCGGCTTCGTCTGCGCGGGCCTGGCCGCCTCGGAGTCGGGCGAGGACGCGGCCAACGCCGCCCTCGGCGTCGTCATGCTGTTCATGCTGGCCGTCGCCCTGCTGGGCCCGCTGATCGCCCGCGCCTGCGCGTCCCTGCTCGGACTGCCGCTGCGGGGTGCGGGAGCCCCCGCAGCCCTGGCCGCCGCCAACTCCCGCACCAACGCGCGGCGTCTGGCCTCCGCGATCACCCCGATCGTGCTCGCCATGGCGTTCTCCTCCGTGCTGGTCTTCCTGCACACCAGCGAGGACCGGGCCACCGCGGAGCAGCAGCGGGAGGGCATCGTCGCCGATCACATCGTCACGGCCGACGAGGGCGCCCTGCCGCCGGACTCCGTGCGACGGGCCGGGCAGACGTCCGGGGTCACCGCGGCCGTCGGCCTGCTGCGGACGTCCGTCCTCGTCCGCAGCTCGGGAGTGCTGACCCCGGTCTCCGCGCAGGGCGTCACGGGCTCGGCTCGCGACCTGGCCGCCGTGCAGGACCTGGACATCGACAGGGGCCGGCTGTCGCTGAAGCCGGGCGAGATCGCCCTCGACGCGTCCGTCGCCCGTAACGCGAACGTGGGGGTAGGCGAGCGCATCCGCATCCGTCTGCCCGACGGCACCGGAGCCACCCCGCTGGTGGCGGCGACGTACGGCCGCGGCTTGGGCCTGTCCCAGGTCACCCTGAACCGTGGTGATCTGGCCCGCCACGTCAGTTCCGCCTTCGACACCGAACTGTGGGTCAAGGGCGGTACGGCGAAGGCGCTCGCCCCGCTCGGCCACGTCAGGGACCGCGCCGACCACACCGCCGCCCAGTCCCTCGACCGTGAGCTCAACGCCTGGGCGAACACGGTCATGGCGGCCGTCCTCGGCGGCTTCGCTGCGGTCGCCGCCGTCAACACCCTGGTGATGACGGTGCTCGACCGCCGTGGCGAACTGGGCACGCTCCGCCTGCTGGGTTCCACCCGACGTCAGGTGCTGCGCATGGTCCGCTGGGAAGCGCTTCTGGTCGCCGTCGCGGGCATCGCGCTCGGCACGGCGATCGCCCTGGCCACGCTGGTGCCGATGATGAGGGGCCTGACGGGCCGGGGACCGTACATCCCCCCGCTCGTGTACGGCTCGTTCGTCGCGGCGATCCTCGCCCTCGGCCTGGCCGCGGTCACCCTGCCGGCCCGGGCGGCGCTGCGCGGGGAGACACTGGAGCGGTGACCGAGACATCCCGTATGACCCTGGCCCAGGTCGAGGCCACCGCCCGCGCCGCGCACACCGGCCAGACCGACAAGGCCGGACGGCCCTACGCCGAACACCTCCGGGCGGTGGCGGAGGGCGTACGGGCGCGGGGCGGCGACGAGGAGCAGATCGCGGCGGCCTGGCTGCACGACGCGGTCGAGGACGACGCGCTCTCCGCACAGTGGCTGCGCGAGGCCGCGCTGAGCAGCCGCACGAAGGACATCGTCCTCGCGGTCACCAAACGGGCGGGGGAGCCGCCGGAGGCGTACGCCGCGCGGATCCTCGCCACGCCCGGGGCGCTGGTGGTGAAGGAGTCGGACCTGGCACACAACGCGGACCCGGCCCGTCTCGCGGTCCTCGACGAGGCGACCCGGAAACGACTGACCGAGAAGTACGCACGGATGCGCGCGCTTCTCGGTCTCGTCGGATGAAGTCCGCTGTGGGGGTCAGGCGTCGACCTTCTCGCGCTCACGCTCGCGCCGCTCGGCGCTCTGGCGTTCGCGGGCGAGTTCGGCGGCGTCCCTCTTGAAGGCCCAGTCCATCTTCGGCTCCATCGCGAACCGGAACATGCGCTGCACCGGCTTGGTGCACAGCACGGTCACGACGGCGGCCGCGAGGACGGTCACGAGGATCTCACCGGCCGGCCGGTGCAGCCAGGACGCCTCGAACCAGCCCTGGTAGTCGCCGGCCTTCACCAGGAAGCCGTGCAGCAGGTAGCCGTAGAGCGTTCCGGCGCCGAGGGCGGTGAACCACATCTGGCGGCGCGGCACCCAGGCGAAGAAGCAGGCGGTCAGCACCAGGGAGCAGCCGAACATCGCGAGCACCATGACCGGGCCGGCCCACCAGGGGGCGCCCAGCTCCTGCGCGGCGTCCCGGTGGTAGAACCACGCGGTGTTCATGTGCGGCACCGCCCACCAGCTGAACGCCAGCGCGACGGCGAACACCGGCACCGAGGCGATCCGCACCGCACGGGTGCGCACCATGTGGAAGTGCTCGGGCTTCATGACCAGGCCCAGCACGAAGAACGGCAGGAACTGCAGAACGCGCTGCAGGTCCAGGTCGTCGCCGATCTCCGGGGTGACGGTCGCCAGCATGGCGAGACCCAGCGCGAGCGGCAGCGGCCAGCGCACCAGGTTCCAGATGGGGGTGGTCAGACGCCAGATGAACAGCGCGACCAGGAACCAGGTCAGGTACCAGGGATCGAGGATGCTGATCTCCTGGTGCGGGTCGTTGTCGATGACCCGCTTGAAGAGCGGATAGGCCGTCTCGAAGATGATGTACGGCACGGCCACGCCGGTGATCAGGCGCTTCAGCCGGTCGGGCCGCATGTCGAAACTGCGGGAGAAGTAGCCGGAGATGAGGATGAACGCCGGCATGTGGAACGCGTAGACGACCTGGTACGCGGCCTCCAGTATCCGGCTGTCGCCCTTGAGCGGCTCCCAGGCGTGGCCCATGGCCACCAGCACGATCGCGAGGTACTTCGCGTTGTCGAAGAACGCGTCGCGCTGCTTGCCGTTCTGCTTCTTCTGCGTGCTGTGCGGCGAGCGCGGGCTCGGCACTCCGTCGGCCGGTGACTGTGCCGGGGGAAGTGGCGCCCTGCGGTCGCCGTTCGGTCGCAGCGAGTTCGTCACAGACCCTCCCACCAGGAGCTCGGGGAGACGATCCGGGACCTCGCTGCGCGTGCGGGGGACGAGGCAGCGTGGAACATCTGAGGCACCCTAGCGTTCCCAACAGCTATTCGTAAAACGCCGGAAGTGATTCCTGGCTATTCGCTGCGGGTACCCCGGATTACGGGTAGTTGACGTCACTGTCGGAGTGATGGCCGACACATCGTCCGAGGGCGGATTGTGCGCACCATCCAGGTCCTGCTTGTCAGGATACTTCCGGACTAAGTGACGCATAAGACCAGCAGGCGACTCCAGTGGAATGTCCGCTTCCGTCCTCTCCGGGCCCCGCCTCGAACGGCTGTTGAGGGGCTTGTGGCAGCAATTCGAATTAGCTGCGAACGCGTTGTGTGGAGACGGAAACGATACGGTCGAATTCTCTGTGCGGGTGGCTCGTCGAATTCCCGTGCGACAGCTCGGCGTTGGGGCCTTGCGCACATGCGTCCCCGCGCGGGTGGGCGCGACACGTGTGTGGTCGATGCGTCACCGGCCGCATAGCCCGGCCGTGTTGGTGGCACGATGGTTCTGGCGGGGGTGCGCGGGGTCGCGTCCCCGGGCCGGGAGAGCGGACCGACCGAGGGTGTGTGATCAGTTGTGGCCATTTCACTGTCTGTGGTGCTGCTGTTGGCGATCATCCTTGTGGTGTTGCTGAGAGGGGGATCCATCAAGGCGGGGCCGGCGATCGTGGCGATCCTCTTCGGCTTCTTCCTCGCCTCGACCGGCATGGCCCCGTCCATCAACCGGTTCCTCAACTCGATAGCGGACACCATCAACTCCATCAGCTTCTGACCGGGACGCCGACGCCTCCTCCCGCGCCCCGCGCTTCGGGCCCGGCGCAGGGGCGGTTACGCTCGCCCCGACCACAGGACGGTGCGTGACGGGGGGAACGTACGGGGATGGCGCTGCGCGATTCCGACCCGGCGGAGGTGGGTGGCTACCGCACCGAGGACCGCCTCGGATCCGGCGGCATGGGCGTGGTCTACCTGGCCCGCTCCGCCTCCGGCCGACGCCTCGCGATCAAGGTCGTGCACAGCCAGTACGCCGACGACGACGAGTTCCGCACCCGTTTCCGCCGCGAGGTCGCCGCCGCCCGCCGGGTCAGCGGCGCCTTCACCGCCCCCGTCGTGGACGCCGACGCCGACGCCCCGCACCCCTGGATGGCCACGCTCTACATCCCGGGCGCGGACCTCGGCACGTACGTCCGCGAGCACGGCCCGCTCCCGCTGCCCCGCCTGCGCGGCCTGGCCGCCGGCCTCGCCGAGGCCCTGCGCGACATCCACCGCGCCGGAGTCGTCCACCGCGACCTGAAGCCGGCCAACGTGATGCTCGCCGAGGACGGCCCCCGCGTCATCGACTTCGGCATCTCCCGCGCCGCCGACCACGCCGCCTCCGACGCCCTCACCCAGACCGGCCGCGTCATGGGCACCCCGCCCTTCATGTCCCCGGAGCAGTTCGCCTCCCCGCAGGACGTCGGCCCGGCCGCCGACATGTTCTCCCTCGGCTCGGTCCTCACCCACGCCGCCACCGGTCGCGGCCCGTTCGACAGCCCGAGCCCCTACGAAACGGCCCTGCGGGTCGTCGAGGGCGAACCGGACCTCACCGGCGTCCCCGGCGACCTGCTCCCCTTCATCCGCCTTTGCCTGGAGAAGCACCCGAAGGACCGCCCCGCCGCGGACGAACTGTTCACCCTGCTCCGCGAGGGCGGCGCCCCCGGCCCGGTCCTGGTGCCCGGCACCCGCGCACCGCGCCCCGTACGTCCGTGGCCGGGCGCCCGGCCGACCGAGCCCGCCGGCACGGCATGGCCCGACACGGCCCGCACCGAACGGGGCGAGGCGTCCCACGCCCTGCCCGACCAGGCGGACGGCGGACCGGACGCCCAGCCGGACGCCCAGCCGGACGCCGAGCGGCACGAGGCGCGGCACCCCGGGCCCGACAGGACCCCGACGCAACAGCACCGGCCGCCCCGCGCCCCGGACGGCGCGCCCGCCCCCGGTCCGGAGCGCACCCGCGGCCGCCGCAGACACGGACTGCTGCTGGTCTCGGCCGCCGCGGCCCTCGCACTCGCGGCGATCGTCACCACCACCGTCGCCCTGATCCGCGACAAGGACCGCCCGCCCTCCTCCACCCCCAGGGCGGCCGACCTCCCCGACGGCTGGAAACCGTGGGCCGGCCGGGCGAAGGTCCCGAACCGCCTCGACAGCGGCATGGGCCGCGACTCCTTCCGGAGCTGCGCCGTGGTGGACACGTCCCTGCTCTGCGCCGGTGCCCAGGTCATGGCGACCCGCTTCGACCTGGCCGGGGGCCGCAACACATGGACCCGGCTGGTGGACGCCACCGCACCGGAGAGCCTGACCAGCGACGAGGGCTCGATCATCGGCACGGGCCGCGGCCGCGTCTACGCCTACCAGGTGGACGAGAGGGAGATGGCGGACGGAGCCGGGCCGCTGTTCACCTACACGGTCTCCGCCCTGGCCGCCGGCACCGGGAAGGTGCTGTGGCGGACCGAGACGGCCGACGGCCAGACGGCGAGCGCCCCCGACGGCCGACAGGGAGGCGCCGTCGCGGTCCCCGAGGGCGTCATCACGTCCTACGGCGCCCAAGGAGAGCAGTACGCCCTGCTCGACACCGGCACGGGCGAGGTCCGCTGGAAGCGCCCCGAGCCACAGGGTGCGGACAACTGCCTGCTGCGCGCCGCGGCCGAACGGGCCTACCTGATCTGCACCACCGGCAGGTGGGAGCAGGACACAGCCAGGACCACCGTGTCCGAGATCGGCACGGCCGACGGCAAGCTCCGCTGGACGGTCGAGACGAAGGGCGCCCAGGACCTGCTCGGCCGGGACGGCGGCAGCCTGGTGCTGGCCGGCGCGTACTCGCCCGGCAACGGCCTGACCCTGCTCGACCTCTCCTCGCGCCGGCTCACCGCCGTGCGGGTCTCCGCCAAGCAGGCCGAGGCGTCCGGTGCCCACCTCCGGCGCGGAACCGTCTACTTCACCCGGGGCAGCGGCGGCGTCAGCGCGGTCTCGCCCCGCACGGGCCGGACCCTCTGGGACAGCAATTCCACCGTGGAGCAGCAGGGCCCGCCGGCCGCCTCCGCCACGCACGTCTACTTCGCGTCCCCCACTGGCCGGGTGGCCGCCCTGAACGTCTCCACCGGCAAGATCGAAGGCACCAGCGCCGGCCGGGACGACAGCGGCGAGCCCGACAACACCTCAGGCGCCGCGCTCACCCTGGTCGGGGACGCCCTGTACGTCCCGTACGGCGACCGCTCCGTCTACACCCTGGACGTCCGGACCCTCTGAAGCGGCGGGCGCTGGATCATCCGGCGCCGATCAGCCGGCGGGACGAAGATCGGTGACGAGACGGAAGCGCTCCAGAACCACCGGCGTCGTGTCGTCCACGGTGAAGTGCGGGTCCTCCAGGGCCGCCCGTACGTCATCGCCGTGCCAGAACCGCTCGTGACCCTCCCGCCACTCGGCCACGCCGCGGTGCCCCTCTCCCTCGTCCACCACGTGGGCGAGATCGACCTCGGCCAGCGGGACGACACGCACGCCGGTCACCTCGATGACCGCGACCGGACGCCCCTCCGAGTCGATGACCACCGAACGGTCCCCGGCCTCGGGTATCGGCTCGCCCTCGTGCTCGTAGTCGACGACGAGGGCCGTCGTGGAGGTCTTCGAACCGTCGAGGATCGCCGCGACGAGCCGATCGCGCAGCGAGCCGGGAAAGGCGAACTCGGCCCTGGGCATCGAGGCGATGTCCGCGGGCGAGAAGGAGCCGGAAGCCATACGACGACCGTAACGGCCCACCCCGGAAAACGATCAGGGCCAGGCGGAGAAAGGAACCTCCGGCCTGGCCCTGAGCCGTATGGAGCGGGCGACGGGAATCGAACCCGCGTAGCTAGTTTGGAAGATCGCGTATGCGGATCGGGACTCAGCTGGTGATCCATGATCCGCCTATGTCGGTGACGCACATCATGCGGTGGGCCGGCACGACAGGCTCGCTTGGCAGCGGATCGATTCCACGGACCCGTACGGCGCCGGTATCCGTGACGATGAGGGGTTGGGTCGGGAGCTTGGTCAAACGACAGCGGAAGGGGTCTGGGACGTCCCGGGCGTTCATTAGGCGAGTCGGCTGTCGGGCAATGATGTGTCGGCTGCCCCGAACTCCGCTTCGCGGCCCGCCCGACAGGGATCAGGCCGTCGACGACGAACTGGGACGAGGGGCATGGCTTCGAACTCGTCTCGTGAGTCGCCGTTCAGCACCGTGTGCGTATCAGGTGACGGATGCTCAGCGATGGCTGGGCCCGCCGGTCAGTCGATGCCGTCGATGATGCGGAAGTCGCGCACGACGCCGTCGGGGAGGGCCACCAGCGCCTTCTGGTATGCCTCGCTCTCGTATGCCGCGACGGCCTGTTCAAAGCTGTCGAACTCGATCAGAACGACGCGTTGCGTGATTCCGGCCTCGTGGGCGACGACTCGGCCGCCACGGGACGGGATCAGGGACACGGTGCGCCCGCCCCCAGCCTGGACAGCCGGACCGGCCAGCTCGTCGTAGGCAGTCAGCCCCTCAGGGTCGGACATGGCGGGGTAGACACTGACCCAGTAGCCCTTAGCCATGGAAACCTCCTGTGTTCGGCCGGACACGTCCGACTTCGAATTGACACTCAGATCGATCGATCCCGGCGACAGGTACTGCGGTCAATTGAATCGCCATATGCGCAGGTTAGGGCTCGATGTGCGGTCGAGGGAAAGACCGGTACGGGATAGACTCAGAACGGATCGTTATCAATCGGCAGGGAGGCCACGTGGCGCCGGATACGGTGAGCCTGCGGTACTTCCTGGTGCTGGCGCAGGAGTTGAACTTCACCCGCGCGGCCGCACGGATCGGTATCGCACAGCCCGCACTCAGCGCCCGGATGCGCCGATTGGAGGCGGAACTCGGTACGGCCCTGCTGGTCCGCAACACGCGCAGCGTCGTATTGACCACGGCCGGTGCGGCTTTGGCGGAGTCCGCGCCGCCCGCGCTGGCGGCGCTGGACCGGGCATGGGACACCGCCCGGAGCGCGGCGGCCGGTGAACTGGGCACGCTGCGCATCGGATACAGCCTCAGCACCGGGGCCGAGACGGCACCGGCCCTGGTGGACAGGCTGATTCGCGGCAACAGCGGACTCGAGGTCGGCGCGGTCCCGATGGCGACACCGGAGATCTCCCCCGCGGTCGCCGACGGCCGCATCGATGCCGGGATCACCCGCGGTGAACAGCCGGGCCGTGGCGTGCGCCGGTTCCTGCTGCGGCGCGCGCGCATCGGGGTCCAGCTGGCGCAGCACCATCCGCTGGCCGAACACCCGGAGATCGAGATCGCCGACGCGGCCGCATATCCGCTGCGACTCCCGGACCGTGCGGCCAACCCCGTGATCCACGATCAGCTGTCCGCACTGTTCCGAGACACCCGACCACACCCTCGATTCCACACGCCCGCAGTCTCTTTCGACATGTCTCAGCGCGACCTGCGCGACGGGGTCACCCTCGCCCCGGCCGGAGAAGCCGCGGCCACGGCACAACCGGCCGGTCTCACCTGGCGACCGCTGCGAGGCGCGCCCAGCCTGACAATCCACCTGGTCCTCCCACGCGAGCAGTCGCCACTACACCGCCGCATCCGTGCCGTCGCCAAAACCCTGGCGCACGAGCTGCACTGGCTGCCGGACTGACGCGCAAGAGATCAAGCGAGACGGACGCCTGCGGTGGCGAGGCCGAAGACCCTGCGCCCGGCGGACTTCGCGGTGATGACGACGACGGTGGTCTTGCTGAAGGTCCGACACGAACGGACCCCCCTCGCCCAGGTTCCCGATCGTGACTTCGCGTGCTGCGGACGGCAAGCGATCTCCCTTCACCCACCACTCTCCCCAGCTCCCATCCCGTCCGCCGTCGACCCACACACCGTGGAGCGGGCGTGGTCCATGGCGTCCAGGTGGAGCGCGCCACTGTTCGAACGACCTGGACGCCATGGGCCGCGTCTGCTCGGCTCTGCCTGGGTCGATGGCGGACGGGATGGGAGCTCCCCACGCACGCCACTACGGACCCGCGGCCGCGAACGGCACCTCCTCCCTCCCGGTGCCGGCCGATCCCCCGCCAGAGGCATCGTCTTGACCGCGGGCCGCTCCATACGGTGATCGACTCATGGCCACCGGCCCTATCCACAGGTGGGCGCGCGTCGGCGCAGCGCGGGCGGAGCGGGCCGGAGGCAGGAGCGGCGCCCGCAGCGGAGCCGGGAGCGCGCCCGGCGGAGCGGAGCGCAGCCGGGGCTTGATGAGGTAGAGAAACCTGTAACAGCTCATGGCCAATACGGCACTTGGCGCTGTCACGCCTCCGTGGTGATCTGGGAGAGAGCCGCGTACGAGGGGGCATGGGTGCAGCCGTTACTAGACGACTTGGCACGGAACCGGCCGGGCGACGCGGTGCGCCGCAAGATCCAGGAGTTGCAGCCGAACCCACTGCTGAGACTGCTTGACCGGTGGCGGCCCGGGTCGGAGATCCGTAGTTGGTCAGATGGCCTTACAGGGGAACGCATCACCGGCAAACGATTGAACAGCCTGCGGAGCCGAGGTTGGTTCACCCTTCATGCCATCCAGTGGGCGAGCGGCGCAGACATCGACCACCTCGCCATCGGCCCGGCTGGCGTCTTCTCCATCAACTCCAAGCGACACCGGGGCAAGTCCGTTTGGTACGGCGACGCTGCGATCACGGTGAACGGGGCCGTGCAGCGCCACATCTCGATCGGTCAGTCTGAGGCGCGCCGCGTTTCCCGCGCCTTGTCCCGGCGCTGTGGGATCGATGTGCCCGTCCGCCCCGTGATCTCCGTGGTGCACGCGGCGAAGCTCACCGTGAAGAACGCCAACCCTCCGGTACTCGTCCTCGCGGTTGAAGACCTGGGCCGGGTCCTGTCGGGGCTGTCGCCGGTGCTCCAGCCCGACCAGGTGGCGCACATCTACGGTGCGGCGCGGGACGCCCGGACCTGGGCTGCCTGATCAGGCGTAGAAGTCGTACTCCAGCACGTACGCGTTAGCGTCAAGGATCATTTCGTTCACCTCGACAGGGCGGCCCTCGTCTGCGAACGCGGTGCGGCAAATCATGATCACAGGGGTGCCCATAGAGAGCTGGAGCCGGCTTGCCTCCTCCTACGACGGCATTCGCGAGCGGATCTCCTCGCGGAAGTGCACGGGCTTGTAACCAAGCTCTGCCAAGCGGGCGTAGGTGCCGCCGGGGCCGGTGTCCTCTTGGGTGATCGCTGAACCGGCAACCAAGTCAGCAGGCAAGTAGGACGTGGAGAGAAGGACGGGTTTGTCGTCCAGGACGAAGCGTCGGCTCCGTACACAGGCCAAGGCGCCAGCCTCGATACTCAGGACCTGATTGATCCGATCGGGTGCAGCCTCCTCGGTGACCTGCACTTGGTCGACGACTAGCGCGCGGTCCCCAATGTCTGCCGACCAGATCGAACGCCCCGAACCCCACTGGTCACGGGAAAGCCGCTGTATGCCACGTCGCCTGAGCGGCTTGAAGGTGACCAAGGCGGACGCCGACGACTGGCTTGCCGACAAGCAGACCGAGCTGCGGCGCGGTGACTGGCACGACCCCGACGCCGGGAAGGTGCCCTTCGGCGAGTACGCCGCTGCGTGGATCAAGGAACGCGAGCTGACCTCCACCACGCGGCAGCTCTACGGCTCGCTCCTGCGGCACCACCTCGAACCCGCCTTCGGTGCCGTCAACGTCGCGGAGATCTCGCCCCCGCTCGTGCGACGCTGGCGCGCTGACAAGCTCGCATCCGGCACCGGCCCGACGACGGTCGCCAAGGCCTACGCGCTGCTGCGCGCGATCATGGGCACGGCTGTCGCCGACCAGATGATCAGGCGCAACCCGTGCACCATCAAGGGCGCCAGCACTGTGCACACCCCCGAACGGCCCACCGCCACCGTGCAAGAGGTCTACGACTTGGCCGACGCGATCCAGCCCCGCTACCGGGCGCTCGTGCTCATGGCCGGGTTCCTCGGCCTCCGCTGGGGCGAGCTGATCGGCTTGCACCGACGAGACGTCGACCTCGACCACGGCGCAGTACGCGTCCGCCGTGCCGTCGCCGAGCTGAACAACGGCCACCGCGAGATCAAGGCACCCAAGAGCGCGGCGGGCAAACGAACGGTGTCCATCCCGGCCGCGATCATCCCGGACATCCGTGACCACCTGAAGCGGTACGCCGAGCCCGGTGCCGATGGCCGGGTCTTCGTCGGAGCCAAGGGAGCGACCCCGCGCCGGAACCACTTCAACCGGCTGTGGCGCAAGGCGTGCGAGGACGCCGGCATCAAGGGCCTGCACTTCCATGATCTACGGCACACGGGCAACACCCTCGCCGCGTCGACCGGGGCCAGCACACGGGAGCTGATGTCTCGCATGGGCCACAGCACCGCTCGGGCCGCGCTGATCCCGGTCCCGGGAAACACTCAGGGCCAGGCGGAGGAATGTTCCTCTGACCTGGCCCTGATGCGTATGGAGCGGGCGACGGGAATCGAACCCGCGTAGCTAGTTTGGAAGACTAGGGCTCTACCATTGAGCTACGCCCGCACAGCACGCGCCGCAGGTTGGGTGACCGCGGCACTGAAGGCATCGTAGCGGGTCGGCCCCCTCCGTCGCACACCGCATTCCCGCCGGAGCCGACGCGGCACCGACCCTGTGGAAATGCGGCCGCCGCACCGCCTGGCGGCATGTACCCTACGTGTCGCACCAGACGGGGTGTGGCGCAGCTTGGTAGCGCGTCCGCTTTGGGAGCGGAAGGCCGTGGGTTCAAATCCCGCCACCCCGACCAGCCACCCGATCATCTCGCGTGATCGCCCATCCGATCACTCGCGTGATCGCCTTTTGGGCGGTGTAGGCGCTGCCGTTACTATGCAAGCTGCACGCCCGTGTGTCTCAGCGTCTGAAGTCTCCGGGCGGCGAAATCCGCCGGGCCGTTCTGGCCCCGGCAGAAACCAAGAAGTCAGCCACAAGGAGACCGAACCGTGAAGAGCGCCGTGGAGACCCTGAACCCGACCCGGGTTCGGCTGACTGTCGAGGTGCCCTTCGAGGAGCTCAAGGACAGCCTCGACGCGGCGTACAAGAAGATCAACCAGCAGGTCACGGTGAAGGGCTTCCGCAAGGGCAAGATCCCTGCCCGTGTCATCGACCAGCGGTTCGGCCGCGGTGCGGTGCTGGAGGAGGCGGTCAACGACGCGCTTCCGAAGTTCTACACCGACGCGGTCAACGAGGCCGAGCTCAGCGTGCTGGGCCAGCCCGAGGTCGACATCACGGAGCTGAAGGACGGCGAGACGCTGAACTTCACCGCCGAGGTCGACATCCGCCCCTCCATCGAGATCCCGGACTTCTCCGGCATCGAGGTCGAGGTCGACGCGGTCGAGGTCACCGACGAGGACGTCGACAAGGCCGTCGAGGAGCTGCGCGAGCGCTTCGCCTCCACCGCCCCGGTCGAGCGTGCCGCCGAGGAAGGCGACGTCGTCACGATCGACCTGCAGGCCAAGGTCGACGGCGAGGTCCTGGAGGACGGCGTCGCCGACGGCGTCTCCTACACCATCGGCTCCGGTGAGCTGCTGGAAGGCATCGACGACGCCGTGAAGGGCCTGGAGGCCGGTGGCGAGGCCACCTTCGCCTCCGAGCTCAAGGGCGGCTCCGCCGCCGGCAAGGAGGCCGAGGTCACCGTCAAGGTCACCCAGGTCGCCAAGCGTGAACTGCCCGAGCTGGACGACGAGTTCGCGCAGCTCGCCTCCGAGTTCGACACCATCGAGGAGCTGCGCGCCGACAGCCGCAAGCGCCTCGAGAACATGAAGCAGTACGACCAGGCCACGCAGGCCCAGGAGCGCGTCCTGGAGAAGCTGCTCGACCTGGTCGAGGTCCCGGTCCCCGAGAAGCTGCTCGAGGACGAGATCAACACCCGCAAGCACAACCTGGAGCACCACCAGCTCGGCCAGATGGGCCTCGACCTCGCGAAGTACCTGGAGATCCAGGGCAAGAGCGAGGAGGAGTTCGACGCCGAGACCAAGGAAGCCGCGGTCAAGGGCATCAAGACCCAGTTCGTGCTCGACGAGCTCGTCAAGCAGGAGAAGCTGAACGTCAACCAGGAGGAGCTCACCGAGCACCTCATGCGCCGTGCGGCCTCCTCCGGCATGTCCCCCGACCAGTTCGCCCAGGCGGTCGTCGAGGGCGGCCAGGTTCCGCTCCTGGTCGGCGAGGTCGCCCGCGGCAAGGCCCTGGCCGTCGTGGTCGAGAAGGCCACGGTCAAGGACACCAACGGCGAGGTCATCGACCTCGACGACGAAGAGGACGAGGACACCGCCGAGGCCTCCGCCGAGGAGACCCCGGCCGAGTCCGCCGAGGAGAAGACCGAGGGCTGAGGCCCGGCAGCGGTGACTCCGTGAAGAAGGCCCTGGGGCACGCCCCAGGGCCTTCTTGTCACTGGCGGGGCAGCTCACCTGGGGGGCGCGGGGAACTGCGCGAGCGACCACGACGCGCCCGCAGCCGCCGAGGAACGGAACCACCCCGCCGAAGCCACGCGGCGCTACGCCCCCGGCGAACACTCCCATCTCCGGGATTCCCCGAAGGGACCCGCGCGTTAGGGTCCATGAATACGAGGGCAGTGGAGTCCCCGAACGGCTCCTAGCCCCTAGGGAAACGTGAGACGGCCCGGCGCCGTCGTAAGACGAGCAGGTGGATACGTGACGAATCTGATGCCCTCAGCCGCCGGCGAGCCCTCTATCGGTGGCGGCCTCGGCGACCAGGTCTACAACCGGCTGCTCAACGAGCGGATCATCTTCCTCGGCCAGCCGGTCGACGACGACATCGCGAACAAGATCACCGCGCAGCTGCTGCTCCTTGCCGCCGACCCGGACAAGGACATCTACCTGTACATCAACAGCCCCGGCGGTTCCATCACGGCCGGCATGGCGATCTACGACACCATGCAGTTCATCAAGAACGACGTGGTCACCATCGCCATGGGCCTCGCGGCCTCGATGGGTCAGTTCCTGCTCAGCGCCGGCACCCCCGGCAAGCGCTTCGCGCTGCCGAACGCCGAGATCCTGATCCACCAGCCCTCCGCCGGCCTCGCCGGCTCGGCCTCGGACATCAAGATCCACGCCGAGCGGCTGCTGCACACCAAGAAGCGCATGGCCGAGCTCACGTCCCAGCACACGGGGCAGTCGGTCGAGCAGATCACCCGCGACTCGGACCGCGACCGCTGGTTCGACGCCTTCGAGGCCAAGCAGTACGGCCTCATCGACGACGTGATTCCCACGGCCGCCGGTATGCCGGGCGGCGGCGGCACCGGGGCCTGAGCGGTCCCCACGGGGCCTGTGGCGCCCCGTGAGACCCACGGAGCCCTCCCGGGCCCCAGCGACCCCAGACAGCCCCAGCCGACCGCCTCAGCCCTTTTCAGGAGACACCGTGAACCAGTTCCCCGGCAGCGGGATCTACGACCGTATGCACGCCGTGCAGGACATGAGCGCCTCGCAGGGCCGCTACACCGGCCCCCAGGCCGAGTCCCGCTACGTCATCCCCCGCTTCGTCGAGCGCACCTCCCAGGGCATCCGCGAGTACGACCCGTACGCGAAGCTCTTCGAGGAGCGCGTGATCTTCCTCGGCGTCCAGATCGACGACGCCTCCGCCAACGACGTCATGGCGCAGCTGCTGTGCCTGGAGTCGATGGACCCCGACCGTGACATCTCGGTCTACATCAACAGCCCCGGCGGCTCCTTCACGGCGCTCACTGCGATCTACGACACGATGCAGTACGTGAAGCCGGACATCCAGACGGTCTGCATGGGCCAGGCGGCCTCCGCCGCCGCCGTCCTGCTGGCCGCCGGCACGCCGGGCAAGCGCATGGCCCTGCCGAACGCGCGCGTGCTGATCCACCAGCCGTACAGCGAGACCGGCCGCGGTCAGGTCTCCGACCTGGAGATCGCCGCGAACGAGATCCTCCGGATGCGCTCGCAGCTGGAGGAGATGCTGGCCAAGCACTCCACCACGCCGGTCGAGAAGATCCGCGAGGACATCGAGCGCGACAAGATCCTCACGGCCGAGGACGCGCTGAGCTACGGCCTGATCGACCAGATCATCACCACCCGGAAGATGGACAACTCGAGCCTGCGCTGACGCGAGAGGCAGTAACGTCTGCCGCCCCTTGGCACGGTTTGACTCGGTTCACGTCAAAGCGAACCGCGCCAAGGGGGGCCCGAACGGGGGGCCCGGCAAGGTACCGTCGGACATAAGGCAGCACCAGGAGTCCGCTGGACGTCGACGTCCAGGAGTCTCCCAGGCGAAGGGGAAGCACACCGTGGCACGCATCGGTGACGGCGGCGATCTGCTCAAGTGCTCGTTCTGCGGCAAGAGCCAGAAGCAGGTCAAGAAGCTCATCGCAGGGCCCGGTGTGTACATCTGCGACGAGTGCATCGATCTCTGCAACGAGATCATCGAGGAAGAGCTGGCGGAGACCAGCGAGGTCCGCTGGGAGGAGCTCCCGAAGCCCCGCGAGATCTACGAGTTCCTCGAGGGCTACGTGGTCGGCCAGGAGGCCGCCAAGAAGGCCCTGTCCGTAGCGGTGTACAACCACTACAAGCGCGTCCAGGCCGGCGAGAACGGCGGAGCGAACGGCCGTGACGACGCCATCGAGTTGGCGAAGTCCAACATCCTGCTCCTGGGCCCCACGGGGTCCGGCAAGACCCTCCTCGCGCAGACCCTCGCGCGGATGCTGAACGTCCCCTTCGCGATCGCCGACGCCACGGCCCTCACGGAGGCCGGTTACGTCGGCGAGGACGTCGAGAACATCCTGCTCAAGCTGATCCAGGCGGCCGACTACGACGTCAAGAAGGCCGAGACCGGGATCATCTACATCGACGAGATCGACAAGGTCGCGAGGAAGAGTGAGAACCCCTCGATCACGCGCGACGTGTCGGGCGAGGGCGTCCAGCAGGCCCTGCTGAAGATCCTGGAGGGGACCACGGCCTCGGTCCCGCCGCAGGGCGGCCGTAAGCACCCCCACCAGGAGTTCATCCAGATCGACACGACGAACGTGCTGTTCATCGTGGGCGGCGCCTTCGCCGGCCTGGAGAAGATCATCGAGGCCCGGGCGGGTGCCAAGGGCATCGGCTTCGGCGCGCAGATCCGCTCCAAGCGCGAGATGGAGTCCAAGGACCAGTTCCAGGAGGTCATGCCGGAGGACCTGGTCAAGTTCGGCATGATCCCCGAGTTCATCGGCCGGCTCCCGGTCATCACCTCGGTCCACAACCTCGACCGCGAGGCCCTGCTGCAGATCCTCGTCGAGCCGCGCAACGCGCTCGTCAAGCAGTACCAGCGCCTCTTCGAACTCGACGGCGTGGAGCTGGACTTCGAGCGCGAGGCCCTCGAAGCCATCGCCGACCAGGCCATCCTCCGCCAGACCGGCGCGCGCGGCCTGCGCGCCATCATGGAAGAAGTTCTCCAGGGCGTGATGTACGAGGTGCCGTCCCGCAAGGACGTGGCCCGGGTCGTCATCACGGCGGACGTCGTCCAGTCGAACGTCAACCCGACGCTGATTCCGCGGGATGCGCGGGGCCGCGGGCCGGGCGAGCAGAAGACGGCGTGACACAGACGTGAAGGGAAGGGCCCCGGTCGATGACCGGGGCCCTTCCCTTTGTGCCTTCGCAGTCGTGAGACGTTGACGCTTGTGCCTTCGGAGTCGTCAGACCTTGACGCGGATCTCCGGGCGGATCTTGGTGGTGATGTCGATGGCGGTGTCCTTCGACGTGTCCCCGGCGGCGGTACCCGAGGAGACCACTGCGATGGTGCTGTAGTCGGCCCAGGCGCAGAACCAGTTGGTCTGCTCCTTCTTGGTCATGACGTTCGGGCCCTTGACCGCCTGGCACTTCATGACCGCGCCGTCGAGGTCTGCCTCCTCCGGCTCGCCGATCAGCTCGGTCTTGCCGCCGCTGCTGGAGGAGTCCTTTTCGGCGGACTTCTTGAAGTTGGCGAAGAACGTGTCCAGGGACGCCTCCGGGTCGGAGACCTCGCCGTAGACACCGAAGAAGTTGACGCTCTTGGCCGTGGCCATCTCGGCGGCCGAGGACGGGTCCGTGGGGTCGTACTTGGTGGGGTCCACCGTGGAGTAGGTGGCCAGCACCGACGTGCCGTCCTTGACGCCGCTCTTCTCCAGCTCCTTGGTGGACTCGCCGCCGGCGGTCGCCCCGTCCTTGGTGATGCGGTTGTACTCGCTCATCACCTTCGCCGGAGTCGCCAGCTTGTGCGGCCCGTCGTCCTCCAGGGCGCCCGCGCCACCGCCCCCGCCGATCACGAAGTACGCGCCGACGCCGATCGCCGCCACGACCGCGACCGCGCCGATGACGATGCCGGTCTTCTTCTTGCCGCCGCCCGGGGCGGGAGGCTGGGGGACGCCGTACGGGGCCTGGCCGTAAGGCGGCTGCGGCTGCTGGCCGTACGGGGGCTGCTGGCCGTAAGGCGCCTGCTGGGGCGGGACGCCCTGCGGGGGCTGCTGGGGGTAGCCGTAGCCGGGCTGGGGCGGAGGGGCCTGCTGGGGGTAGCCGTAGCCGGGCTGGGGCGCCTGCGGCGGCTGGCCGTACGGGCCCGGCTGGCCGTACGGACCGGGCTGCTGGGGCTGCCCGCCGTACGGGCCCGGCTGGTTGTAACTCATGTTCTGGGTTCCCCTCCAGATGCTTATGTGTTCCGGACATCCTGGCGCAGACCCGCCGTGTGCATGGCATCGGGGCCCCCACCGTTACAAACGAAACGCGTTTCGGGACCGGTCGGTGACACCTCTAAACTGACCCCCGTGACCGAGAACGCTCAGCAGCAGCCACCAGCGCCCAGCACCGACCTGCCGACCCAGTACGCGCCGGCCGACGTAGAGGGGCCGCTGTACGAGCGCTGGGTAGAGCGGGGTTACTTCGAGGCGGACGAGAAGAGCGACAAGCCGCCGTACACCATCGTCATCCCGCCGCCGAACGTCACGGGCTCGCTCCACCTGGGGCACGCCTTCGAGCACACGCTCATCGACGCCCTGACCCGCCGCAAGCGCATGCAGGGCTACGAGACGCTGTGGCAGCCCGGCATGGACCACGCCGGCATCGCCACGCAGAACGTCGTCGAGCGGGAGCTCGCCAAGGAGGGCAAGTCCCGCCACGACCTGGGCCGTGAGACGTTCGTCGAGCGCGTCTGGCAGTGGAAGGGCGAGTCCGGCGGCCAGATCAGCGGCCAGATGCGCCGGTTGGGCGACGGTGTCGCCTGGTCCCGCGAGCGCTTCACGATGGACGAGGGCCTGTCCCAGGCCGTCCAGACCATCTTCAAGCGCCTCTACGACGACGAGCTGATCTACCGCGCCGAGCGCATCATCAACTGGTGCCCCCGCTGTCTGACGGCCATCTCGGACATCGAGGTCGAGTATCAGGACGACGACGGTGAGCTCGTCTCCATGAAGTACGGCGACGGGGACGACACCATCGTCGTCGCCACCACCCGTGCCGAGACGATGCTCGGTGACACGGCCGTCGCCGTGCACCCCGGCGACGAGCGGTACAAGCACCTGATCGGCAAGCTGGTCAAGCTGCCGCTGACCGACCGCTCCATCCCGGTCGTCGCCGACGAGCACGTCGACCCCGAGTTCGGCACCGGTGCCGTCAAGGTGACCCCGGCGCACGACCCGAACGACTTCGAGATCGGCCAGCGCCACGACCTCCCGGCCCTGACGGTCATGGACGAGCACGCGGTCATCACCGCCCACGGCCCCTTCCAGGGCCTGGACCGCCTGGAGGCCCGCTCCGCGATCGTCGCCGCGCTGCGCGCCGAGGGGCGGATCGTCGCCGAGAAGCGGCCGTACGTCCACTCCGTCGGTCACTGCTCGCGCTGCAAGACGACCATCGAGCCGCGGCTGTCCATGCAGTGGTGGGTCAAGGTCGGCCCGCTCGCGAAGGCCGCCGGTGACGCCGTCCGCGACGGCACTGTCAAGATCCATCCGCAGGAGATGGAGAAGCGCTACTTCGACTGGGTCGACAACCTCCACGACTGGTGCATCTCGCGGCAGTTGTGGTGGGGTCACCGCATCCCGGTCTGGTACGGCCCGAACGGCGAGGTCGTCTGCGTCGGCCCCGACGAGGAGGCGCCCGGGACCGAGGCCGAGGGCTGGCGTCAGGACACCGACGTCCTCGACACCTGGTTCTCCTCCGGCCTGTGGCCGTTCTCCACGCTCGGCTGGCCCGAACAGACCGAGTCGCTCGCGAAGTTCTACCCGAACTCCGTCCTGGTCACCGGCTACGACATCCTCTTCTTCTGGGTCGCCCGGATGATGATGTTCGGCCTGTACGCGATGGACGGCACCCCGCCGTTCCACACCATCGCTCTGCACGGCATGGTCCGCGACCAGTTCGGCAAGAAGATGTCGAAGTCCTTCGGCAACGCGGTCAACCCGCTGGACTGGATGGACAAGTACGGCAGCGACGCCCTCCGCTTCACCCTCGCCCGCGGCGCCAACCCGGGCGTCGACGTCCCGATCGGCGAGGACTGGGTCCAGGGCTCGCGGAACTTCGCCAACAAGATCTGGAACGCGACGCGCTTCGCGATGATGAACGGCGCGACGATCGAGGGTCCGCTGCCGGACGTCTCGGTGATGTCGGCGACCGACCGCTGGATCCTGTCCCGGCTCAACTCGGTCGTCGCCGAGGTCGACGCGTTCTACGAGGACTACCAGTTCGCGAAGCTCTCCGACGCCCTGTTCCACTTCGCGTGGGACGAGGTCTTCGACTGGTACGTCGAGCTGTCCAAGACGACGTTCCAGGCGGGCGGCGAGCCGGCCGAGGTCTCCAAGCGGGTCCTCGGCGAGGTCCTCGACGTCACGCTGAAGCTGCTGCACCCGGTGGTCCCGTTCGTCACCGAGACCCTGTGGACCACGCTCACCGGCGGCGAGTCGGTCGTCATCGCCGACTGGCCGAAGGACAGCGGCTTCCGGGACGCCGACGCCGAGCGCGAGATCGAGAGCCTCCAGTCGGTCATCACCGAGGTCCGCCGCTTCCGCGCCGACCAGGGCCTCCAGCCCGGCCAGCGGGTCCCGGCCCGGCTGACCCTGGACGGCACCCGGTTCGCGCCCCACGAGGCCGCCATCCGCCAGCTGCTCCGCCTCCAGCCGGAGGGCGACGCCTTCACGGCCACGGCGACCCTCCCGGTCGCCGGTGCCGAGGTCGCCCTCGACCTCTCCGGCACGATCGACGTGGCCGCGGAGCGCAAGCGCCTCGCGAAGGACCTCGCCGCGGCGGAGAAGGAGAAGTCCCAGGCCAACGGCAAGCTCGGCAACGAGGCGTTCCTGGCGAAGGCCCCCGACCACGTCGTCGACAAGATCCGCACCCGCCTCGCCAAGGCGGAGGAGGACATCGCCCGCATCCAGGCCCAGCTGGAGAGGCTGCCGCAGGGTTAGGCGTTCGTACGGTGTGTGAGGCCCCCGGAGCCACCAGGCCCGGGGGCCTCACACGTACCTCCGTGTGACGACCCCAGGGGCGCGGGGCTGTATCGATGTGCGGCTCCGCCGCGTGGGCGCGACAAGCCACGGACGACCCGCAGACACCGGACGACACAAACCACCCGCCACCGATGTCACCCCCGCTCCGTAGACTGGCCCCGTGAGCGAGCTCCCTCCAGACCACAACGCCGACGACCAGCCCGACCCCCTCAACGCCTTCGACGAGATCATCGCGGAGGAGACCACCCGCGACCCCGACCTCGCGGTCATCGAGGCCGGCAGCCGAACCCTGCGCACCCAGGGCGGCCCCCCGGACGCCGACATCCCCACGCGCCCCGCCGACCCCGAGGTCGACAAGGCCCTGCGCGAGGTCGAGACCGAGCTGGCCACCCGCTGGGGCGAGACGAAGCTGGAGCCCTCCGTCAGCCGTATCGCCGCGCTGATGGACGTGCTGGGTGAGCCGCAGCGGTCGTACCCGTCCATCCACATCACGGGCACGAACGGCAAGACCTCCACGGCCCGCATGATCGAGGCTCTGCTCGGCGCCTTCGAGCTGCGTACCGGCCGTTACACCTCGCCGCACGTGCAGTCGATCACCGAGCGCATCAGCCTGGACGGCGCTCCCATCGCGCCCGAGCGGTTCATCGAGACGTACCAGGACATCAAGCCGTACGTGGAGATGGTCGACGCCTCCCAGGAGTACCGGCTGTCCTTCTTCGAGGTGCTCACCGGCATGGCCTACGCGGCGTTCGCCGACGCCCCCGCCGACGTGGCCGTGGTCGAGGTCGGCATGGGCGGCTCCTGGGACGCGACGAACGTGATCGACGGGGACGTCGCCGTCGTCACGCCCATAGACCTCGACCACACCGACCGGCTCGGCACCACGCACGCCGAGATCGCCACGGAGAAGGCCGGCATCATCAAGCAGGGTGCGACGGTCATCATGGCGCAGCAGCCGGTCGACGCGGCGCAGGTGCTGCTGAAGAAGGCCGTCGAGGTGGACGCGACCGTGGCCCGGGAGGGGCTGGAGTTCGGTGTCGTCGAGCGGCAGGTGGCCGTCGGCGGGCAGCTGGTGACGCTGCGCGGGCTCGGCGGCGAGTACCCCGAGGTGTACCTGCCGCTGCACGGCGCACACCAGGCGCACAACGCGGCCGTCGCGCTCGCCGCCGTCGAGGCGTTCTTCGGCGTCGGTGCGCAGCGGGCCGACGCACTGGATCCGGACACGGTCCGCAAGGCCTTCGCCGCCGTGGCCTCGCCGGGCCGACTGGAGGTCGTGCGCCGGTCGCCGACGGTCGTGCTGGACGCCGCCCACAACCCGGCCGGTGCCCGGGCCGCGGCCGAGGCGATCGGCGAGGCGTTCCAGTTCAGCCGCCTCATCGGCGTGGTCGGCGCGAGCGGCGACAAGAACGTCCGGGGGCTGCTGGAGGCCTTCGAGCCGGTGTTCGCCGAGGTCGTCATCACGCAGAACTCCAGCCATCGCGCGATGGACGCCGACGAGCTCGCCGGTATCGCCGTGGAGGTGTTCGGCGAGGAGCGCGTCCAGGTCGAGCCGCGGCTGCCCGACGCCCTGGAGGCGGCCATCACGCTGGCCGAGGAGGAGGGCGAGTTCTCCGGCGGTGGTGTGCTCGTCACCGGTTCCGTCATCACCGTCGGCGAGGCCCGACTGCTCCTGGGGAGGGGCTGAGTCCCGTGCGCACGCTCTGTTCTTCGACCCTGATCGGCGAGTTCTTCGTCATCGGGTTCGCCGGTCTGGTCGCCATGAAGGACCCCGACCTGTCCATGACGACCGTGTGGACGGTCAGCGGCATCGCGATGTTCCTGTGCCTGGTGCTGTGCGGCCTGGTGACGCGCCCGGGCGGGGTCGTCCTCGGCTGGGCGCTGCAGATCGCGCTCATCGCGTCGGGGTTCGTCGTCCCGAGCATGTTCTTCCTGGGGGCGATCTTCGCGGCCCTGTGGTGGGCGTCGGTGCACTACGGCCGGAAGGTGGACGAGGCGAAGGCGAGATTCGCGGCCCAGGCGGGCTCCTCCACACCTGACGCTGCGTAACAGCCGCCCTGACACGCCGGGTAACCTCGTCCCACCGCTAAACCTTTACCTACAAGGAGCCCGTCGTGAGCCAGCGCACCCTCGTCCTCCTCAAGCCCGACGCCGTCCGTCGCGGCCTGACCGGCGAGATCATCAGCCGCATCGAGCGCAAGGCGGGCTGGACGATCACCGCGCTGGAGCTGCGCACGCTGGACCAGGAGACGCTGGAGCAGCACTACGGCGAGCACAAGGGCAAGCCCTTCTACGAGCCACTGGTGGAGTTCATGGCCTCCGGCCCGGTCGTGGCGCTGATCGTCGAGGGTGAGCGGGTCATCGAGGGCGTGCGCGCGCTGGCCGGCCCGACCGACCCGATCGCCGCCGCCCCCGGCTCCATCCGCGGTGACTTCGGCGTCATCGTCCGGGAGAACCTGATCCACGCCTCCGACTCCGAGGAGTCCGCCGAGCGCGAGGTGAAGATTTTCTTCCCCGGCCGGGCGTAGCGCCCGCACCTCACCAGCACATTCGGCAGGTCCGGGGTCCCCACGCCCCCGGACTTTGCGGCATATGCGTGGCGATCGAGGGAACGATGGTCCCCGAACGCCCGTCTCCAGAAGCGAATGCGGACGGCATCTGCTGACAATGGCGGAGACCCTCCCGCAGTGTTCGCGAAGGCGCGTCTACGATGGAAGCCTTCACGTCACAGCACCCACCTTTGCCTACCTGAAAAGCCCTCAAAAGCCAGTGGGAAGGCCAGACGAATCCTGATGGGGAACTCAATGTCGTTCATCGGCCGTGACATGGCTGTCGACCTCGGGACCGCCAACACGCTGGTGTACGTCAGGGGTCGCGGGATCGTACTCAATGAGCCGTCCGTCGTCGCGATCAACACCAACACCGGTGGCATCCTCGCGGTCGGCGCCGAAGCGAAGAAGATGATCGGGCGCACGCCCGGCAACATCGTTGCCGTGCGTCCGCTGAAGGACGGCGTGATCGCCGACTTCGAGATCACCGAGCGGATGCTCCGCTACTTCATCCTGAAGATCCACAAGCGGCGGTATCTGGCTCGTCCGCGGGTCGTCGTCTGTGTGCCCTCGGGCATCACGGGCGTCGAGCGCCGCGCCGTCATCGAGGCGTCGTCCCAGGCCGGCGCCCGCCAGGTGCACATCATCGAGGAGCCCATGGCCGCGGCCATCGGATCCGGCCTGCCGGTCCACGAGGCCACGGGCAACATGGTGGTCGACATCGGCGGCGGCACCACGGAGGTCGCGGTCATCTCCCTCGGCGGCATCGTCACCGCCCAGTCCATCCGCGTCGCGGGCGACGAACTGGACAACGCGATCATCCAGCACATCAAGAAGGAATACTCCCTCCTGCTGGGTGAGCGCACGGCCGAGCAGATCAAGATCACGATTGGTTCGGCGTACGACCTCGACTCCGACGAGCACACCGAAATCCGCGGCCGGGACCTCGTCTCCGGGCTGCCGAAGACCGTGGTCATCTCCGCCGCCGAAGTCCGCAAGGCGATCGAGGAGCCGGTCAACGCGATCGTCGACGCCGTCAAGACGACCCTCGACAAGTGCCCGCCGGAGCTGTCCGGCGACATCATGGACCGAGGAATCGTTCTGACCGGCGGCGGAGCGCTGCTGCGGGGTCTCGACGAGCGGCTGCGCCGGGAGACCGGCATGCCGATCCACATCGCCGAGGACCCGCTGGACAGCGTGGCGCTCGGATCCGGAAAGTGCGTCGAGGAGTTCGAGGCGCTCCAGCAGGTGCTGGACGCCCAGCCGCGCAGATGACATAACTCTTCGATTCCGCCGTACGGGACGATCTCCTCTCGTACGGCGGATCGTTGATATAGAGGCATAAGCTCCCACAAAGCAGCCCCTCGGGTTTCCCTGGGGCTTCCCGAATTCCTATGAGGAAGGGCACGGCCGCCGCACGTGAGGGACACACGAGAGAGCCGGCTGCTCCTGGTGCTGCTGATCGCCATCGCGTTCGCGCTGATCACGGTGGACATCCGCGGCGGGGAGGACTCGCCCGTCGACGGTGCCCGGCAGGGCGCGGCAACGGTCTTCGGCCCGATCGAGAGCGGCGTCTCGGCCGCGGTCGACCCGATCGGCAACGCGGTCTCCGCCATTCGCGACTCCGGGGAGCGGCACGACCGGCTCGCCACGCTGGAAGCGGAGAACGCGGCCCTGAAGGCGCGACTCGGCAGCGACGACCGCAGCCGCAGCCGCCTCAAGCAGCTCGACAAGATGCTGAAGATCGCCGGCCAGGGCCAGTACGGCATCAAGGGCGCCGAGGTCATCGCCATCGGAGCCGCGCAGGGCTTCTCCTGGACCATCACCATCGACGTCGGCGCCAACGACGGCATCAAGCGCGACATGACCGTCCTGAACGGGGAAGGGCTCGTCGGCCGCGTCACCACCGTCGGGCCCAACACCGCCACGGTCCTGCTGGCCAGCGACCCCGACTTCACGGTCGGCACCCGGATGGAGTCCGGCGACGAGCTCGGCTTCGCCTCCGGGCAGGGCGACCGCCCGCTGCGCGTCGAACTCCTCAACGGCAAGGCCGAGGTGAAGAAGGGCGACCGCCTGGTCACCTTCGGCTCCCAGGCCGACCGGCCGTTCGTGCCCGGCGTGCCCGTCGGCGTGGTCTCCCGCGTCGACCCCTCCGGCGGCGGCCTGACCCGCACGCTCTACGTCACGCCGTACGCCGCCTTCACCAAGCTCGACATCGTCGGTGTCGTCGTCGAGGCCCCGAAGAAGAACCCACGTGACACGGTGCTCCCGCCCAAGCCCAAGCCCACCCCGAGGCCGACGGTGACGGTGACCGTGACGCCGTCCCCCGAGGCGCCCGTGGACGGCCAGAACCAGCAAGAGCAGTAGGAGCTGTCACCCCATGCGCGTCAACCGGATCCTGCTCTCCTCCGCCCTGGTCGTCGTCGCCCTGGTGATCCAGGTCAGCGTCCTCGCCCGCCTGCACCTGCCGGGCGCCGTGCCCGACCTGTTGCTGCTCACCGTGCTCGGCCTCGCGCTGGTGTACGGGCACGTGGGCGGCGCCCTCGTCGGCTTCGGCGCGGGCCTGCTCGCCGACCTGGCCCCGCCCGCCGACCACGCCGCCGGGCGCTACGCCCTGGTGCTGTGCGTCATCGGCTACCTCGCGGGCCTGGTGAAACCCGAGACGGGCCGGCTCAAGTCCGCGACCGGCCCCATGGCCGTGGTGTTCGCCGCCGCAGTCGGCTCCACCCTGCTGTACGCCGGGGTCGGCGCCCTCGTCGGGGACACCGCCGCCCGCCATGTGGGCCTCGGCAGCCTGCTGTTCACGGCCGCCCTGTACGACCTGCTGCTCGCCCCCTTCGTCGTGCCGGGGATCATGGCCCTGGCCCGGCGCGCCGAGAACGATCCGCTCGCCGAGTCGACCTCGGCCGCGGCCAAGGCCACGGACTTCTCCTCCGGCTGGCTCTCCGGCGGCACCGGACTGAAGATCGGCAGCCAGCGCAACGGGCTGCGTGTGAAGGCCGCCCGGGCGCGGATGGCACGCGCCGGGCGCATCAAGGGGGTCAAGCGGCTGTGAGTGCAGGGAAGTTCACTCGAACGGGTCGGTCCCGTAGGAACGCCGGCTCGTGGGCCGGGCGTTCATCACTCGACGCCGCACACACATGCCCCGGCAGACCGCCGGCTCCGCACACCCGTACGCGCACCGAGAGGGGGAGGCAGCCGCAGTGACCAACATTCCCGAGACCGGCCGGAACTCACGTGTCCAGATCCGGCTCGTCGTCATCCAGGTCCTCGTCCTCTCCCTCCTGCTCACCCTCGGCGGGCGCCTCTGGTACCTCCAGATCCGCGAGGGCGCCGCCTACGCCAAGGAGGCCTCGGGCAACCACGTCCAGCAGGTCGTCCAGCCGGCCGTCCGCGGCTCGATCCTGGACGCCCGCGGCGTGGCCCTCGCCGACAACGAGACGCGGCTGGTGGTCTCCGCCTCGCGCACCGACCTGCTGAAGATGAAGGACGACGGCAAGGAAGTCCTCACCAAGCTCGCCAAGGTCCTGGGCATGACGCCCAAGGAGGTCCAGGAGAAGGTCCGGCTGTGCGACGCCGAGACGCCGCAGCCCTGCTGGAACGGCTCGCCCTACCAGCCCATCCCCATCACCGACGAGGCCACCGCCAAGCAAGCCCTCCAGATCCGCGAGCGCGCCGAGGACTTCCCCGGCATCACCGCCGAGCCTGAGGCCGTGCGCCGCTACCCGAGCCCCGGCAAGGCCAACACCGCCCAGGTCCTCGGCTACCTCTCGCCGGTCACCGACGAGGAGATCAAGAAGGCGCAGAACAGCAACTCGCCGTATCTCCGCTCCGACCAGGTCGGCCGCTCCGGCCTGGAGCGCCAGTACGACAAGGCGCTGCGCGGCAAGGCCGGCGTCACCCGCTACGAGGTCGACAACCTCGGCCGCGTCATCGGCCAGGCCGAGGCCGACCCGACCCACCCCGGCGACAACCTCGTCACCAGCATCGACTCCCGGGTCCAGCGGATCGCCGAGTACCAGCTGAACGAGGCGATGAAGGAAGCCCGCAAGCAGCACGACCGGAACACCGGCACCAACTACAAGGCCGACTCCGGCGCCGTCGTGGTGATGGAGGCCAAGACCGGCCGCGTCGTCGCCATGGCCTCGAACCCCACGTACGACCCGAACGCCTGGGTGGGCGGCATCTCCGCCAAGGACTACGCGCGGCTCACCGGCAAGAGCTCCAACTACCCGCTGCTCAACCGCGCCATCCAGGGCCAGTCGGCGCCCGGCTCCATCTTCAAGGTCATCCCGACGGCCGCCGCGGTCAACGCCGGTTACTCCTTCAACGGCCCCTACGAGTGCTCCAGCTCGTACTCGATCGGCGGCCAGGTCTTCAAGAACTTCGAGTCCAAGGGATACGGCCCGATCAGCCTCGGCCGCGCCCTGGAAGTCTCCTGCGACACGGTCTTCTACCGGCTCTCCCACGAGGAATGGAAGCGCGACGGCGGCACCAAGCCGAAGAAGAACGCCAACGACTGGTTCTACAAGACCGCCCACCAGTTCGGCCTCGGCAAGGAGACCGGCATCGACCTGCCCAACGAGGTCACCGGCCGCGTCCCCGACCGCCAGTGGAAGCTGGACTACTGGAAGGCCAACAAGGACGCCTGGTGCCGCACCGGCAAGCGCAACGGCAGCTACGCCGAGAAGATCGCCTACGAGAACTGCCTCGAAGGCAACCGCATGCGCGCCGGTGACTCCGTCAACTACTCCATCGGCCAGGGCGACACGCTCGTCACACCCATCCAGATGGCCACCATCTACTCGGCCATCTCCAACGGCGGCACCCTCTACAACCCCTCCGTCGGCAAGGCCGTCATCAGCGCCGACGGCAAGACCGTCACGCCCATCAAGCCCGAGGCGCACGGCAAGCTCCCGATGAGCCAGAAGACGCGCAGCGAGATAAGCGATGCCCTCGCGGGAGTCGCCACCCGCGGTACGGCCGCCTGGAGGTTCGGCGGCTGGCCGCAGGACAAGATCCCGATGCACGCCAAGACGGGTACGGCGGAGGTCTACGGCAAGCAGACGACCTCCTGGTTCGCCACGTACACCAAGGACTACTCGATCGTCATGACGATCTCCCAGGGTGGTACGGGTTCCGGCGCCTCGGGCCCCGCCGTCCGCAACATCTACAACGCGCTGTACGGCGTCTCCGAGGACGGCGCCATCGACCCGAAGAAGGCCCTGCTGCCCACCCCGCAGAAGGCCCTGCCGAAGGTCAGGACGGACGGCACCATCACCTCCCCGAAGGTCCCGAAGGACCCGGCCAAGGACCAGAAGGCCGACAAGAAGGACCCGAACGCCCCGGCGGACCCGCTCCAGCCGGTCACGTCGGCTCCGCCGTCACCCGAGAACCGTGACACCCGAAGGCGGCGGCGCCGGGGAAGCCGGAGGTGCCCCGCATGACCGGCGGAGTGAACAGCTTCCAGGTCTCCGGCTACGGACCCGAACGCTCCGGCTGGACCCGACTGCTCGCCCGTGACTCGGTGGCGCGGCGGCTCGACTGGCCCATCCTGCTGTCGGCCGTGGCCCTGTCGCTGCTCGGCACGCTCCTCGTCTACTCGGCGACCCGCAACCGCACGGAACTCAACCAAGGCGACCCGTACTACTTCCTCGTCCGGCACCTGCTGAACACCGGCATCGGCCTCGCCCTGATGGCCGGCACCATCTGGCTCGGCCACCGCGCCCTGCGCACGGCCGTCCCGGTCCTGTACGGCTTCTCGCTGCTGCTGATCCTGCTGGTGCTCACCCCGCTCGGCTCCACGATCAACGGCGCCCACTCCTGGATCAAGCTGCCCGGCGGTTTCTCGCTCCAGCCCTCGGAGTTCGTCAAGGTCACGATCATCCTGGGCATGGCCATGCTGCTGGCGGCCCGGGTCGACGCGGGCGACAAGCAGTACCCCGACCACCGCACGGTCGTGCAGGCGCTCGGCCTGGCCACCGTCCCCATGCTGATCGTCATGCTGATGCCCGACCTCGGGTCGGTCATGGTGATGGTCATCATCGTGCTCGGCGTGCTGCTGGCCTCCGGGGCGTCCAACCGCTGGGTGTTCGGCCTGCTCGGCGCGGGCACCCTCGGAGCGGTCACCGTCTGGCAGCTCGGCGTGCTCGACGACTACCAGATCGCCCGTTTCGCCGCCTTCGCCAACCCCGCACTCGACCCGGCCGGCGTCGGCTACAACACCAACCAGGCCCGCATCGCCATCGGTTCGGGAGGCCTGACCGGCTCCGGCCTCTTCCACGGCTCGCAGACCACCGGCCAGTTCGTCCCCGAACAGCAGACGGACTTCGTCTTCACCGTGGCAGGTGAGGAGCTGGGCTTCCTCGGCGGCGGCCTGATCATCCTGCTGCTCGGCATCGTCCTGTGGCGTGCCTGCCGCATCGCCCGGGAGACCACGGATCTGTACGGCACGATCGTGGCCGCCGGCATCGTCGCCTGGTTCGCCTTCCAGACGTTCGAGAACGTCGGCATGACGCTCGGCATCATGCCGGTCACCGGCCTGCCCCTGCCGTTCGTGTCCTACGGCGGATCATCGATGTTCGCCGTGTGGATAGCGGTGGGGTTGCTGCAGTCGATCCGGGTGCAACGACCGATGTCGGCCTGACACCGCGCGGGGTGGCCCTCTGCCGCCCCGCGCCCCGGCCGACTAGATTCGGTTCATGGCGGACAGCAAGCGCGAGATCGAGCGGAAGTACGAGTCGGCGGACAGCGGACTGCCCGACCTGACCGGAGCCAACGGGGTCGCGGCCGTCGTCGACAAGGGTGTGGCCCACCTCGACGCCACCTACTACGACACCGGAGACGAACGCCTCGCGGCGTCGTCCGTCACCCTGCGCCGCCGCACCGGCGGTACCGACGCCGGCTGGCACCTGAAGTTCCCGGTCGCCCCGGGCATCCGCGACGAGATCCACGCCCCGCTCTCCGACACCCTCCCCGACGACCTCGCCGCGCTGGTCCGCTCCCGGGTCCGCGACAGCGAGCTGCTGCCGGTGGTCCGGCTGCGCTCCGACCGCGACGTACGCCACCTGCTCGACGCCGACGGCCGGCTGCTCGCCGAGGTGAGCGTGGACACCGTGCACGCCGAGCGGCTCACGGGGCGCGGCGGAGAAGCACGGTGGACCGAGATCGAGGTGGAGCTCGCCGACGGGGGAGACCCGGCCCTCCTCGACAAGGTCGAGAAGCGGCTGCGCAAGGCGGGCGTACGACCGTCGGCATCGTCGTCGAAGCTGGCCCGCGCCCTGGAGGAGACGGCACCGGGCAAGCGGCGCAAGTCCCCGCACGTCCGGCGACCGGTGACGGCCGGAGACCATGTGCTGGCCTACGTGCGCACCCAGCGGGACGCGATCGTCGAGCTCGACCCCGCCGTCCGCCGGGACGCCGAGGACTCCGTGCACAGCATGCGGGTGGCCACCCGCCGGATGCGCAGCACCTTCAAGTCGTTCGGCACGATCCTCGACCGGGCCGTCACCGACCCCGTAGCCGACGAGCTGAAGTGGCTCGCCGGCGAGCTGGGCCTGGACCGGGACCGCGAGGTGCTGACCGAGCGGCTGACCACGGCCGTCGACGAGGTGCCCGCCGGCCTGGTCCGCGGCCCGGTCACCGAGCGCCTGCACGCCTGGTCCAGCGCCGAGCACGGCGGGGCCCGCGGCCGCCTCCTCGGGGTCCTGGACTCCCGCCGCTACCTGGCCCTGCTCGACACCCTGGACGCGCTGATCGCCGACCCACCGCTGCTCAAGGCGGCCGCCAAGGAGCCCCGCAAGCCGATCGCCAAGGCCGTGCGCAAGGACTTCCGCAAGGTGTCCGGGCTGATCGGGCAGGCGGCGGACCTGGAACCCGGCACCGACCGGGACGTCGCGCTGCACGAGGCGCGCAAGAAGGCCAAGCGCACCCGCTACGCGGCGGAGGCGGCCCGGCCCGTCCTCGGCAAGCCGGCCAAGACCATGGTCAAGTCCATGAAGGCGCTGCAGAACCTGCTCGGCGAGCACCAGGACAGCGTCATGGCCCGGCAGGCCCTGCGCGAGCTGTCCGCGGTCGCCCACGCGGCGGGGGAGAGCGCCTTCACCTACGGCCTCCTCCATGAGCGCGAGGAGCAGCGAGCGGTGCGCGTGGAGGCAGAACTGCCCGGGTTCTGGGCCGGGATCAAGGACCACGCGGCGGACCTCTGATCTTCCGGCGTACGGAGGTACCCCGCGACCGCGTTAGTCTGGATGGTCACCCCTGTCAGTTCAGTCCAGCTCACGAAGGTGCGCGACATGCCTGCCGAAGTCGCTGCGTCGGTCTTCCCGCAGCTCGAAGCTCTGCTCCCGCATGTGCAGAAGCCGATCCAGTACGTCGGCGGAGAGCTCAACTCCACGGTCAAGGACTGGGACTCCTGTGACGTCCGCTGGGCGCTCATGTACCCGGACGCCTACGAGGTCGGTCTGCCCAACCAGGGCGTCATGATCCTCTACGAGGTGCTCAACGAGCAGCAGGGCGTCCTCGCCGAGCGCACGTACAGCGTGTGGCCGGACCTCGAGGAGCTCATGCGGGAGCACCACGTCCCGCAGTTCACGGTCGACAGCCACCGGCCCGTGAAGGCCTTCGACGTGTTCGGCCTGTCCTTCTCCACGGAGCTGGGCTACACGAACATGCTGGCCGCCCTCGACCTGGCCGGCATCCCGCTGGAGTCCAAGGACCGCGGTCTCGACGACCCGATCGTCCTGGCCGGCGGTCACGCGGCGTTCAACCCCGAGCCGATCGCCGACTTCATCGACTGCGCCGTGATCGGCGACGGCGAGCAGGCGGTCCTGGAGATCACCGCGATCGTCCGCGCCTGGAAGGCCGAGGGCCGACCGGGCGGCCGCGAGGAGCTCCTCTTCCGCCTGGCGAAGACGGGCGGGGTGTACGTCCCCGGCTTCTACGACGTCGAGTACCTGCCGGACGGCCGTATCGCCCGCGTCGTGCCAAAGCGCAGCGGGGTCCCGTGGCGGGTGTCCAAGCACACCGTCATGGACCTCGACGAGTGGCCGTACCCCAAGCAGCCGCTGGTCCCGCTGGCCGAGACGGTCCACGAGCGCATGTCGGTGGAGATCTTCCGCGGCTGCACCCGCGGCTGCCGCTTCTGCCAGGCCGGCATGATCACCCGCCCGGTGCGCGAGCGCTCCATCACGGGCATCGGCGACATGGTCGAGCAGGGCCTGAAGGCCACCGGCTTCGAGGAGGTCGGTCTGCTGTCCCTCTCCTCCGCCGACCACACGGAGATCGGCGACATCGCCAAGGGTCTCGCCGACCGCTACGAGGACGACAAGATCGGCCTGTCGCTCCCCTCCACCCGCGTGGACGCCTTCAACATCGACCTGGCGAACGAGCTGACGCGCAACGGCCGCCGCTCGGGCCTGACCTTCGCCCCCGAGGGCGGCTCGGAACGCATCCGCAAGGTCATCAACAAGATGGTCTCGGAGGACGACCTGATCCGCACGGTCTCGACGGCGTACGGCAACGGCTGGCGCCAGGTGAAGCTGTACTTCATGTGCGGCCTGCCGACCGAGACCGACGACGACGTCCTGCAGATCGCCGACATGGCGACGAAGGTCATCGCCAAGGGCCGCGAGGTCTCCCGCTCCAACGACATCCGCTGCACGGTCTCGATCGGCGGCTTCGTCCCCAAGCCGCACACGCCCTTCCAGTGGGCCCCGCAGCTCTCCGCCGAGGAGACGGACGCCCGGCTCCAGAAGCTGCGGGACAAGATCCGCGGCGACAAGAAGTACGGCCGCTCGATCGGCTTCCGCTACCACGACGGCAAGCCCGGCATCGTCGAGGGCCTGCTCTCCCGGGGCGACCGCCGCATCGGCGCGGTCATCCGCGCGGTGTACGACGACGGCGGCCGCTTCGACGGCTGGCGCGAGCACTTCTCCTACGACCGCTGGATGAGTTGCGCCGACAAGGCGCTGGCCCCCTTCGGCGTCGACGTCGACTGGTACACCACCCGTGAGCGCACCTACGAGGAGGTCCTCCCCTGGGACCACCTCGACTCCGGCCTGGACAAGGACTGGCTCTGGGAGGACTGGCAGGACGCCCTCGACGAGACCGAGGTCGACGACTGCCGCTGGACGCCGTGCTTCGACTGCGGGGTGTGTCCGCAGATGGACACAAGCATCCAGATCGGCCCGACGGGCAAGAAGCTGCTGCCTCTGACGGTCAAGAACGCGGCAGCGGCGCCCAGCGGTCACTCGCACTGAGGTGAGTGGCGCACTGCTCCCAGTGATGGAGTTCTGAAGCAGGTGATGACTGAGCCCCCTTCTACCCGGAGGGGGCTCAGTGGTGCCGGCGCCCGGTGACGGCCTTGCGCAGGGGGATGCCGTCGTGCGGGCCGCGTGCACGGCGACCGCCTGTACCGCTCCTCTTGGAGTTGTTCGTGCTGGTGCTGCCTCCGGCCGCGAACCGATATCCACCCGGCGTTCTTGATACGGGGTTCACCGCAAGAGCTCGCAGATCTTGAACAGCAGCATGGTGATGGCGATGAAGGTGCCCCCTGCCCAGGTGGCCGCGCCGAGGATCGTTGCGTGGAGGAGTACGGCCAGTACGCCCGCTGCCAGGCCGGTGAGCAGGCCGGTCAGTAAGGCGATGACGATGAGCAGGGCTCGTTGCGACAGGCCTCCGGCCGGAGGGGGCGGCACCTGGGTCATGACGTGCCTCCGCCCGGGCTCTGTATTCGCGGGGCCTGGCCGGTGACACAACTCGCGTTACTATCTGCCATGAGGCTTCCTGGTTGAGTCGAGTGGACGAGGTTGCTTCGCGGTGGGGGAGTACTCGGACGATGCTTGCCGGCTGACCGAGCGCTCCCCTTCTTGCTGTTCTTGGCCGAAAAGACGCTTGCCGCTCTACGGGGCGGGGCACCCCCTTTCTGCGATTTCCCGGTGTCGAGATCATCGGTATTCGGCGGCCTTGGCAGTCATGGCTCCTGCCGTCATACTGACGGCCGGCGGCCTGACAGTGCCATCGCTACCGCAGTGCGGGGTTGGGGGAGTCGTGACCTTTCCGGATCCGACATCGGAGTGGCGGAGGAGTTCTGCCAGTGGCGGTGAGAACTGCGTCGAGGTCTCTTTAGGTTGTCCCGTCATGGTCAGGGATTCGAAAGTTTCCGAAGGTCCCTGTTTTTCGGTCGGTTCCACGGCGTGGGCATCTTTTCTGGATTCCTTGTCCCGCTATGCCGCGACCTGAGGGTGTTGTGAACTCCACTCGGTGATGGGCTGGGCGTAGCGGTTCTCGATTTCCCAGAAGGCTTCGAGATAGGTCTCGACGCTCCGTTGCACGCCGACGATCGCCTTGTTGTTGAGGATGACACTTCCGTCGGGATTCTCGAGGTACACCACCCGTTCCTGATCGGCCTTGGTGAACTCGAAGATGACATACGGTGAACGCAGCAGTGGGTAAAGGCCGCTGCTGAACGGCACCACCCCGATGCTCACGTGCTCCAGTGCGCTGACCTGTTGCAGATGCTGGATCTGGGCCTCCATCAACTCGGCCGTGCCCACGACGCGTCGGAGTGCCGCCTCGTCGATCAGGAATCGCAGCTCGGTTTTGGGTTCACTCAGCATGCGTTCCTGGCGCTTCATGCGGAGGTCGAGCAGTTCCTCCTTCTCCGGGACGACGGACTGCTGCAGGGCGGCGCGCGCGTACTCCTCCGTCTGCAGCAGGCCGGGGATGAACAACGCCTCGAAGTTGCGGATCACGGACGCGGACGCCTCGTAGCCCAGGTAGGACTGAAAACCCTCCGACAGCAGGGAGCGGTACTCGTACCACCAGGGCTGCCGTCGCGCCTCCTCCGCCGCGCGACGCAACTTCTCCGATGCGTCGGGTGAGAGTCCGTAGAAGCTGATCAGTGCCTTGAGATCCGTCATGGAGATCTTCACCCTGCCTGACTCCAGGCGCATGACTTTCGACAGGGACCATCCCGTCTCCCGCGCAACATCGGGCTGTGTGTAGCCCGCCTTTCTGCGTGCCTCTTGAAGCTCTGAGCTCAGACGGTGCCGGGAAACCATCGGGTCGGCGTCGGGCATGGAGTTCTCCTTCTGGTGCCACAGGTCGGTCCGCCGCCAGGCACTTCGACCGTGTTCAAGACGACCAGTTTCGCAAGGCTACGCGGATTTTTGACAGGTGTCACTATGCATCACGGCTCTTCGCCGGCGCCGTCGAATCTGAAGAGATGCACGGGATGAATGAGAAGGAATGAAACATCGATACGGTTTACAGGGACGTTTGATCGATGCATTCACTCGCTTGAGTGACTTCAGTGCGTCAAGTCCCGGGAATTGTTGAATCCACTCACCTTGCTCATAGGGGAGACCGGGCAACAGGGGCCCCCGGGAGGTGAGAGCCCCGTTCTGCGGGGGACTCGCTCAGCAGGCCCGGTTGGCGACGCTCCCCCGGGGGGCCGGCCCGGTCAGGTTCCCCCAGTTCAGAATGTGTGCTGGGGGAGCCGTCAGGTCAGGCGTCCCTCTTCGCAGACCCGCCGGGCGACCTCGCGCAGCTTGATGTTCTTCTCCTGGGAGTATCGGCGCAGCACCTCGAAGGCCTGTTCCTCGGTGAGGCGGTGGCTGCCCATGAGGATGCCCATGGCCTCGCCGATGACGTGGCGCGTGGCCACGGCCTGCTCCATCTGGGCGTGGCTGCGGGCGCTGGAGAAGGCGATCGCCGCGTGCGAGGCCAGCAGCCAGCCGGCGGTCTCTCCGTCGTCCGTGAAGGCCCCGGGCCGGTGCGAGTAGAGGTCGAGCGCGCCCAGATCCTCGTCCTCGGTGTAGAGCAGGAAGCCCATCATGCTGCCCACACCCAGGCCGCGGGCCTGTTCGGCGTAGGCGGGCCAGCGGGGCTGCTCGGCGGTGAAGTCGGCGATGCGGAACACGCGCTGTCCGGTGCTGGGGCGGGCCGCGTCGAAGCAGGGGCCCTCCGCGAGGCGCTCCTGCAACCGGTCGCTCTCGACGACCAGGTCATGGGTGGGTGCCAGCGTCTCCACGCTCTTGCCGTGCAGGAGGAGGATGCCGGCCGCATCGCACCCCGGTACGCGCTCAGTGGCTGCTCTGGTGATGTGCTCCAGCGTGGCGCTGACCGAGTCCTGGGCGAGCAGGTCACGCGCCATGGAGGCCATCTCCCGTGCGAACGCGCGCCAGTCCACTGTCGTCCTCCTCGGTCCGAGTCCGGGCATGCGTCTCTCCTGCCACGGTGTCATGGGTCACATACCCCGGTCGGCAGCCGCTTGCCGCGTTCGTCTTCCTGCGGGCGCCCACTCTTGCGTCACCTATCGAGTTTCGATAGATTTCCATCGTGGTTCGATCGAAGGAGTGGTGATGGGGAAGCTGGCCGTGGCGGGATTGCGCGGGGTGCTCGTGGTGCTGCTCGCTGGATCGCTGTTCGTGCAGGGGGTGATGGTGCCGCTGCTGGCCGTCGACATGAACGGGCTCAGGCCCGAGTACGCCTATCTGCGCACTCCGATCCTGGTGATCACGATCCTGGGTATCGTGACGGCCCAGGTCGTCGTGGTCTGCGTGTGGCGGCTGGTGACGATGGTGCGTCGCGGGACGGTGTTCTCCACCGCGGCCTTCCGCTACGTGCACATCGTGATCGGCGCGTTCGTGGCGGCCGCCCTGCTGGTCTTCGCGCTCGCGGTCGTGCTCGCGCCGGGCGAGGCCGTGGCTCCCGGGGTGGTCCTGCTGCTGTGCGGGGTCGTCGTGGCCGTGCTGGGCGTCGCGCTGATCGTGCTCGTGCTGCGGATGCTGCTCGCGCAGGCCGTCGCACGTGACATCGAGGCGGCCCAGATGCAGGCCGAGCTGGAAGAGGTCATCTGATGCCCATCGCCGTCGACATCGACGTGATGCTGGCCAAACGCAAGATGTCCGTGGGTGAACTGGCGGAACGCGTCGGTATCACTCCCGCCAACCTGGCCGTCCTCAAGAACGGCCGTGCCAAAGCGGTCCGCTTCTCGACCCTCGCCGCGCTGTGCGAGGTACTGGAGTGCCAGCCGGGGGATCTGCTGCGCTGGGAGGAGGCGGAGGAGGCGTCCGGCTCGACGGCCGGCTCGACAATGGCCTGATGGAGAGCATCAGCATCCGCCCGGCCCGGCCCGCCGAACTGGCCGCAGTGGCCACCCTCCGCTGGGAGTGGCTCGTCGAGAACGGCTCGGAGGACCTCGGCGAACGCGAGGAATTCGTACGGCACTTCGTGACCTGGGCGGGGGAGAACGAGAACTCCCACCGCTGCATGGTCCTCGTCCGGGACGACCGTGTCATCGGCATGGCCTGGCTCGCGGTGGTGCAGCGGGTGCCCACGCCCCGGGCGCCGCGGCGGGCCTCCGGCGATCTGCAGTGCGTGTACGTCGTACCCGAGGCGCGGGACGGCGGGCTGGGCGGGCGGCTCATCCAGGCCGTCCTGGACGGAGCGCGCGAGCTCGGACTGGAACGCGTGACCGTGCGCTCCAGTCCGCGGGCCATCCCCGCGTACGCCCGCACCGGCTTCCAGGAGTCACCCCGGCTGCTCCAGGCGCAGGTCACCCGCGCGTGAGCCGTATGATCTTGCGGCCGAGTGGGGGAACTGCGGGAGAACGGGGCGGAACTGTGCGGTGCTGGATCCGGACGGGGCACTGAAGGCGTCTACGACGGTATGGATCTGGAGAAACGACCCCGCGAGGGTTCCGAGACGTGGGTCGATCCGCGAGAGCGGCCGGCCGGGCCGGCGGTCCGGCGCGAGCCCGATGCGCCGGAGGGGTGTCTCGCCGTCGCGATCCGGATTCCCGTGCGGATCATCGTGCTCGTCCTGGTCGTCCCCGTGCGGATGCTGTGGGACGCGCTCGTCGTGGCCGGACGGTTCCTGAACGACACCCTGCTCCGACCGCTCGGCCGGGCGCTGCTGTGGCTCGGGCGGGCGGTGTTCGTCTGGCCGTTCGTGGCGCTGTGGCGCTACGTCGTCGTCCCGCTGGGCAAGGCCCTCGGATGGCTCGGCCACGTCCTCCTCGTCGTGCCCCTGGTCTGGCTCTACCGGTATGTGCTGACCCCCGTGGGGCACGCGATCGCATGGGCCGCCCGGGGCGTCGGCGCCGGGGCCGGCTGGATCGCCAGAGGTCTGGGAGCCGCGCTCGGCTGGGTGTACGCTTGGCTGCTCACGCCCGTCGGGCATGCGGTGATGTGGGTTCTGAAGGGGATCGGCGCCGGGCTCGCCGCGCTCGGCATCGGCGTCTGGACGGCCGTGGCGTGGCTCGCGAGGTACCTCGTCGTCGTACCCGCCCTCTGGCTGTACACCTGGGTGCTCGCCCCCCTTGGCCGCGCGGTCGCCTGGTGCTGCAAGGGGCTCGTGTGGCTGCTGAGCACGATCGTCACCGGTATCGGCACGGCCCTCTACTGGATCGCCCGCATCCTGTTCGTCCTGCCCGCGCTCGCCCTGTGGCGCTGGATCCTCACACCGGCCGGGCGCGTCCTCGCCGTCGTCGGCCGGGAGGTGTGGGACGCCCTCGGCCACGCCTGGCGCGTCGCCGGGCACATCTCGCTCGCCGTCGGGCGCCTGCTGGGCACCCTTCTCCGGTGGATCTTCGTCGAACCGGTGCGGTGGGTGTACCGCAGCGTGCTGACGCCCGTCGGGCACGTCGTGCGGGACGCCGTCCTGCGGCCCGCCGCCGAGGCCGCCCGCAGTGTGCGGCGGACCACCCGGCAGGCGCTGGCCGCCGCCCGGGAGTCCGTACGCCAGGCCCGCGCCGACTTCCGGCGGATGCTCTTCGGCGAGCCGCGGCAGCCGCAGCCGGTCGACCGGAGGGAACCTTCGGGGCGCGAGCCACGTACTCTTGGTAGCAGTACGACCGCTCTCACGAAGGACTGAACGACACTGGGCAAGCGACAGCCCGAAGGCCCGCCGCCCGCACCCGCGGTGCAGCGCATCCGACTGCGCTACACCAAGCGCGGCCGCCTCCGGTTCACCAGCCACCGTGACTTCCAGCGCGCCTTCGAGCGTGCGTTGCGCCGTGCCGAGGTGCCGATGGCCTACTCGGCTGGCTTCACACCGCACCCGAAGGTGTCGTACGCCAATGCCGCACCCACCGGCACGGGCAGTGAGGCGGAGTACCTGGAGATCGCCCTCACCGCGCCCCGCGACCCGGAGCAGCTCAGGGCCCTCCTCGACGAGTCGCTGCCCACCGGGCTCGACATCACCGAGGCGGTCGAGGCCCGCACCTCGGGGCTCGCCGACCGGCTGACGGCTTCCGTCTGGGAGCTCCGGCTGGACGGAGTGCCGCCGGAGGAGGCCCGCCGGGCGGCGGACGCCTTCAACGCGGCCGAGACCGTCGAGGTCCAGCGCCTCGCCAAGAACGGCGTCCGTACGTTCGACGCCCGTTCCGCGGTTGCGAGCCTGGAAGTCCGCGACCTCACGGAAACGCACAGTTCGCAGGCTGATAGGCCGACCGACCAGCCCTGTGCGATACTGCGGCTGGTTGTTCGGCACGTGACGCCTGCCGTACGACCCGACGACGTCCTGTCCGGTCTTCGCGCCGTGGCCGACCTGGCGCCGCCGGTCCCCGCAGCGGTGACCAGGCTGGCGCAGGGGCTGTTCGATGAAGAGACCGGCACGGTGACCGACCCGCTCGCGCCCGACCGCGAGGCAGTCGAGGCCCACTCAACGGCCGAACCGACTGCCACCGCGACGGCGTCGGCGTAAGGAAGGTCCCGCGTAGGGACGGACGTCGTAGCGCCGCCCTCGGACTCGGGAGCCACCTGGGTCGGGCAGCGCACCGACCAGAAGACTTTCGCCAGGCCGTACGCATTCGGCGTACGGAACCGGCGAGACAGGACACAGAGAGCTCCCGTGCGGCGCCCGCGCCCCGGACGGCGGCGAACGCGCACAGCGCGCGCCGCGGACGTCACCGGCATCGCCGGACCAGGCGCGGCGCCCGGGAGCCTGACGGGAGATAAGCCCGCATGCTCGAACCGACCGAACCCACAGAGGGTTCCGAACAGAACACTCCCAGTGACACCCTGCCGCCCCGTCGGCGGCGGCGTGCCGCGTCCCGCCCGGCGGGTCCGCCCAGCGGTGCCTCCTCCGACGTGCCGGTGGAGACCGTCGCGCCGGCCATACCGGCCGCCGATGCCGAGGATCTCGCGGCTGACGTCGTAGCGGCTGACGTCGTAGAGGCCGACGAGGCCGAAGAGGCCGTTGCCGAGGCGGAGCAGGCTCCCGAGGCCGTCGAGAGCGAAGAGGCCGCCGCGCCCGCCCCGCCCAAGCGGCGTCGCGCCGTGCGCCGTGCCTCCGCACCCGCCGGTGCTCCGGAGGCCGCCGAGGCCGCCGAAACCGTGGTCCCGGTGACCGCCGGCACTCCCGCCGTCGCCGAGCCGGCCGAGGCCCCCGCCCCTGCCACCTCCGCCGAGGTGTCCGAGGACGCCGCCCCCAAGCGCACCCGGCGCCGCGCCACGCGCACCGTGACCTCGCCCGCCGCCGTTCCTGCGGAGGCCGCCGAGACGGTCGCGGCCCCGGCCGGGGCCGACGGCCCGGAGCCGGCCGTCGTGGCCGAGGGCACCGCCGAGGGTGCCGAGGCCGCTGAAGAGGCTGCTCCGCGTCGGACTCGCCGACGTGCCTCGCGGCGGGCGTCCGCGCCCGCCGGGGCGCCTTCCGCCGCGGACGCGATGGAGGGGAACGCCGAGGAGGCGAAGGCACCTGTGACCGAGAACCCCGCCGCCGAGCCCGCCCGCGCGTCCGAGGCCACCGCCTCCGAGACCGCTGCCGCAGAGCCCGCTCCCGCCGCCGAGGTCCCCGCCGAAACCGCCGCCGAGGCTGCCGACTCCGCCGAGGAGACCGGTCCGCGGCGCCGTCGCCGGGTCGTTCGCCGAGCCGCCGGCGGCTTCGCCGAGCCCGCCCAGCCCGCCAAGGGCGCGCGGGCCTCGAAGGCCGACGCCCGGGTGTCCGCGGACGCGGCCGATGGCGAGAGCGAGTCGACCTCGCGTCCGCGGCGGCCCGCCGTCGCGCTGTTCCAGGCGCCCGTCTTCACCGAGCCCCAGTTCCAGACGCCGGAGCGGGCCGCCGCCGCTGCCGCCGCTGAAGCGGCCGGGGCGACGGAGCCCGAGGAGCCCGAGGAGTCCGCACCGGCCGAGGCCCAGCGCGAGGAGCCGGCCGGCGGTTCGCGTCGCCGGCGCCGGCGCCGGGGTGCCGGCGACGACGCCGAGGCCCAGGCCCCCGAGCCCACCGCCGTCGACACCACCGCCGACGAGGCGGAGGAGGCCGACGAGTCCGAGGACCAGGCCGACGGTGACGACCAGGAGGAGTCCGAGGGCACCGGCTCGCGCCGCCGCCGTCGCCGGGGCGGCCGCCGTCGCAGGCGCGGTGAGTCCGCCGACTCCGACGGTGAGGGCGGCGAGGACGCCGAGTCCGAGCAGAGCGCCGAGCAGGACACCGAGGACGGCGCCGAGGAGGACGACGAGGACTCCGAGGACGCCACCGACCGTGACGAGTCCGGCGGAGGCGGCTCCAGCAGCAGCCGTCGGCGCCGCCGTCGTCGCCGCCGTGCCGGTGACTCCGGCACCGAGTCCGAGTCCTCCGACGACGACCCCGAGCGCACGGTCGTCAAGGTCCGCGAGCCCCGCCCCAAGGCGGAGCCGTCCGACGAGGTGCAGTCCATCAAGGGCTCGACCCGTCTGGAGGCCAAGAAGCAGCGCCGCCGCGAAGGCCGCGAGCAGGGCCGCCGGCGCGTCCCGATCATCACCGAGGCCGAGTTCCTGGCCCGCCGCGAGGCCGTCGAGCGCGTGATGGTCGTCCGCCAGCACGGCGACCGCACGCAGATCGGCGTCCTCGAGGACGACGTGCTCGTCGAGCACTACGTCAACAAGGAGCAGTCGACCTCGTACGTCGGCAACGTCTACCTCGGCAAGGTGCAGAACGTGCTGCCGTCGATGGAGGCCGCCTTCATCGACATCGGCAAGGGCCGCAACGCCGTCCTGTACGCCGGTGAGGTCAACTTCGAGGCACTCGGCATGGCTCACGGGCCGCGCCGCATCGAATCCGCCCTGAAGTCCGGCCAGTCCGTGCTCGTCCAGGTGACGAAGGACCCCATCGGTCACAAGGGCGCCCGCCTGACCAGCCAGGTCTCCCTGCCGGGCCGCTACCTCGTGTACGTGCCCGAGGGCTCCATGACCGGCATCAGCCGCAAGCTGCCCGACACCGAGCGGGCCCGGCTGAAGACCATCCTCAAGAAGATCGTCCCCGAGGACGCGGGCGTCATCGTGCGCACCGCCGCCGAGGGCGCGAGCGAGGACGAGCTGCGCCGGGACGTCGAGCGGCTGCAGCAGCAGTGGGAGGACATCCAGAAGAAGGCCAAGAGCGGCAACGCTCCGACGCTGCTGTACGGCGAGCCGGACATGACCGTCCGGGTCGTGCGCGACATCTTCAACGAGGACTTCTCCAAGGTCGTCGTCAGCGGCGACGAGGCCTGGTCGACCATCCACGGGTACGTCTCGCACGTCGCGCCGGACCTCGCCGAGCGGCTGTCGAAGTGGACCTCCGAGGTCGACGTCTTCGCCACGTACCGGATCGACGAGCAGCTCGCCAAGGCCCTGGACCGCAAGGTCTGGCTGCCGAGCGGCGGTTCGCTGGTGATCGACCGGACCGAGGCGATGGTCGTCGTCGACGTCAACACCGGCAAGTTCACCGGCCAGGGCGGCAACCTGGAAGAGACCGTCACCAGGAACAACCTGGAGGCGGCCGAGGAGATCGTGCGTCAGCTGCGGCTGCGCGACCTCGGCGGCATCATCGTCATCGACTTCATCGACATGGTGCTGGAGTCCAACCGGGACCTGGTGCTGCGGCGCCTGCTGGAGTGCCTGGGCCGCGACCGTACGAAGCACCAGGTCGCCGAGGTGACCTCGCTGGGGCTCGTGCAGATGACCCGCAAGCGGGTCGGGCAGGGCCTGCTGGAGTCCTTCTCCGAGACGTGCGTCCACTGCAACGGCCGCGGTGTCATCGTGCACATGGAGCAGCCGACGGCCGCCGGGGGCGGTGGCAAGCGCAAGAAGCGCGCGCGGGCCGGCGCCGCCGAGCAGCCGCACGTGCACGAGGCGGCCGTCGAGACCGCCGAGCAGGAGGCCGAGACCGAGGCCGAGGTCGGAGCCGAGGTCGCCGAGCCGATCGCGCTGCCCGAGCCGTCCTACGAGCCCGACGAGGAGCTGTACAGCAGCGCCGCCGAGGCGGAGGCCGCGGCCGGCCGTGGGCGGTCGCGTCGCCGGGCGAGCCGGCGGGTGTCGGCTCCGGCGGGTACCCCGCGGGGCGAGACGGAGCCCAAGGCCGAGCAGGGCAGGGACAGGACCCGGCGTGGCCGGGGCAGGGCCGAGCAGGCCGAGGCCGAGGTGCCGACGGCTCAGGACGTGACCGCCGAGCAGGAGGTCGCCCGTCCGGTGCAGCCGGAGCCGGCCGCCGAGGCGCAGGCCGAGCCGATGGCCGTGGAGGACCCGGTGGTCGAGGCCGCGCAGGCCGCTCCGGTCGTCGAGGCCGCTCCCGTCGAGGACGCCGCGCCCAAGGGCCGTACCCGGCGGCGGGCCACCCGCAAGGTGTCCGCTCCGGCCGGTTCCCCGGCGGGGGCGGAGGCGGCGGCGGTGGTGACGGTCGCGGAGACCGCTCCGGCGGTGCCCGAGGCCGAGGCCGCCGAGGTGCCCGAGCCGGCCGGACAGCCCGAGGCGCCCGCGGAGAGCGCCGCCCCGGCCCGTCCGCGCCGCCGCGCCGTGCGCAAGCCCACGGTGTCCACGGCGTCCGAGGAGACGGCCGTCGTGGTCGTCCCGTCGGCCGCGTCCGAGGCGCCCGTGTCCGCTGAGGCCCCGCAGGAGCCCGCGTCCGACGGTGCCGTCACGGAGGAGGCCGCCGAGGAGTCGGCCCCCGCCAAGAAGACGGCCCGCAAGACCGCGAAGAAGGCCACCGCGAAGAAGGCCGCCACCACCAAGAAGACCGCGGTGAAGAAGACCGCCGCCAAGAAGACGACGGCCAAGAAGGCGGCGAAGACCACCAAGACCGCCGCCAAGAAGACCGCGTCGAAGAAGACGGTGGCGGCGGAGCAGTCGGCGTCGTCCGCGTCGTCCGTCTCGGCCTCCACCGACGAGGGCTGAGATCCACTGCCTGTGCGACCGGCGTGACCGGTCGCACAGGCAGTGGGCCCGGCTCGGTTTGACCCCTTCGGCCGCGGCCCCGTAACCTTGACCGTCGGCGTGTCGAATGGCACGTCACATCCCCGTAAACCTCATCCTCCGGGCGCCGGGCGCCAGGAGAGGCCGCTCGCTGAGTCGGGCGGCTGGCCTGCGGGGGTGCCGTTTCCCGAGCTAGAGAGTGAGTTCCGCGTGTACGCCATCGTGCGCAGCGGTGGTCGCCAGCACAAGGTTGCTGTCGGCGACATCGTTGAGGTTGACAAGATTTCCACTGCCAAGGTTGGCGACTCGGTCGAGCTCTCGACCCTGCTCGTTGTCGACGGCGACGCCGTGACCAGCGACCCGTGGGTGCTGGCCGGCATCAAGGTCCAGGCCGAGGTCGTGGACCACCACAAGGGCCAGAAGATCGACATTCTGCGCTACAAGAACAAGACGGGTTACCGCCGTCGCCAGGGCCACCGCCAGCAGTACACGGCGATCAAGGTCACTGAGATCCCCGCGGCTGCGAAGTAAGGGACTGAGGAGAAATGGCACACAAGAAGGGCGCATCGTCCACTCGGAACGGTCGCGACTCCAATGCCCAGCGGCTCGGCGTGAAGCGCTTCGGCGGTCAGGTCGTCAACGCGGGTGAGATCCTGGTCCGTCAGCGTGGCACCCACTTCCACCCGGGCTCCGGCGTCGGCCGTGGCGGCGACGACACGCTGTTCGCCCTCGAGGCCGGTTCGGTGCAGTTCGGCACCCACCGTGGCCGCAAGGTCGTGAACATCGTTCCGGTCGCCTGATCGGAAACTTTCGCGAGGCGGACCTCACTTCCCTCACGGGAAGCGGGTCCGCCTTTCGCGTGTTACCCCAAGACATTCCCGCAGTAACTGGAGGCACATCCCATGACCACCTTCGTGGACCGCGTCGAGCTGCACGTCGCCGCGGGTAGCGGAGGCCACGGCTGTGCCTCCGTCCACCGTGAGAAGTTCAAGCCCCTCGGCGGGCCGGACGGCGGCAACGGCGGGCGCGGCGGGGACGTGATCCTCACCGTGGACCAGTCGATCACCACGCTGCTCGACTACCACCACTCCCCGCACCGCAAGGCCACCAACGGCAAGCCCGGCGAGGGCGGCAACCGCTCCGGCAAGGACGGTCAGGACCTCGTGCTGCCGGTGCCGGACGGCACCGTGGTGCTGGACAAGGCGGGCAACGTCCTCGCCGACCTGGTCGGGCACGGCACGTCGTACGTCGCCGCGCAGGGCGGCCGGGGCGGGCTCGGCAACGCGGCGCTGGCCTCCGCGCGGCGCAAGGCGCCCGGGTTCGCGCTGCTCGGTGAGCCGGGGGACATGAGGGATGTCGTCCTGGAGCTGAAGACGGTCGCCGACGTGGCCCTCGTCGGGTACCCGAGCGCCGGCAAGTCCTCGCTGATCTCGGTGCTGAGCGCCGCCAAGCCGAAGATCGCCGACTACCCCTTCACCACGCTCGTGCCGAACCTCGGTGTCGTCACGGCCGGTTCGACGGTGTACACGATCGCCGACGTGCCCGGGCTGATCCCCGGGGCCAGCCAGGGCAAGGGCCTGGGCCTGGAGTTCCTGCGGCACGTGGAGCGGTGCAGTGTGCTCGTGCACGTCCTGGACACCGCGACGCTGGAGTCGGAACGCGACCCGGTCTCCGACCTCGACATCATCGAGGAGGAGCTGCGGCAGTACGGCGGGCTGGACAAGCGGCCGCGCATGGTCGTCCTGAACAAGATCGACGTACCGGACGGCAAGGATCTGGCCGAGATGGTGCGCCCCGACCTGGAGGCACGCGGCTACCGCGTGTTCGAGGTGTCGGCCGTGGCGCACATGGGCCTGAAGGAGCTGTCGTACGCGCTCGCCGAGCTCGTGGCGCAGTCGCGGGCCGCGAAGCCGAAGGAAGAGGCCACCCGGATCGTGATCCGGCCCAAGGCCGTGGACGACACCGGCTTCACCGTGACGCAGGAGGCCGACGGCCTGTTCCGGGTGCGGGGCGAGAAGCCCGAGCGCTGGGTGCGCCAGACCGACTTCAACAACGACGAGGCCGTCGGGTACCTCGCCGACCGGCTCAACCGGCTCGGTGTCGAGCAGGAGCTGGTGAAGGCGGGCGCCCGGGGCGGCGACGGCGTCGCCATCGGCCCCGAGGACAACGCGGTCGTCTTCGACTGGGAGCCCTCCATGACGGCCGGGGCCGAGATGCTCGGCCGGCGCGGTGAGGACCACCGCTTCGAGGGGGAGCGGCCCGCCGCTCAGCGCCGTAAGGACCGGCAGGCCGAACGGGACGAAGCGCAGCAGGAGTTCGACGACTTCGAGCCGTTCTGAGTTAACAAGAAGCAAATTCGCAACGCACTCAGGTGCAACCAAGCCGTTCTCCGGTGAGTCGTACAGGGCGGTGCCGGTGAGGATCTTGTTCCTCGCCGGCACGTAACTGCCCAGCGGATCGACGGAGTTGACGTGCCACAGTCCATGAGCAAGCGCAGGGTCGGCCGGGCGGTAGCGGCGGCCATCGCCGTCGTCGCGGCCGTGACCACCCTGGTGGCCGCGCACGCCGCGCACGCCGCCCCAGCCGCCCCGTCCGTCGCGAAGAAGCTCAGGGACGACTTCAACGGCGACGGCTACCAGGACCTTGCCGTCGCCGCCCCGCACGGCAAGGTCGACGGGCAGCCCCAGGCCGGGTACGTGGCCGTCGTGTACGGCTCGGCCAAGGGCATCGACCTGACGCACAAGCAGGTCATCAGCCAGAACACCCCGGGCATACCCGGTGCCGCGGAGACCAACGACGACTACGGCGACGGTCTCGCCGCCGGCGACCTCGACGGCGACGGCTACGCCGACCTGGTCGTGGGCGCCCCGGGTGAGGGCGTCGGGGAGGTCACCTACGCCGGTACGCTCGCCGTGCTGTGGGGCGGGAAGCAGGGCCTGTCGGGCGGTACGGCCGTGGCCACCGGCACCGAGGAGGACCGGGTCGACGCCGAGACCCCGTCGCTCGGTGACTTCAACGGCGACGGCCATCTGGATCTCGCCACCGGCAACCGCCTGCTGTACGGGCCGTTCGACCGCACCACGGGTGCCGCGAGGAGCCGGACCCTGGCCATCGAGCCCGCGTACTTCACGGACGACGTGGCCGCCGGGGACATCGACCACGACGGCATCACGGACCTCGTCGCGCTCATCCACGACCGCAACGAGGACGACATGCACGACCCCGACTACAGGCACCGTCGCGCGGTCTTCCTGAAGGGCACCCGTGACGGCCTGAGCGCCCCCGCCCCCGTGAACAACCCGGACGGCACGCGCATGCGCGGCGGCGAGAGCCTCGGCGTCGGCGACGTGGACAAGGACGGGTACGCCGACCTCGTCATCGGCCGCCCGAACGACGGCTTCGGCGAGGTCGATCTCGACGACCCGCTGCTGAAGGGCGGCCAGATCGGCGTGGTGCACGGCTCGGCCGAGGGCCCCGACGCGTCCCGGACGACGATTATCACGCAGGAAACCCCCTATGTGCCCGGCAGTTCGGAGTGGGCCGACGGTTTCGGCGGGAGCATCTCCGTCGGTGACGTCAACGCCGACGGCTACGCGGACGTCGCCACCGGAAGTTCGAGCGAGGACCTCGGGGATGTGTACGCGGCCGGCCAGGTCACGGTCCTGCGCGGCGGCAGGCAGGGGCTGACCGGCAACGGCGCCTACAGCATGAACCAGAACACCAAGAACGTCCCGGGCACGGCGGAGCAGAACGACTTCTTCGGTTCCGACACCCAGCTGCTCGACGTCAACGGCGACGGCCGGGCGGAGCTGTTCACCGGCGCCACCGGCGAGAACCGGGACGGCGGAGTCTGGGCGTTCCCCAACCCGGTCAACACCCCCACCGCGACCGGCTCGGTCGGCTTCGGCGCGGGCACCCTCGGCACGGTCAGGAGCGGCTCCGGACTCGGCGCGGGTTTCGCTCGCTGACCCGGTACTGATCACCTGTCAGACTCGCCCCGGCAACGGCTTGTTCCGATGCTGGCGGCGAGTCTCTCTTTGTCTGCTTAGTTGTCATGTACGTGAACCCCGGCGTTCAGCGGGCGGACCGCCCGCGAGCGTGAAGCTTCCCCGTGTCCAAGTGGCCAGCGAGGTAAGGGAGTCAGCCGATGACCGGAGCAGTATCCCCCGACCGACGCCGCTTTCTGACCGCGGGTGCCGCGGTCCTCGGCGCCGCCGCCTCCGCCCAGCTGTGGCTTCCGGCCGCCGCCCGCGCGGCCGAGACCCCTCTGCCGGACGGCGTGTTCAGCCTCGGCGTCTCCTCGGGCGACCCGCTCCCGGACGGCATCGTGCTGTGGACCAGGCTCGCCCCGGACCCGCTGAACGGCGGCGGCATGCCCGACCGGGTCGTGCCGGTCGAGTGGCAGATCGCGGAGGACCACCGGTTCAGAAAGCTCGTCCGGCGGGGCACCGCCCAGGCCCGGCCCGAGTACGGGCACAGCGTTCACGTGGACGTACGCGGACTGCGCGCGGGCCGTACGTACTGGTACCGCTTCCGCACCGAAGGGCAGCTCTCACCCGTGGGCCGCACCCGCACCGCGCCCCACCCCTATAGCTCCGGTGGCTCCCTGCGCATGGCCCTCGCCTCCTGCCAGAACTGGCAGCACGGCTACTTCACGCCATACGCGGACATGCTCGACCAGGACCCGGACGTGGTGGTGTTCGTCGGCGACTACATCTACGAGTCCACGCCCTCGGCGACGGCCCTGCGGCGGCACGAGGGCACCGGCGAGCCGTTCAGCCTCGTCCAGTACCGCAACCGGTACGCCCAGTACCGGACGGACCCCGACCTCGCGGCGATGCACGCGAACGCGCCCTTCGTGGTGACCTTCGACGACCACGAGGTGGACAACGACTTCGCCGGCGAGATCCCGCAGGACCCCGACAAGCAGCCGCACGACGCGTTCGTGGCCCGGCTCACCGCCGCCTACCAGGCGTTCTACGAACACATGCCGGTCCGCGCCACCGCCGTCCCGGACGGCCCGCACATCCGGATGCACCGCCGCCTGGAGTTCGGCCGCCTGGCCCGGCTCAACGTCCTGGACACCCGTCAGTACCGCAGCGACCAGGCCACCAGCCAGGAAGGCGCCCAGGATCCGTCGCTGACCATGCTGGGCGCGCAGCAGAAGGAGTGGCTGCTGAACGGGCTCAAGAACTCGCCCGCCCGCTGGAACCTCGTCGCCTCCCAGATCATGATGGCCGAGACGGACCTCAAGGTCGGCGAGGGCAAACTCTGGTTCTACGACGCCTGGGACGGCTATCAGGCAGAACGCAACCGTTTCCTCCAGGAGTTCCGGCAGGTCCGCAACCCGGTCGTGCTCTCCGGTGACCGGCACCTGACGATGATCAGCGACCTCAAGGCGGACTTCGCCGACCCGGACTCGGACGTCGTCGGAGCCGAGTTCGTCGGCACCTCCATCTCCAGCAACGGCGACCAGGACCAGGAGGCCTTCCGCAGGGAGTGGGACCCGCGGCGCCCGGACAACCCGCACTGGAAGCTGCTCGACGCGCACCGCGGCTACCACCTCTTCGACGTCCACCGCGACCGCATCGACGCCCAGGTCCGGGTGGTCGACACGGTCCGGCAGACCACGGCGACCCCTAGCACGCTGGCCCGGCTGAGGGTCCGGGCGGGCCGCCCGGGCGTCGAGGTCGTCTGACCCGGCCCGCGTGGCGCGTGAGCCCGGGACTCCTCGGAGTCCCGGGCTCACGGCGTATTGCTCCGGCCGAGACCGAAATGCTGCGGGATCTTGACCAGGAATTCCACGGGCGCCGCCGTCGCCGTGGCGCCGGGCACACTCGCAAAGCGCGTACCGTGCACCGGACATCGTCCAAGGAACTCGGACAGGTCCCCGGTCGCCGCCGACGCGAGCGGCTTCGGCGCCGCTGCGCTTCTGTGGAGTTACTCACAGCAATTCCCGGGGCGCCCGCATCGCCGGCGGAACCGTCTCGCCAATCACCGGCGTCACCAGGTGAATGAGGGGTTGCGCGCACATATGCGGTGGAGGTCGCTCACCTTGCATTGCGGTAACCACAAGTGGGACCATTTCCAAGTTCCCTGTCGCCCCAAGGTAGGTCACCTGTGTCCCAGCACATAGCCAAGCCCCGTACCACCGCAGTGATCCTGGCCGGTGGCACCGGCCAGCGCGTGGGTCTGTCGATCCCCAAGCAGCTGCTGAAGATCGCCGGCAAGGCAGTCATCGAGCACACGCTGACCACCTTCGAGAACGCCGACTCGATCGACGACATCATCGTGCTGATGGCTCCGGGTTATGTGCCCGACATCGAGAAGATTGTCGCGAAGGCCGGATTCAAGAAGGTCTCGAAGGTCATCGAGGGCGGCTCCACACGGAACGAGACCACCGAGCGCGCCATCGCCGCGCTGGGCGAGGGCCTGGCCGAGGGCGAGGACGCCAACGTCCTCTTCCACGACGCCGTGCGCCCCCTGCTCTCGCAGCGCGTCATCGACGACTGTGTCGTCGCCCTGGAGCGCTTCCAGGCCGTCGACGTGGCCATCCCGTCCGCGGACACCATCATCGTCACGCGCACGCACGGCGAGGACGGCGAGTTCATCACCGAGATCCCGGACCGCTCCCGGCTGCGCCGCGGCCAGACGCCGCAGGCCTTCAAGCTGTCCACGATCAAGCGGGCCTACGAGGTCGCCGCCGGCGACCCCAACTTCCAGGCGACCGACGACTGCTCCGTCGTGCTCAAGTACCTGCCGGACGTGCCGATCCACGTCGTCGCGGGTGACGAGTACAACATGAAGGTCACCCAGCCCGTCGACGTCTTCATCGCCGACAAGCTCTTCCAGCTGGCCTCCACGGCCGCGCCCGAGCAGGTCTCCGAGGAGGCCTACCGCGAGCTGCTGACCGGCAAGACCATGGTCGTCTTCGGCGGCAGCTACGGCATCGGCAAGGACATCGCCGAGCTCGCCGAGTCCTACGGCGCCAAGGTCTACGCGCTCGGCCGCTCCACCACCGGCACCCACGTGGAGAACCCGGAGGAGGTCGACGACGCCCTGTCCAAGGCCTACGCCGAGACGGGCCGCATCGACTACGTGGTCAACACCGCCGGCGTGCTGCGCATAGGCAAGCTCGCCGAGACCGACAACGCCACCATCGAGGAGGCGCTGAAGGTCAACTACCTGGCCCCGGTGCAGATCGCCCGGTCGTCGTACAAGTACCTGTCCGAGACCAAGGGCCAGTTGCTGCTCTACACCTCCAGCAGCTACACCCGGGGCCGGGCCGAGTACAGCCTGTACTCCTCCACCAAGGCCGCCATGGTGAACCTCACCCAGGCGCTGTCCGACGAGTGGGCCGGCGACGGCGTCCGCGTCAACTGCATCAACCCCGAGCGCACCGCCACGCCCATGCGCACCAAGGCCTTCGGCCAGGAGCCCTCGGGCTCCCTGCTGTCCTCCGAGGCCGTGGCCCGCACCTCGCTCGACGTGCTGCTCTCCGAGCTCACCGGCCACGTCATCGACGTCCGCCAGCAGGACCCGACGGCCGGCGCGGCCCGGGCCTCCGGCTTCGAGCAGGCACTGGCCACGGTGCTGGACCGGCAGGACGGCGTGTAATAATTGGCGCCAAATAGACTTCAGTAATTCAGGCCTCTGCGCCCTCCTGTTAACGGGTTTTCGTCGACAGGAGTGTTCGCAGGGGCCTGAATCCATACAGTCTCGCGAATATTCACAGACCAGCCGCATTCTCGAACCAAGACCGGCACACCCCTCCCAAGAGCAGGTTTCTCCGTGATATCCACCGCTATTCGCGTCGCCCGGGTGGGCAGCGCGGCCGAGCTGGCCGCGGCGGTCCTCATGGTGGCGGGCTTCCCCGCCCTCATGCTGGCCGCGCTCGTCCCGAGCGTTCCAGCCTTCGCGGCAGCGGCCGCCGTGACGTACCTGGCGGACCACTATCTGCACCGCAAGGGCAGCTACCTGATCAACCGCCTCGGCAAGGTGCGGGCCGGCCTGTCGATCCGCTTCCTGATAAGGCAGCTGCTGCTCGTCCTGCTGCTGGCCCGGCTGTCCCTCGCGGACAACCTGATCTACTACGGGGCGATCGCCTGCTTCATCGCCTTCTACGGCCTCCAGGCCCCGCACGGCGCGCTGGTCCAGCTGATCCGCAACCGCCGCCGCATGCCGGTCGCCACCCGCAACGTCGACCTGGCCTCCCGCATCCGCATCCCGGACGCTCCGCCCCGCAGGCTGCTGCACCGCTCCGCCGAGAAGATGCTCCACCTCGACCTCGCGGCGGTCGTCGGCATCCTGGTCGCCGCGCAGGTCAAGTCGGCCCTGATCGGCTTCATCGGCATCGGCGTCACGGTGGCCGTGGCCACCCTGTACGTCCTGGCGCTCGTGCCCTTCGTGCGCGGCCGGAAGATCCCGCCGAACGCCGAGAAGGTCCTGGCCGCCGTCGACGACTGGCTGGCCGAGTACAAGCCGGAGACGGTCCTGTACTTCTCCGGTTCGAAGGACTCCGCCTACCAGGTCAACATGTGGCTCGACACCATGGAGAAGCTGGAGTCCAAGCCGCTGATCATCCTGCGTGAGCGGGCCATCCTGAACAATCTGGCGCCCACCACGGTCCCCGTCATCTGCGTGCCCGGAGGGGTGCACCTGATGAACATGGACCTGTCCACGGTGCGCGTCGCGCTCTACGCGGCCAACGTCGGCAAGAACATCCACATGCTGCGCGTGCCCACCATCAAGCACGTCTTCATCGGCCACGGCGACAGCGACAAGCTCGCCAGCGTCAACCCGTACAGCAAGGTCTACGACGAGGTGTGGACGGCCGGCCGCGCGGGCCGCGATCGCTACGCCATCGCCGACGTCGGTGTCCGCGACGACGACATCGTCGAGGTCGGGCGCCCCCAGCTCGCCCCGATCCGGACCTGGCAGGGCGTCCCCGAGGGCCGCATCCCGACCGTGCTGTACGCCCCCACCTGGGAGGGCTGGGACGGCAACCCGGGCAACACCTCGGTCGTGCTGGCCGGCGAGAACATCGTGAAGCAGCTCGTGCAGGCCGACCCGCCGGTCCGTGTCCTGTACAAGCCGCACCCGTTCACCGGCAACGTCAGCAAGGAAGCGGGCGCCGCGCACCGGCGGATCACCGCCCTGGTGCAGAAGGCCGCGGCCGAGCGCGCCATCAACACGCGGTTCGTCGCCGACACCGCCGCCCAGGCGCAGGCCAAGGCCGAGCTGGACCGCATCCAGGCCCGGCTCGCCCAGCTGTCCGGCTCCGGCGGTGACCGCGGCGACGAGGCCGTGGCCACCCGTGACGGGCTGATCGACGTCGCCCGGCACGAGGAGGCCGCCCGGCTGCGCGCCGAGTGGAACGACGCCTACTGGCGTTCCTTCCCGTCCTGGGAGCACCGCGTCATCACCGGCGCCGAGCCCCGGCTGTACGACTGCTTCAACGTCTCCGACGCGATGGTCTCCGACATCTCCAGCGTGGTCTCCGACTTCATCGCGAGCGGCAAGCCGTACGCGGTCACGGACTCCGCCGCGGTGGGCGTGGAGGAGTTCAAGCGGAACAACACGGCGGTGCGGGCCGCGGTGATCCTGTCCAACAGCGCGTCCGAGCTGGGCGAGCTGCTCGGCGCGGTCCGCGCACCGGACGCCGACCCGCTGGCCGAGGACCGCAAGGAGCTCAAGCGGTACCTGCTGGGCCCGGACGAGCCGACCTCGCTGGAGCAGTTCAACACCGCCGTCGCGAACCTCGCCCTCAAGGCCGAGACGCGCAACGTCGGCCAGCAGTCACGCGACGCGGCCGCCCTCGCGGAGAGCGAGGCCGAGCTGGCGAACGCCGTGCCCGGGCAGCGGGTGCCCACGGCCGGTGACACGGACGGGGTCGGCACGGCCTGAACTTCCGCCGCTGACTGAAGAGTTCGGCCCCGAGGAGCTTCTCCTCGGGGCCGAACTCTTGTCGTTTCCCGGACCCTGTCCGCTCAATGTGTGACCTGTCCCACTAACACCCGTGTGCGAGGCAACCGCTTGCCTCGATCACCCGTCTACCAAGTAGCGAATGAGGCGATACGGGGGGAATATCCCATTGACTAGGGGGAAACGTGACCGTGACGCAGCCTGATGTGAGTGTGATCATCGGGGCGTACGAAGCGATGCCGTATCTGATCGAGTGCCTCTCGTCCGTCGAGGCACAGACCATCGATCCGACACGCGTCGAGGTCATCGCGGTGGACGACGGTTCGACGGACGGGACGGGGGAGTACCTGGAGGAGTTCGCCGAGCGGGCTCCCATGCACGTGCTGGTGATCCGGCAGGAGAACTCCGGCGGGCCCAGCGGCCCGCGCAACGTCGGCCTGGGCAAGGCCACCGGGCGCTACGTCTTCTTCCTCGACGCCGACGACCGGCTGGGCCCCGAGGCCCTGGAGCGCATGGTCGGCATGGCCGACCGGGCGGGCACGGACGTCGTGCTCGGCAAGGTCGAGGGCGTCAACCGCTCGGCACCGAAGTCCATGTGGGGCAAGACCGTGGAGCGGACGGACGTCTTCTCCTCCAACATCAAGTTCACGCTCAGCGCGCAGAAGCTGTTCCGCCGCGACCTGCTGGACCGGCACGGCATGCGCTTCGACGAGTCGCTGTTCACCGGCGAGGACGCCCTGTTCACCATGGAGGCGTATCTGCGGGCGGACGGCGTCTCCGTGGTCGCCGACCACACCTGCTACTACCTGGTCGGCCGCGACGACGGTAAGCACGTGACGAAGAGCGGCAGTTACACGCTGCGCTTCGACTCCGCGCGGGCCCTGATGGAGCTCATCGCCGAGCTCGTCCCCGCGGGCGGCCGGCGCGACCAGCTGATGCTCCGGCCCTTCCTCGTCACGCTGCTGCCGCAGTTCGGGCCCAAGTACCTGACGGACAGCGAGGAGATACGCCGGCACAAGTTCGAGCTGGCCAAGCCGCTGATGGACGCCCACTGGACCGAGGGCGTCGCCCACCGCCTCAAGGTCCACGAGCGGCTGCGGCTGCACCTGGTCGCCGAGCAGCGTCCGGAACTGCTCCTGGACGTGGTGAAGTTCGTCAAGGCCAAGAAGCAGGCGGCGGCCCTCCTGGAGAGGAAGGGCCGCCGGGTGTACCTGGCCTACCCGCACTTCCGGGACCGCGCCGCGGGCGTCCCCGACTCCGTCTACCTCGCCGAGCCCCGGGAGGCCCGCGCCTTCCCCGGCTACCGCGAGGGCGGCGTCGACACGTTCGTACGCCGGGCGGTGCGCAAGGCGCGGCGGGTCATCACCTCGCGGGAGGTGCGGCACGCGGCCTGACCGCGTCCGCCGCCGCTCAGCGCGGTGCGGTCGGGAGCGCGGTCCCGGTGCGCTGGCCGGGCACCGCGGCCAGCCGGTCCGCCACCCGTGCCCGGTGGTCCCGGGCCTCCCCGCACAGCGCCCGGACGGCGTCGTTGAAGCGCTCCTGTGACGACGGCTCCGCCGGGCCCAGCAGGCGCAGCTTCAACTCCGCCCGCGCCTCGGCCAGCTCGTCGTTCTCCGGGTGCCGGACCGTCTCCAGCAGGCCCGGCACCCCGGCGGCGTCGGGGGTCAGCACCGTCGCGGCCACCACCGTCGGGAACGCCGTACGGAAGGCGTCCTCGGGCAGCCCGCTGGTGTTGGCCACCGCGTACGGCTTCTCGCTCGCCAGGAAGTCGCTGATCACGCTCGACACATCACTGATCAGCAGGTCGGCCACGTTGAAGCAGGAGTACAGCGTCGGCCGGGCGTCCGTGATGATCTGGTGCTCGCCCTCCGGCAGCGAGGCCCAGTACGCCTCCTCCCACGCGGCCGTCGCGCGCGCCACCGCCGCCGCCCGGCCCGGCTCCGGCGCCGACTGCACCAGCATCAGCTCCACGGTGTCGGCCCCGGCCCGGAAGGCCGACCTCGTGAGCCGGTCCAGCTCGGCGGTGCAGCGGGCGAGTTCCGCGCTGTCCGAGGGGCCCGTCGCCGCCCGCTCCCGGTTGGCCGCCCGGATCAGCTCCCGGATCCGCAGATCGGCCGCGCCCGCACGCGGGTCCACCGAGCCCGTCAGCGGATGCGGCTTGTACAGCAGCCGCACGCCCGGGTCGGAGAGCAGCGCCCGCACCAGGTTCTCGCCGGCCGCGACCACCGACGTGTTGCCGGGGTTGCCGTCCCAGCCCTCCCAGGTCGGCGCGTACAGCACGGTCGTGCGCGCCCCGGCCGGCGGACCCGCGTACGGCAGCACGCCGTCCAGCTGCGGGCGGCCGGTCTCCACCACGTCCTTGTCCTCGACCCCGACCTCGGCCAGCGCGTACCGCTCGCGCGCGGCGGGCCCGGCCACCCACACCTCGTCGTACGCCTTCGCGTAGGGGTTGCAGGAGGAGAGCTTGTCGCTCTCGCCGTGGTTGACGAAGGTGTGCTTGATCGTGGGGATCCGCAGCACCTGGGAGGTCTTGCCGGAGTTCGACGGGTGGATGAGGACCTGGAGCGTGGAGTGCTCCAGGTGCATCAGCGTCGACACCTTCGGCAGGCACACGATCGGGATGTCCGTCGCGGCGATCTTCTGCACCATGAACCGCTCGCGCAGCACGATGACCGGCCGGCCCTCCAGCCCGGCGAGCGGCTCCAGCCACATGTTCGCCTGGTAGGCCGAGGCGGCACCGCCGGAGAAGTACAGGCCCACGGTCGGCCGGTAGTCGGCCAGCCACGCGTCGAACCAGTCGAGCACCTCCTGCTCGCCGGCCGGACGACGGCCCGGCAGCAGCCGCAGGAGCAGCATGCCGAGGCCCGTCAGCCCGAGGGCCAGGGACAGGGCGATGCCCGCGGCCGCGTACACCGGCCGGTCGCCCGGCGCGCTGGCCAGGAGCCCGGCCGTGGCCGGCAGGCCGAACACCAGCAGCCGGTGTCCGGGACGCCGCAGCAGCACGGCCGGGGCCGGGGACAGGCGCAGCGCCGAGGCGTCGATGTTCCGGGTGACCACCGGCAGGGTGCGGGTGCGGCGTACCAGCACGGAGACCGCCTGGATCGCGCAGTGCAGCACGTAGAAGACGAGCAGCCCGGCCACCAGCGGGACGTAGACCGTCTCCCGGTCCTGCTCGCCCAGCCGCAGCAGGGCCACGACCAGGAGCAGGTCACGCACGACGTGCCGCACGGTGATGTCCGCGTGTGACTTGGCGAACAGCGACAGCACCCCGCGCTGCCAGCGGTACAGGACGCCCTCGGTGGCCAGGGAGACCACCGTCGCGGCGATCAGCAGCGGAACGTCGGGCAGCAGCGCCGCGACCGCCTGTGCGGCGAACGCGGCGGCCAGGACGACGGTGACCAGCCCCTTGAGGAGGGCCTGCGGGCGGGGGAGAGGTACGGGCACTGCGGTCACTCCAGGAGCGTCGGGTCGGCGCAGGTCGGCCGTCCGGGTTAACGCGCGGCGGCCTCCTGACGACACGCGCGTGTCGTCAGGGTGTGGGGAGCGGTCGTCGACGCGTGTCGTCGGACCGTAGCGGAAGGCAGCGTTCCTGTCGTCGGTGGGGCCGGGAAAAAGAAGATCGGATTCCCGGCGCGCGGCGGGACCGGACGAGGACGGCCGCCGTCCCGTGACACGGGCGGCACCGTCCGTAACGTGGACCGGCGCCACGCCCCGCCCGGCAGTCCCGTAGATTTCCTGGTGAGGGAGCGAATCGACGCGAGGGGACGGACGGCGACGTGGCAGGGGCAAGACAGGCCGTGGGCGAGGCCCGCAGGATCGTCGTCAAGGTCGGGTCCTCCTCGCTGACCACCGCCTCGGGCGGCCTGGACGCGGACCGCGTGGACGCGCTGGTCGACGTCCTCGCCAAGGTCCGCAGCGGCGGGGAACGCGAGATCGTCCTGGTCTCCTCGGGCGCCATCGCCGCCGGCCTCGCCCCGCTGGGCCTGCGCCGCCGCCCCAAGGACCTCGCCCGGCAGCAGGCCGCCGCGAGCGTCGGCCAGGGCCTGCTGGTCGCCCGCTACACCGCCTCCTTCGCCCGCTACGGCGTCCGCGTCGGGCAGGTCCTGCTGACGTCCGACGACATGAGCCGCCGCTCGCACCACCGCAATGCCTCGCGCACCCTCGACAAGCTCCTCGCGATGGGCGCCCTCCCGGTCGTCAACGAGAACGACACCGTCGCCACGGACGAGATCCGCTTCGGCGACAACGACCGCCTCGCCGCCCTCGTCGCCCACCTCGTCCACGCCGACCTGCTGGTCCTGCTGTCCGACGTGGACGGCGTCTACGACGGGGATCCCGCGAAGCCCGGCACCTCCCGCATCGGCGAGGTGCGCGACCCCGCCGACCTCGCACACGTCGAGATCGGCAGCACCGGCAAGGCCGGCGTCGGCACCGGCGGCATGGTCACCAAGGTCGAGGCCGCCCGGATCGCGGCCGCCGCCGGCGTTCCCGTCGTCCTCACCAGCACCGTCCACGCGGCCGACGCCCTGACCGGCCAGGACACCGGCACCTTCTTCCACCCCACCGGCAAGCGCTCCGCCGACCGGCTGCTGTGGCTCCAGCACGCCTCCACCCCGCAGGGCGCACTGACCCTGGACGACGGCGCCGTGCAGGCCGTCGTGGACCGCCGCAAGTCGCTGCTGCCGGCCGGGATCGCCGCCGTCGAGGGCGAGTTCAGCGCAGGCGACCCGGTCGAGCTGCGGGACGGCACGGGGCAGGCGGTGGCCCGCGGGCTCGTCAACTTCGACGCCAAGGAGATCCCCCGGCTCATCGGCCGCTCGACCCGGGAACTGGCCCGCGAACTCGGACCCGCGTACGAACGCGAGGTCGTACACAGGGACGACCTGGTGGTTCTGCACCCGTAATGCGTCGAAACGTCCGCCCCCGGTGGTGGACGTTCCGCAAAACCGCCACGCGATCCCTTGCGGCCTGCTCAACTTTGTCTCGGGGACCTATTCCGCAGCAGCGCCACTGTGCAAAAGGAGGCCGTCGTGCGACGAGTGCGCCCTGGGACTCAGGCGTCCCGCGGTGGTGCCGGCTCCCGCGCGGCCGGTGAGGAGCGCGCCCTGACGAGCGTGGCGGCCGGGGACCGGTTCCAGGGCGAGGAGCCCGGCGACACCCCGCGTCTGTGGCACGTCACCCTCAGCGTCTCCGGCAAGGAGGCCCCGCTCCCGGAGGTCCGCCGCGCCCTGGAGCAGCTCGCCCACGACCATCCCTTCTTCCTGACCAGCCGGTACGCGGTCGACCACGCGGAGATCCGCTACTGGGAGGAGGCCCGCGACCTGCACGACGCGGCCGCCGTCGCCCTGCGCCTGTGGGGCGAGCACCGGCAGAGCGCCGGGCTGCCGCCCTGGGAGATCGTCGGCCTGGAGGTCATCGACCGCGTGACGTACCACCAGCGCATCGCCGAGGGGTACGGACCGCCGCCGGCGTCGCCGGTCGGCGTTCACCCGTTTTGACCCGTTCCACGAAGTGTCTCGCGCTGTGGAACGAACGATGAACCGAACCGCCCGGCGCACTACCCTTCCCTCATGACCACGCTCTCTCCGTACGACTCCATGTCCCCGGTCACCGAGGCCGCCTACCGCGCCAAGGCCGCCGCAGCGACCCTCGCGCCGCTGCCCCGGGCCGAGAAGGACGACGCGCTGCTCGCCATCGCGGACGCACTGGAGGTCCGTGCGAGCGAGGTCGTCGAGGCCAACGCCAAGGACGTCGCCAAGGCCCGCGAGGCCGGCATCAGCGAGGGCATGATCGACCGGCTCACGCTCACCCCCGAGCGGATCCGCGCCATCGCCTCCGACGTGCGCGACGTCGCCGCCCTGCCCGACCCGGTCGGCGAGGTCGTCCGCGGCTCCACGCTGCCCAACGGCATCGACCTGCGCCAGGTCCGCGTGCCGCTCGGCGTCGTCGGCATCATCTACGAGGGCCGCCCGAACGTCACCGTCGACGCCGCCGCCCTGTGCCTGAAGTCCGGCAACGCGGTCCTGCTGCGCGGCTCCTCCTCGGCGTACCAGTCGAACACCGCCCTCGTGCGCGTCCTGCGCGACGCCGTCGGCGGGGCCGGGCTGCCCGCCGACGCCGTCCAGCTCGTCCCCGGCGAGAGCCGCGACAGCGTGCGCGAGCTGATGCGCGCCCGCGGCCTGGTCGACGTGCTCATCCCGCGCGGCGGCGCCTCCCTGATCAACACGGTCGTCCAGGAGTCCGTCGTCCCGGTCATCGAGACCGGCACCGGCAATTGCCACGTCTACGTCGACGCCCAGGCCGACCTCGACATGGCCGTCGAGATCCTGATCAACTCCAAGGCCCACCGGGTCGGCGTCTGCAACGCCGCCGAGACCCTCCTGGTCCACCAGGACATCGCCGCCGAGTTCCTGCCCCGCGCCCTGGACGCCCTCGCGGAGGCCGGGGTCACCGTGCACGCCGACGAGCGCGTGCAGGCCCACGCCAAGGACTCCAAGGCCACCGTGGTCGAGGCGACGGCCGAGGACTGGGAGACCGAGTACCTGTCGTACGACATCGCCGCCGCGGTCGTGGACTCGCTGGACAAGGCCGTCGAGCACATCCGGCTGTGGACCTCCGGCCACACCGAGGCCATCGTCACGACCTCCCAGCAGGCCGCCCGCCGCTTCACCCAGCTGGTCGACTCCACCACCGTCGCCGTGAACGCCTCCACCCGCTTCACCGACGGCGGCCAGTTCGGCTTCGGCGCCGAGATCGGCATCTCCACCCAGAAACTCCACGCCCGCGGCCCCATGGGCCTGCCGGAGCTGACCAGCACGAAGTACATCGTCACCGGGGACGGGCACATCCGGCGCTGACCACGTTCGGCGTAGGGCGGTATGCGGGCCGGTGCATGGATGTGCCGGCCCGGGCGACGCGGGCGCGTCGGTGTGCGGCGGGGGTGAACGGGGCCGGTGTGCGCTCTCCCGGACCCCGTGGGAGCCGTCTCGACCGGTGGATGAATTTCCATACCGTCTGCCCAAATTGACCCCCCAGGTCTACTCTGGATGCGTGCCGGAGGACGTGGGGGGCACGCCGTTTCCGGACGGCCGGGAGCCCGACGACGACCACGACCGCGGGGTGTCGGACGAAGAGTTCGCCTCCGTGGTCTTCGACGAGGCCTTCGTACGCGCGGCCGTGGTGCACGAGCCGACCGCAGTGGAGCGCCTCCTGGCCGCGGCCCAGGCGAGAGCCGAGGCCTCCGAGGCGGAGGCGCGCCGCGCCCACACCAGAGGCGACCGGTTCGACGACGGATACGGCGCGGACGGCCGTCGCGATTTCGGCCGTGATCCCGACCTCGACGACCTCGACGATTCCGACATCATCGAGGACCCCTACGGCGGGACGGGACCGTACTCCAAACAGGTCCGCTGGCACCGCCCCGTCGCCTGGATGCTCGCCCTCGTGATGGGCATCGGCATGGTCGCGCTGGCCTTCACGGCGGTCTACCGGGGAGCGTCCTCCAACCGCGACGAGCCCGCGCCGCCACCCGCCTCGACCGGGCTGGAACAGGGCGGCGGAGCCTCCCCCTCGGCCTCCGCCGACTACTCCCAGCCGGCCGTCTCGGTGATCCCCCGCAACCCCTGACCGGAACCCGCCCATCCTGGTGAGAACCTGTCAGAACTTGTGGTGCAGCGGGGCGTTTACCCGAGCTTCCGGCGACCTACCCTGAAGATATGGGCGGGCCTGGAGACCCACCTGAGGGGCGTCCCGAGGGCGCCCCCGGAGGTGGCGAGGACGAGTACCGATCCGTCGTCTTCGACGAGTCGTTCGTCCGTGCTGCCCGCCTCCAGGAGTTCTCCGCGCAGGAGCGCATCGCCGACCACGCGCCCGCCGTGCGGCGCCGCCCGCCCCTGCGCCGGGGTCTGTCACGGCAGGCCCTCGTCCTGGTCCTGCTGATCGCCGTCGCCTTCGGTACCGCGATCTACATGGGTGTACGGCACCCCTATCAGACCCCTGCCGCCCGGGAGCCCATCGAGCCCCTGCGGATGACCGTCATCCCGCTCGCCCCCGAGGGCAAGGTGCCCGGCAGGGCCGACCTGGAGTACCTGTACGAGCACAGCCCCGCGGCACAGTTCAAGGCCGGCGCGGAGGGCGTGCCGCTGCCCGCCTCGCGGCGTACCGCGCACTTCTCGGACAGTCAGGTCGTGAGCGCCCTGACCACCGCCAAGGACTACATCGTCCGGTCGGCCCTCGACCCGGAGGTGCTCACGGGCGGTGAGGTCCGTGCCGTCCGCGTGCTGCTCGACCCCGACCAGCTGGGACAGTTCGACCAGAGCTTCGCCCGCCCCACCGCCGACGGACGCCACGCGCCCACCGGCTGGCTCGTGCGCTTCGACCCCTCGCGCGCCGAGCTCGCCGACCGCAAGGTCCGGGTCCAGGGCACGCTGCAGGCCGCCGAGGCCGACTCGTCCACGCTTGAGGTCACCGCCGATCACACGTTCGTGTACGCGCTGCGGCCGGCCGGGGCAGGAGGCAAGGACGAGGTGTCCCTGTTCACCCTCCGGCGCGAGCTGCACTTCCGCTTCGACCGGGATGACCTGCGCCTGCACCAGGCCCAGCTCGTCGTCTCCTACGTCCAGGCCGGCCCGCTCTCCTGCGCGGAGGACTCCACGAACCACCTCCGGCCCCTCCTCGCCGGCCAGACCGCCAAGGAGGGCGGCCCCGCGGGCACCGATCCCTACGCCACGGGCAGCGCGACGGCCCTGTGCGGCACCCTGGCGACGAGCGCGCAGCCGAAGGTCTGAGGAGGCTCGGAGAGGGGGGAGGGGCTAGCTCCCGTCCGACGGCGGCCGGTCGTCCCCCGAGGGGTCCGACGGGCCCGACTCCGGGCCCTGGGACGGCTTGGCGGAAGGGCCGGTGAAGCCGCCGAAGCCGCGGCGGACCCGGTCGCCCAGGTCACCGGCGCCGCCCGCGAGGTCCGTGACCAGCTTCATCAGCGGGTCCTTCGAGCTCTTCACATGGGTGCCGTAGTGGTTCGCCGACTCCCGCCAGGAGTCCCGGACCGAGGTGTCCTTGTCCTCGTCGCGCCGCGGGTAATGGCCGTCCATGATCCGCTGGTAGTCCCGCGACTCGGCCCACTTCTTCAGCTCGGCCGCCCGCACGGTGGTGAAGGGGTGGGAGCGGGGCAGCACGTTCAGGATCTTCAGCACGGAGTCGCGCAGGTCGCCCCCGGCCTCGTACTCCTCGGCCTGGGCGAGGAACGCGTCCACGTTCATCTCGTGCAGGTGGTTGCCGCCCGCGATCTTCATCAGGCCCCGCATGGAGGCCTGCAGATCCTGCCCGACCAGCAGCCCCGCGCGGTCCGCGCTCAGCTCCGACTTGCGGAACCACTCCCGCAGCCCGGTCACGATCGCCATGATCGCGAGGTTGCCCAGGGGGATCCAGGCGACCCGGACGGCGAGGCTGGTCAGGAACAGCAGGATCGTCCGGTAGACGGAGTGCCCGGACAGCGCGTGCCCCACCTCGTGCCCGACGACCGCCCGCATCTCCTCCTCGTCGAGCAGTTCGACGAGGCCGGTCGTGACGACGATGATCGGCTCGTCCAGGCCGATGCACATCGCGTTGGGCTGCGGGTCCTGGTTCACGTACATCGGCGGGACCTTCTCCAGGTCCAGGATGTAGCAGGCGTCCCGCAGCATCACGTTCAGATGGGCGAACTGCTGGTCCGAGACCCGTACGGAGTCGGACAGGAACAGCAGCCGCAGACTGCGCTCGGGCAGCAGACCGCTGAGCGCCTTGAACACCGTGTCGAACCCGCTCAGCTTGCGCAGCGCCACCAGCGCGGAGCGGTCGGCCGGGTGTTCGTACGTACGCGAGGAGATCCCGGGGAAGCGCCTGCGCTGCCTGCTCGGCACGTGCTCGTGCCCGTTGTGCTCGTGGCCGTCGGACATGTCTTCCCCCATGCGTCTGTTGTGACCTTTGCGGCCCCTTGTGCGGCCTTTTGCTTCCCCGAGGCAGAGCCCAGCCTAGGCGGAGTTACGGTGGTCGGGCAGTACAGCGAAGGAGACCACCGCCATGGAGCAGCACCCCGCATCCGCCTGGCTCGCCGAGGCCGCGAGCACCGCCGAACGGCAAGGGGGACCGGGGATGCTGCGGTACGTACTGCTCGTGATGATCGTGGGCTGTGTGCTGACCGCATGGTTCCTGCTGCGTGGCTACAGACGGAAGGACGACTGAGGCCACACGAAGGTTCCCCGCCGGGTCCCGGGACCGGTCCGGTGGCGGCACGGGTGGCCGCCCGCGGCACGAACAGGCGGAGTCGTGGTGATCGCGCGGCGGGCGCCCGCTTACGATGAGCCGACGTCTTTAACCCGCCCACACGCGATAGGTCCTGCCGAAGATGAGCTTCCACAGCACCGCTGCCCAGTTGGTCACCCTCGCCGCCGAGGGCGAGGAGCACGGCGGAAACCACGAGAGCCTCAGCCCCTACCTCACCGGCGGCGGCGCGCTCTTCATCCTTCTGCTTCTGCTGTGGATCACCACCCGCTTCAACCGCGACCGCTGAGACCGGCGGGGCATCCCGCCGAGGAGGCCCAGGGGACCACGGGGGCGGCCGGAGCCCTCAGGCAGGGCCGGTAGGGTCTGCACGCATGGGAGAGCAGGACATGCCTACCGGTCCGGCGCACGAGACGCCGCACGACCCGGCACAGGACACGGCGAGCGGTACCGGGCGACACCCGGAGCCCCGCCGTGCCTCCGCGGCGGCCGGGACCGACGGTCCCCGCACGAGCCCGTCGCGGCCGGGCAAGCGCCGCCTCGGCGTCATGGGCGGCACCTTCGACCCGATCCACCACGGGCACCTGGTGGCGGCCAGCGAGGTCGCCGCGGCGTTCCACCTCGACGAGGTGGTCTTCGTCCCGACCGGCCAGCCCTGGCAGAAGAGCCACCGCAGCGTCTCGCCGGCCGAGGACCGCTACCTGATGACGGTCATCGCGACCGCCGAGAACCCGCAGTTCTCCGTGAGCCGCATCGACATCGACCGCGGCGGCCCCACCTACACCGTGGACACCCTGCGCGACCTGCGCGCGCTCAACCCGGACACGGACCTGTTCTTCATCACCGGCGCCGACGCGCTCGCCCAGATCCTCACCTGGCGGGACAGCGAGGAACTGTTCTCCCTGGCGCACTTCATCGGAGCCACCCGGCCGGGCCACCACCTGGACGACTCCGGGCTTCCCGAGGGCGGTGTCTCACTGGTGGAGGTTCCCGCTCTGGCCATCTCCTCCACCGACTGCCGTGCGAGAGTCGCCAAGGGCGATCCCATCTGGTACCTGGTGCCGGACGGAGTCGTGCGCTATATCGACAAGCGCGAGCTGTACCGCGGCGAGTGAGCCGAGAGGGGCACCGGTGAACGACCGATACGACGCGGGGGCCGCGAACCACGGCGCCGACCAGTACGAACTCGTCGGCTACGACGAGTACGGCCAGCCTGTCTACCGGCAGGTCCGGCCCCAGCAGTCCCAGCAGCAGACGTACGACCCGTACGCCCAGCAGACCCAGCAGTACGACCAGGGCTACGGCTACGACCCGTACGCGCAGCAGGGCACGCAACCGCCCGCCTACGACTACGGTGCCTACGACCCGTACGCCACCGGCTCGCACCAGGGCGGCGGCCCCGCGCCGGGCACCGCGCACGACCCCTACGGCCGGACCACCGCAGCGGAAGCACCCGGCCGGCAGCCCCACGCCGAACAGGCCGCGCAGCAGACCGCGCACATCCCGCAGCAGACCGCCCACATCCCGCAGCAGGCCGGCCCGGCGCACGACCAGGAAGCCCCCGCCGAACCGCAACGGGAGTACCACACCGAGCAGTTCGCCTTCGTCGAGGAACCGGACGCCAACTCCGAAGACGTCATCGACTGGCTGAAGTTCACCGAGAACCGCACCGAGCGCCGCGAGGAGGCCCGGCGCCGGTCCCGCAGCCGGATCGTCGCCCTGGCGGTCGTGTTCGCGCTCGTCGCGGCCGGCGGCGTCGGCTACCTCTGGTACGCGGGGAAGCTGCCCGGCCTCTCCTCCGACGGCTCCGCGACCGGCACAGCGACGGCCGCGGGCGCCCAGAAGCGCGACGTGATCGTCGTCCACCTGCACGACATCAAGGGCGACGGCACCGCCACGGCCCTCCTGGTCGACAACACCACCACCCAGCGGGGCACCACCGTCCTGCTGCCCAACTCGCTCGCCCTGACCAGCGACGACGGCACCACGACGACCCTGGCCAAGTCGGTCGAGGACGACGGCTCCGACGGCACCCGCGACGCGCTCGACACGGTCCTCGGCACCGACATCGAGGGCACCTGGCGCCTGGACACCCCCTACCTGCAGAACCTCGTCGACCTCGTCGGCAACATCGACGTCGACACCGACACCGACGTCCCCGACCCCACCGCCAAGAAGAAGGGCACTGCCCCCCTGGTCAACAAGGGCCGGGACCAGACCCTCAGCGGCAAGATGGCCGTCGCCTACGCCACCTACCGCGCCCCCGGCGAGGCCCAGGACGCCCAGCTGAAGCGCTTCGGGCAGGTCCTGCAGAGCGTCCTGCGCAAGCTGTCCTCCGACCCGCAGGCCGCGACGACCACGATCCAGACACTCCAGCAGATCCTCGACCCGTCCCTCACCGACAAGGACCTCGGAACCTTCCTCGCCGGGCTCTCCGACCTCGCCAAGGGCGGCGACTACAAGACGGACCTGCTGCCCGTCCGGAGCGACGGCACGCTCAGCGCCCAGACCGGCGCGGGGATCGTCAGGAACGTCCTCGGCGGCACCGCCAAGAGCCCGGACAAGGACGCCGCCGTCAGCGTCTCCGTCCAGAACGCCACCGGCGTCGAGGACAACACCGAAAAGGCCCGCGTCGTGCTCCTCAACGGCGGCTTCACCTTCCTGGAGGGCGGCACGGGCACCGCCCGGGCCACCTCGCAGGTCGTCTACGCCGACGCCGCCGGCAAGGCGAACGCCGCCGAGGTCGCGAAGACCCTGGGCCTTCCCGCGGGCTCCGTGACCAAGGGGAAGGTCTCCGGGAGCGCCGACGTCTCCGTCGTCCTCGGCCAGGACTACAAGCCGTCGTCCGACTAGACGACGGGAGGGCGCCCCTCACGTGATCCGGGTTATCGCGTAGGGGGCGCACGGCGGTCCGTGAGACCCTTGGTGGCAAGTGTCCGCCGACCGAAAGCCATGCAGTGACCGTGACCGACCGCTCTCACGAGCTGATCAACACCGCCGCCCAGGCGGCCGCCGACAAGCTGGCCCACGACATCGTCGCCTACGACGTCAGTGACGTGCTGTCCATCACGGACGCCTTCCTGCTGGCCTCGGCGCCCAACGACCGCCAGGTCAAGGCGATCGTCGACGAGATCGAGGAGCGCCTCTCGAAGGAACTCGGCGCGAAGCCGGTGCGCCGCGAGGGCGACCGCGAGGCCCGCTGGGTCCTCCTCGACTACGTCGACATCGTCGTCCACGTGCAGCACAGCGAGGAGCGTGTCTTCTACGCCCTGGAGCGGCTGTGGAAGGACTGCCCCGAGCTCGAACTGCCCGAGGAGGCCAAGGCCACCCGCGGCAAGGCCGAGGAGCACGCCAAGCTGCGCGCGGCCGAGGAGGCGGCGGAGCTGGACGGTGAGTGGCGGTGACCTCCATCAGTGAGGCGTCCGCCGGAACGGGCCGTGGCCGTCGCATCATCCTGTGGCGGCACGGCCAGACCTCGTGGAACGTGGAGCGCCGCTTCCAGGGCAGCACGGACGTCGAGCTGACCGAGACCGGTCTCGCCCAGGCCCGCCGCGCCGCCCGGCTGCTCGCCTCCCTGAAGCCGGACGCGATGGTCGCCTCCGACCTCCGGCGCGCCGCGGCCACGGCCGCCGAGCTCGCCACGCTCACCGGCCTCCACATCACCCACGACGAGGCGCTGCGCGAGACCTACGCGGGCGTCTGGCAGGGCCTGACGCACGAGGAGATCATCGCCCGGTACGGCGACGAGTACGCCGCGTGGAAGCGCGGTGAGCCCGTCCGCCGTGGCGGCGGCGAACTGGAGACCGAGGTCGCCGACCGAGCCGCCCCCGTGGTGCTCCGGCACGCGGAGAAGCTCCCCGAGGACGGCACGCTCGTCGTGGTCAGTCACGGCGGCACGATCCGCACCACGATCGGCCGCCTGCTGGGTCTCGATCCCCGCCACTGGGAGAGCCTCGGCGGACTCTCCAACTGCTGCTGGTCCGTGCTCGGCGAAGGCGCCCGCGGCTGGCGCCTGCTGGAGCACAATGCCGGCACCCTGCCGGAACCGGTGCTCGGCGACGACGACTGACCCCGGATTTCACTTTCCGGCAGGTCGCAGGCTAAAGTTCTTCTTGTTCGCCCCGCCAGACGGGGAGAGCGCAAGGGGCTATAGCTCAGTTGGTAGAGCGCCTGCATGGCATGCAGGAGGTCAGGAGTTCAATTCTCCTTAGCTCCACGTCAAGATCCCGTTCCCGCTCAGGGGGCGGGATTTTTCGTGCTCCGGCTTGAGTCACTCGGCCTGGCTGAGGCGTATACCTCTACGGCCCCGCCGGGTGCCGTGTCCGGACTGGTACTGAGGCGTCGCTGACCGTATTGGTCCGGCCGTGGCAGAATCAAACGGCCGGAAGGGGGCGCGGCCCGACGGGAGGAGTAGCGATGCCTGCGAGCATCCGCGAGGAGGTCGACCACCTCCTCGGAGCAGCGTTCACACGGGACATGTCCACCCGCCTCAGCTGCCCTTCCTGCGGTTCCGCGCACGTGGCCCAGATGCTCGGCGACAACGGCGGGGTTTCCTACGTGTGCACGGCCTGCGGCCACAGCTGGAGCTGATCGATGGGTGCACACAGGCGGAAGTGCGACTGGTGCGGCAGTGGGACTCCGATCGTCCGCGACATGGAACCGATCAATCCCGACTACCAGTACTGGTGCGAGGAATGCGCGCGGGCGCTGATCATAAAAGGCGACCCGATCGAGACGTACCGCGAGTTGGAGGGCGAGCCGATCTACGGCCGGCTTCTGGAGGAGCACTGCACGCTCAAGCGGTTCTACTCGTTCGTCACGGCATAACGGGCATTTCGGGCGAAGCGAAACCGATTTGGTGTTGGGGCTGATGGGCCAGTAATGTTGGCTTCGCCGCCGGGGAAACCCGGAGGAGCACCGGCAAGGGGCTATAGCTCAGTTGGTAGAGCGCCTGCATGGCATGCAGGAGGTCAGGAGTTCAATTCTCCTTAGCTCCACAGAAGTTGAGAAGCGGGTCATCCGATCGGATGACCCGCCTTCTTGTCGTGGGTATGCGTACGGCGGGCCCCTTCCAGGGGCCCGCCGTACGTGTGCTCAGCGGCCGAGAGCGCGGCGCCCGCGGCCCTGGGAGAGGACCGGGAGGTTGCGGGACGGCGCGCCCGGCGCGCCCGCCTCCTCGATGCGCAGCGCCAGCGCCGGGCAGCGGCGCACCGCGCGTAGAGCCTTCGCCTCGGCGTACCGCGGCACCTGTGCCTGCGCCACGGTCGGGAAGCCGTCGGCCCCCAGCTGGAACACCTCCGGAAGGATGTCCGCGCACAGCCCGTGGCCCCGGCACAGCGTCCAGTCGACGTAGATTTTCTGGCGGCTGGGGCCGTTCTCCTCGGACTCGCCGCCGCCCGGGATGCCCGTCGGGGCCTTGCCGCCCTCGAAGAGCGGCAGAACGCCCTCCACGGGCCGTCCGCAGCCGTTGCCGAGGACGTGGGCGGCCAGGTCGTCCGTGAACGCCTTGATGGTCGACTCCAGGAACATCGCGGAGCCGTCCGGATGCGAGCACGCGCCGCGCCGCTTCACGTTCTTGGCGACCTGCTTGAGCGCCTCCAGGGCGGCCGGCCCGCCGCCGTTGAGGATGTCCTCCAGACCGCGCGCGGCGGCGGGCAGACCGAGGTAGCAGGGGCCGCACTGGCCCGCGCTCTCCTCGGCCAGCCACTGCGCCACCCGCAGTGACTCGCCCAGCGGGCAGGTGTCCTGAGTGATCGGCAGAATCGCGCCGGCGCCGAGCGCGCCGCCCACGGCGTCCAGGGAGTTGCGGGACACGATCGCCTCGTTGACCGTCGCCGCGTCGATCCACTTGCCGTGGTAGCCGCCGGTGAGCACGCCCTGCGGTACCGGCGGTGCGCCGGCGAGCTGCAGGACGTACCGCAGGGGCACGCCCGTCGGGACCTCGATCACCATGGGGCGGGCGACCGCGCCGGAGACCGTGAGCATGACGGTGCCCGGCTCGTCGTACAGGCCGGTGTTGCCGTAGCGCTCCGGGCCGATGCGGGCGGCGATCGCCAGCTGGGCGAAGGTCTCGGCGTTGGACAGCAGGGTGGGTGCGCCGCCGACGCCGTTCTGCGAGGCGCTGACCTTGCGGCCGGGCGGGATGGCCGGCCCGCCGTCGATCGAGCGGATCAGTGACGCGGCCGCACCGGTGACCATGCGGACCGGATTGCGCTGGACACGCGCGCGCAGCGCCGAGCGGCGGCCGTTGTTGAGGCCGCGTTCGGCGAGCGCGGCCTCCATGGAGCGCTGGGTCGACTCACGGGTGACCCCCACCACGAGCGTGCGGGCACCCAAGGCCTCGGCGCACAGCAGCGCGCCGTCCAGGATCAGATGAGGAGCACGGTTGATCAGCACCGTGTCCTTGCGGCAGGCCGGCTCGTCCTCGCTGCCGTTCACGACGACGACCGGCCGGACGCCGCGCTTGATCGCCGCCTCGGCGACCGAGCGCAGCTTCTTGTGGAAGGGGAAGCCCGCGCCGCCGCGGCCCTTCAGGTTGATGCGTTCGGCGAGCTGCGCGAGCTGCTCACCGCCCATCGGCTCGAGCGGCCCGTGCACCTTGAGGTGCATGGGCAGATCGAGCCGATCGACAAGGTCGAAGCCCGACGTGAGCTGGGGAAGACCGACCACGCGGACTTCGGGTACGTCGGGCAGGGCCTCGTTCACTTAAAGCCTCCGGAAGGCGTGTTCCAAGGTTCGCCCGATCCCGGAGCGTCGAAGTCGTAGGACGCACCGGGATTTGTGTCAGTGGCGGGACCGCTGTTGTACGTGTCGTTCGGGTAGTACGTGTCGTAGACGGCATTCGTCTCACCCGTGTCGTACACGTCACTCGATCCGTAACCGGCGGCGCCTGGATTGCCATAGGCCGGGATGCTTTGTCCGGTGTCCTGCAGGGGGTCGTAGGGCGGGATGTTGAAGCCCGTGTCCTGGAGCGGGTCGTAGGCGGACGGCGGGGCCTCGCCGACCGGGGGCGGGGACGGGATGGGCCAGTTGCCCGAGGTGCTGGAGGGGCCGTCCACGGTCGGGATGGTCTCGGTGGGCTGCATGTCCAGCGGCAGCTGCATGCTGGTGGTCGGCCCGGGCGCGAAGGCCTGCTGGCCCTGGGGCGGGCCCGAGACGGCCCGGTAGGCGGCGGCGAAGCCGTTCGCCGGTTCCTTGGCCGCGGGGCGTTCCGCCCTCTCGTACAGCGGCCCGGACGGGGACGCCGAGGGGCGTGCGGGTGTCTCCCGGCCGTCGTAGCCGGGCAGCGCGGAGCCGGCGCCGGCCCGGGCCCGGCTCTCCTCCAGATCCCTGCGGCCCAGGCCCTCACCGGGCCCGATCAGCGAGGCGACCTTGTCGGCGACCTTGCGCTTGACCTGGCGCGGAGCGGCGCGCAGGGCGAGCGCTCCGGCCACGCCGACCAGGGCCAGGCAGTACAGGATGAGGAAGATCGGCTTGGCCGCGCGACCCGCGTAGAGTCCGTGGACCAGGGCGGCGCACCAGGCCGGGTAGGCCAGCATGTGCATGGCCCGCCAGCGGGCGGCGACCGGCGCGGGGGACGCGAAGCGGTTACGCAGCACGCCGGTGATGCCCACGAAAATCATGAGCATGCCTGCCAGGGTGCCCAGGCCGATCAGGAACGACCGGCCCGCGACCAGTTCGTCGTCGGTGAACAGCAGCCCGAAGGGGATCACCGCGGCGACCCACGAGGTGTGGGACAGCGCCAACTTCACCCCGATGTGCACCAGCAGGAAGGCGATCGAGGCGACGGCCGTGGTCCGGTGCACGGCCTGCGCCAGGATGCGGCGGCGCGCGTCGAGAAGGATCCGGTCCTGGGCCACGAGGCCCCAGATCACGGATGCCGTCAGACACACGAGGGACAACACGCCCGCACCGAAGTTGAGGAACTCGGCGAACGAGTCGTCTGCCGTGGAGTCGTAGGGATTCACGACCGGCCTCCCCACGTCCCGGCGTGCGGGGGTGGCGAGCTGATACTGCGATGAGGGTTCATGGGGGCAACTCCGAGCGGTTCGGGAAAGCAGCGGTCCCGCTGCCGAACTCTAAGCGGAGCCATACCGATCAGTACGAGGTTTGAGTTATTGCGTTGTTATCAAAGGACAATCTGGCTGCTGTGATGTCCTTTAGTAGCTGTTACGCGAAGTAACTATTGACCTTGGTTCAGCTTGTTTGGGCACCGAGACAGCCCCTCGGAAGTGCGTCGCGACGCGCTGGGGGCCTGCGGTACCCTAGCGCCATGCGTGCCGTACGCCTTCTGCTTAGCGGGCCGCGCTGATCAGTCCCGGCCACCGGACGAACCGAGTGGCCGGCATCGGCGCGGCGTCCCCTCCTGTGCGAGGGGATTTTTCGTTTCTCGAATCAGACAGCCGCAGGCAGAGACGATCGATGGAGCTTTGAGGATCATGAGCGAGACGAACCCCGCCGCCACCTCCGAGGTGGCGGCGCCGCACCGCTACACGGCCGCCATGGCTGCCGAGATCGAGGCACGCTGGCAGGACTTCTGGGACGCCGACGGCACCTACGCCGCACCCAACCCCAAGGGTGACCTGGCCGGTGCCCCGGAGATCGTCGCCCGCCCCAAGAAGTTCATCATGGACATGTTCCCGTACCCCTCCGGTGCGGGCCTGCACGTCGGCCACCCCCTGGGCTACATCGCCACGGACGTCTTCGCGCGCTTCCAGCGGATGACCGGCCACAACGTCCTGCACACCCTGGGCTTCGACGCCTTCGGCCTGCCCGCCGAGCAGTACGCGGTGCAGACCGGCACGCACCCGCGCGTGTCCACCGAAGCCAACATGGAGAACATGAAGTCCCAGCTGCGCCGGCTGGGCCTGGGCCACGACAAGCGCCGGTCGTTCGCCACGATCGACCCGGACTACTACAAGTGGACCCAGTGGATCTTCCTGCAGATCTTCAACTCCTGGTACGACCACGACGCCCGCCGGGCCCGCCCGATCGCCGAGCTGGTCGCCGCGTTCGAGTCCGGTGAGCGGCCCGTACCGGGGCACACGCGCGCGTGGGGCGAGCTGAGCGCCGCCGAGAAGGCCGACGTCCTGGGTGAGTTCCGGCTGGCCTACGCCTCCGACGCGCCGGTCAACTGGTGCCCCGGGCTGGGCACCGTGCTGGCCAACGAGGAGGTCACCGCCGAGGGCCGCTCCGAGCGCGGCAACTTCCCGGTCTTCAAGGCCAAGCTGCGCCAGTGGAACATGCGCATCACGGCCTACGCCGACCGGCTGCTGGAGGACCTGGAGGAGCTGGACTGGCCCGAGGCCATCAAGCTGCAGCAGCGCAACTGGATCGGCCGCAGCGAGGGTGCCCGCGTCGACTTCCCCATCGACGGCGAGCGCATCACCGTCTTCACCACCCGCCCCGACACCCTGTTCGGCGCCACCTACATGGTGCTGGCGCCCGAGCACCCGCTGGTGGAGAAGTTCACCCCGGCCGCCTGGCCCGAGGGCACGCACGACGTCTGGACCGGCGGTCACGCGACCCCGGGCGAGGCCGTCGCCGCCTACCGCGCCCAGGCCGCCTCGAAGTCCGACGTGGAGCGCCAGGCCGAGGCCAAGGACAAGACCGGCGTCTTCATCGGCGCGTACGCCACCAACCCGGTCAACGGCGAGCAGGTCCCGGTCTTCATCGCCGACTACGTCCTGATGGGCTACGGCACCGGCGCGATCATGGCGGTCCCGGCCGGTGACCAGCGCGACTTCGAGTTCGCGCGCGCCTTCGAGCTGCCGATCCACTGCATCGTCGAGCCGACCGACGGCCGCGGCACGGACACCTCGACCTGGGAGAACGCCTTCTCGTCGTACGACGCGAAGATCATCAACTCCTCGAACGACGAGGTGAGCCTGGACGGCCTGGACGTCGCCGAGGCCAAGGCCCGCATCACCGAGTGGCTGGAGCGGTCCGGCGTCGGCGAGGGCACTGTCAACTTCCGGCTGCGCGACTGGCTGTTCAGCCGCCAGCGATACTGGGGCGAGCCCTTCCCGATCGTCTACGACGAGGACGGCATCGCCCACGCGCTGCCCGAGTCGATGCTGCCCCTGGAGCTGCCCGAGGTCGAGGACTACTCGCCGCGCACCTTCGACCCGGATGACGCCGACACCCAGCCCGAGACCCCGCTGTCGCGCAACGAGGACTGGGTCAACGTCACCCTGGACCTGGGCGACGGCCGCGGTCCGCGCGCGTACCGGCGCGAGACCAACACCATGCCCAACTGGGCCGGTTCCTGCTGGTACGAGCTGCGCTACCTGGACCCGCACAACTCCGAGAAGCTGGTCGACCCCGAGATCGAGCAGTACTGGATGGGCCCGCGCGAGGGCCAGCCGCACGGCGGCGTCGACCTGTACGTCGGCGGCGCCGAGCACGCCGTGCTGCACCTGCTGTACGCGCGCTTCTGGTCCAAGGTCCTGTACGACCTGGGCCACGTCTCCTCCGCGGAGCCGTTCCACAAGCTGTTCAACCAGGGCATGATCCAGGCCTACGTGTACCGCGACAGCCGTGGCATCGCGGTGCCGGCCGCCGAGGTGGAGGAGCGCGACGGCGCCTACTGGTACCAGGGCGAGAAGGTCTCCCGGCTGCTGGGCAAGATGGGCAAGTCCCTGAAGAACGCGGTCACTCCGGACGAGATCTGCGCCGAGTACGGAGCCGACACGCTGCGCCTGTACGAGATGGCCATGGGCCCGCTGGACGTCTCCCGGCCGTGGGACACGCGCGCGGTGGTCGGCCAGTTCCGGCTGCTGCAGCGGCTGTGGCGCAACATCGTCGACGAGGCGACCGGCGACCTGACGGTGGTGGACGCCGAGCCCGACGAGGACACGCTGCGGGCCCTGCACAAGGCGATCGACGGGGTCGGCGGCGACCTGGAGGGCATGCGGTTCAACACCGCCATCGCCAAGGTCACCGAGCTGAACAACCACCTGACCAAGGTGGGCGGGGCCGTGTCCCGCCCGGTGGCCGAGGCCCTGGTGCTGATGGTCGCGCCACTGGCCCCGCACATCGCCGAGGAGCTGTGGCGCCGGCTGGGGCACACCGACTCGGTGGTGCACCAGGACTTCCCGGTGGCCGACCCGGCGTACGTCGTCGACGAGACCGTGACCTGCGTCGTGCAGATCAAGGGCAAGGTCAAGGCGCGGCTGGAGGTCGCGCCGTCGATCTCCGACGACGAGCTGGAGAAGGCCGCGCTGGCGGACGAGAAGGTCGTCGCCGCGCTGGGCGGGGCCGGGATCCGGAAGGTGATCGTGCGCGCGCCGAAGCTGGTGAACATCGTTCCGGCGTAGCCGCCGGGGCGTGCGGACCGCTCTCGGGGTGGGTTCTCATGGGCAGGGCCCCATGTGCAGGGCCCCCTCGGGGGCCCCTACGGGCAGGACCCGGGCAGGACCCCTCTCGGGGTGGTCCCCTACGGGCAGGACCCGGGCAGGACCCCTCTCGGGGTGGTCCCCTACGGGCAGGACCCGGGCAGGACCCCTCTCGGGGTGGTCCCCTACGGGCAGGTTCGGGGTTTTTCTGGAACTCCGGGCCTGCCTGTTGCGTTTACCGTTGAAGAGCGACGCGAAGCGCCGTGACGTCCGAGGAGGAGCCCTTGTGGATGCAGTGATCGCCGTCTTCGCCCTGCTCATCGTGCTTCTGTTCGGGCTCGGGGCGTACGCCACCGTGAAGGCGGTCGGCGCCGCCAAGCGCGGCGTGGACCGTGGCATCACCCAGGCCCGCCGCACGGTCGAGGACCACACACTGCGCGCCAAGTCCTTCGCCCAGCCCGGCGCCGCGGGGGAACTGGCCCAGCTCCGGCTGAAGCTGCGCACCTCGATGCGCACCACGCAGGAGGCGCTGCACGCGGCCGTCGCAGAGGACGAGTCCCTGAAGGAGTCCGTCGGCCTCTTCGAACGGCTCAGTGCGCACGGCCACGAGCTGGACGACGAGCTCAAGCGTCTGGAGTCCGAGCCGGACCGCGCCGCGCTCATCGAGCGGCTGCCCGGGCTGCGCGAGCGAACCGAACGCATCACGCACTCGGCCGACTCGCTGCGCTGGGCGGCCCGCGACCGGGCCCGCCGCTTCGCGGACGACGACCTGGACTCGCTCAGCGCCCAGATCGACCTGGAGTCCGGAGCGCTGCGGCACTGGACGGCTCCGGAGCCGCAACCCGCGTCCTCCGAGCAGCCTTCGTCCTCGGCGCAGTCCGCGACCACCCGGCAGCAGCCCTCGCCCTCGGCGCAGTCCGGGTCCGCCCGGCAGCAGGCCGCGCCGTCGCAGTCCGGGCCGCCGCCGTGGCCCGAGGCGCCCGCCGCCGATGCCGCCACGGCCGGGCAGACCTGGCCGGACACCGCGCAGTCGAGCTCCGCGCAGGAGCCGGTGCGGCCCGCCATCACGCCGCCGGCAGCACGCCCGACCTACCCCTGGCAGAAGAAGCCCCGCCCCGAGAGCACCACTTGATCCGGCCACGCGTGCCGCGGGGCGCGGGGGCCGGACTGCCGCACGGGCGCTACGGCAGGTAACCTCCAGCTCATGTCCCGCCATGTCGCGATCGTCACCGATTCAACGGCCTACCTGCCGGCCCGGACGATGGAGCGGCACGGCATCACGGCGGTACCTCTGACGGTGGTCCTCGGCGACCGGGCACTGGAAGAGGGCACCGAGATCTCGACCCGCGCCCTCGCCCAGGCTTTGCAGAAGCGGCGTCCCGTGACGACCTCGCGGCCGGCTCCCGCGGTCTTCGAGGAGACGTACCGCAAGGTCGCCGAGTCCGGTGCCACCGGCATCGTCTCCCTCCACCTCTCCGCCGAACTCTCCGGGACGTACGACGCGGCCGTCGTGGCCGCACGGCAGGCCCCGGTGCCGGTGCGGGTGGTGGACACGGGCATGATCGCGATGGCGCTCGGGTTCTGCGCGCTCGCCGCCGCGGAGGCCGCGGAGTCGGGCGGGACGGTGGACGAGGCCGTCGCGGCCGCGGAGAAGAGGGCCGCGGGCACCTCCGCCTACTTCTACGTCGACACCCTCGACTACCTGCGGCGCGGCGGCCGTATCGGTGCCGCGCAGGCCCTGCTGGGGTCGGCGCTCGCGGTGAAGCCGCTGCTGCAGCTGACCGACGGCCGTATCGAACCGCTGGAGAAGGTGCGGACCGCGTCCAAGGCGATCGCCCGCCTCGAGGAGATCGCGGCCGACCGCGCGGGCAGTGCCCAGGTGGATGTCGCCGTGCACCATCTCGCCGCCCCGGACCGGGCGTCGGCCCTCGCCGACCGGCTGCGGACGCGGGTGTCCGGACTGGCCGATCTGCATGTCAGCGAGGTCGGGGCGGTGATCGGGGCGCACACGGGGCCCGGGCTGCTGGGAGTTGTGGTTTCGCCCCGGTGAACATTGCTGAGGGGCTCGGATCGCCCGTGTGAGGGACGGAGTTGTCCACAACCGGTGGACTGTCCCCGGGAATCGAGCAAGATCATCGCGACGGGGCCGAGGTGGCCGATCCTCGTCGCATGGGACTTCGATCACGTTCACGTACAGCGACCGCGACCAGTGGGCCGGGCCGTGGGCCGGCGTCCGACGGGCGCGTCCGTCATCGTCGGCACGCGTCTGTCGCACGCGGGCGGATCCGTCGGGATCATGCGTCGGCGGAGGAACTCCGGCGGCGGGCAGGGGTTTTGTTCGGTGAGTCGGCCGGGTCGGCGGCGCCTGCCGGGTCTGCCGAGCTCGGCGGTTCGGCTGAGCTTGCGGGGTCTGTCGAGCTTGCGGGGTCGGCTGGGACGGCCCGGTCGGCCGGGCCTTCGGGGCGGGCGGAAACGGTCGAACGGGCCGGGGAGCGGCGGGAGTCGGGGCAGGGGCCACCAGGGCCGCCGGGGCCGCCGGGGCCGCCGGGTTTCGTCGGTGTCGAAGAGACCCGGCGAGGGCCGGTTGCCGTGGGTGCTTTCGCCGGGCCGGAGGGCGAGGACGGTGGCGTGGCGGAGGGAGCCTGGCGGGAGCGGGCCGGGCTTGCGCTGCGGGAGCGGATGCCGCTGTGGTTGCAGGCCAGGTGCGGTCTGGAGCGGCGCAATGTGCTGGCTCTGACGGTGGTGCTCGTCGTCGCGGCGGGGTTCGCCGTGCAGCACTTCTGGGCAGGCCGCTCGCAGACAGTGCGGCCGCCGGAGGTGGTGCGGGCGGCAATGCCGTTCGGGGAGCGGCAGGAGAGCGGACAGGCCGCCGGGGAGCGGGGCCCGGCTGCTGCCGGGATGCCTGCCGGGGCTCCTTCCGGAGCTGCCTCCGGGTCCGTCAAGGCGGGGACGGCCGCGATCGTCGTGGACGTCAGCGGCAAGGTCCGCGACCCGGGGATCCACCGGCTGCCGGCCGGATCGCGGGTGGCGGACGCGCTGCACGCGGCCGGCGGGGTGAAGCCGGGCACGAACACCGACGGGCTCAACCGCGCCCGGTTCCTCGTGGACGGCGAGCAGGTGATCGTCGGAGGGCCTGCTCCCGTCGGGGGAACCGGGGCGGGCGGTACGGCCCCTGGCGGTACGGCCGGTGCGGCCGGTGCGGCTGCGGGAGCGGCGGCCGCACCGGCGGCTCCCGTCCCGCTCAACACCGCCACCGCGGACCAGCTCGACACCTTGCCGGGTGTCGGCCCGGTGCTGGCCCAGCACATCATCGACTACCGCACGCAGCACGGCGGGTTCCGTTCCGTGGACGAACTGCGCGAGGTGAACGGCATCGGCGACCGCCGTTTCGCCGACCTGCGGAACCTCGTACGGCCATGAGGAGCCTCGCCGGCCCGCCGTCCCCGCAGGACGAGGCCGCGTCCGGGCTCCGGCCCGCCCGGTCGTCCGTGCACGCTTCCTCCGGCACACGCCTGGGCACCGCCCGTCCACGCCAGGAGGGCCCGACGGACCTGCGGCTCGTACCACCCGCCCTCGCGGCCTGGGGGACGGCGGCGCTCATGCTCGACGCGGCGCCGGAACGGGTCCTCGGCATCGTGATCGGCTGTCTGGTGGCCGTCGGACTGCTGCCTCTGATCCGGCGGCGCCGGACGGCGTCATGGCCGCGGGCCTCGGCGGCAGCCCTGCTGCTGTGTGTGGCCGCGGCTGCCGCCTCGGCCGGGCTGCACGGGGCCGATCTGCGCCGGGGGCCCGTGCCCGGCCTGGCGCGGGAGTACGCGACGGTGACCGCCGAGGTCGAGCTCACGTCGGACCCACGGCTCACCCGGCCGAGGGTCCGGGGCGATCACGTTGCTCCGACGGCCGTGCTGATCGACGCCGACGTGCAGCGCGTCCAGGAGGCGGGAGGCACGGCGGTGACGACGAGGGCGCCGGTGCTGCTGATCGTCGACGCGGACGCGGCGCCTCCCGGCCGGGAGGCCGGTGGGCGGGGGCGGTCACCGTGGCTCGGCCTGCTGCCGTCGACGCGGCTGCGGGTCAGTGCGCGGTCGGCGCCCGCGATGACGGGCGGCGACCGGATCGCGGCCGTGCTGCGGGTGCGGGACCAGGGCGAACCGGTCGTGGTGGGAGAGCCGTCGGGACCGCAGCGGCTCGCCGGGCGTCTGCGCGCCGGGCTGCGCGAGGCGACCGACGGACTGCCTGCGGACGCCCGGGCCCTGCTGCCGGGGCTGGTGGTGGGGGACACCTCACGAATCACTCCGGAGCTGGAGGAGGCGTTCAAGGAGACCGACCTCACCCACACTTTGGCTGTTTCCGGGGCAAACTTCACCATTCTCCTCGCACTGCTGCTCGGGCCGCCGGGCCTGGCGCAGCACGTCGAGCGGCGGGGGCTCGCGCCCCGGCTCGGTATCTCCCTGCGCGGGGCGGCGGTGCTCGGGGGTGCTCTCTCGCTCGGGTTCGTCATCGTGTGCAGACCGGACCCGAGCGTGGTGCGGGCCGCGGCCTGCGGGGCCGTGGCGCTGCTCGCCCTGGCGACCGGCCGCCGCAGATCGATGATCCCCGCGCTGGCGACGGCGGTTCTGCTGCTGATGCTGTACGACCCCTGGCTCGCGCGGAGTTACGGGTTCCTGCTGTCCGTCGTGGCGACCGGGGCCCTGCTCACGCTCGCGCCGCGCTGGAGCGCCGGGCTGCGGCGGCGGGGGGTGCCTCCGAGGCCGGCTGAGGCGCTGGGCGCCGCCGCGGCGGCGCAGGCCCTGTGCGCGCCGATCGTCGCCGTGCTGTCGGCGCGGGTGAGCCTGGTGGCGGTGCCGTGCAATCTGCTCGCGGAGTTCGCGATCGCGCCGGCGACCGTGCTGGGGTTCGCGGCGCTGGCCACGGCGCCGGTGGCGATGCCGGTGGCCGAGGTGCTGGCCTGGTGCGCGCACTGGCCCGCCGAATGGATCGCGCGGATCGCCCGGACCGGGGCGGCGCTGCCGGGCGCGGGAGTGGACTGGCCGGGCAGGTGGACGGGCGCGGCGCTGCTCCTGGCCGTGACCCTCGTGGTGGTGCTCGTCGGACGGCGGCTGCTCGGGCATCCCTGGTGGTGTGGGGTCTGCGGCGTGCTGCTGGTGCTGGTGGTGGTGCAGCCGCCGCCGCTGACCCGGGTGGTCACGGGCTGGCCGCCGCCGGGCTGGCGGCTGGTGATGTGTGACGTGGGGCAGGGCGATGCCCTGGTGCTCGCGGCGGGCGAGGGGACCGGTGTCGTGGTGGACGCGGGACCCGACCCGCAGCTCGTCGACCACTGCCTGCGCTCACTGGGCATCAGCAGGATCGCGCTGGTCGTACTCACCCACTTCCACGCCGATCACGTGGCGGGCCTGCCCGGGGTGCTGCGCGGGCGGGCGGTGGGCGCGATCGAGACGACAGGATTCGAAGAGCCCGCGGCCCAGGCCGCGTTCGTACGGAGACTCGCGGCGGCACGGCGGATCCCCGTGACACGGGCAGCAGCCGGAGAGCAGCGGCGTACGGGGGAGTTGGCCTGGCAGGTGGTGTGGCCGCCCCCGAGCCCGCCGCCGGACTCGCCGCCGGTCTCGCCCCCAGGGGTGGCCCCGGGGCTGCTTCCTGCTCATCCGGTGCCGGAGGGGCCGAACGATGCCAGTGTCGCCATGCTGGTCCGCTCGGGCGGACTGCGCCTGCTGCTCCTCGGGGACCTTGAGCCCCCGGCGCAGCGGGCACTGGCCCGGTCGCCGGCGGCCGAGGCGCTGGAGGGCGTGGACGTGCTGAAAGTCGCCCATCACGGCTCGGCGTACCAGGATCCGGGCCTCATGGGCCGGGTCGCCCCGAGGCTGGCCCTCATCTCCTGCGGTGAGGACAACTCGTACGGGCATCCTGCGCCCGGCACGGTGGCGGCGCTGCGCGACGGGGGTGCGGCGGTGCTGCGGACGGACCGGGACGGCGCGCTCGCGGTCGTGGGAGAGGGCGGAGAGCTGAGCGTGGCGCGAGACTGAGGGCATGAACTCAGCACAGGTTGATGCCTACCTTCGCCGACTGGGAGTCGAGCACCCGGCGTGGCCCACGGTCGACGCGCTGCGCGAGCTGCACCTGAGCCATCTGCAGACCGTGCCGTTCGAGAACCTCTCGATCCACCTGGGCGAGGAGATCGTGCTGGAGGAGAAGCGGCTGCTGGACAAGGTGGTGGGCGCGCGGCGGGGCGGGTTCTGTTACGAACTCAACGGCTTGTTCGGGGCGTTGCTCGCCGCGCTGGGGTACGACGTGGCGCTGCTGGCGGCGCGGGTGTACGGCGACGAGGGGCGGCTCGGGATCCCCTACGACCATCTCGCGCTGCGGGTGCGGACGGTGGACGGGGGTGATTGGCTGGCCGATGTGGGGTTCGGGGCGCACAGTCACCTTCCGCTGGCGTTCGGGGACCGGGGAGAACAGGAGGATCCGGGCGGCACGTTCCGCATCGTCGAGGCGGAGCCGGACGCGGCCGGGGTGCGTGGCGGGCACGGCACGGTGGAGGCGGCGGACCTGGACGTGTTCCGGGGCGGCACACCGCAGTACCGCCTGGAGGTGCGGCCGCGGGTGCTGGGCGATTTCGTGGCCGGCGCGTGGTGGCACAGCACGTCACCGGTGTCGCATTTCACGCGCTCGCTGGTCTGTTCGCGGGTGACGCAGGACGGAGGACGGATCACGCTCAGCGGGCGCAGGTTCACGGCGACGGAGGCCGACGGGACGCGGGAGGTGCGGGAGCTGGAGACGGACGAGGAGGTGCTCGGGGCGTACCGGGAGCGGTTCGGGATCGGGCTCGGCACAGTGCCGGCATTGCGAGATCCCGCGTAGACGCGGGGCGGCCAATTCCGGCCACACAGGGCTACATACGCCCACATATGGCGACCCCGGGACCACCCGGCACCACACGGGGCTACTCGTGCGTAGTACCAGCACATCTGCTGGATTCCCGTGATGTGGTCCCGTGTTGCCTCGAAAGCCTCACCAGTGGTCGAATGCGTCTTCGGCAATGTGTGATCAACAGTGATCGACAGGCGATTTCGAGCCACTCAGGGAGTCTGGATGATCGGCCGCTGGCGGGGAAGCCGCACCAGCCGGGTGCAACGGACGAGTCCCCTGGCGGCGGTGCCGACACCGCCGAGCGCGGGAGTGCTGGCCTGCCGGGTGCTGGACCCGGTCAACGAGCCGGTCAGAAACGCGGAGTTCGCGGTCACGGACGCCGCGGGGCGGCCGGTGGTCAGCGGGGGAGCGGACCCGTACGGGTCGTTCGTGACGACGGTGCCGGCGGGGGAGTACCGGCTCGCGGTGTCGGCGGAGGGGTACACGCCCTACCGGGCGACCACGCAGGTGGCCGAGAACACGCTCGCGTCCCTCGGGGACGTGACGCTCCAGGTGGCACGGCCGCCGGAGCTTCCCGACGCCGGTGACTGGGAGATCGAGTCGGCGCACTCCTCCATCGCCTTCACCGCGCGGCACATCGGACTGGCCCGGATCCACGGGCAGTTCAAGTCGTTCGCGGGGGTCGTACGGGTCACCGATCCGGTGGAGCGGTCGGCGATGCACGTGGTGATCGACGCGGCGTCCATCGACACCAACATGAGGATGCGCGACGACCATCTGCGCTCGGCGGACTTCCTGGACGTCGAGCGGTTCCCGACGCTGGAGTTCTACAGTGAACGGTTCCTGCACAAGGGCGGGAACCGGTGGGCCGTGACGGGGGCGCTGTCGCTGCACGGCGTGACGCGGACGGTCACGCTGGACACGGAGTACCTGGGGCTGGGCAACGGCATGGAGGGCGAGGTGCGGGCGGCCTGCCGGGCCACGACCGAGCTGCACCGGGACGACTTCACCGTGAGCTGGCAGACCATGCTGGCGCGGGGCATCGCGGTGGTGGGGCCGAGCATCAGGGTCGATCTCGACGTACAGGTCGTCCGCAAGGGCTGAGCGGCCGGGCCGCGACGCGGTGTCGGACAATGTCCGGCGTGAGTGACGTGCGACATGTGCTGGTGCTGCCCGACCGAGACGCGGCGGAAGAGGTGGTGGAGGCGCTGCGGGAGCGGTTCGGGGTCGTCGAGGAGCCGCAGCTGGTGCGGGACGCGCTGGCCGGGGAGGACGACGCCGAGGACGCGCAGTGGCTGGTCGTCCTGCGGGACGAGGACGGGCGGCTGGACGCCGGGGAGCTGGACGGCCTGGCCGGTGAGTGGGAAGGCTGGCGGGAGGAGCCGTAGGGCTCCCGGTCCCGTGCGCGCGGGAGGAGCCGTAGCGGCTCCCGGTCCTGTGCGCGGGCGGTTGCGGCGTCGCCGCACGTCGGGGGTCCCGTCCGGGCCCGCTGTCAGTGGCACGTGGGATGCTTGGCGCAATGGCCAGGAAGACTGCGAATGACGACCCCCTCGCCCCGGTGACGCTCGCCGTGGGCCAGGAGGACCTGCTCCTCGACCGTGCCGTGCAGGAGGTGGTGGCCGCCGCGAAGGCCGCCGACGCCGACACGGACGTACGGGACCTGACCCCGGACCAGTTGCAGCCCGGCACGCTCGCCGAGCTGACGAGCCCGTCGCTCTTCGCGGAGCGCAAGGTCGTGGTCGTACGCAACGCGCAGGACCTGTCGGCCGACACGATCAAGGACGTGAAGGCGTACCTGGGCGCCCCCGCCGAGGAGATCACCCTCGTGCTGCTGCATGCCGGCGGAGCCAAGGGCAAGGGGCTGCTCGACGCGGCGCGCAAGGCGGGGGCGCGTGAGGTGGCCTGCCCCAAGATGACGAAGCCGGCGGACCGGCTGGCGTTCGTGCGGGGCGAGTTCAGGACGATGGGACGATCCGCCACGCCGGAGGCGTGCCAGGCACTCGTCGACGCCATCGGCAGCGACCTGCGGGAGCTGGCCTCTGCGGCGTCGCAGCTGGTCGCGGACGTCGAGGGGACGATCGACGAGGCGGTCGTCGGGCGGTACTACACCGGGCGGGCCGAGGCGTCGAGCTTCACGGTCGCCGACCGGGCGGTCGAGGGGCGGGCGGCGGAGGCCCTGGAGGCGCTGCGCTGGTCGCTGGCGACCGGGGTGGCGCCGGTGCTGATCACGAGCGCGCTCGCGCAGGGCGTCCGGGCCATCGGGAAACTGTCGTCCGCGCGGGGTGGGCGGCCGGCCGACCTGGCGCGGGAGCTGGGGATGCCGCCGTGGAAGATCGACCGCGTGCGTCAGCAGATGCGGGGCTGGACTCCGGACGGCGTGTCGATCGCACTGCGGGCCGTGGCCGAGGCGGACGCGGGAGTGAAGGGCGGGGGCGACGACCCCGAGTACGCCCTGGAGAAGGCAGTGGTCACCATCGCCCGAGCGGCCCGCTCCAGAGGACGCGGCTAGCCGTACCCGGGCCGATCGGCGTCGGGCCCCGACGGCACCTTCCTCCGCGGGTCATCCGCCTGCGGCTTGTTTCGGGGACCGCCTCGCGCCGGGCCATCCGCCTGCGGCTTGCTTCGGGGACCGCCCTGCGCCGGGCCATCCCGCTACGGCTCGCTTGAGGGACCGCCTCGCGCCGGGCCATCCGCCTGCGGCTTGTTTCGGGGACCGCCCTGCGCCGGGCCATCCCGCTACGGCTCGCTTGAGGGACCGCCTCGCGCCGGGCCGTCCCCGTACGGCTCGCTCAGAGGCCGCCCCCGCGCCGGGTCCGCTCGGCACGGCTCGCCCCGTGAACCGTCCCGCCTCAGAACACCGGCTCCCCCACCCCCAGCAGGTTCCCCTCGCTGTCGCGGAACCAGGCGCCGCGTTCGCCTCGGGCGCCCTTGCTCGGGTAGTTCCCCTCGATCTCGGCGATGCCGCCCTGCGTGCGGAAGCCGGGGGCGTCGACCTCCTCGAAGACGACGCCGCGCCGCTTCAGCTCGGCGACCGCCGCCTCGATGTCCTCGACCTCCAGCGCCATCTGCGTGAACGTGCCGGGCGAGGACCCCGTGGAGCGGAACAGGACGAACTCCGCGCCGCCGCAGCGGTAGAGCAGCCCGCCGGGCCGCTCGTCGACGGGATCCAGGCCGAGTTTCTCCGAGTAGAAGCGCCGCGCCCGCTCCAGGTCCTGGGCGGGGAGCCTGGTCGCCACGCGGACCAGTACCGGCGCACTGGTGTCAGCTTTGTCCATGTTTCCACTGTGCCGTGATCGAGTCGCCCTCCTCCTGCCGAAGAGGAGAATCGGGTGTATCGGCCGTACGTCGCCAAGTGACGGAGAGGTGGCGAAGACCATGGCTGAACACCCGCACGCAGCGCTGGTCCGCAAGGGATTCGAGGCATTCTCTCGCGGTGACATGGACACCCTGCGCGGACTGATCGCCGGGGACGCCACCCACCACGTGCCCGGAGACCACCCGTTGTCGGGTGACTTCAAAGGGCTGGACTCGATCATCGAGATGTACGAACGGCTGGGCGCGGAGACGAACGGGACGATGCGCGCCGATCTGATCGGCATCTGTGTCGACGGGCGTGGTCACGCGGTCGGCATGACCCGCTTCACGGCCCAGCGCAACGGCAAGACCCTCGACGACACCGGCTGCATCATCTTCCGGATCGTCGGCGACAAGGTCACCGACCTCGACGAATGCGTCGAGGACATCGACAAGAACAACGAGTTCTGGTCCTGAACGGGCCGAAGGCCCCGCCGGCCGCTCTGGGGAAGAGCGGAAGGCGGGGCCTTCGATTCAAGCTGCTGGATCCGCGCCCGCGTGGCGAACGCAGGCCGCGCGCGGATCCGAGGGGTGCCGGACGGGAGCGGATGAGAGAGGGCCCGCTCGATTCCCTCCGGCGTCACATCAGATGTCAGCCCTTGAGCGCGTCGACCTTCTGAGCCAGCGCCGACTTCTTGTTGGCGGCCTGGTTCTTGTGGATGACGCCCTTGGAGACGGCCTTGTCGAGCTGACGCGCGGCGACGCGCTGGTACTCGGTGGCCTTCTCGACGTCACCCGCGGCAGCAGCCTCACGGGCCTTGCGGATCGCGGTCTTGAGGGAGGACTTGACGGCCTTGTTGCGCAGCCGCGCCTTCTCGTTGGTCTTGATCCGCTTGATCTGGGACTTGATGTTCGCCACGAATGAGCCTTCTCAGGTTCTGGCACGAGGGCGCACGCAACCGCGCGCTTCCCGCACCGGGTGATTTCTTGAGGTAGTGCCTCCTGCGAGAGGGCACGAGGCACAGCCACCCAGGCTACCAGTGGCCCCTTCCGCGGCCCAAACCCGTCCGTGGTCCCCACCCGTGGGACCATGGAGGCTACGTATCGATCCGACCCGAGACCGCAGACACTGCGGACGCCTCAAGAATCAGGACCCTGCGTGCCCGCGACCCCCAGCCACGTGCCCGAGCCGAGCCGTACCGATCCGGCTCTGATCCGCAACTTCTGCATCATCGCGCACATCGACCACGGCAAGTCCACGCTCGCCGACCGGATGCTCCAGCTGACCGGAGTGGTCGAGCAGCGGCAGATGCGCGCCCAGTACCTCGACCGCATGGACATCGAGCGCGAGCGTGGCATCACGATCAAGTCACAGGCGGTGCGTCTGCCGTGGGCTCCGACCCACGACAAGAACGACACGCACATCCTGAACATGATCGACACCCCCGGGCACGTCGACTTCACCTATGAGGTCTCCCGGTCGCTCGCCGCGTGCGAGGGGACCATCCTCCTGGTCGACGCCGCCCAGGGCATCGAGGCGCAGACCCTCGCCAACCTCTACCTGGCGATGGAGAACGACCTCAAGATCATCCCGGTGCTGAACAAGATCGACCTGCCGGCGGCGCAGCCCGAGAAGTTCTCCGAGGAGCTCGCCAACCTGGTCGGGTGCGACCCGGAGGACGTCCTCAAGGTGTCCGCCAAGACCGGCCTGGGCGTCGAGGCGCTGCTCGACAAGGTCGTCGCGGAGATCCCCCCGCCGGTCGGCGTCGCGGACGCCCCGGCCCGCGCGATGATCTTCGACTCGGTCTACGACTCCTACCGCGGTGTCGTGACGTACGTCCGTGTCATCGACGGTCAGCTCAACAAGCGCGAGCGCATCCGGATGATGTCCACCAACGCCACGCACGAGCTGCTGGAGATCGGCACCAACTCGCCGGAGATGCTGTCGGCCGACGGCCTCGGCGTGGGCGAGGTGGGCTACCTCATCACCGGTGTGAAGGACGTCCGCCAGTCCAAGGTCGGTGACACGGTCACCAGCCAGCACAAGGGCGCCGAAGAGGCGCTCGGCGGCTACAAGGACCCCAAGCCCATGGTCTTCTCGGGTCTGTATCCGCTGGACGGCTCGGACTACCCCGAGCTGCGCGAGGCCCTGGACAAGTTGCAGCTCAACGACGCCGCGCTGGTCTACGAGCCGGAGACCTCCGCGGCCCTCGGCTTCGGCTTCCGCGTCGGCTTCCTCGGCCTGCTGCACCTGGACGTGATCCGGGAGCGGCTGGAGCGCGAGTTCGGTCTCGACCTCATCGCCACCGCGCCGAACGTGGTCTACCGCGTTCTCATGGAGGACGGCACCGAGCACACCGTCACCAACCCCAGCGAGTTCCCCGAGGGCAAGATCTCGGAGGTCTACGAGCCGGTCGTGCGGGCCACCATCCTGGCGCCCAGCGAGTTCATCGGCTCGATCATGGAGCTGTGCCAGACCCGGCGCGGCACCCTGCTCGGCATGGACTACCTCTCCGAGGACCGGGTCGAGATCCGCTACACGCTGCCGCTCGCGGAGATCGTCTTCGACTTCTTCGACCAGCTGAAGTCCAAGACCCGCGGCTACGCCTCGCTCGACTACGAGCCCACCGGCGAGCAGACCTCCAGCCTGGTCAAGGTCGACATCCTGCTGCACGGCGACAAGGTCGACGCCTTCTCGGCGATCACCCACAAGGACGCCGCGTACGCCTACGGGGTGCGGCTCGTCGCCAAGCTGCGCGAGCTCATCCCGCGGCAGGCCTTCGAGGTGCCCATCCAGGCCGCCATCGGCTCCCGGGTGATCGCCCGCGAGACCATCCGCGCCATCCGCAAGGACGTCCTCGCCAAGTGCTACGGCGGTGACATCTCCCGTAAGCGGAAGCTGCTGGAGAAGCAGAAGGAAGGCAAGAAGCGGATGAAGATGGTGGGTTCCGTAGAGGTTCCGCAGGAGGCCTTCATCGCCGTCCTGTCGAGTGATGACAGTGCGGGGTCGGGCAAGGGCAAGAAGTAACCAAGGATTACCGAGGGTTACACCGCAATCCGGGTGAACAGGGGCCCGCCGTACGAAAGTGCGGCGGGCCCTGTGCGTACGTGGGGTAGCTCTCTGTACGAAGTGACAGGCCGCGGCCCCTTACGCGCGGGCCGGTCGCCCTTTACTCTGATCCCTGCTCGATAGTTACTCACGAGTTAAACAAGGGCTCGTGAGTGAACCCAGCCGCACCTGAGCCAGCCGCATTGTCGCGGGCCCCGGAGGATGTCGTGAGCGACGCACAGACCCTGATCGAGAACCGTCCGCCGTCCGTGGCGGGCCTCTTCCTGGAGCGCGTGACGGCCACGCCGGACGCCGAGGCCTATCGGTATCCGGTCCCGTCGTCGGCGGGCCAGGGCCCGGACGACTGGAAGTCGCTGAACTGGGCGCAGGCAGCCGAGCGGGTCTACGCCATCGCGGCGGGCCTCATCGAGCTGGGCGTGCGGCCCGAGCAGCGCGTCGCCCTCGCCGCCGGCACCCGGATCGAGTGGATCCTCGCCGACCTCGGCATCATGTGCGCCGGCGCGGCCACCACCACGGTGTATCCGCAGACCAACGCCGACGAGTCCGCGTACATCCTGTCGGACTCCGAGAGCCGGGTGCTGATCGCGGAGAACGCCGAGCAGCTGGCCAAGGCCAAGGAGAAGCGCGCCGAGCTGCCCGAGCTGACGCATGTCGTGGTGATCGACGCGGCCGGGGTGGAGACCGCCGACTGGATCCTCACCCTGGACGAGCTGGAGAAGCGCGGCGCGGCCCGGCTGGAGAAGGACCCCGACCTCGTCAAGGAGCGGGTCGGCGCGATCACCAAGGACCAGCTGGCCACCCTCATCTACACCTCCGGCACCACGGGCCGCCCCAAGGGTGTGCGCCTGCCGCACGACAACTGGTCGTACATGGCGAAGGCGATCGCCGCGACCGGGCTGGTCAGCACCGAGGACGTGCAGTACCTGTGGCTGCCGCTCGCGCACGTCTTCGGCAAGGTGCTGACCTCCGGGCAGATCGAGGTCGGGCACGTCACCGCAGTGGACGGCCGGGTCGACAAGATCATCGAGAACCTGCCGGTGGTACAGCCGACGTACATGGCGGCCGTGCCGCGCATCTTCGAGAAGGTCTACAACGGCGTGGCGGCGAAGGCCCGGGCGGGCGGCGGCGCCAAGTACAAGATCTTCCAGTGGGCGGCCGAGGTGGCCCGCGAGTACGCCAAGGTCTCGCAGGACAACTTCCGCCGGACCGGGACCGCGTCCGTGCCGTTCGGTCTCGGCGCGAAGCACAAGGTCGCCGACGCGCTGGTGTTCGCCAAGATCCGCGAGGCCTTCGGCGGGAACCTGCGGGCGTGCGTCTCCGGCTCCGCCGCCCTCGCGCCGGAGATCGGCTACTTCTTCTCGGGCGCCGGCATCCACATCCTGGAGGGCTACGGCCTGACCGAGTCCTCGGCGGCGTCCTTCGTGAACCCGGGCGAGGCCTACCGCACCGGCACGGTCGGCAAGCCGCTGCCCGGCACAGAGGTGCGGATCGCCGACGACGGCGAGATCCTGCTGCGCGGCCCGGGCGTGATGGAGGGCTATCACAACCTGCCCGAGAAGACCGCGGAGGTGCTGGAGCCGGACGGCTGGTTCCACACCGGCGACATCGGGGAGCTGTCGCCCGACGGGTACCTGCGGATCACCGACCGCAAGAAGGACCTCATCAAGACCTCGGGCGGCAAGTACATCGCCCCGGCGGAGGTCGAGGGGCAGTTCAAGGCGGTGTGCCCGTACGTGTCCAACATCCTGGTGCACGGGGCCGACCGGAACTTCTGCACGGCGCTCATCGCGCTCGACGAGGTCGCCATCACCGACTGGGCCAAGGACAACGGGCTGGAGGGCAAGCCGTACGCGGAGATCGTCGCCTCGCCGGTCACGGTGGAGATGGTCGACGGGTACGTGAAGCAGCTCAACGAGGGGCTTCAGCGGTGGCAGACCATCAAGAAGTTCCGGCTGCTGCCGCGTGACCTCGACGTCGAGCACGGGGAGATCACGCCGAGCCTGAAGCTGAAGAGGCCCGTCGTGGAGCGGGAGTACAAGCATCTGATCGAGGAGATGTACGACGGCTCTCGCGAGGCGTAGGGGGCGGCGGGGGCTGTGTGGCGGCTGCGGGTGCGTCGTGGCCGTTCGCGCCCACGCGGCGGAGCCGCACGTCGACACAGCCCCGCACCCCTAGGTGACTTCTCCCACCCGGCGTCGCAAGTCCTGGACCTCCGCCCTGAGGCGTTCCACCTCTCTGCCTTTTCGGTAGAGGTCCAGGAAGACGCTGACCTTGGCCCTGAGCACCCACGGGTCGAAGGGCTTGGTCACGTAGTCCGCGGCGCCCGTCGCGTAGCCGCGGAAGGCGTAGCCCGAGTCGTCGTCCGCGCCGGTGAGGAAGATGATCGGGACGTCACGGGTCTGGTCGAGGCGTTTGATGTGGGCGGCCGTCTCGAAGCCGTCCATGCCGGGCATGCGGATGTCGAGCAGGACCAGGGCGATGGGCTGCCGCAGCAGGGCCTTCATCGCCTCCTCGCCGGAGCGGGCGCGTACCAGCGGTTCGTTGAGGGCGGCGAGGACGGCCTCCAGGGCGGTCAGGTTGTCCTCCATGTCGTCGACGAGGAGGATTCCGGCGCGTTCGGGGTGAGTGGCCGTGCTGCTCATGCCTCTTCTTCCGTGCCCTCGGGGTCCAGCAGTTCGCACACGACCGTCAGCAGGCCGTCGATGTCCACCGGCTTGGGCACATAGTCGTTGGCGCCCCGGGCGATGGACTTCTCCCGGTCTCCGGGCATCGCCTTCGCGGTCAGGGCGACGATCGGCAGGCCCGCCCAGCGGGGTGTGCGGCGGATCGCGGAGATGGTTTCGTAGCCGTCCATCTCCGGCATCATGATGTCCATCAGGACCAGTTCCACGTCCCCGCTGCGCTCCAGTGTCTCGATGCCCTCGCGGCCGTTCTCCGCGTACAGCACGGTCATGCCGACCCGGCCCAGGACATGGGTGAGGGCGAAGACGTTGCGGATGTCGTCGTCGACGATCAGCACCCGCCGGCCGGCCAGGATCCGGCCCGGCCTGCCGGACGTCCACGCCTCCAGCTTGGTCGGGGACGGCCAGGCGTCGTCCGTGTCATGCGCCACCGGGAACGGCTCGGCGGCCGGCCGGAGGGGCAGCGGCAGGCCGGTGCGGTCCTCGGGGCCCGGTACCGGTGCCGGTGCCGTGTGGCCGGGGCTGACGACCGGGACGTAGAGGGTGAAGGTGGACCCCTTGCCCGGTTCGCTCTCGGCGACGATCCGGCCGCCGAGCAGGCCCGCGATCTCCCGGCTGATGGACAGGCCGAGGCCGGTCCCGCCGTACTTGCGGTTGGTGGTGCCGTCGGCCTGCTGGAACGCCTCGAAGATCACGGGGAGCTTCTCCGGCGCGATCCCGATGCCGGTGTCGGACACGGTGAACGCGATGACGTCGTCGGTGTCCCGGACCCAGCGGTGCTCGGCGTCCTGCACCCGGTCCACCCGCAGCTCGACCTTGCCGTTCGCGGTGAACTTGATCGCGTTCGAGAGCAGGTTGCGCAGGATCTGCTGGAGGCGCTGTTCGTCCGAGTACATCTCGCGCGGTACGTCCTCGCCGACCGCCACCTCGAAGGCCAGGCCCCGGTCCAGGGTGAGCGGACGGAAGGTGGCGTGGACGTAGTCGAGCAGCTTGATGAGGGGGAGCCGCTTGGGGCGTACGTCCATCCGGCCGGCCTCGATCTTCGACAGGTCGAGGATGTCGTTGATCAGCTGGAGCAGGTCCGAGCCCGAGCGGTGGATCGTCGTCGCGAACTGCACCTCCTGGTCGGAGAGATGGCCGTCCGGGTTGTCGGAGAGCAGCCGGGCGAGAATCAGCAGGGAGTTCAGCGGCGTGCGCAGCTCGTGCGACATGTTGGCCAGGAACTCGGACTTGTACTGGGAGGACGTGGCCAGCAGGGCGGCCTTCTCCTCCAGTTCGGCGTTGGAGCGCTGGAGCTCGCCCTGCTGCTTCTGGAGTTCGTCCGAGCGCTCCTGGAGCTGCATGGCCAGGCGCTGGGACTCGCCGAGCAGGGATTCCGTGCGGGAGTTGGCGATGATCGTGTTGATGGCGACGCCGATGGTGTTGACGAACTGGTCGAAGAACGCCAGGTGCACGTCGGAGAAGCGGGAGAAGGAAGCCAGTTCGATGACGCCGAGCAGTTTGTCCTCGAAGAGGATCGGGATGATGACGATGGTCGTGGGGGCCGCCTCGCCGAGGCCGCTGTTGATCTTGATGTAGTCGGGCGGGGCGCCCTCGACCAGGATCCGCTTCTTCTCCCGGGCCGCCTGCGCGACCAGACCGTGCACCGGCAGGCCGCCGGTCTCCACGGTCGCGTCCTGGGCGGCCCCGTAACCGGCGATGAAGGCCAGGCCCTTGGTGGGAACCGTCGCGCCGTCCTCCTCCGGGTCGGCCAGGTAGAACGCGCCGTACTGGGCGTTCACCAGCGGGGTCAGCTCGCGGAGTATCAGGTCGGCGACCTCCATCAGGTCCCGGTGGCCCTGCATCAGGGCGGCGAGCCGAGCCAGGTTGGACTCCAGCCAGTCCTTCGCGCGGGTCGTCTCACGCAGGTTGGCCACCATCAGGTTGATGTTGTCCTTCAGCTCGGCGACCTCGCCCTGTGTCTCCACCGTGATCGAGCGGGACATGTCGCCCTGGGCCACGGCGGAGGCGACCTCGGCGATGGCGCGGACCTGGGTGGTGAGGTTCGAGGCCAGTTCGTTGACGTTCGTCGTCAGGCGCTTCCAGGTGCCGTAGACGCCCTCGACCCTGGCCTGGCCGCCGAGCTGTCCCTCGGAGCCGACCTCGCGGGCCACGCGCGTGACCTCCGAGGCGAAGGAGGACAGCGTGTCGACCATCGTGTTGATCGTGGTCTTCAGCTCCAGGATCTCGCCGCGCGCGTCCACGTCGATCTTCCGGGACAGATCGCCCTGCGCCACGGCCGTCGCGACCTGGGCGATGTTGCGCACCTGGGAGGTGAGGTTGTCGGCCATGGAGTTGACGTTGTCCGTCAGGTCCCGCCAGACGCCGGAAACGCCCAGCACCTGGGCCCGCCCGCCGAGCCGGCCGTCGGTGCCGACCTCGCGGGCCACGCGCGTGACCTCGTCGGCGAAGGCGCGCAGCTGCTCCACCATCGTGTTGACGGTGTCCTTCAACTCCAGGATCTCGCCGCGGGCGTCGACCGTGATCTTCTTCGACAGGTCGCCGTTGGCGACGGCCGTCGTCACCTGGGCGATGTTGCGGACCTGCGAGGTCAGGTTCAGCGCCATGAAGTTGACGTTGTCGGTGAGGTCCTTCCAGACGCCGGAGACGCCCCGGACCTGCGCCTGGCCGCCGAGGTTGCCTTCCGTGCCGACCTCGCGGGCGACGCGGGTCACTTCGTCGGCGAAGGCGGAGAGCTGGTCCACCATCGTGTTGATCGTGGACTTCAGCTCCAGGATCTCGCCCTTGGCCTCGACCGTGATCTTCTTGCCCAGGTCGCCCTGGGCGACGGCGGTGGAGACGAGGGCGATGTTCCGCACCTGGGAGGTGAGGTTGTCCGCCATGAAGTTGACGTTGTCGGTGAGGTCCTTCCAGACCCCGGAGACGCCCCGGACCTGGGCCCGGCCGCCGAGGTTGCCCTCGGTGCCGACCTCGCGGGCGACGCGGGTCACTTCGTCGGCGAAGGCGGAGAGCTGGTCCACCATCGTGTTGATGGTCGACTTGAGCTCCAGGATCTCGCCCTGCGCGTCGACGGTGATCTTCTGCGACAGGTCGCCGTTGGCCACGGCCGTCGTCACCTGGGCGATGTTGCGGACCTGCGAAGTCAGGTTCGACGCCATGAAGTTGACGTTGTCGGTGAGGTCCTTCCACACCCCGGACACGCCCCGCACCTGGGCCCGGCCGCCCAGCTGGCCCTCGGTGCCGACCTCGCGGGCCACGCGGGTGACCTCGTCGGCGAAGGCGGACAGCTGGTCCACCATCGTGTTGACGGTCAGTTTCAGCTCCAGCAGCTCGCCGGTCGCCTCGACCGTGACCGTGCGGGTCAGGTCGCCGCGGGCCACCGCCGTCGTCACCGCCGCGATGTCCCGCACCTGGGCCGTCAGCCGGGACGCCATCGTGTTGACGGCCTCCGTCACGTCCCGCCAACTGCCCGACAGGCCCTGCACCTTGGCGCGGCCCCCGAGCCGCCCCTCGGTGCCGACCTCGCGGGCCACCCGCGTCACCTCGCCGGTGAACAGGGAGAGCTGGTCCACCATCTTGTTCACGGCCCGGCCCAGACGCCGCAGGTCACCGCGCAACTGCCGCGTGCCGTCGTGCAGATCGACCCGCTGGGTCAGATCGCCGCCGGCCACCGCGTCCAGCACGCGCGTGGCGTTCGCCGCGGGGGCGACCAGGGCGTCGAGCAGCTGGTTCACGTCGTTGACCCGGGACGTCCACAGACCCTGGCCCGGGCTGGCCGAGAGCCGCTCGTCGAGCCGGCCGTGGCGGACCAGCTCCCGTCTGACGCGCTGCACCTCGGTGGTGAAGTGGACGCTGCGGTCCATGATCTGGTTGAAGACCGCGGAGAGTTCGGCCGCCATCCCGTGGCCGGATTCCGGCACCTTGGTGAAGTCGCCGTCACGGGCGGCCGTCATGGCGGCGAGCAGGGGACGCAGATCGGATGCACGAATCTGACCGTCTTCGTACCGGTCTTCGACCACAGGAGTAGCACTGTTCTCACTCATGACGGCCCACTTCGGTAACTCGGCGCTTATGGGCGTAGTCAGTCTGTCACTCTGTCGGCATCGACTGTGGCGTATTCGTACGAACTGCCCGGGGAGCCGTCCATGGGGGCCATTCCGACGCAACGGGAGACCGTCTCCCGTGCCTCAGAGGCGCCTGCACACGCTGGGGAGACGCCTGTGCCCGTCCAGGAGGGGCCCGTTTTTGAGGAGCCCGCACCCCGTGCGGAGGCGTACGCGCCGGGGGGTGCGCGGGCGTGCGCGACCCTGCCCGGCAGTTCGCTCGCGCCGGGCGCCGCCCGCGACCTGGTGCGCGCGGCGCTCACCGAGTGGACCGAACTCGGCCTGCCCGGCGCCGAGCACCTCACCGACCGTCTCGCCGACGACGCCGTGCTCGTCGTCAGCGAACTCGTCACCAACGCCGTCGTGCACGCCGGCACCGACGTCGAGATGGAGTGCCGGCTGGAAGGCGACGCCCCCGGCACGGCGGCGCTCGTCGTCGAGGTCTCCGACCACCACCCCTCCCGCGCGCCCCGCGGCAGCGAGCCGGAGACACCGCACGACACCCCCGAGCACGGGCGCGGCCTGCGGCTCGTCGGTGCGCTCTCCGAGGCGTGGGGGATCACGTACCGCACGGGCCGCAAGACCGTCTGGGCCCGGCTGCCCGCCGCGGGGTGCACGGCGGGCGAGCAGATCGAGGCGTACGCCGGGGAGCACGCGCTGGCGCGCGGCCTGCGGGTCGCGGAGATCCTGGCACCCGAGCCGCACCCGGACGACGAGGCCGGGGAGGCCCTGGGGAGCCGGCGTGGCACGGGAGAGCCGTGGGATCTGCGTGAAGCGGGAGAGACCTGGGGCTCGCGTGAGGGCGGAGAGGCCCGGGACTGGCCGGACTTACGGGAAGTCGACGGCCTGCGTGACTGGAACGACCTGCGGGACTGGCGGGACCGGCACGAGAACCGCGACGGACGCAACGGGCCCGACGGCGCCTGGCTCGGCCGTGGCGCCCTCTCCTTCCTCGCCGAGGCCTCCGACCTGCTGGCCGGGCAGCTCGACGAGGACCTGGTCGCGGCCCTCGCCGGGCAGCTGATCGTGCCGCGGCTGGCCGACTGGTGCGCGGTGTGGCTGGAGGACGAGGCCACCGGCGGCGGCTGGAGCGGCGGAGCCGGCGTGGGAGGACCGCGCCTGGCCCGAGTCTGGCACGGCAGCGAGAACCGCATCGAGGAGCTGCGCCGCGTCCTGGAGAAGGACCCGCCGCAGCCGTTCGACCTGACGGGGACGTCCCCGTTCGAGCGTGGCCGGGAGCGCGGCGGGTCCGGGCCCGTCGACTACCCCTGGCCCGGCGAGGCGCTCGGGGACGGCGAGCCCGGCGCGGCCCTCGCGTACCGGCTGGTCGCCGGAGGGCGCCCGCTGGGCACCCTCGTCATCGGACGCTCCGGGAAGGCCGGCTTCCCCGACGAGATCACCGGCCTCGTCGAGGACCTCAGCCGCCGGGTGGCCCTCGCCATCGGCGCCGCCCGCCAGTACGCCCGCCAGGCCACCATCAGTGCCGTCCTCCAGCGCGGACTGCTGCCCGGTGCCGTGGCCGAGATCCCCGGCATGCGCAGCGCCCTCGTATACGAGCCGTGCGACAAGGGAGGTCCGAGCGGCGACTTCTACGACCTGTTCCCGGCCGGCGACGGCCGCTGGTGCTTCGCCGTCGGCGACGTCCAGGGCAAGGGGCCCGAGGCGGCCGTCGTGATCGGCCTGGCCCGGCCCTGGCTGCGGCTGCTCGCCCGCGAGGGGTACCGCGTCGCCGACGTCCTCGACCGCCTCAACCAGCTGCTGCTCGACGACGCCACGGAGGCCGCGGACGCGGCGGCCCGGGCCCTGGTGGCGGCGGGGGCACGGCCGACCCCGCCCGGCGACGGCCCGCAGACGCGCTTCCTGTCCTTGCTCTACGGCGAGCTGGTCCCCTTCGACGGCGGGGTCCGCTGCACCGTCGCCTCCGCCGGGCACCCGCTGCCCCTGCGGCTCGGGGCGGGCGGCGAGGTCCACCCGTGCGCGCAGCCGCAGACCCTGCTGGGCGTCGTCGAGGACGCCACCTACACCAGCGAGACCTTCGAGCTGCGTTCCGGCGACACGCTGCTGTGCGTCACCGACGGTGTGACCGAGCGCCGCTCGGGCTCGCGCCAGTTCGACGACGGGGACGGGCTCGCCGCGGCACTGGCCGGGTGCGCCGGGCTGGACGCGGAGCTGATAGCCGAGCGGATCAAACGGCTCGTGCACGAGTTCGGAGCGCGGCCCCCGGCGGACGATCTCGCCCTGCTGGTGCTCCAGGCGGACTGACCGCGCGGGTGCTGGACAATGGAAGGCATGCCTTCCGCACTTCCCGACGGCGAGCCCGTCCCCGACGACGGCGCGCTGCCCGCGTCCGCGCTCGCCGGGGCCGCCGACCGCCCCCTCGGGTTCTACCTGCACGTCCCGTACTGCGCGACCCGCTGCGGCTACTGCGACTTCAACACGTACACCGCGACCGAGCTGCGCGGCACCGGCGGGGTCCTCGCCTCACGCGACAACTATGCCGAGACACTGGCCGACGAGGTCCGGCTGGCGCGCAAGGTGCTGGGCGACGACCCGCGCCCGGTCCGGACGGTGTTCGTGGGCGGGGGCACGCCCACGCTGCTGGACGCCGGTGATCTCGTCCGGATGCTGAAGGCCGTCCGCGACGAGTTCGGGCTCGCGGAGGACGCCGAGATCACGACGGAGGCCAACCCGGAGTCGGTCGATCCGGCGTATCTGGCGGCCCTGCGCGAGGGCGGCTTCAACCGGATCTCCTTCGGGATGCAGAGCGCCCGGCAGCATGTGCTGAAGGTGCTGGACCGCACGCACACGCCGGGTCGGCCCGAGGCGTGTGTGGCGGAGGCCCGGGGCGCCGGGTTCGAGCACGTGAACCTCGACCTGATCTACGGCACGCCGGGTGAGTCCGACGACGACTGGCGGGCGTCGCTGGACGCGGTGCTGGGGGCCGGGCCGGATCACGTCAGTGCGTACGCGCTGATCGTCGAGGAGGGCACGCAGCTCGCGCGGCGGATCCGGCGCGGCGAGGTGCCGATGACCGACGACGACGTCCATGCCGACCGGTACCTGATCGCGGACGAGGTGCTCTCGGGCGCGGGCTTCGAGTGGTACGAGGTGTCGAACTGGGCGACCTCGGAGGCCGGGCGGTGCCTGCACAACGAGCTGTACTGGCGGGGAGCCGACTGGTGGGGGGCCGGGCCCGGCGCGCACAGCCACGTGGGCGGGGTGCGGTGGTGGAACGTCAAGCATCCGGGGGCGTATGCGGGTGCACTGGCTTCGGGGAGGTCGCCGGGGGCCGGGCGTGAGGTGCTGTCGGAGGAGGACCGGCGGGTCGAGCGGATTCTGCTGGAGCTTCGGCTCAAGGAGGGGGTGCCGTTGTCGCTGCTGCGGGAGGAGGGGCTTGCTGCTTCGCGCAGGGCGCTGTCGGACGGGCTGCTGCAGGCGGGACCGTATGAGGAGGGGCGGGCTGTGCTCACGCTGCGGGGCAGGTTGCTGGCTGACGGCGTGGTGCGCGATCTCGTGGACTGAGGTGCTCGGCCTCGGCGCCGGGCGCGGGGGGTTTCGCAGCCCGGCGTAGCGGGGTGCAGCTCTCCTTGGGACGGGAGCCGCCCCTCGCGGCACGCATGCCCGCAGCGGGGCGGCCGTCGTATGCCCGCAGCTAGGGCGCCGTCACGAAGTCGATCAGCTCCTCCACCCGGCCCAGCAACTCCGGCTCCAGGTCCTTGTACGAGTGGACTCCCGACAGGATCCGCTGCCAGGCCGCGCCGGTGTTCTCCGGCCAGCCCAGGGCCCTGCACACGCCCGTCTTCCAGTCCTGGCCGCGTGGGACGCGGGGCCAGGCGTCGATGCCCAGGGACGACGGCTTCACCGCCTCCCAGACGTCGATGTACGGGTGGCCGACGACCAGGGCGTGTTCGCTCGTCACCGACTGGGCGATGCGCCACTCCTTCGAGCCGGGTACGAGGTGGTCCACCAGGACGCCCAGCCGCGCGTCCGGCCCGGGGGCGAACTCGGAGACGATCGACGGCAGGTCGTCGACGCCCTCCAGGTACTCCACGACCACGCCCTCGATGCGCAGGTCGTCGCCCCACACCTTCTCGACCAGCTCGGCGTCGTGCCGGCCCTCGACGTAGATGCGGCCGGCGCGGGCGACACGCGCGCGTGCTCCGGGGACGGCGACCGAACCGGAGGCCGTGCGGGTGGGACGCGCGGGGCCGCCCGGCGCGGGGCGGACGAGCGTCACCACCCTGCCCTCCAGCAGGAAGCCGCGCGGCTCCATCGGGAACACCCGGTGCTTGCCGAAGCGGTCCTCCAGTGTCACCGTGCCCGCCTCGCAGCGGATCACCGCACCGCAGAAGCCGGTCCCCGGCTCCTCCACCACCAGACCCGGCTCCGCCGCGACCTCGGGCACCGGCTTCGGCTTCTTCCACGGCGGGGTCAGATCGGCGGAGTACTGGCGCATTCGCATGACGATAGGAGAAGCCGGAGGGCGATCACCGCGACACGCCGAAACGCGCCGCCAGCGCGTCCCGTTGCGCCCGCACGAACGCCGCGTCCACCACCGCTCCGTGACCGGGCACGTACACCGCGTCCTCGCCGCCCAGGTCGAGCAGCCGGTCCAGGGCGGCCGGCCAGTGCGACGGCACCGCGTCGGGGCCCGCCTGCGGCTCGCCGGACTCCTCGACCAGATCGCCGCAGAACACCACCTCCGGATCACCGGGCACCAGCACCGCCAGATCGTGCGCGGTGTGCCCCGGGCCGACGTTCGCCAGCAGCACCTGCCGCCCGCCGCCCAGGTCGAGCGTCCACTCGCCGGAGACCAGGTGGCCGGGCGGGACCAGCCGCTCCGCCGCCTCCTGGGCCGTGGGCGCCGCCAGGCCCTGGCGCACCCCGTCCTCACGCAGTTCCTCGCGGTCCCGCACCCGCGTCAGCAGCGCGTCCACGCCCACCGCGCCGAACACCTCGGTGTCCGGGAGCGCCGCGGCGCCGAAGACATGGTCGAAGTGCGGATGGGTCAGCGCGAGATGTGTCACACGGTGACCGGTGAGCGCCCGCGCCTGCGCGCCCAGTTTCGCGCCCTCGGCGAGGCTCGACCCCGCGTCGATCATGAGGACCGCCCCCTCCCCGGCGACCAGCCCGATCGTGCAGTCCCACACCGGCAGCCGGCACCGCCCCACGCCGGCGGCCACGCGCTCCCATCCGAGGTCTTCCCAAGTCACCGTCATACGGCGACGCTAGCGGTGCGCCCCGCTCGGGGCACGGCGCCGCACGACCAGCCTTGCCGGGGGTGTACCCCACCGCCGTACACTGGGCCGGGGGATGCTGGCACTCGCACGCGCAGAGTGCCAGGCTCGACAGGCAGGACCACGGGCGGACGACTTCTGGAGGTGTGCGCGATGCTCAGTGAACGCAGGCTTCAGGTGCTGCGCGCCATCGTCCAGGACTACGTCGGCACCGAGGAGCCGGTGGGCTCCAAGGCCCTCACCGAGCGGCACAGCCTGGGCGTCTCCCCGGCCACCGTCCGCAACGACATGGCGGCCCTGGAGGACGAGGGGTACATCGCCCAGCCGCACACCAGTGCCGGGCGCATCCCCACCGACAAGGGCTACCGGCTGTTCGTCGACAAGCTCGCCGGCGTCAAGCCGATGACCGCGCCCGAGCGGCGCGCCATCCAGAACTTCCTCGAAGGTGCCGTCGACCTCGACGACGTCGTGGCGCGCACGGTGCGGCTGCTCGCGCAGCTCACCCGCCAGGTCGCCGTCGTGCAGTACCCGTCGCTGACCCGGTCCACCGTGCGGCATGTGGAGTTGCTCTCCCTGGCGCCCGCGCGCGTCATGCTCGTGCTGATCACGGACACCGGGCGGGTCGAGCAGCGCGTGGTCGACTGCCCGGCGCCCTTCGGTGACGCCTCGCTCGCGGACCTGCGCGCGCGACTCAACAGCTGCGTGGCGAACCGCCGTTTCGCGGATGTGCCGAGTCTGGTGGAGGATCTCCCGGAGGCGTTCGAGCACGAGGACCGGGGTACGGTCTCTACGGTGCTCTCCACACTTCTGGAGACGCTCGTCGAGGAGAACGAGGAGCGGCTGATGATCGGCGGCACCGCCAATCTGACCCGCTTCGGACATGACTTCCCTCTCACGATCCGGCCGGTGCTGGAGGCGCTGGAGGAGCAGGTCGTGCTCCTCAAGCTGCTCGGCGAGGCGAAGGATCCGGGCGTGACCGTACGGATCGGTCACGAGAACGCCCACGAAGGACTCAACTCCACGTCCGTCGTGTCGGTCGGCTACGGTTCGGGCGGCGAGGCAGTCGCCAAGCTCGGCGTGGTCGGACCGACCCGCATGGACTACCCGGGAACGATGGGAGCGGTACGCGCAGTGGCACGGTACGTCGGACAGATCCTGGCGGAGTCGTAGTGGCCACGGACTACTACGCCGTACTCGGCGTGCGCCGCGACGCGTCGCAGGAAGAGATCAAGAAGGCCTTCCGGCGGCTCGCGCGCGAGCTGCACCCGGACGTCAACCCCGATCCGAAGACCCAAGAGCGGTTCAAGGAGATCAACGCCGCTTACGAGGTGCTGTCGGACCCGCAGAAGAAGCAGGTCTACGACCTCGGCGGCGACCCGCTCTCGCAGGCCGGAGGCGGCGGCGCGGGCGGCTTCGGAGCCGGCGGTTTCGGGAACTTCTCGGACATCATGGACGCGTTCTTCGGCACGGCGTCGCAGCGCGGACCGCGCTCGCGCACCCGCCGCGGCCAGGACGCGATGATCCGCATCGAGGTCGAACTCGACGAGGCCGCCTTCGGTACGACCAAGGACATCCAGGTCGACACGGCCGTCGTCTGCAACACCTGTAGCGGTGAGGGCGCGGCCCCGGGCACCTCCGCCCAGACGTGTGACATGTGCCGCGGCCGCGGTGAGGTCTCGCAGGTCACCCGGTCCTTCCTGGGCCAGGTCATGACGTCCCGCCCCTGCCCGCAGTGCCAGGGCTTCGGCACGGTCGTCCCGACCCCCTGCCCGGAGTGCGCCGGTGACGGCCGCGTCCGGTCCCGCCGCACGCTCACGGTGAAGATCCCGGCCGGTGTCGACAACGGCACGCGGATCCAGCTCGCCGGCGAGGGCGAGGTCGGCCCCGGCGGCGGTCCCGCCGGTGACCTCTACGTCGAGATCCACGAGCTGCCGCACAGCACGTTCCAGCGGCGCGGCGACGACCTGCACTGCACGGTGACGATCCCCATGACGGCGGCGGCCCTCGGCACGAAGGTGCCGCTGGAGACGCTCGACGGCATGGAGGAGGTCGACATCCGTCCGGGCACCCAGTCCGGCCAGTCGATCCCGCTGCACGGCCGGGGCGTCACGCACCTGCGCGGCGGCGGGCGCGGCGACCTCATCGTCCACGTCGAGGTCCAGACCCCGACCAAGCTCGACCCCGAGCAGGAGCGCCTGCTGCGCGAGCTCTCCAAGCTCCGCGGCGAGGAACGGCCCACGGGGCAGTTCCAGCCTGGGCAGCAGGGGCTGTTCTCGCGGTTGAAGGATGCCTTCAACGGGCGCTGAGGTGAGCGGTCCGGCCGCTGCCGGGGGTCCGGGGGTTGTCCCCCGGGCAGGCGCGGTCAGCCTGGGCAGCAGGGGCTGTTCTCGCGGTTGAAGGACGCCTTCAACGGGCGCTGAGACCGGGCGTGCTTCTGGTCTATGCCAGTCGGCAGGCCGGTTTCGGAGTTGTTCGGAGGACGTGACAACATGCGGTCATGTCCTCCGCACTGACCGATCTCTTCCCCCTCCCGATCGTGCAGGCCCCCATGGCGGGCGGCGTCTCCGTACCGCAGCTCGCCGCGGCCGTGTGCGAGGCGGGCGGGCTCGGGTTCCTCGCCGCCGGGTACAAGACCGCCGACGGGATGTACCAGGAGATCAAGCAGCTCCGGAGCCTCACCAGCAGGCCCTTCGGCGTCAACGTCTTCATGCCCCAGCCGGAGTACGCAGACCCCGCCGCCGTCGACGTCTACGCCCACCAGCTGGCCGGCGAGGCCACCTGGTACGAGGCCGAGCTCGGCGATCCGGACAGCGGACGCGACGACGGCTTCGAGGCCAAGCTCGTGGTGCTGCGCGACAACCCCGTGCCGGTGGTGTCGTTCCACTTCGGCGTCCCGAGCCGTGAGGTCGTCGACGCCCTGCACCGCGTCGGCACCTTCGTCCTGGCCGCAGCGACCACCCCCGACGAGGCCCGGGCCGTCGAACGGGCGGGTGCGGACGGGGTCATCGCCCAGGGCGTCGAGGCCGGCGGCCACCAGGGCACGCACCGGGACGTCCCCGAGACGGACGGTTCCGGCCTCGGGCTGCTGTCGCTGATCGCCCAGGTCCGCGAAGCCGTGAGCATCCCGATCGTCGCCGCCGGCGGCATCATGCGCGGCAGCCAGATCGCCGGTGTGCTCGCGGCGGGCGCGAGCGCCGCCCAGCTGGGCACCGCCTTCCTCGCCACGCACGAGTCGGGCGCGAACGCACTGCACAAGCGGGCGCTGACCAACCCCCTGTTCGTCCGAACGGAGTTGACCCGGGCGTTCTCCGGGCGGCCCGCGCGCGGCCTCGTCAACCGGTTCCTGCGCGAGCACGGTCCGTACGCGCCCGCCGCCTACCCCGAGATCCACCACCTCACCTCGCCGCTGCGCAAGGCCGCCGCCAAGGCCGGTGACGCGCAGGGCATGGCGCTGTGGGCCGGGCAGGGGCACCGCATGGCGCGGGAGCTGCCCGCCGGGCAACTGGTCGAGGTGCTGGCCGGTGAACTGGCTACCGCCCGGGCCTCGTTGGCGGGCGGGGGCGTGCTGTGACCGCGCCGGTGTTCGTGGTCGAGCACTTCGACGCGGGCGGGGGCGGCCGGTACGTCCTCGACGGACCGGAGGGGCGGCACGCCGTCTCCGTGAAGCGGCTGCGGGCCGGTGAGGACGTCGTGCTGACGGACGGGGCGGGCCGCTGGGCGGACTGCGTCGTGCTCGACACGGAAGGCAAGGACCGACTGATCCTCCAGCTGGACTCGGTGTCCGAGGAGCCCGCGGAGGAACCCCGGGTCACGGTCGTCCAGGCGCTGCCCAAGGGCGACCGGGGCGAACTCGCCGTAGAGACGATGACCGAGGTCGGCGTCGACGCGATCGTTCCGTGGGCGGCGGCCCGCTGCATCACGCAGTGGAAGGGCGACCGCGGGGCCAAGGCGCTGGGCAAGTGGCGGGCGACGGCCCGGGAGGCCGGCAAGCAGTCCCGCCGGGTGCGCTTCCCGGAGGTCGCGGAGGCGGCGACGACCAAGCAGGTCGCCGCCCTGCTGGCCCGGGCGGACTTCGCCGCCGTGCTGCACGAGAGCGGCGACGAACCGCTGGCCACGGCCGAACTGCCGGCCACCGGCGAGATCGTGCTGGTCGTGGGGCCCGAGGGGGGCGTGGCGCCGGAGGAGCTGGCGCTGTTCGAGGAGGCGGGGGCGCAGGCGTACCGCCTCGGGCGCAGCGTGCTGCGCACATCGACTGCCGGGACGGCCGCCGCGGCCGTGCTCCTGGCACGCACCGGACGCTGGTCCTGATCCCCTTGGAGGCACCGTGGAGCTCGCACAGGTTCGTCTGCTCGTGACCGACTTCGCCGCTTGTTACCGCTTCTACGGCGAGGTCCTCGGCCTCAAACCGCAGTCGGGCGCGGCGGACGGTCCGTACGAGAAGTTCAGCCCCGCCGTGGGCTCCGCGGGGATCGCGTTGCAGGACCGGTCGATGATGGCCGAGGTGCTCGACGAACTGGGCGACACGGCCGAGGGCCACCGCTCCCTCGTGGTGCTGCGGGTGGACGGGCTGGACGCGTACTGCGAGGAGATCACGATGCGCGGCGCCACGGTGCTGCACGGCCCTGCGCCCATGACGGACCGGATGCGGGTGGCGCATCTCAAGGACCCCGAGGGTAACTTGGTGGAGCTCCAGGAGTGGCTGCTGCTGCGCGGCTGACGCCTTTGCGCCCTACCGCGCGGCCTCCGTCAGTGGCAGGCTCCCTTCCATGGGGGCTTCGAGGAGGAATCGGCTGGGGCCGCGCGGTCGGCGAGTGGCGGTCGCGGCGACGTTCGGCGCGCTGGCGGTGGGCGGCGCCGTCGCCTGCGAGCCCGGCAGCATCAGCTCCGCGTCCGTCGCGTACACCACCGACGAGACCGTGACCAAAGAACTCAACCGGCAGAAGGCGGGCGTGCGTTGGCTCACCTGCACCGCCAACTACGGGGAGAGCGGCGGGAAGGCGTCACCCTCGGCGCGTGAGCGGACCGTCGCGACCGTCGACTGCGAGGGCGAGACCAAGGACGGCAAGGACATCACCGTCGACGGCAAGGTCACCCACGCGGTGGACGGTGCCTGCGTGCGCGGGAAGATCACCGCCAAGGTGGACGGCAAGGTGTGGTTCGAGGTCGACGGGCTCGGCGACTGCAACTCCACCAGTCCGCCCCCCGTCGGCGGGCCGTCGGCCGGGCAGCCCGGGCCGACCGTCACGGTGACCGTCACCCAGACCATCTGGTGCGAGAAGTATCCGGACTGCCGCCCCGTCGAGGGCAAGTGATCCGAACCCTGTCCGCGCGGCGTGGTCCCTGCATAGGGTGATCAGGTGACATCGTCTGCTTACCTCCGGTTCCCCCATGTGCACGGTGACCTGGTCGCCTTCACCGCCGAGGACGACGTGTGGCTCGCCCCGCTCGACGGCGGCCGGGCCTGGCGGGTCAGCGCCGACAACATGCCGGTGACCCACCCCCGCATCTCGCCCGACGGCACCACGGTCGCCTGGACCTCCACCAGAGACGGCGCCCCCGAGGTGCTCATCGCCCCGGTCGACGGCGGCCCGGCCAAGCGGCTGACGTACTGGGGGAGTCTCAAGACGCAGGTGCGTGGCTGGACCCCGGACGGCGAGGTCCTGGCGATCAGCACCGAGGGGCAGGCGAGCCTGCGCCGCACCTGGGCACGCGCCGTCCCGCTGGACGGCGGCCCGGCCACCACTCTGCCGTACGGGCCCGTCGGCGACGTCGCCCACGGCCCGCACACGGTGCTGCTGTCCGCGCCGATGGGCCGCGAGGCGGCCTGGTGGAAGCGGTACCGGGGCGGTACGGCGGGCAAGCTGTGGATCGACCGCGAGGGCGACGGGCAGTTCGTGCGGCTGCACGAGGACGTCGACGGGAACATCGAGTACCCGCTGTGGGCGGGCGACAGGATCGCCTTCCTCTCCGACCACGAGGGCACAGGAGCGCTCTACTCCTCCCTCGCCGACGGGTCCGACCTGCGCCGCCACACCCCCCTCGACGGTTTCTACGCCCGGCACGCCGCGACCGACGGCACCCGTGTCGTCTACTCCAGCGCCGGTGAACTGTGGGTGCTGGACGACCTGGAGGGGGCCGAGCCGCGGCGGCTGGACGTGCGGCTGGGGGGACAGCGCACCGATCTCCAGCCGTTCCCGGTGAACGCCTCCCGCTGGTTCGGCTCGGCGTCCCCGGACCACACCGCGCGCGGCAGTGCGGTCGCCGTGCGCGGCTCCGTGCACTGGGTCACCCACCGCGCCGGCCCGGCCCGCGCACTGGCCGCCACGCCCGGGGTGCGGGCCCGGCTGCCGCGGACGTTCCGCGCGGACGGCGAGGAATGGGTGGTGTGGGTGACGGACGCCGAGGGCGACGACGCCCTGGAGTTCGCGCCCGCCACCGGACTCGCCCCCGGGGCGACTCCCCGCCGGATCGCCGCCGGGCAGCTCGGCCGGGTGCTGGACCTCGCGATGGCACCCGACGGCAGCCGGGCCGCGGTCGCCTGCCACGACGGCCGCCTGCTGCTCGTCGAGCGGGAGACGGGCGAGGTGCGCGAGGTGGACCGCAGCGAGCACGGCGATGTGTCCGGGCCCGTCTTCTCGCCCGACTCGTCCTGGCTGGCCTGGTCCCACCCCGGCCCCCGGCCCCTGTGCCAGCTGAAGCTCGCCAACACCACCGACCTGTCGGTCACCGAGGCCACCCCGCTGCGCTTCCAGGACTACGCGCCCGCGTTCACCATGGACGGCAAGCACCTCGCGTTCCTGTCGACCCGCTCCTTCGACCCGGTCTACGACGAGCACGTCTTCGACCTGGCCTTCGTGGTGGGCGCCCGGCCGCATCTGATCACCCTCGCGGCCACCACGCCCTCCCCGTTCGGGCCGCAGCGGCACGGCCGCTCCTTCGAGACACCGGACCGCGAGGAGACCCCCGACAGCGAGGGCACCCCCACCACCCGCATCGACCTCGAAGGCCTCGCCGACCGCATCGTGCCCTTCCCGGTCGAGGCCGCCCGCTACACCAACCTGCGCGCCGCCAAGGACGGTGTCCTGTGGCTGCGCCACCCGGTCACCGGTGTGCTCGGCGCGTCCCGGGCCACCCCCGACGACCCCGACCCCAAGTCCGAGCTGGAGCGTTACGACCTCGCCCAGCAGCGCGTCGAGCATCTCGCCGTCGACGCCGACCACTTCGCGGTCAGCGGTGACGGCAAGCGGGTGCTGCTGTGGACCGACGGGCGGCTGAAGGTCGTGCCCAGCGACCGGCGCGCCTCGGGCGACGACGACAGCGACTCCAACATCACCGTCGACCTGGGCCGGGTACGCCAGTTCGTCGACCCGGCGGCCGAGTGGCGCCAGATGTTCGACGAGAACGGCCGCATCATGCGGGACCACTTCTGGCGGCCCGACATGAGCGGCGTCGACTGGGACGGCGTCCTCGACCGCTACCGCCCGGTTGTGGAGCGGCTCGCGACCCACGACGACCTGGTCGACCTGCTGTGGGAGGTCCAGGGCGAGCTCGGCACCTCGCACGCCTACGTCACCCCGCGCGGCGGCCACGGCGGCGGCCCCCGCCAGGGCCTGCTCGGCGCCGACATCTCCCGCCACGAGGACGGCAGTTGGCGCGTCGACCGCATCCTGCCCTCCGAGACCTCCGACCCGGACGCCCGCAGCCCGCTGGCCGCCCCGGGCGTCGCGGTACGCCCCGGGGACGCCATCGTGGCGATCGCCGGCCAGCCCGTCGACCCGGTCGCCGGCCCGGGTCCGCTGCTGATCGGCACGGCGAACAAGCCGGTCGAACTGACCATCTCCCCGTCCGGCGGCGGCGACCCCCGGCACGCCGTCGTCGTCCCGGTCGCCGACGAGGAGCCCCTGCGCTACCACGCCTGGGTCGCCGACCGCCGCGCCTACGTCCACGAGAGGTCCGGCGGCCGCCTCGGCTACCTCCACGTCCCCGACATGCAGGCCCCCGGCTGGGCCCAGATCCACCGCGACCTGCGCGTCGAGGTCGCCCGGGAGGGCCTGGTCGTCGACGTCCGCGAGAACCGGGGCGGCCACACCTCGCAGCTGGTCGTCGAGAAACTGGCCCGCCGTATCGTCGGCTGGGCCGTCCCGCGCGGCATGCGCCCCTACAGCTACCCGGAGGACGCCCCGCGCGGCCCCGTCGTGGCCGTCGCCAACGAGTTCTCCGGCTCCGACGGCGACATCGTCAACGCGGCGATCAAGGCCCTCGGCCTCGGCCCGGTCGTCGGCACCCGCACCTGGGGCGGCGTCATCGGCATCGACAGCCGCTACCGCCTCGTCGACGGCACCCTGGTCACCCAGCCCAAGTACGCCTTCTGGCTGGAGGGCTACGAGTGGGGAGTGGAAAACCACGGCGTGGATCCCGACGTGGAGGTCCCGCAACGCCCGCAGGACTACGCGGCGGGCAGGGACACCCAGCTGGACGAGGCGATCCGACTGGCACTGGAAGCGCTGGAGGCAGTACCGGCGAAAACGCCCCCAGGCCTGCCAACTTAAGGGGCGCGGGGAACTGCGCGACCAGCCCGAACGCGCCCGCACCCGACGACGATACGATGCCCGAGTAGGACCACATTCGGCCAACCCCCGGAGGGAAAATGGCAGGGGAGCCCCAGGAAGACTGCCTGTTCTGCAAGATCGTCGCAGGCACCATCCCGGCGACGATCGTCCGCCAGACAGACACCACCATCGCGTTCCGCGACATCAACCCCCAGGCCCCCACCCACGTCCTGATCATTCCCAAGGCGCACTACGAGAACGCCGCCGCACTCGCCGCCGCCGACCCGGCCCTCACCGCCGACATGGTCCGTGAGGCCCAGGCCGTCGCCGACGAGGAGAAGCTCGACAGCCACCGCCTCGTCTTCAACACCGGCAGCGGCGCCGGCCAGACGGTGTGGCACGTGCACGGCCACGTGCTCGGCGGCCGCGGCCTCGAATGGCCCCCGGGGTAGTCCGCCTTGTCCGTACGTGAACTCGTGGTCCTCGGCACCGCCAGCCAGGTCCCGACCCGGCACCGCAACCACAACGGCTACCTGCTGCGCTGGGACGGCGAGGGCATCCTGTTCGACCCCGGCGAGGGCACGCAGCGCCAGATGCTGCGTGCCGGGGTCGCCGCGCACGACCTGAACCGGATCTGCGTCACGCACTTCCACGGCGATCACTCCCTCGGCCTCGCCGGTGTCATCCAGCGCATCAACCTCGACCGGGTCCCGCACGAGATCACCGCCCACTACCCCCGCTCCGGGCAGCGCTTCTTCGACCGGCTCCGGTACGCCACCGCCTACCGCGAGACCGTCGGCATCACCGAGGCCCCGGTCGCCACCGACGGGCCGCTGGCCCGCACGGGCGGCTACACGCTTCAGGCCCGCAAGCTGTCGCACCCGGTGGAGTCCTACGGCTACCGGATCGTCGAGCCCGACGGCCGCCGGATGCTGCCCGAGCGGCTCGCCGCGCACGGCATCAAGGGTCCGGACGTCGGCCGGATCCAGCGCGAGGGAGAACTCGGCGGGGTCTCACTCGACGACGTCAGCGAGACGCGGCGCGGGCAGCGCTTCGCGTTCGTCATGGACACCCGGCTGTGTGACGGCGTGTACGCGCTCGCCGAGGGCTGCGACATGCTCGTCATCGAGTCGACGTTCCTCGACGAGGACGAGGAACTCGCCGTCGAACACGGGCATCTGACAGCCGGTCAGGCAGCCAGGGTGGCCCGGGACGCCGGCGTGCGGCACCTCGTGCTGACCCACTTCAGCCAGCGCTACACCGACCCGGACGAATTCGAGCGCCAGGCCCGGGCCGCCGGGTACGAGGGTGAGCTGACCGTGGCCCATGACCTACTGAGGGTGCCGGTTCCGAAGCGTCGGTGAAACGGCCGTACGATGAATTGATGTCCCTCCCCAAAGCCGAACTGCACCTTCACATCGAAGGCACCCTGGAACCGGAACTCGCTTTCGAGCTCGCCGCGCGCAACGGTGTCACGCTGCCGTACGCCGACACGGACGAGCTGCGCGAGGCCTACCGGTTCGAGGACCTGCAGTCCTTCCTGAACCTGTACTACGAGCTCATGGCCGTCCTGCGCACCGAGCGCGACTTCGAGGACCTGGCGAACGCCTACCTCGCCCGGGCCGCCGCGCAGGGCGTGCGGCACGCGGAGATCTTCTTCGACCCGCAGGCCCACACCAGCCGCGGGCTGGACATCGGCACGGTCGTCGAGGGGCTGTGGCGCGCGCTGGGGAGCAGCGAGGCGAACCACGGCGTCTCGACCCGGCTGATCCTGTGCTTCCTGCGCGACGAGTCCGCCGAGTCGGCCCTGTCCACGCTGGACGCCGCCAAGCCCTACCTGGACCGGATCACCGGCGTCGGCCTCGACTCCGCCGAGGTCGGGCACCCGCCGGTGAAGTTCCGCGAGGTCTACGAGGCCGCCGGCGCCCTCGGACTGCGGCGGGTCGCCCACGCCGGTGAGGAGGGCCCGCCGGAGTACATCACCGAGGCGCTGGACGTCCTCGGCGTCGAACGTGTCGACCACGGGCTGCGCTGCGTGGAGGACCCGGCGCTGGTGGAGCGGCTGGTGCGCGACCGGGTGCCGCTGACGCTGTGCCCGCTGTCCAACGTCCGGCTGCGCACGGTCGACACCCTCGCCGACCACCCCCTGCCCGCCATGCTGGACGCCGGCCTGATGTGCACGGTCAACTCCGACGACCCGGCCTACTTCGGCGGCTACGCCGGCGACAACTTCGACGCCGTGCGCGCCACTCTCGGCCTCACCGAGGAGCGGCTGCGCGAGCTGGCCCGCAACTCCTTCCTCGCCTCCTTCCTGGAGGACGACGAGGAGCTGCGGGCGCGGTATCTCGCCGAGGTGGAGGCCTATACCTTCGGGTAGCTCCGGGATCGGTGGGCTCCGGGTGGGTCAGAAGACCTCCGACCCCGCCTTGTCGTAGGCGCGCTGGGCGGGGACGGCCGGGGTCTCGACCGGGATCTCCACCACCGGCTGCTCCGGGGCGCCGATCTCGGGGATCGCGCCGCTGGGCGTGCCCGTGGCGGCGGCGACCAGGGCGGCCGGGTGACCGCCGCGGCGGCGGATCGCACCGGGCAGCAGCGGGCGTCCGCCGGTGTGCAGGGCGACGGCGGTCATCGGCAGGGCGATCACCAGCAGCCCGGCGCCGAGGACCGCGCCCATGACCGGGAACCCGGCCTGCGCCGACAGCACGCTGCCGGTCAGCGGCCCGGCGGCGGTGCCCAGCGAGGACGCCGAGCCGACCAGCACCGCCCAGCGGCCGCGCGGGTCGAGCGAGGCCGCGAGCCCGATGAGGTACGACAGCACCACCGGGTAGAGCGTGTTCCAGGCGATCTCGCCGGCCGCGAAGCTCCCCAGGTCGGTCGCGGAGGCGCTGAGCACGATGCAGGCGGCGATGAGGACCGTGCCGCCGCCGATGGGCAGCGCGCGGCCGAGACGGGCCCCGAGGGCGCCCGCCGCGAGGACCCCCGCCAGCCCGGCGCCGAGGCCGAGGGCGAAGACCACGCCGACGGTGGCCTCGCCCAGGTGCACCTGCTCCAGGCCGATCCGGCCGCTCACGCCCCACAGGGAGTTCTGGGCGAGCGACCAGCACACCATGGCGGCGGCCAGCAGCAGGCCTGAACGGGCGTGCGGCAGCCGGGCCTTGTCGTGCCGGGCGGGCGCGACGGGCGTGCCGACGGGGAGCCGGCCGGTGAGCGGCCAGACGGCCAGGGCCGTGAGGGCGATCGCGGCCAGGGGCAGACCGTGCCCCGGGCCGAGGTGCGGCACGGTCAGATACACGGCGCCCGCGAGGGCGGAGACGGTGAGCAGTCCGGCAGTGGAGGCCCGGTGCGGGTCGCGCTGAGCGGCGATGAGCGTGGCGGCGACGGTGGTGGCCGTGCCGGAGCCGAACCCGCCGAGGATCGCGCCGGCGATGACCGCGGGGACGGCGGTGGTCAGGGCGGCACCGCCGTAGCCGAGCAGGGCCAGGGCGAGCCCGAGCCGGGCGAGGGCGCGGGCTCCGATCCGTTCGACCCGGGAGGCCAGGACGAATCCGGCGGCGGCCGAACTCAGCAGCAGGGCACTGCCGACTGCGCCGGCCTGGGTGGCGGAGAGCGGAAGGTCCGAGTCGAGCCTGCCGACGGTGGTGGGCAGCAGATACGGAGCGAGGTACCCGGCCGTGAAAAGGGCGACGAGGGGCCAGGGAGTGGTGCGGGGGGCGAACACGGGCGTTCCCAGGGCATGCGAAAGGAGCGGGGGAAAGGGGGGTTGGGCGACGACCGTCGACGGACAGGAACGCGCGAGCAATTTGTATCAAGCACGTAGTCGCCCACGGGAGCCCGGGGGGTGTGATCTGGAGCACGTTGCGTTTGGGGTGGTGAAGCCCGGGTAAACGAGCGCCTTTCGTCAGGCGTCGGCGGCGTTTTGGCTAACGCCAGTGCACCGATCCGGACCCCGACGGAACGGTCGCCTCGGCCTTGATCCGGATCTCCCGCATCACCGCGATGATCCGCTCCTCGTGCGCGGGTGTGAGCCGGGCGACCGGCACCGAGCAGCTGATCGCGTCCTGCGCCGGGGCGTCGTAGCGCAGCGCGAACCCGAAGCCGACGATGCCGGTCACCCCCTCCTCGCGGTCCACGGACCAGCCGCGGGACCGGATCCGGGCGAGGTCGGCCGCCAGGGACTCCCTGCTCGTGTGCGAGTTCGGGGTCAGCGCCTCGTACGGCCCCTCGGGCAGCTCCCCGTCCGGGCGTTCCGCCAGCAGGGCCTTGCCCAGCGCCCCGGCGTGCGCGGGCAGCCGCCGCCCCACCCGGCTGATCGTGCGCAGGTACTCGTGCGACTCCCGGGTCGCCAGATACGCCACGTCCCGGCCGTCCAGCCGGCCCATGTGAATGGTCTCGCCGAGCGCTTCGGACGCCTCGTCGAGGTAGGGGCGCACGGCCCGGACCCGCGGGTCGGAGTCGAGGTAGCTCGTGCCGGTGAGCAGGGCGTGGATGCCGATGCCGTACAGGGAGCCGGTGACGTCCGTGCGGACCCAGCCGCGCGAGATCAGGGTCTGCAGCAGGGCGTACATCGAGCTGCGCGGGACGCCGAGTTCGTCGGCCAGCTCCTGGAGTCGGGCCGGGCGGTCGCCGCGCGCGGCGAGGAGTTCCAGCAGCTCGACCGTGCGCGCCGCGGACTTCACCTCACGGACGCCCCCTGTGTCTGACATGCACCGATGGTAATCGGGGCGCCCCGGGCGGTTGACGTTCGCATACACAACCCTCATTCTCATACGTAGATGACATCTACATGAGGAGATGACTGGGAGATGACGACCGTGAGCGCCGGACCGGTGGCGGTCGCGCAGCGGCTGCGGGCGGGGATGACGGTCGGCGTGCTGTCGTTCCCGCTGACCGCCTTCCGCGACGACGGCACCCTCGACCCGGACGGCTTCCGCGCCTACGTCGCCGAGCGGCTCGCCGCAGCCCCCGGCGCCGTGTTCCCGGCCTGCGGCACCGGCGAGTTCTTCTCACTCGACGAGGACGAGTACCGGCAGGTCGTCACCATCACCGTCGAGGAGGCGGCGGGCCGCGTCCCCGTCGTCGCGGGCACCGGCTACGGCTGGGCCCAGGCCGTCCGGTTCGCGCGCATCGCCGAGGACGCCGGAGCCGACGCGCTGCTCGTGCTGCCGCACTACCTCGTCGCCGCCCCGCAGGACGGCCTGGTCGCCCAGCTGGAGCAGATCGCCGCCCGCACCCCACTGCCCCTGATCGCCTACCAGCGCGGCCAGGTCGCCTTCACCGCCGGCTCGCTCCGCCGCATCGCCGCCCTGCCGAACGTCATCGGCCTCAAGGACGGCCACAGCGACCTCGACCGGCTCCAGCGCCTCACCCTGGCCGCGCCCGAGGACTTCCTGTTCTTCAACGGGGCGTCCACCGCCGAGATCCAGGCCCGCGCCTACGCCACCGTCGGCGTCCCCGCCTACTCCTCCGCCGTCCACGCCTTCGCCCCCGAGATCGCCGGAGCCTTCTTCGCCGCCCTGCGCGACGGCGACCACGGCACCGTCGACAAGCTGCTGCGCGCGTTCTACGTCCCGCTCGTCGAACTGCGCGACCGCGTCCCCGGATACGCCGTGTCGCTGGTGAAGGCCGCGGCCCGGCTCCGCGGCCACCGGGTGGGCCCCGTCCGCGCCCCGCTCACCGACCCCTCACCCGCCGACCTGGCCGCCCTCACCGCCCTCCTCACCGCCGGACTCGACCTCGTGGGAGCCTCCCTGTGAACCTCACCATCACCGACGTGACGCTCACACCGATCCTGGTCGCGGACCCGCCGCTGCTGAACACCCAGGGCGTGCACCAGCCGTACACGCCCCGGCTGATCGTCGAGGTCGTCACCGCCGACGGGATCACCGGCGTGGGGGAGACCTACGGAGACGCCAAGTACCTGGAACTGGCCCGGCCCTTCGCCGAGCGGCTGAAAGGGCGCCAGGTCAGCGATCTGAACGGCCTGTTCACGGTCGCCGACCAGGTCGCGGTGGACGCGTCCCGCGTCGAGAACGCCGTCGACGTCGGCGGGCTGCGCGGCGTCCAGACAGCCGACAAACTGCGGCTGTCCGTCGTCTCCGGCTTCGAGGTCGCCTGCCTCGACGCCCTCGGCAAGGCGCTCGGACTGCCCGTGCACACACTGCTCGGCGGGAAGGTCCGCGACGCCGTCGAGTACAGCGCCTACCTGTTCTACAAGTGGGCCCACCACCCCGAGGGCGTGCCGGCCGAGAAGGACGACTGGGGCGCCGCCGTCGACCCGGCGGGCGTCGTGGAACAGGCCCGCCGCTTCACGGAGCGGTACGGCTTCACCTCCTTCAAGCTCAAGGGCGGCGTCTTCCCGCCCGACCAGGAGATCGCGGCCGTACGGGCACTCGCCGAGGCCTTCCCGGGGCACCCGCTGCGGCTCGATCCGAACGGCGCCTGGTCCGTGGAGACGTCCGTGGAGGTGGCCCGGGAACTCGGGGACGTCCTGGAGTACCTGGAGGACCCGGCGCTCGGCACGCCCGCCATGGCCGAGGTCGCCGCACGGACCGGGGTGCCGCTCGCCACCAACATGTGCGTGACGACCTTCGCCGAGATCCAGGAGGCGTTCACGAAGGGCGCCGTCCAGGTCGTGCTGTCCGACCACCACTACTGGGGCGGACTGCGCAACACCCAGCAGCTCGCCGCCGTCTGCCGCACCTTCGGCGTCGGCGTGTCGATGCACTCCAACACCCACCTCGGCATCTCGCTCGCCGCGATGACCCACGTGGCCGCCACCGTCCCGGACCTCCACCACGCCTGCGACTCCCACTACCCCTGGCAGTCCGAGGACGTCCTCACCGAGCGGCTCACCTTCGAGGGCGGCAAGGTCGCCGTGTCCGACGCGCCCGGCCTCGGCGTGGAACTCGACCGCGAACGGCTGGCGGTGCTGCACCGGCGGTGGCTGGACGACGACGGCACCCTGCGCGACCGTGACGACGCGGCGGCGATGCGGATCGCCGACCCCGCGTGGGTGACCCCCGCGATGCCCCGCTGGTAGGCCCGCTCCCGTAGGCCCGCTCCCGCCCGGGGCGAGGGCACGCGAGGGCCGGCGCGAGCCGACGGGACGGGTGGGTCCGGCGTGATCGGCGTCACGTTGTCGGTGATGTGGTGCAGACTGGCCTGATCCGCACCACGTCAGGGAGCGCACAGTGACCGCGTCCACCGCCCCGGCCGGAAAGGGCCCGGCCGGAAAGGGATCGCACCGCCAGAGCCAGGTCGATCCCCTCGCCCCGCTGCGCACACCGGACGATCCGCCCTGGGACGTCTACCTCACCGGCACCGTCTTCCTGGACATCATCTTCACCGGTCTCGACTCCGCCCCGGTGCGCGGGACGGAGTCCTGGGCGCGCGGCATGGGGTCGAGCCCCGGCGGCGTCGCCAACATGGCGACCGCACTGGCCCGCCTCGGCCTGCGCACGTCCCTCGCGGCGGCCTTCGGCGACGACCACTACGGCGACTACTGCTGGGACGCCCTGGAGCACGGCGAGGGCATCGACCTCTCCACGTCGCGCACGGTGCCCGGCTGGCACTCCCCGGTGACCGTCTCCATGGCCTACGAGGGGGAGCGCACGATGGTCTCGCACGGCCACGAGCCGCCCCCCGAGGAACCGGCCCCCGAGTGCCCGCCCCGCGCGCGTGCCGCCGTCGCCTCCCTCGCGCCCGGCGTGAGCGCGCCCTGGATCGCCCAGGCCGCCGGCAAGGGCACCCGGGTCTTCGGTGACGTCGGCTGGGACGACACCGGGGCGTGGGACCTGGCGGGGCTGCCCGACCTGCGGCACTGCGAGGCGTTCCTGCCGAACGCGGAGGAGGCCATGCGGTACACGGGCGCGGACTGCCCCCGGGCCGCCGCGCACGCCCTGACCCAGTACGTGCCGCTCGCGGTGGTCACCCTCGGGGCGGACGGGGCCTACGCGGTGGACCGGCGCACGGGGGAGACGGCGGAGGTCCCGGCCATCGCCGTCGAGGCGCTCGATCCGACCGGGGCCGGTGACGTGTTCGTCGCCGGGTTCGTGACCGGGACCCTGGCGGACTGGCCGCTGGCGGACCGGCTGGCCTTCGCCGGGCTGACGGCGGCGCTGTCGGTGCAGGAGTTCGGCGGGTCGCTGTCGGCGCCGGGGTGGTCGGAGATCGCCGCGTGGTGGCGGAAAGTGCAGTCGGTCGAGGGCCAGTCGGCGGTGGCCCTGGAGAGGTACGGCTTCCTGGCCGACCTGGTGTCGGAGGAACTGGTGAGACCCTGGCCGCTGCGGCGTGCCGTCCCCACGATCGGCTTCCGCCGCTCGGCGTGAGGCGCAAGGCCGGAACCCCGACTCCAAAACCCCTACGGCCTTGTCACTCCCCCGTCGTACCCTGGGAATCGCGAGGCCGCCCTCAGCTGCGCGGCCGTGACGAGGAGGAACCGCAGGCCTTCAGCGCCGGCCCATGACTCAATCATCGACAGCTCACACCCCCGCGCAGGAGCAGGCGAGAGCACAGTTCACCGTCCCCGCCCAGCACCCCATGGTCACCGTCCTGGGGTCCGGCGACTCCCTCCTGCGCGTGATCGAGAAGGCCTTCCCGGCGGCCGACATCCACGTCCGGGGCAATGAGATCAGCGCGGTCGGCGACCAGAAGGACGTCGCCCTGATTTCGCGCGTGTTCGACGAGATGATGCTGGTGCTCCGCACCGGGCAGCCGATGACGGAGGACGCAGTGGAACGCTCGATCGCCATGCTGAAGGCGAGCGACAACGGCGAGAGCGACGGCCAGGAGACCCCGGCCGAGGTGCTCACGCAGAACATCCTGTCCTCGCGCGGGCGCACGATCCGTCCCAAGACGCTCAACCAGAAGCGCTACGTCGACGCGATCGACAAGCACACGATCGTCTTCGGCATCGGCCCGGCGGGCACCGGCAAGACGTACCTGGCGATGGCCAAGGCCGTGCAGGCCCTTCAGTCCAAGCAGGTCAACCGCATCATCCTGACCCGCCCCGCGGTCGAGGCCGGCGAGCGGCTCGGCTTCCTCCCGGGCACGCTCTACGAGAAGATCGACCCCTACCTGCGCCCGCTCTACGACGCGCTGCACGACATGCTCGACCCGGACTCGATCCCGCGGCTGATGGCGGCGGGCACGATCGAGGTGGCCCCCCTGGCGTACATGCGGGGAAGGACCCTCAACGACGCCTTCATCATCCTGGACGAGGCCCAGAACACGAGCCCCGAGCAGATGAAGATGTTCCTCACCCGCCTCGGCTTCGAATCGAAGATCGTGATCACGGGTGACGTCACGCAGGTCGACCTGCCGGACGGGACGAAGAGCGGGCTGCGGCAGGTGCAGGACATCCTGGACGGCCTGGAGGACGTGCACTTCTCCCGGCTCTCCTCCCAGGACGTCGTCCGGCACAAGCTGGTGGGCCGTATCGTCGACGCGTACGAGAAGTACGACACCACGCACGGCACCCAGAACGGCACGCACAAGAGCCGCGGCAAGTCCGGGCACAAGGGGAAGTAGACACACACAGCACCATGTCGATCGACGTCAACAACGAGTCCGGCACCGAGGTCGACGAGCAGGCGATCCTCGACATCGCCCGCTATGCGCTCGCTCGGATGCGCATCCACCCGCTCTCCGAGCTCTCGGTGATCGTCGTGGACGCCGACGCCATGGAGCAGCTCCACATCCAGTGGATGGACCTCCCGGGGCCGACGGACGTCATGTCCTTCCCGATGGACGAGCTGCGCCCGCCGTCCAAGGACGACGACGAGCCGCCGCAGGGGCTGCTCGGCGACATCGTGCTGTGCCCCGAGGTCGCGCAGAAGCAGGGCAAGGAAGCGGACACGCAGCACTCCATGGACGAGGAGCTCCAGCTCCTCACCGTCCACGGCGTGCTGCACCTGCTGGGCTACGACCACGAGGAACCGGACGAGAAGGCCGAGATGTTCGGCCTCCAGGCGGCCATCGTGGACGGCTGGCGCGCGGAGCGGGGCCTGACCGGCCCGTCCCCGGCGCCGACGGTCTCGTAACGCCGACGATGAGTCCGCAACTCGCCCTGGGCGCCATCGCCCTGGTCGTCGTGGCCTGGCTCGCCGCCTGCGCGGAGGCGGGCCTCGCGCGCGTCTCCAGCTTCCGCGCCGAGGAGGCCGTGCGCTCCGGCCGCCGGGGCAGCGCCAAGCTCTCCCAGGTCGCCGCCGACCCGACCCGCTACCTGAACGTGGCGCTGCTGGTCCGCGTCGCCTGCGAGATGGCCGCCGCCGCGCTGATCACGTACGGCTGTCTGAAGGAGTTCGACGGCACCACCGAGGCCCTCCTGGTCGCCATCGCGGTCATGGTCCTCGTGTCGTACGTCGCCGTCGGGGTCTCCCCGCGCACCATCGGCCGCCAGCACCCGCTGAACACCGCGACGGTCTCGGCGTACGTCCTGGTGCCGCTGGCCCGGATCATGGGCCCGATCCCGTCGCTGCTGATCCTCATCGGCAACGCGCTCACCCCCGGCAAGGGCTTCCGCCGCGGCCCGTTCGCCTCCGAGGCGGAGCTGCGCGCCCTGGTCGACCTCGCTGAGAAGGAGTCCCTCATCGAGGACGAGGAGCGCCGCATGGTGCACTCCGTCTTCGAGCTGGGCGACACCCTCGTCCGCGAGGTCATGGTCCCGCGCACGGACCTGGTGGTCATCGAGCGCTTCAAGACCATCCGCCAGGCCCTCACCCTGGCCCTGCGCTCCGGCTTCTCGCGCATCCCGGTGACCGGGGAGAGCGAGGACGACATCGTCGGGATCGTCTATCTGAAGGACCTGGTCCGCAAGACGCACATCAGCCGCGACGCCGAGTCCGAGCAGGTGTCCACGGCCATGCGCCCGGCGTTCTTCGTGCCCGACACCAAGAACGCCGGCGACCTGCTGCGCGAGATGCAGAAGGAACGCAACCACGTCGCCGTCGTCATCGACGAGTACGGCGGCACCGCCGGCATCGTCACCATCGAGGACATCCTCGAGGAGATCGTCGGCGAGATCACCGACGAGTACGACCGTGAACTGCCGCCGATCGAGGAGCTCGGCGAGGACCGCTTCCGCGTCACGGCCCGCCTCGACATCAGCGACCTGGGCGAGCTGTACGGCCTGGAGGAGTACGACGACGAGGACGTCGAGACGGTCGGCGGCCTGCTGGCCAAGGCGCTGGGCCGCGTCCCCATCGCCGGAGCCTCCTCCGTCGTGGACCTGCCCGACGGCCGGGAGCTGCGCCTGACCGCGGAGGCCGCCGCCGGCCGCCGGAACAAGATCGTGACGGTGCTGGCGGAGCCGGTGGGCCCGGCGGACCCGCCCGAGGAGGAGAAGCCGGAGTGACCCCGCAGGAGTTGCGCGCGTTCTGCCTGTCGTTCAACGCGGCGGTGGAGGACTTCCCGTTCAGCCCGGAGATCTCGGTCTTCAAGGTCCGGGGCAAGCTCTTCGCCCTGTCGTTCCTCGACGCGCGCCCCCTGAAGGCCAACCTCAAGTGCGACCCGGACGAGGCGGTCCGCCTGCGCGGCGAGTACGAGGGCCTCATCGTCCCCGGCTGGCACATGAACAAGCGCCACTGGAACACGGTCACGGTCGACGGCGGCCTCCCGGACCAGCTGGTCCGGGAGCTCATCGAGGACTCGTACGACCTGGTCGTGGCGGGCCTGCCCCGAGCGGACCGCCTGCGCCTCGACCGGCCCTGAGACGGGGCCGGGGCGGATCGCTCCGTATGCTCGGATCATGACCGACAGCAGCGCGCTCGACCCCGAGGACCGCAAGATCGTCACCCTGGCCCGTTCCGCGCGGGCCCGCAACGGTGTGCCCGAGGGCGCGGCCGTACGGGACGAGACCGGACGCACCTATGTCGCGGGCACCGTGGCCCTCGACTCCCTGAAGCTCAGTGCCCTGCAGACGGCGGTGGCGATGGCGGTGGCCTCGGGCGCGACGTCCCTGGAGGCGGCGGCGGTCGTGACGGAGGCGGAGACCGCGTCCGCGGAGGACCGGGCGGCGGTACGGGACCTCGGTGGCGCACAGACGCCGGTGCTGGTGGCCGGGCCCGACGGGACGGTCAGGACCACCGTGACCGCCGGCTGACGGGTTGGCCGAACGTCGCTGTAACCGCCGGTAATTAGGCCAGTTTTCAACCTTGCCGCCCCCTGCCCCAGGCGCATCAATGGAACCGTAAGTTCCGACGGACCGTCAGGTTCGGCTCTCGCGCAGCGTGCCCGCACTCACCTGCCGAGCGGTCCCCCCACGGAAACGGAGCCGGAATCCCATGAGATGCAAGCGAATCGGAGCAGGTGCGGCACTGGCGGCCGGGGCCCTCGCGGTCACCGGGCTCGCCTTCGCCCCCGCAGCCCTCGCCGTCACCCCCCAGACGGCGACGATCAACGCCGACTGCGGCAGCTTCGGCAGCGGCGAGGCCACCCTCACGGCCACGCAGGACGGCACCGCCGCCACCCTCACCGTCAAGTCCTCCGCCATCACCGCGCCGATCGGGCTCGGTGAGGACTCGATCTCGTCCACCCTCACCCTGGTGAAGGCCGGCGGCGGCACCGTCGACTTCACCGGCACGGAGAACCCGGCGATGGCCGCCGGAGCTCCCGTCGAGGTCGGCCCGCTCAGCGGCACCGTGGCGTCCGGCGACAGCCTGGAGGCCTTCGGCGGCTCGCTGAAGATGACCGTCTTCGGCATCACCATCACGTGCACGGCGAGCGGGCCGCAGTCCCCGGGCCCGTTCGTGTTCGACTGAGCCTTCGCGCACGGGGGTGGGGGCCGGGTGCCTACAGGGCGTCCGGCCCGCGCTCGCCCGTCCGCACCCGCACGACCGTGTCGACGGGCAGCGCCCACACCTTGCCGTCCCCGATCTTGCCGGTGTGCGCGGCCTTCACGACCGCGTCGATGACGGCGTCGGCGTCCGCGTCCTCGACGACGACCTCGATCCGGACCTTGGGCACCAGGTCGACCTGGTACTCGGCGCCGCGGTACACCTCGGTGTGGCCGCGCTGCCGGCCGTAGCCGCTGGCCTCGCTGACGGTCAGGCCGTGCACGCCGAGTTCCTGGAGGGCGTTCTTGACCTCGTCGAGGCGGTACGGCTTGACGATCGCGGTGATGAGCTTCATGCCTGGGGGGTGACCTTCTGGGCGTGGGGGACGACGGAGGAGGAGACCGGGGCGCCGTGGCCCAGGACCCCGTGATCGTAGGCCGTCTCGGCGTGCACCGTAAGGTCCAGGCCGGTCTGCTCCTGCTCCTCGCTCGCGCGCAGGCCCATCGTGACGTCGATCAGCTTGCCGATCCCGTACGTCACACCGAACGCGTACGCCGCCACCACGACCACGGCCACCAGCTGCCTGCCGAGCTGACCGAGGCCGCCGCCGTAGAGGAGGCCCTCGGCGCCGCCCGTCATCGACTCCACGGCGAAGACGCCGATGAGGAGCGTGCCGATGACGCCGCCGACCAGGTGGACGCCGACGACGTCCAGGGAGTCGTCGTAGTTCAGCTTGAACTTCCAGCTCACCGCGTACGAGCAGACGACACCGGCGGCGAGGCCGACGACCAGCGCGCCGAGCAGTGAGACGGACCCGCAGGACGGGGTGATGGCGACCAGACCGGCGACCGCGCCGGACGCGGCGCCCAGGGTCGTCGGGTGGCCGTCGCGCTTCTGCTCCACGAAGAGCCAGCCCAGCAGGCCGGTGCAGCCCGCGGCCAGGGTGTTGAGGAACGCGGCGGCCGCGAGGCCGTTGGCACCGAGCGCCGAGCCGGCGTTGAAGCCGAACCAGCCGAACCAGAGCAGACCGGCGCCCAGCATCACCATGGGCAGGTTGTGGGGGCGCATGGCCTCCTTCTTGAAGCCCATCCGCGGGCCCAGGACCAGGCACAACGCCAGCCCCGAGGCACCGGAGACGATCTCCACGGGCAGCCCGCCGGCGAAGTCCAGCGCGCCCAGCCGCTCCAGGATCCAGCCACCCGGGCCCCACACCCAGTGCGCGACCGGAACGTATACGAGCAGCGCCCACACCGGCACGAAGACCAGCCAGGCACCGAATTTCGCCCGGTCGGCGACCGCGCCGCTGACCAGGGCGGCCGTGACGATCGCGAAGGTGAGCTGGAAGGTGGCGAACAGGATCGTGGGGACCGTGCCCTGGACGCTGTCCGGGCCGAGGCCGCTCATGCCGACGTGGTCGAGCCCGCCGATGAGCCCTCCGGCGGCGTCCTCGCCGAAGGCGAGCGAGTAGCCGGCCGCCAGCCACACCACGGTCACCAGGGCGATCGACACGAAGCTCATCATCAGCATGTTGAGCACGCTCTTCGTGCGGACCATGCCGCCGTAGAAGAGGGCCAGGCCCGGGGTCATCAGCAGGACGAGGGCGGTGGCGGCGAGCAGCCAGGCGGTGTCGCCGGTGTCGGCGCTTGCGGCGGCCAGAGGCACGGTGTCTCCAACGGGTGGGGGCTCCGGGGGCTCGTCAGAGATTCACCGCCCCTCGTTTCCGGTTGCGTACGGGTGTGTTTCCGTGACGTTTCGTTGCGTGAGGGTTTCGGGAAGCTCACCGGGCGCATCCGGTGCGGGGCGGCTCCGAGGATCAGGGACAATGGGCGCCATGAGCGTTCGTACCCAGTCATCCGAAGAGCCGGCCGGGGCCGTCCACAGGGCCGGCTTCGCCTGCTTCGTGGGCCGCCCCAACGCGGGCAAGTCCACCCTCACGAATGCTCTGGTCGGCCAGAAGGTGGCGATCACGGCGAACCAGCCGCAGACGACGCGGCACACGGTGCGGGGCATCGTGCACCGCCCGGACGCCCAGCTGATCCTGGTCGACACCCCGGGCCTGCACAAGCCGCGCACGCTGCTGGGCGAGCGGCTCAACGACGTCGTGCGCACGACGTGGGCCGAGGTCGACGTGATCGGCTTCTGTCTCCCGGCGAACGAGAAGCTCGGTCCCGGTGACCGCTTCATCGCCAAGGAACTGGCGTCCATCAAGAAGACGCCCAAGATCGCCATCGTCACGAAGACCGACCTGGTGGACGGCAAGACGCTCGCCGAGCAGCTCATCGCGATCGACCAGCTCGGCACGGAACTCGGCTTCGAGTGGGCGGAGATCGTCCCGGTGTCGGCGGTCGGCGACCAGCAGGTGGGCCTGCTGGCCGACCTGATCGTCCCGCTGCTGCCGGAGGGTCCGGCGCTCTACCCGGACGGCGAGCTCACCGACGAGCCCGAGCAGGTCATGATCGCGGAGCTGATCCGCGAGGCCGCGCTGGAGGGCGTCCGCGACGAGCTGCCGCACTCCATCGCGGTCGTCGTCGAGGAGATGCTCCCCCGCGAGGACCGCCCCGCCGACAAGCCCCTCCTCGACATCCACGCCTTCGTCTACATCGAGCGCCCCAGCCAGAAGGGCATCGTCATCGGCCCCAAGGGCAAGCGCCTGAAGGAGGTCGGCATCAAGTCCCGCAAGCAGATCGAGGCGCTGCTCGGCACCCCGGTCTTCCTCGATCTCCATGTGAAGGTCGCGAAGGACTGGCAGCGCGATCCCCGGCAGCTGCGCAAGCTCGGGTTCTGAGGCGCCGCACAGCGAGGGGCCGCCCCCGCGCTATAACCGCGTCCCCAGGCTCGCCCACACCGCGTTGCCGCCCGTGAGGGTCGAGCGGGTGATGCCCCAGGCGTCGGCGATCTCCCGGACGAGCAGCAGGCCGCGGCCGTTCTCGTCGTCGGGGCCGGGGCAGCGGTCGGGGATGCCGCGGCCCGTGAGGTCGCCGTCGTGCACCTCCAGCCGGAAACGCGCGTCCGTCATCAGCTGGACGCCGCACAGGATCCGCTCGCCGAGCGTGTGCAGCAGAGCGTTGGTCACCAGCTCGGACACGAGCAGCACGGCGTTCGCGCACGCCTCCTCGGGCACCTGCCACGCGGCCAGCCGTGCTTGCATGGCATGACGGGCGACTCTGACACTGGTGCGCTGCGGCGGCAGCTCCAGCCATTCGGTGCGGTCCGGGCGCACCGCGTCCAGGAACCGGGGAGTGGATGTCGTGTGGGGGGACACGGCGATCGCCTTCCGTGGGGGGTGGGCGAAGTCGAGGAAGAGGCGAGCGGGCAACGGACCGGCCGGAGGTGGGGGTTGGTGCTTCCGGCACCCTGGTCACACACGTAACTATGCTCGGAGAGCAGTTCACGCTGCAACCATCTCCCTGATAATTTCAGAAGGACGGAACCGCCTGGGCGGAACGATCCGACGCATCGTTCAAGTCCTCGCAGAACGAGCGGCGATGACGACCCCTCAGGAGGCACGGCGTGAGCGACCCGCGACCAGGAACCGGCGCCGGTGCCCCCACCGTTCTGCGCATGATCCTGGGCCGCCGGCTCCAGGAGGCCAGGCAGCACGCGGGCCTGTCCCTCGACGACGCCGCCAGGGCCCTGCGCGTCACCCCGCTGACCATCCGCCGCCTGGAGAAGGCCGAGGTCGGCCTGAAGATCCTCTACGTCGAGAAGCTGCTGGAGACCTACGGGGCCGGCCGGCAGGAGATCGACGAGTTCGTCACCCTGGCCGAGCGGGCCAACGAGCCCGGCTGGTGGCACCCGTACCGCGATGTGATGCCGTCCTGGTTCACGGCCTACGTGAGCCTGGAGACCGGCGCGAGAACCCTGCGCACCTACGAGCCGCACTACGTCACGGGCCTGCTCCAGACGCCCGGCTACGCCCGTGCCGTGCTGCGCGGCGGCTTCCCCAACGACGGTGAGGACGGCCTCGACCGGCGCGTGGAGCTGCGGCTGCGCCGCCAGGGCCTGCTCACCAAGCCGGACGCGCCCACGCTGTGGGTGGTGATGGAGGAGGCCGTGCTGCACCGGGTGGTGGGCGGCCCCGAGGTGATGCGGGACCAGATCGACCGGCTCCTGGAGGCGTCCGAGCTGGAGCACGTCAGCGTCGACATCGTGCCGTTCGACGCGGGCGCCCACGTCGGGGCGTGCGCGCCCTTCACCTACTTCCGGTTCGAGGAGCGGGAGCTGCCCGACATCGTCTACAGCGAGATCCTCTCCGCGTCCGTCTACCTCGACCAGCGCGCGGACGTCGTGGCCCATCTGGAGGCGCACAACCGGCTGTCGCTGAAGACCTCGTCCGCGGACAGCAGGGCGCTGTTGAACCGCATGCGGAAGGAGTACTCATGACCGTCACCGGGGGAGCCGTGTACAACGGCATGCCCGCGTCCGACCTCGGCGAGCAGGGCTGGGAACGTCCGTGGAGCGGCCCGAACGGGGGCCAGTGCGTGGAGACGAAGCAGCTCGCCGACGGCCGCGTGGCGGTGCGCCAGTCGGCCGATCCCGCCGGTCCCGCGCTGATCTACACGCCCGAGGAGATCACCGCGTTCGTCGCGGGGGTCAAGCAGGGCCTCGCCGACCATCTGACGGCCCGCTGAAGCCCCACCGGACCGACTCGCACCACCACCCCCCACCGAGAGGCCCCCCACATGAGCAACTCGCAGGCCGCGCGGGACATCGACACCAGCAGGCCGCACTCCGCCCGCATGTACGACTACTACCTCGGCGGCAAGGACCACTTCGACGTCGACAAGCTGGCGGCCGAGCGGGTCGCCGAGGCCTACCCCGCGATATTCGTGTGCGCCCGCGAGAACCGGGCCTTCATGCACCGGGCCACCCGCGTCCTCGCCCGTGAGCACGGCATCCGCCAGTGGCTGGACATCGGCACCGGCATCCCCACCGAGCCCAACCTCCACCAGGTCGCCCAGTCCGTCGTCCCGGACGCCCGGGTGGTCTACGCCGACAACGACCCGCTCGTCCTGAAGTACGCCGAGCGCCTGATGCGCAGCACCTCCGAGGGTCGCACCACGTACATCGAGGCGGACGTCAACGACCCGCAGTCGCTGCTGGACGCGCCCGAGCTGGCCGAGGTCCTGGACCTGGGCCGCCCGGTCGCGCTGTCCCTCAACGCCCTGATGCACTTCGTCACCGACGCCCAGGACCCCTACGGCATCGTGCGCCGCCTGCTGGACGTGGTGCCCTCGGGCAGCGCCCTGGCCCTGAGCCACTGCACGCCCGACTTCGACCCGGCGACCTGGCAGAAGGTCACCGACATCTACACCTCGGCCGGGACGCCGGTGCAGTTCCGCTCCCGGGCGGACGTCGCCCGCTTCTTCGACGGCCTGGACCTGCTGGAGCCGGGCGTCGCGGTCGGCCACCGCTGGCGCCCGGACGCCGCCGAGGGCGAGGCCCCCACGGACGCCGAGGTCAGCCTCTGGACCGGGGTGGGCATCAAGCCGTAGGGCCCTGCGCCCTCAGCAGCTCCCGGTACCAGTGGTACGACGCCTTGGGGGTCCGCTCCAGGGTGTCGAAATCCACGTGCACCAGGCCGAAGCGGCGTGCGTAGCCCTCCGCCCACTCGAAGTTGTCGAGCAGGGACCACACGAAGTAGCCGCGCACGTCGACGCCCGCCTCCACGGCCCGGTGCAGGGCCCGGACGTGGCCGTCCAGGTAGGCGATGCGGTCCTGGTCGTCGACGCCCGGGTACGAGCAGCCGTTCTCGGTGATGACGACGGGCGGGAGCCGGTCGCCGTAGCGGTCGCGGAAGGTGGTGAGGAGCTCGGTGAGGCCCTCGGGGACGACCGGCCAGCCGAAGTCCGTGACCGGCCGGCCCTCGATCTCCCGGACGGAGAAGGGCAGTTCGGCGGGCATGGTGACCCCGCCGAACTCGATCTCCGCGCCCTGCGGGGCTCCCACCCGGGTCGGGGCGTAGTAGTTGATCCCGTACCAGTCGAGCGGCTCGGCGATCACCTTCAGGTCGGCCTCGACGTCCCCGGGCATCAGCTCGCCGATGCCCTCCGGGTACCGGCCCAGCAGCAGCGGGTCCGCGAACAGCCGGTTCAGCAGCAGGTCGTAGAAGTCCGCCGCCTCCAGGTCCGCCGCCTCCGTCGAGGCCGCCCAGGTCGGGCCGTGCGAGTTGGCGACGCCGATGTCCGTGGCGCCAGCGGCGCGCAGGGCCCGGACGGCCAGGCCGTGGGCGAGCAGCTGGTGGTGGGCGACCGGCAGCGCGTCGAACAGCAGCTTCCTGCCCGGTGCGTGCACGCCCAGGGCGTGGCCCAGCAGGGTGTGCTCGGCCGGCTCGTTCAGGGTGATCCACTTCGGTACGCGGTCGCCGAGGCGGCCGGCCACCAGGGACACGTACTCGGCGAAGCGCTCGGCCGTGTCCCGCTCCAGCCAGTCCAGGTCCGCGGGCAGGTCCCAGTGGAACAGCGTCGGGACGGGGCGGACCCCCGCCGCGCACAGGTCGTCGACCAGCCGGTCGTAGAAGTCCAGGCCCTTCCCGGAGCGCACCCGCGGCCAGGAGACGGAGAAGCGGTAGGCGTTCACGCCCAGCTCGGCCAGGAGTGCCACGTCCTCGCGGTGGCGGTGGACGTGGTCGCAGGCCACCGCCGCCGTGGAGCCGTCCTTCACCCGTCCCGGCTCGGCCGTGAAGGCGTCCCACACGGACGGCTCGCGCTCGTCCGCGCCGCCCTCGATCTGGTGCGCCGAGGTGGACACGCCCCAGAGGAAGCCGGCCGGGAAGCGGGGGATCGGGTTGCCTGCGTCAGTCGCCATGCGGTGGATCATCCGTACCGGCGGTAACGGAAGTCAACGGCCGGGCGGGAAGGAGCTGTTGCCCGGCTGGTGACGTGGACCCGTCATGCCCCTTCCGCGTCACGCCCCGTCCCTCGTCACGCCCCTTCCTTCAGCACCCGCGAGATCAGCTTCCGCTGCTCGTCCGTCAGCCGGGGGTCCGCGCAGTACACCGTCCTGCCGTCCACGGTGAGCTGGTAGCTGAACCCGTCCGGGACGCCGACCGGCGGCGTGCTCCGGCCGGCGGCCAGGGCCTGCTCGGCCAGCGTGTGCCACTCGGAGGCATCGGGCCGGCCCGAGGTGTCCACCTCGGCATACCGCTCGATGCCCGCGAACCCGCCCGTGCGCCGCACCTGAATACGCATGGCACCTGTCTAGTACGGAACTACAGGGTCCGCACCCCGACCTGCTCCCAGCCCTTCGAGACGGCGTCCAGCTCCTCCCCGTCGCCGAAGCGCTCCCGGGCGGCCTTGACGGTGAGCGTGGCGAAGTCGGCGAACATCGCGTCCTGCCGCAGCTCGCCGCCGGTCAGCACGTCGTACCAGACCTGTCCGGCCCGCTCCCAGGCGTGCCCGCCGAGGGCCGTGGCCGCGAGGTAGAAGGCGTGGTTCGGGATGCCCGAGTTGATGTGGACACCGCCGTTGTCGCGGCCGGTGCGCACGAAGTCGTCCATCGTCGCGGGCTGCGGGTCCTTGCCGAGGACGTCGTCGTCGTACGCCGTGCCCGGCGCCTTCATGGAGCGCAGCGCCGTGCCCGTCACCCGCGGGGCGAGCAGGCCCGCGCCGATCAGCCAGTCGGCCTCGGCGGCGGTCTGGCCGAGCGTGTACTGCTTGATCAGGGCGCCGAAGACGTCCGACAGGGACTCGTTGAGCGCGCCGGGCTGGCCGAAGTAGGTGAGGTTGGCCGTGTACTGCGTGACGCCGTGCGCGAGTTCGTGGCCGATGACGTCGATCGGGATGGTGAAGTCCAGGAAGATCTCGCCGTCCCCGTCGCCGAAGACCATCTGCTCGCCGTTCCAGAACGCGTTGTTGTAGTCGCGGTCGTAGTGCACCGTCGCGTTCAGCGGGAGGCCGTTGCCGTCGATCGAGTCGCGCCGGTAGGCCTGGAGGAACAGCTCGAAGGTGGCGCCGAGACCGGCGTAGGCGCGGTTGACGGTGGCGTCCTTGCCGGGCTTGTCCCCCTCGCCGCGGACCTTGTGGCCGGGCAGGTCGGTGCCGTGCCGGGCGTCGTGGATCGTGCGCTGCGGCCTGCCGTCGGCGACCGCGGCGACGGCACTGGCGCCGATGACCGTGGTGAGGCGGCGCTGGGTGCGCTCGAAGGCGTCGCGCTGCAGGGTGCGGCGGGCGGGACCGGCGAGTGCGGGGTCCTCGGCCTGGGCCAGCTTGTCGAGGACATGAGGCGGAACGATGGTGCAGAAGACGGGCTCGAAGCCCCCGTGAGTCGTCATGCCCGGCACCCTTGCACTGCGTGACGAACCTGTCACTAGTCGCCACCATGATTGGTGAAATACCGGGACAACGGCCCTCACGCTCCGTGGCGAGTGATATGGCGAAGTGGCATAGCGCACTTTTTGTCCCGTTTGCGCGCCGGGTCCCGCATACTGATACGACCCCACGCGGCGGGAGAGGCTCGGCTAGCATGCTGCGCATCATGCGTTTCGGGCTGCTTCTCCTTAGCTGCCGCGGCGAGGGCCTGTAGTCGAGGCCGACTCCCTCCCCGCGGAGCTTGGTGCTGCGTCGTCGGCCGTCCTTCCGGACACCCCCTGAGGAGCCCCCGCATCATGGCGAACCGCCAGCAGCCCAGTTCCCTGCCGATCCACAAGTACGGCCGCTACGAGCAGGTCGACATCCCGGACCGCACCTGGCCGCAGAACCGCGTCACCACCGCCCCCCGCTGGCTCTCCACCGACCTGCGCGACGGCAACCAGGCCCTGATCGACCCCATGTCGCCGGCCCGCAAGCGCGCCATGTTCGACCTGCTGGTCAAGATGGGCTACAAGGAGATCGAGGTCGGCTTCCCCGCCTCCGGCCAGACCGACTTCGACTTCGTGCGCTCCATCATCGAGGAGCCCGGGGCGATCCCCGACGACGTCACCATCTCCGTACTGACCCAGGCCCGCGAGGACCTGATCGAGCGCACGGTGGAATCGCTGAAGGGCGCCAAGCGCGCCACGGTCCACCTGTACAACGCCACGGCCCCCGTCTTCCGCCGGGTCGTCTTCCGCGGCTCCAAGGACGACATCAAGCAGATCGCCGTCGACGGCACCCGCCTGGTCATGGAGTACGCCGAGAAGCTGCTGGGCCCCGAGACCGAGTTCGGCTACCAGTACAGCCCCGAGATCTTCACCGACACCGAGCTGGACTTCGCGCTGGAGGTCTGCGAGGCGGTCATGGACGTCTGGCAGCCCGGCCCGGGCCGCGAGATCATCCTGAACCTGCCGGCGACCGTCGAGCGCTCCACGCCCTCCACGCACGCCGACCGCTTCGAGTGGATGGGCCGCAACCTCTCCCGCCGCGAGCACGTCTGCCTGTCGGTCCACCCCCACAACGACCGCGGCACCGCCGTCGCCGCCGCCGAGCTGGCCCTGATGGCCGGCGCCGACCGCGTCGAGGGCTGCCTGTTCGGGCAGGGCGAGCGCACCGGCAACGTCGACCTGGTCACCCTGGGCATGAACCTGTTCTCGCAGGGCGTCGACCCGCAGATCGACTTCTCCGACATCGACGAGATCCGTCGCACGTGGGAGTACTGCAACCAGATGGACGTCCACCCGCGCCACCCGTACGTGGGCGACCTGGTCTACACGTCCTTCTCCGGCTCCCACCAGGACGCCATCAAGAAGGGCTTCGACGCCATGGAGGCCGACGCGGCCGCGAAGGGCGTCACCGTCGACGACATCGAGTGGGCCGTCCCCTACCTGCCCATCGACCCCAAGGACGTCGGCCGCTCCTACGAGGCGGTCATCCGGGTCAACTCGCAGTCCGGCAAGGGCGGTATCGCCTACGTCCTGAAGAACGACCACAAGCTGGAACTGCCGCGCCGGATGCAGATCGAGTTCTCCAAGCTCATCCAGGCCAAGACGGACGCCGAGGGCGGCGAGGTCACGCCGAAGGACATCTGGTCGGTCTTCCGGGACGAGTACCTGCCCAACCCCGAGAACCCGTGGGGCCGGATCCAGGTCAAGAACAACCAGTCGACCACCGACACCGACGGCGTGGACACGCTGAAGGTGGAGGCCACGGTCGACGGCCAGGACACCGTCCTGACCGGTTCCGGCAACGGTCCGATCTCGGCCTTCTTCGACGCCCTGCAGTCCGTCGGCATCGACGTACGCCTGCTGGACTACCAGGAGCACACGATGAGCGAGGGAGCCTCCGCGCAGGCCGCCTCCTACATCGAATGCGCCATCGGCGACAAGGTCCTGTGGGGCATCGGGATCGACGCGAACACGACGCGGGCCTCGCTGAAGGCGGTCGTCTCGGCCGTCAACCGCGCGGCTCGCTGACCAGCCGTACGGGTTCGCGGCCGTAGGCCGCTCACCGGTGCCGCAGGGGCTCCGTCCGCCGATGTCCGGCGGGTGGAGCCCCGTCGTATACCGGCCATTGTCTGTGGAGGTCACGGAAAGGTCTCCTCCGGGGTGCTGACTCCTCGTCTTGGATGTGGCTAACATCACGCAAGCACGGCGACGTTGCCGTGCGGCGTGACGGAGGTGCGACGTGCTGCCAGGACGGGGACGAAACGGCCATGCCGCCAGGCTTTCTCGCATCCTGGGCACCCGCACCGCGTGGACGGCCGCCGGTGACGGCGAGTTCTTCTGCCCCGGCTGCGGCGGCGACCGCAACTACCAGCGGCTGACCGGACAGCGCCGCTTCACCCTGCTCGGCCTGCCCGTGCTGCCGCGCGGCGAGACCGGCCCGGTCGTGGAGTGCGCGGCCTGCCGCCGCCACTTCGGCACCGACGTCCTCGACCACCCGACCACCACCCGCTTCTCCGCGATGCTCCGCGACGCCGTGCACACCGTCGCCCTCGCCGTGCTGGCCGCGGGCGGCGCCGGTTCCCGCACGGCACTGGAGGCCGCCGTGCTCGCCGTGCGCGCAGCCGGCTTCGACGACTGCACGGAGGAGCAGCTGGCCGCGCTCGTCGAGGCGCTGGAGGCGGACACCGGCCGGATCACCGGCGAACCCTGCGGAGCCGGGCTGGCCATAGAGCTGCACGAGGCGCTGGACCCTCTCGCCCCGCACCTCGCCGGCGCCGGCCGCGAATCGATCCTGCTCCAGGGCGCCCGCATCGCCCTGGCGGACGGGCCCTACACCCCCGCCGAGCGGGACGTACTGGCGACGGTCGGGGCGGCGCTCACCATCTGCTCGGACGACGTCACGCGGCTGCTGGCGGAGGCCGCGCGCACGCCCTCGTAGGGCCCCCGGCGTTACTCCCGGGGGAGTAACACGAGCCCCGGACCGCCCCTCGCAGTAGGCCCCGATTCGACCTCACGCCCGACGAACCGGCACCCGACCGGCGGGAGTCTGGAGACCGATCCAGACACCCGACCGGAGGGAGCCGGACTCATGGGGGCCGTAAGGACGCGTACCGGGCGCAGGCGGGCCGTGCCCTGGGCGGTGGTCGGGCTGTGGCTCGCCGCGCTCGTGCTGGTCGGGCCGCTCGCGGGCAAGTTCGCCGACATCCAGCAGAACCGCGCCGTCGACTACCTGCCCGACAGCGCCGACTCCACCCAGGTGGCGCGGATCCAGGACGAGTTGCCGGGCGGTGAGGCGACCGACCTGGTGCTCGTCTACCACCGGGACGGCGGCCTGACCGACGCCGACCGGCGCACCGCCGACGAGCAGATCGCCGAGGTGAGCGGCGCCTACGACCTGACGGGAGAGCCGCGGGGCATCCCCTCGAAGGACGGCTCGACCCTGATGTACCCCGTCACCAGCACCCAGCCGGGCCAGGACGAGGAGGCCCGGGACGCCTTCGTCGACGGGGTGCGGGACATCGCCTCGGGCGGCGGCGGCGGGCTGAGCGTCGAGGTCGGCGGGCCCGGCGCGCTGAACACCGACATGAACAAGGTGTTCGAGACGCTCGACGCCACCTTGCTGCTCGCCACGCTCGGAGTCGTCACCGTGCTGCTCGTCCTCATCTACCGCAGCCCGTTCCTGTGGCTGGTGCCGCTCGCCGTGGCCGGGGTCGCCGCCGCCGTGGCGATGGCCGCCGGGTACGGGCTGCACGAACTGTTCGACGTCACCGTCACCGGCCAGAGCGGCGGCGTGATGACCGTGCTCGTCCTCGGCGCCGGCACCGACTACGCGCTGCTTCTCATCTCCCGCTACCGCGAGGAACTGCGGCGCCACGAGCGGCCGTACGACGCCATGCGCACCGCCCTGCGCGGCTGCGGGCCGGCCATCCTCGCCTCCTCGGGGACCGTCGCGGCCGGGCTGCTGTGCCTGCTCGCCGCGGACCTCAACAGCAGCAGCGGCATGGGGCCGGTCGGCATGGTCGGGGTGCTCGCCGCGCTGGTCGCCATGACGACCCTGCTGCCGGCGGTCCTCGTCCTGCTGGGGCGGCGGGTGTTCTGGCCGCTGATCCCGGCGTTCGGGAGCGAGCCGAAGGCCCGGCGGTCGCTGTTCGCCGCGATGGGCACCTCGGCGACACGGCGGCCCGTCACCGTGCTCGTCACCGGAGGCGTCCTGCTCGGAGCGCTCGCCCTCGGCACGCTGAATCTGTCCGGAAGCATCAAGCAGGAGGACTCCTTCACCGAGCGGCCCGAGTCCATCACCGCCATGCAGACGCTGGCACGCGAGTATCCCGAGCGCAGCAGCCGGCCCGTGACCGTCATCGCGCCCCGGGAACGGGCCGAGGCGGTGGGCGAACGGGCCCGGGCGACCGACGGGGTCGCCGAGGTGGTTCCCGGGCGGAGCGGGGCGGGGTGGACCGAACTCGCCGTCTTCACCACGGCGGCTCCGGAGACCCCGGCCGAGACCCGCACCATCGAGGCACTGAGGGCCGGGATCGACCCCGAGGGCGCCTACGTCGGCGGGCCCAGCGCACAGCAGATCGACCTGTCCGCGAGCGAGGCGCGGGACCGGAAGGTGATCGTGCCGCTGGTGCTCGGCGCGGTGTTCGTCATCCTGGTCGGGCTGCTGCGCAGTCTCGTCGCGCCGTTGCTGCTGCTGGCGGCGGTGGTCGCGGTCTGGGGGGCGGCGCTCGGCATCGGAGGGCTGGTGTTCGAGCCGGTCTTCGGGTTCGGCGGGACGGATCCCGGGCTCGGGCTGCTGTCCTTCGTGTTCCTGGTCGCCCTCGGGGTGGACTACGGGATCTTCCTGATGCACCGGATGCGGGAGGAGTCCGTAAGGGGAGCCGAGCCGGAGGCCGCGGCGCTCACCGCCCTGCGGACGACCGGCGGGGTCATCGCCTCCGCGGGTGTGGTGCTCGCGGCGACGTTCGCGGTGCTGACGACGCTACCGATGGTGGGGCTGGTGGAACTCGGGTTCGTCATCGCGGTGGGGGTCCTGCTGGACACCTTCCTGGTGCGTACGTACCTGGTGACCACGGCGAGTGTGCTGCTCAAGCGGCGGATGTGGTGGCCGGGCGGGCTCTCCCGCGCGCCGGAGCGGACGGTTCCGCAGAAGGAGCAGGAACCGGTGGCCGCCGACGTCCGCTGACCGACGGCGTCCCTCCTCTCCCGGAGGGGCGCCTTCCTGGCCGAGGATGATGCCCGTGCAGGCACCCACCACCCCGCAGGCGACCTGGTCGCGGTCCGCCGAGCGGATCATGGCCGCGATCAACCGCGACCCCCTGACCGCCCCGCACGCACTGCGCAACGACGCGCTGCTCGCCGTCTCGGTGGCCGTTGTCGCCGCAGCTCTCGCGCTGTTCGTCGACGACGGCCGCAGGCCCGACGCGCTTGGCTGGGCCTTGCTGCTCGTCTCCCACGTGCCGCTGGTGTGGCGCCGCCGCCGTCCGGTGCTCGTCCTGGTCGCCGTGATCACCTGCGTGTTCCCCTACCACTTCCTCGACTACCCGCACACCGCGGCCACCCAGGCCGCCTACGTCGCCCTGTACACCGTCGCCGTCACCGGCCGGCCGCTGCGCACCGTCCTGGTCGGCATCGGCGTCATCACCATGGCGGTGGGCGTGCTGCTCACCATCAGCGCGCAGGAGGCGCTGGGACTGCTGAAGGCTTCCGGCTGGGTCGTCGCCGTGCTGTTCTGCGGGGTCGACGTGCGCTTCTACCGCCAGTACGTCGCCTCCATCGTGGAGCGCGCCGAACGCGCCGAACGCACCCGCGAGGAGGAGGCCCGGCGGCGCGTCGCCGAGGAGCGGCTGCGGATCGCCCGGGACCTGCACGACCTGCTGGCCCACAGCATCACCCTCATCGGCGTGCAGACCTCCGTCGCCGCCCACGTCCTGTCGGCCGACCCCGAGCGGCTCGACCGGGAGACGGTTGCCAAGGCCCTCGACGACATCGCCGAGACCTGCCGCAGCGCGCGCGGTGAACTCCGCACCACGCTGGAGGTGCTGCGCGAGCACGGCTCACCGGACGCCCGCGGCCCGCTGCCCGGCCTCGACGGACTGCCCGACCTGGCGGAGGCCGCGCGGCTCGCCGGTGCCCGGGTCGAGCAGACCGTCCGGATACGGCAGGCACCGCCCGCCGTGGGCGCCGCCGCCTACCGCATCGTGCAGGAGGCCCTGACGAACGCCGTACGGCACGCGGGGCCCGGACCGGCCGTCCAGGTCGAACTGGCGGAGCGGCAGGGCGTCCTGCACCTGTCGGTCCGCGACGACGGCACCGGCCCGGGCCGGGGCGGCACACCGGGCTTCGGGCTCGTCGGCATGCGGGAGCGGGCCCGCAGCGTCGGTGGCACACTCGACGCCGGACCGCGTACCGGGGGCGGGTTCGAGGTCACCGCGGTCCTGCCGCTGACCACGACGGGGGAGAGGGACGGATGACCATACGGGTGCTGCTCGCGGACGATCAGACGCTGGTGCGGGAGGCGTTCGCGATGCTCGTGGAGTCGGCCCGGGACATGGAGGTCGTCGGCCGGGCCGCCACCGGCCGGCAGGCCGTGGAACTGGCCCGCGGCGCACGCCCCGACCTGGTGGTGATGGACATCCGCATGCCCGACCTGGACGGCATCGAGGCGACCCGGCTCATCGCCGCCGACGAGGATCTCGCGGGCGTCCGGGTGCTCGTCCTCACCACCTACGACACCGACGAGAACATCGTCGACGCGCTGCGCGCCGGCGCCTCCGGGTTCCTGGTCAAGGACACCAGGCCGGCCGAACTCCTCGACGCCATCCGCACGGTCGCCGCCGGGGACTCCCTGCTGTCGCCCGGACCCACCGCACGGCTGATCGAGCGGTTCCTGCGCAGCCCCTCCGCGCCGGCGACCGGCGGGCCCGAGTGCCTGTCCGGCCGGGAGCGGGAGGTGCTCGCGCTGGTCGCGCGCGGCCTCAACAACACGGAGATCGCCGACGCGCTGGGCCTGAGCCCGCTCACCGCGAAGACCCACGTCAGCCGCATCATGGGCAAGCTCGCGGTACGGGACCGGGCCCAACTGGTCATCGTCGCCTACGAGTCGGGCATGGTGACACCGGGCAGCGTCTGACGGGCGGGAGGGTTCTACAGCAGCCCCGCCGCCGCCAGGTGCTTGCCCACCTGCTCCACCTCGTCCGGGGACAGCGGGATCTGCGGCTGGGCCGTCGCCGGGCAGTCGATCACGCCGCGCAGGTGCAGCGCGGCCTTGAAGGCGCCGATCGCTGAGGAGTTCGGGCCCATCCGGGCCGGGTCACCGACGCTCACCATGCCGAACAGAGCACACAGGCGCTCCTGTTCGGCACGGGCCCCCTCCCAGTCCCCGGCGCGGCACAGGCCGTCCAGGCGGACGTAGCCGTGCGGGTCGACGTTGCCCAGGCCCGGCACCGTGCCGTCCGCGCCGATCGCGAGGGCCGCGTCGACGATCAGCTCGGAGCCGGTCAGCACGCTGAAGCCGGTGATGCCCCGGCGTTCCCGCACGCCGGTCACGACCTGCCGGAAGGCGGCCAGATCGCCGCTGGAGTCCTTGAGCCCGGCCACCACGCCGTCGGCGGCCAGCTCCAGCACCACGTCGGCCGGCAGCTTCGTGTGGACGGCGACGGGAAGGTCGTAGGCGATCACCGGGACCGGGCTCGCCGCGGCGACCGCGCGGTAGTGGCGGGCGATCTCCGCCGGGTGGGTGCGGGTGTAGAACGGGGCCGTGACGACGACCGCGTCCGCGCCCGCCGCCGTCACCGACGCCACGTGGTCCAGGACCCGGGGCGTCGTCATGTCGATCGCCCCGGCCAGCACCGGCAGCTGCCCGCCGACGTGCCCCGTCACCGACTCGACGACCAGCCGGCGCTGCCGGTCCGGCAGGAACGCGGCCTCCGAGGTCGAGCCGAGCACGAACAGACCGCGCACCCCGCCGGCCACCAGATGGTCGACGAGCCTGAGCAGCGAGGGAACGTCCACCTCGCCGTCCGGTGTCAGGGGCGTGCACACGGGCGGGATGACACCGGTCAGCGGGGTGAACGTCATGGGGCCTCCATCGGATCGCGCCGGTGGACGAGGTCACGGGTCGACTCGTCCTCCCGGACAGGATGGTGGCAGCGGAAGCGGTGCGAGGGCGCCGACGCGGCGGAGAAACCCGGCATTCGCTCCGCGCACGTCCCGTCCGCCTTCCAGCAGCGGGTGCGGAACGGGCAGCCGCTCGGCGGGCGGGTCGCCGACGGGACCGGGCCGGCCAGCGGGATCGGGTCGACCGGGTGGAGCAGGCCGGGCGTGGCCGAGAACAGGGCCCGGGTGTACGGGTGCCGGGCCCGGTCGGTGACCAGGGCGGCCGGGGTCTCCTCCACGATCCGGCCCAGGTACATGGTGATCACCCGGTCGCTCATCCGCCGTACCGTCTGGATGTCGTGCGAGACGAACACCAGGGCCAGGCCCAGGCGTTCCTTCAGGTCGAGGAGGAGGTTGAGGATCTGCGCCCGGACCGACACGTCCAGGGCGCTCGTCGGCTCGTCCGCCACGACCAGGTCCGGGTCCAGGGACAGCGCCCGGGCGATCGCGACGCGCTGGCGCTGCCCGCCCGACAGCTGCCCCGGCAGGGCGTCGGCGAGCGCCCGGGGGAGGCCGACCAGGGACATCAACTCCCGCACGCGCTCGTCGCGTTGCGCGCGAGTGCCCCGGTCGTGCACGTCCAGCGGGTCCCGCAGGATCCGCCGGACGGTCAGACGGCGGTTCAGGGCCGTCGACGGGTCCTGGAAGATCATGCCGGTGCTGCCGCCGACGGCCCGGCGGCGCTCGGCGGCCGGCATCGACCACAGGTCCCTGCCCCGGAAGGACACCGTCCCCCGCGTCGGCCGCTCCACCCCGACCAGCACCCTGGCCAGCGTCGACTTCCCGCAGCCCGATTCGCCGACCACGCCGATCGTCTCGCCGGGGGCGATGGCCAGGTCCGCACCGGTCAGGGCATACACGCGGTCGCGGGTGAACAGGCCGCCGCTGCGTGCCTTGTGGACGACGTGCGTGCCGGAGAGCTCCACCAGGGCGTTCACGTCACGACCTCCGAGGTGACCAGGTCGATCGCGGGGTGGTGGCAGGCCGCCGTGTGCGTCGCCGTGCCCAGCAGGCCGGGGGGTGCCGTACGGCAGATGCCGGTGGCGAGCGGGCACCGGCCGGCGAAGCGGCATCCCGCGGGGAAGTCGGCCGGGGACGGCACGACGCCCCTGATCTGCGTCATCCGCTGCTGCGCCGACTCCAGCGACAGCACGCTGCCGAGCAGCCCGCGCGTGTAGTGATGCGCCGGGGACTCGACCAGGTCGGCGGTCACGCCCGTCTCCACGATCTGCCCGCCGTACATCACCACCACCCGGTCGGTGACGTCCGCGACCAGCGCCAGGTCGTGCGAGACGAGGATCAGCGCGAAGCCCAGCTCCTCGCGCAGCCGCAGCAGCAGCTCCATGACCTGCGCCTGCACGGTCACGTCGAGGGCCGTCGTCGGCTCGTCCGCGACGATGAGCTTCGGGTCGCGGGACAGGGCCATCGCGATCAGCACACGCTGGCGCTGCCCGCCGGACAGCTCGTGCGGGTAGCTGCGCAGGGTGCGTCCGGGGTCGAGACCGACCATCGCCAGCAGCTCGGCGGGACCGCGGTGGCCGCCGCGCCGCACGACCTGCTTGAGCTGCGCTCTGATCGTCATCGCCGGGTTCAGCGACGACAGCGCGTCCTGGTAGATCATCGCCATCTCGTGCCCGAGCAGCCCGCGGCGCACCCGCATCGGCTCGGCGAGCAGGTCCCGCTGCCGGAAACGGACCTGGCCCCGCACGCGCGCCCCCTTCGGCTGGAGGCCCATGACCGCCAGTGCGGTGAGCGACTTGCCGCAACCCGACTCGCCGACCAGCCCGAGCACCTCGCCGGGGTGCACCTCGAAGCTGATGCCGTCCACGACGTCGACGCCGCCGTGCCGCCCGTCGAAGCCGATGGCGAGGTTCTCCACCGCGAGCACCGGCTGACCGTCCCGGGACAGCCTGCGGGCCCGGGCCCGCAACCGCCGCGCGGCCTCCGCCAGACCGGGCAGCGGCACGACCTCCCCGCTGCCGTCCTGCGGCGCCTCCAGCGGGTCGTCGTCCTCCGGTACGTCCACCTCCCGGGCCGACGGGGCCGCCCACGCGTCGGACACGCCCTCGGACAGGACGTTCAGCGACAGGACCGTGACCAGCATCAGCAGCCCGGGGAACACCGTCGCCCACCAGCCGCCGGTCAGCACCATGTTCTTGCCGTCCGCGATGACACTGCCCCAGGACGGGTCGGGCGGCCGTACACCCGCCCCGATGAACGACAGCGACGCCTCGAAGACGACCGCCTCGGCGACCTGGACCGTGCAGAACACCAGCACCGGAGCGGCACAGTTGACCGCCACGTGCTTCAGCACGATGTGCGGGGTCCGGGCGCCGATCACCCGTTCCGCCGTCACATAGTCCTCGCCGTACTGGTCGAGGACGTTCGCCCGGACCACCCGCGCCACCGGCGGGGTGAACAGGAACGCGATCGCGCAGATCAGCACCGTGATGCCACCGCCGAACACCGCGACCAGCACGGCGGCCAGCGCGATGCCCGGGAACGCCATCACCACGTCCAGGCAGCGCATCAGCGTCTCGTCCACCGCCTTGCGGGAGGTCGCCGCGATCGCCCCGAGCAGCGCTCCGGCCACCAGGGCCAGTCCGGTCGCGCCGAGCCCGATCGCGAGCGACCAGCGCGCCCCGTACATCAGCCGGCTGAGGATGTCCCGGCCGAGGCTGTCCTGACCCATCCAGTGCCCGGCGGACGGATGCCCGGTGCCGCCGGCCGGCGGCTGCTGGTCGAGCGGATCGTGCGGGGCGAGCAGCGGCGCCAGCAGCGCCATCAGCACGACGACCGCCAGGAAGCAGACGGCGATCTTCGACAGCGGCGGCAGCCGGCGCAGGCCGCGCAGCCGGACGCCGGGCCGGGACAGCGCCGCAGTGAGACTCTCGCGGGTCATCATGGGGTTGCGTCCCTCAGTCGCGGGTTGACCAGCAGGTACAGGACGTCGATCACGAGGTTCACGACGACGAACCCGGCCGCCGTCGTCAGCACCACGCCCTGGACGACGGCCGGGTCGCCGTTCTTCACGGCGTCGATCATCAGCTTGCCCATGCCGGGCAGCGAGAAGATCGTCTCGATGACGACCGCGCCGCCCAGCAGATAGCCGACGCGCAGGCCGAGCACGGTGAGGGGGTTGATCAGGGCGTTTCTGAGCACGTTCCGCCCGACCACCACCCGCGGCGGCAGCCCGCTGCCGATCGCCGTGCGTACGTAGTCCTTGTCCAGCTCCTCCACCACGGCCGTCCGCACGATGCGGGTCAGCTGCGCCGCCACCGGCAGCGACAGCGCGAAGGCGGGGAGGGTCATGGTCTTCAGCCAGCCCGTGAAGGAGTCCGCCGGGTTGATGTAGCCGCCGGTCGGGAACCAGCCCAGGTCGACCGCCAGGTACTGGATCATCAGCAGCGCCAGCCAGAAGCCGGGCGCGGCGACACCGGTCAGCGACACGACCCGGATGATCTGGTCGGGCAGCCGGTCCCGGTGGATCGCCGCGGTCACCCCGCCCACGAGGGACAGCACGACGGCGATGCCCAGTCCCAGAAAGGTGAGTTGGAGGGTGAGCGGCAGCGCGGTGGTGACCTGGTCGATCACCGGCGCCCGGGTCAGCGCGCTGGTGCCCAGGTCGCCGTGGAGCAGGTCGGCGACGAAGTCCGCGTAGCGCACCGGCAGCGGGTCCAGCAGGCCGTGCTCCTCGCGGAAGTCGTGCAGTTGCTGCGGGGTGGGGTTGGCGCCCTGGAAGAACGCGGACGCCGGGTCGACGTCCGAGAACCGCATCACCAGGAACACGAACAGCACGATGCCGAGCATCAGCGGCACGAGCAGGGCGAAACGGCGGAGCAGGATCCGCAGGACGGCCGTCATACGCTCAGGCCCACTTGGCCTGGAGGAGGTTGATGCCCGGGTACGGCTGTGCCCTTATGCCGCTGAGCCGCGCCGGGTCCCAGACGGTCATCAGCTCGTTGTGGACGACCGGGTAGAGCACGGCCTGTTCGGCGACGACGTCGATGTAGTCCTGGACCATCGTCTTCTTCTTCGCCGGGTCGGGCTCCCGGGTGGCCCGGTCCATGTCCTTGAAGAGCTGCCGGGCGACGGGGTCGGAGGCCCACCGCGTGTACTGCATCCAGAGGTTCTCGGGCCCGTAGTTGTAGTGCATGATCAGGTCGGCGTCGAGGCCGAACTGGTTGGGGTTAGAGGCGGCGGCCACGACCTGGTAGTCCTGCTTCTGGTCCATCTTCGTGAAGACGGCGGTGGTCTCCTGCGGGGACAGGGTCGTGCGCACTCCGATCGCGTCCCAGGAGGCCTTGACGGTCGGCAGGCAGTCGACGATCCAGCTGACGTTCACGGCCAGGATCTCGATGCTGAGCCCCTTGACCCCGGCCTCCTTCAGCAGCGCCTTCGCCCGGTCCGGGTCGTGGTCGTAGACCGTCTTCGCCCGGCGGTAGGACGGGTTGGCCTCGTCGAGGAAGGAGGTGGAGGGCTTGCCGTGGCCCTTGAGGGCGACCTCGACCATCTTCTCGGTGTCGATGGCGTAGTGCAGGGCCTGGCGCACCCGCACGTCGTCGAACGGCTTGTGCCGGGTGTTGAACATCAGGAACAGGTTGTTCATCCCGGCCCCGCCGGCGACCGTCATCCCGCCGCTCTCCAACTGGCCGATGTTGGCGTACGGGATGTTGTCCGCGATCTGCGCGCCCGCGCTCGACCCCGAGATCTTCGCGACGCGGGGGGCCGCGTCCACGATCGTCAGCCAGTTCATCTTCCGGAAGGCGGGCTTGCGCGGCCCGTTGTAGCCGTCGAACGCCTCGAAGGTCGTGTTCGACTTCGGGTGGTGCGCGGTCTGCCGGTACGGCCCCGAGCCGATCGCCTTGCCCTTGATGGCGTCGTCCCAGGCGCCCGGCCGGGAGAACACGTGCTTCGGCATGATCTTCGCGAGCGTCAGCCGCGAAAGCCCTTCCGGGAACGGGAACTTCAGCACCAGCTCCACGTTCTGCGCGTCGATCTTCCGGACCTCCTTCAGCCAGCTCGCGAAGAAGCCCTTGGCGAGGGTCTGGGTGTCCGGGTCGAGGATCCGCTCGAAGACGAAGACCACGTCGTCGGCGGTGACGGGCTTCCCGTCGTGGAACGTCGCGCCCGCCCGCAGGGCGAACGTCCAGGAGGTGCTGTCCGGGTTCCCCGGGACCTCGGTCGCCAGCGCCGCGTACGGCTCACGGGAGATCGGGTCCGTGTCCAGCAGCCCCTCGTAGATGTGGTGGTTGGCGGCCATGCAGAACGCGGACGCCGTCTGGGTGGGGTCCCAGCTGCCGTCGTTGCCGTAGCCGATCACCGCGGTCAGGGTCCGGTCCCGGCCGCCCCCGGTACCGGTGTCGTTGGTGGACTCCGGACCGGACGAACAGGCCGACAGCGACGCGGAGACGGCGGCCGCCGCGCCCAGCGCGCCGGTGTACTTCAGGAACGACCGGCGGTGCGGCGCCGGCACGTCGGGGGTCACGTCGCGCACGGGTCCTCCAGCGAGATCTGGGGGCAAGGGGCTGGCAGAGGAGATACGACGTCCTACGTCCTGCGGTCAGCGCGACCATAGGAGGGGCCGTGGGGGTGGTCAAGGGATCGCACACGAATGGCGTATCCACCGCGGGCCCGCACCATCGTCACCGCACCCGACGTGAGTTGACTGCCCGTCAGGACAAATCCGCCACCGGGCGGGCGAACGCGGAGCATGATGAGGGCCATGAGCGAGCTGTGGAGCGAGAGTGACGCCGGTGCCCTGCGACTGCCCTCCGGCCGGCTGGTGCGAGGCCGGGGCCTGCGCCACCCCCTGAACCCCGACGCGCCCCTGCCCTCCTACGGCGTCTACCTGCTCGGCCGGCAGCCGCCCGAGGTCCCCTGGGACTCGGCCTGGATCCGCTGGCCCGACTTCCGTCTCCCGGCGGACCGGGCCGCCGCCCGCGCGGTGCTGGCCGGCGTGTGGGAGCGGGCCGCCGGGGAGCGGGTGGAGATCGCCTGCGGCGGCGGACGCGGCCGTACGGGCACGGCCCTGGCCTGCCTGGCGGTGCTGGACGGGGTGCCGGGGGAGGAGGCGGTGGAGTACGTCCGCCGGCACTACGACCGGCGTGCCGTGGAGACGCCCTGGCAGCGACGGTACGTGCGCCGCTTCGGCGAGGGGTGAGCCTGACGGCAGTCTCCTTCCGGGAGCTGAAGCAGTACCCGCGGTGGGGCAAGCCGCTCGCCATCACCGAGTTCGGCACGTGCGCGTACCCCGGTGGCCCCGAGGCCGGCGGCATGGGCTGGGGCATCGTCGACTACGACAGGGAGCCGCCGGAGACCAAGGGGAACCCGGTCCGCAGCGAGCGCGTCCAGGCCGAGTACGTGGGCGGGCTGCTGGACGTCTTCGCGTCGATGGGCCTGTACGCCGCGATGGCCTTCGAGTTCATCAGCGCGGACGCCCGCACCACCCGGACACCCCCCGCCTGAACCTCGACTTGGCGTCGTACGCCCTCACCAAGGTGATCGAGGACCGCCCGGACGTCCCGGCCTCCGACTGGCACGGGGAGCCGAAGGAGGCGTTCCGCGCGGTGGCCCGCCGCTACGGCCGGAACGGCTGACGCGCGCGGTCCGAGGGCCGGGGGGACCATGGCCGGGGAGGTGTGCGCAAGGACTGGACTCTCGAAGTGCTCGTCGTGCCGGTCTCCGACCTGGACCGGGCCAAGGCCTTCTACCAGGACCAGTGCGGATTCCGCGCCGAGATCGACGCCGCGTTCTTCGAAGGCGTCGGCCGCTTCGTCCAGCTGACCCCGCCGGGGTCGTGCTGCTCGATCGTGCTGGAGTCGGGGATGCCCGAGCCGCCGGGGCAGCCGCGGATGGCCCCCGGTTCGCTGCGGGGCCTCCAGCTCTGCGTGACGGACATCGCGGCGGCCAGGGCGGCGCTGGTGGGACGCGGGGTCGAGGTGACCCCGGTCCTGCACGTGGGCGCGTCCGGCTGGGCGGAGGGCCGGGGCGAGGACGGCTGGAACTCCTTCCTCTTCTTCCAGGACCCCGACGGCAACGGCTGGACGGTCCAGGAGGCCCCGGCCCCCCTCGCCGAACGCTGAACGGTCCCTAGTCGCAGTACAGGTCCCGGCGGGGGCGTTCGCCCGACGCCAGGAAGCGGGAGACCGTTGCGTCACCGCAGGCGTTGCCGTTGGCCAGATAGGCGTCGTGGCCGGTGGAGTTCACGGTGACCATGACCGCCCGGCCGCCGAGGGCCTGCCGCAGTTTCCGGGCTCCCGCCAGCGGGGTGGCGACATCCCGCTCGTTCTGCACGAGCAGGACGTTGGAGGGGCCGCGGTCGGTGATCCGCACGGCCGGCTCCTTCGGCTTGTAAGGCCACGCGGCACACACCATCGGCCCGCGCGGCATGCCCGCGGTCAGCGGGTACGCGGCACGGCTCGCGGCGACGTCCTTCTGGTACGCGGCGGCCGAGCCGGGCCACTGAACGTCGTTGCAGATGGTGCCGACGCCGACCGCGGCGACGTTCTGCAGGACCGACTCGGGCGGGGCCTCGGGCGCGGGCGGCACGGTGCCCTTGCGGGCGGCACGGACGGCCTCGGCCAGGGCCGGGTAGTCGTCGGGGTCGTAGAGGCTCGACAGCATGGTCTGGCGGAGCGCGTTGCCGTCCAGCCGCGGGGGGCTGGCGCCGGGCCAGGGGAGGGGGTCGCGGTCCAGCCGGGCGGCGAGCCGCAGGAAGCCGGACCGGACCTCGGCGGGCGTACGGGCGAGCCGGTGCGGATTGCCCGGCCTGGACGCCCACGTGGCGAACTCGGGGAAGTTGTCCTCGACGCCGGTCTCGAAGGCGGCGAGCCAGTTGCGGGTCACGCGGGTGTGGTCGGGGTTGTTGTTGCTGTCCAGCACGATGCGGTCGGTGCGGTGCGGGAACAACTGGCCGTAGACGGCGCCGACGTAGGTGCCGTACGAGACGCCCCACGCGGAGATCTTCTTCTCGCCGAGGGCGGCCCGCAGGCGGTCCAGGTCGCGGGCCTCGTTCGCGGTGCTGATGTGCCGGATCAGCTCACCGCCGTTCCGGGCGCAGGCCTCGGCCGTACGCCGGGCGGTGGCCATGTTCCCGTCGACGGAACCGTCCGGGGCCGGCCAGGGCAGACGCTTCGTCATGCTGATGTCGGCGGGGTCGAGCTTGCAGTCGACGGAGGTGGAGGGCGCCATCCCGCGTGGCGCGAACCCGACGAGATCGTAGGCGTCCCGCACCTTCTGCGGCAGCTTCTGCCCCTTGCCGGAGGGGTCGCCGAGACTGTCCCCGCCGGGCCCGCCCGGGATGAGTAACAGCGCGCCCCGCCGCGCGGACGGCTTCTCACTGGGGATCCGGCTGACGGCGATCCGGATCTCCGGGCTGTCGGGGTCGGAGTAGTCCATCGGGACGTCGAGCGTGGCGCACTGCTGTCTGGGGTCGAGGCCGGGGCCGGTGCACCGTTGCCAGTCGAGGGGAGCGGCTGTGGGCTCGGACGCCCCACCGGGACCGGCGAACCCGAGCATCGCACCGGCGACGGCGACCAGCGCCAGATGTTTCGTGATCTGCTTCATACCGAGCAGCCTGGCGTACCCCGGCGGACGGCCACATCCGGGTAACTCCCGGTATTTACAGGGGGATTACCCCAGGACGAGTGCCTCGCTGAACACGGGCCCTTTTGCAACGCCCCGCACCGAACCCCTTTGTGTCGTGCCGCAGTTGTACGGCACAGACCCTTCCCGAGTGTAGACGCGGAACGTAATCGGGGAGATGCGAAGAGTGAAATGGCGAAAGGAGGGGGAGCACGGTGGAGGTACGACACTCGGCGCTCTGCGCCGAAGGGCGGAGGACGCGGTGAAAGAGTTGCGGGCAGAACTCGTCAAGGCCGGAATCATCCTGCCCTCACCGGGACTTGACCCGGTGAGTTTCGCGAGGAAAGCGCCCTGCCCGCTCATCGAAGGGGGCCGGTGTGCATCGGATACCGCCCGGCGGCTCGCGGCGGTGCCGCGATGAAACCTCCCGTCGGCGCGTATGTCGTGGACACCCGCAGTGGCCGCATCGGCATCGTGATGGGGCATGAGGGGCCCTACGTGCAGTTGCGGCCGTACGGGGGCGGCAGGGAGTGGGACGCCGACCCCGGAGCCGTCCGGCACGCCACCCCGGCCGAGCGGCTGCACGTGGCGACCGCGTACGCCGACGCCCGCAGCAGGGGCGAGGTCCCTTGACGTGACGACCCTGCCAGAATGGCTCCATGAGTCTGTTCCGCGACGACGGCATCGTGCTGCGCACCCAGAAGCTGGGTGAGGCGGACCGGATCATCACGCTGCTCACGCGCGGTCACGGACGGGTGCGCGCGGTGGCCCGGGGCGTGCGCCGGACGAAGTCGAAGTTCGGTGCGCGCCTGGAGCCGTTCTCCCACGTCGACGTGCAGTTCTTCGCCAAGGGGAGCGAGCTCGTCGGGCGGGGACTGCCGCTGTGCACGCAGAGCGAGACCATCGCGCCGTACGGCGGCGGGATCGTCAGCGACTACGCGCGGTACACGGCCGGCACCGTCATGCTGGAGACCGCCGAGCGGTTCACCGACCATGAGGGGGAGCCGGCCGTGCAGCAGTACCTGCTGCTGGTCGGAGGCCTGCGGACCCTCGCCCGGGGGGAGCACGCACCGCACCTCGTGCTCGACGCGTTCCTGCTCCGCTCCCTCGCCGTCAACGGGTACGCCCCGAGCTTCACGGACTGCGCGAAGTGCGGGATGCCCGGGCCCAACCGGTTCTTCTCCGTCGCGTCGGGCGGTTCCGTCTGCGTGGACTGCCGGGTGCCCGGCAGCGTCGTACCCTCGCCCCAGGCCCTGGAACTCCTCGGCGCCCTGCTTACGGGAGACTGGGAGACCGCGGACGCGTGCGAGGCGCGCTACGTCCGCGAGGGCAGCGGGCTGGTGTCCGCGTATCTGCACTGGCACATGGAGCGCGGGCTGCGCTCCCTGCGCTACGTCGAGAAGTAGCGCGAGCAGCGGAGAACGCGAGCAGCGGACATCGCGAGCAGCGGAAAACAGAGCAAGCGAGCACGAGGAGACGAGAAACACATGGCCGTACGCGGGATCCTGGGGCGCCAGCGCCGGGAGTACAGGACGCCGGAGCCGCACCCGTCCGGCGCGCGGCCCCCGAAGATCCCCGGGGAGTTCGTACCGCAGCATGTGGCGATCGTCATGGACGGCAACGGCCGCTGGGCCAAGGACCGGGGCCTGCCGCGCACCGAAGGGCACAAGGTCGGCGCCGAGCGCGTGCTGGACGTGCTCCAGGGGGCCATCGAGATGGGCGTGGGCGCCATCTCCCTGTACGCCTTCTCCACCGAGAACTGGAAGCGCTCGCCCGACGAGGTGCGCTTCCTGATGAACTTCAACCGGGACTTCATCCGCAAGACCCGCGACCAGCTCGACGAGCTGGGCATCCGGGTGCGCTGGGTGGGCCGCATGCCCAAGCTGTGGCGCTCGGTCGCCAAGGAACTCCAGGTCGCCCAGGAGCAGACCAAGGGCAACGACCGGCTGACCCTGTACTTCTGCATGAACTACGGGGGCCGGGCCGAGATCGCCGACGCCGCCAAGGCCATGGCGGAGGACGTGAAGAGCGGCAAGCTCGACCCGTCCAAGGTCAGCGAGAAGACCTTCTCGAAGTACATGTACTACCCGGACATGCCGGACGTGGACCTGTTCCTGCGGCCCAGCGGTGAGCAGCGCACCTCGAACTACCTGATCTGGCAGAGCGCCTACGCCGAGATGGTCTTCCAGGACGTGCTGTGGCCGGACTTCGACCGGCGTGACCTGTGGCGGGCCTGCCTGGAGTTCGCCTCGCGGGACCGGCGCTTCGGCGGGGCCGTCCCGAACGAGGAACTGCTGGCCATGGAGGGCGAGCAGCAGCCGTAACGCGCGGGCGGCCCGGCGGAGTACAGGGCGGGCGGACCGGCATCGCCTCCGGTGGCAGCCGGGCCGTGGCGGCGGTGTCCTGATGGCATGGGTTCCACCGCCGTCGGCGCACCCCGGCGGACCACACGACGGGCCGGGGTCTTCCTCGCGTCCTCCCTCGCCCTGTTCTGCATCCAGCTGGACTTCTTCGCGCTCAACCTGGCCATCCCCGGGATCTCCGACGAGCTGGACACGACCGTTTCCGCGGCGCAGTGGACGCTGTCGGCCTACATGCTCGCCATCGGCTGCCTGTTCATCGTCGGTGGGCGGCTGGGCGATCTCCTCGGCCGGCGTCCGGTCCTGCTGGCCGGGACCGGGCTGTTCGCCGCCGCGTCCGTCGGCTGCGCCCTCGCGCCGAGCCTCGGTGTGCTCGTCGCGGCCCGGATCGTGCAGGGCGCGGGCGCGGCGCTGATCTTCCCCGTGTCGGTGTCCGTGATCACCAACGCCTTTCCCGAGGCGACCCGGGCCCGGGCGCTCGGGGCGATGTTCGGGATCGCCAACGTCGGCACCGCCCTCGGGCCGTTCGTGGGCGGCGGCTTCACCGACGGGCCGGGCTGGCGGTGGATCTTCTGGCTGCTGGCTCCGCTGAGCGCCCTCGCCCTGCTGATCGCGCTGCGGTACGTGCCCGACTCGCGGGACGAGAGCGCCCCGCGCCAGGTCGACCTGCCCGGCTGCCTGGCCGTCGTGACGAGCCTGGCCGCACTGACCCTGGCCGTCGAGCGGGGCAGCGCCTGGGGCTGGGACCACGCCCGCACACTCGCCCTGTTCGGGGCCGCCGTGGTGGTCGGGGCCCTGTTCGTCCTGCGGGAACGGACCTGCCGGCATCCGCTGGTCGACTTCCGGCTCTTCCGTAACATCCGCTTCGACCTCGTCACCGTGATGGGGTCGGTGGCCAACATGGGCTACGCCGTCACCGTGTTCCTCGCCACCCTCCAGTTGCAGCAGGTGCGCGGCCTGTCGGCGGTCCTGTCCGGCACGGTGTTCCTCGCCCCGGCCGTGATGGTGGCCTGCTCCGGGCCCATCGGCGCCTGGCTGTCCGGCCGGATGCGCGCCACCAGCGTCATGGCCCTGGCCGGGGTCGTCGCCGGCACCGGCATGATCGGGCTGAGCTGGGCCTGGTCCTGGTGGGTCTACCTGCCCGTCTTCACCTGGTGCGCGCTCGGGCTCGGCCTGGGCTGGACCTTCGCCAGCGTGGCCACCCAGCAGGTCGTCTCGCCCGCCCGCGCCGGTGAGGCCTCGGGCGTCGTCCTCACCGCCCTCGTCACGCTGGGCGCCATCGGCCTCGCGGCCACGGCGGCGGCCATCACCTCGCTCACCCCGGAGACCGGCCCGGAACGCGCCTACGACCTCATCCTGCGCGTAGGCGGCGCAGTGATCCTGACCTCGACGGCCCTGTCTCTCCTCGTCCGCCGCACACTCGCCACCCGTGCTTGATGCCCTCTGCCTGAGACCGAGCTGACGGAAACATGCCCCAGGGGCGCGGGGAACTGCGCGACAAGCCACGATGCAGCCGCGGCCGGCGACCGGACGCAAGCCCCACGGCGATCAACCGCCGGAGGCCCCCGCACAGTCCACGCAGGTCCCGAAGATCTCCACCGTATGAGCCACGTTCACATACCCGTGCTCCGCCGCGATGGACTCCGCCCACTTCTCCACGGCCGGTCCCTCCACCTCGACGGCCTTGCCGCAGCTGCGGCACACGAGGTGATGGTGATGGTCGTCGGTGGAGCAACGGCGGTAGACGGACTCGCCGTCGGCGGTCCGCAGGACGTCGACCTCACCGGCGTCGGCGAGGGACTGAAGGGTGCGGTAGACCGTGGTGAGCCCGACCGAGTCGCCCTTGTGCTTGAGCATGTCGTGCAGTTCCTGCGCGCTGCGGAACTCGTCGACCTCCTGCAGGGCCGCCGCCACAGCGGCCCGCTGCTTGGTGGCGCGGCCCTTCACGGACGGTCCAGCGGTCGTCACCGTTGCCTCCTCACGTCTGCCTTGCCCGGGCCATTGTGCCAGCCCGGGGCGGGGGCGGTCAGACGCCCACTTCGTCGGTGGCCGACCGGCTGCCCGGAATCGCGCACTCGGCGGGGTCGGCCGTCGTGTCCGCGCCCGCCGCGGCGCGGGCGCGGCGGCGGGCCAGCGGGGCCGCGAGCGCCGTCAGCACGATGAACGCGCCGATGGTCAGCAGCACGATCGTCGCGCCGGGCGGCACGTCCTGGTAGTACGAGGTGACCGTGCCGCCGATCGTCACGCTCACCCCGATGGCCACGGCGATGGCGAACGTCGCGGCGAAGCTCCGGCCGATCTGCTGGGCGGCCGCGACGGGCACCACCATCAGCGCGCTGACCAGCAGCAGCCCGACCACGCGCATCGCCACGGTCACCGTGACGGCCGCGGTGACCGCGGTCAGCAGGTTCAGCACGCGCACCGGCAGGCCCGTCACCCGGGCGAACTCCTCGTCCTGGCTGACCGCGAACAGCTGCCGCCGCAGGCCGAGGGTGACCAGCACGACGAAGGCGGCCAGCACGCAGATCGCCGTCACGTCCGACTCGGACACCGTCGACAGCGAGCCGAACAGGTACGACGTCAGATTGGCGTTGGAGCCGGTGGGCGCGAGGTTGATGAACATCACACCGCCGGCCATGCCGCCGTAGAACAGCATCGCCAGGGCGATGTCGCCGCGGGTCTTGCCGTACCAGCGGATCAGCTCCATGAGGACCGCGCCGAGGACGGACACGAGGGTCGCCATCCACACCGGGGACCAGGTCAGCAGGAAGCCGAGACCGACACCGGTCATCGCCACGTGGCCGATGCCGTCGCCCATCAGGGCCTGGCGGCGCTGGACCAGGTAGATCCCCACGGCGGGGGCGGTGATGCCGACCAGGACGGCGGCGAGCAGGGCCCGCTGCATGAAGGCGTAGTCGAGGAAGTCCATCAGCTCAGCAGTCCCGTGCGGATCGGTTCGGCGCCCGCCGGTGCGTGCGGGTGTACGTGGTCGTGGCCGGGCAGGGCGTGCTGGCCGACGGCCTTCGGGGGCGGGCCGTCGTGGACGACGCAGCCGTCGCGCAGGACGACCGCCCGGTCGATGAGGGGCTCCAGAGGGCCCAGTTCGTGCAGCACGAGCAGCACGGTCGTGCCCTGGCCGACCTGCTCCCGCAGGGTGTGCGCCAGGACCTCCTGGCTGGCCAGGTCGACGCCGGCCATCGGCTCGTCCATGATCAGCAGCTCGGGTTCGGAGGCGAGCGCGCGGGCGATGAGGACACGCTGGTGCTGGCCGCCGGAGAGGGCGTCGACGGAGTCCTTGGCCCGGTCGGCCATCCCGACGAGGTCCAGGGCGCGCCGTACGGCCGCGTGGTCGGCCTTGCGCAGGACGCCGAAGCGGGCCCGGGACAGGCGGCCGGAGGAGACCACCTCGGTCACCGTGGCGGGCACGCCGCCCGCGGCCGTGGTGCGCTGCGGGACGTAGCCCACGCGGTGCCAGTCGCGGAACCGCCTGCGGTCCGTGTTGAACAGCCGGATCTCGCCGGCGCCGGTCTGCACCTGGCCGATGATGCTGCGCACGGCCGTCGACTTGCCCGAGCCGTTCGCGCCGAGCAGGGCGACGACCTCGCCGCTGCGCACGGTGAGGTCGATGCCGCGCAGCACGGGGCGCGAGCCGAGGTCCGCGCGGACCCCGCGCAGGGATACGACGGGCTCGGTCATGCCGTCCTCCGATGGGTCGATCACTTGGCTCCCAGGGCCGCCTGAAGGGCCTTGAGGTTGGATTCCATGACCTGGAAGTAGTCGTCGCCGCGGGACTTGTCCGTGATGCCCTCCAGGGGATCGAGGACGTCCGTCTTCAGGTTCGCGTCGCGGGCGAGGGTCTTCGCGGTCTTGTCGGAGACCAGTGTCTCGTAGAAGACGGTGGTGACGCCGTCCGCCTTCGCCTCCTGCTGGAGTTCCCGGACGCGGGCGCCGCTGGGCTCGCTCTCGGGGTCGATGCCGGAGATGGCCTCCTGGGTGAGACCGTAGCGCTCGGCGAGGTACCCGAAGGCGGCGTGGTTGGTGAAGAAGACCTTGGACTTGGTGTTCTTCAGGCCGTTCTCGAAGTCGCCGTTCAGCCCGTTCAGCTTCTTGACCAGGGCCTCGGTGTTCTTCTTGTAGTCGGCCGCGTGGTCGGGGTCGGCCTTCTCGAAGGCCTTGCCGACGCCCTGGGCGATCTCGGCGTACTTCACCGGGTCGAGCCAGACGTGCGGGTCGCGGGCGTGCTCCTCCTCCTCGGCGTGGCCTTCCTCCTCGGCGTGGCCCTCCTCACCCTCGTGGGCGTGGCCGCCGGTGCCGTGGTCCTCCAGGTGGGTCAGCGAGGCCGCGTCGATCTTGGTCTTGATGCCCGTCTGGCCGACGGCCTCGTCGACGGCGGGCTGGAGGCCCTTGAGGTAGAGCGCCGCGTCGGCCTCCTCCAGCTGCGCGCGCTGCTGGGTGCTGATCTCCAGGTCGTGCGGCTCCTGGCCGGGCTCGGTCAGGCTGGTGACGTTCGCGTGGCCGCCGCCGATCTGCTCGGCGAGGAACGCCATCGGGTAGAACGACGCGACGACGTCGAACTTGTCCGTGTTGCCCGAGGCCGCGCTGTCGCTGGAGCAGGCGGTCAGGGCGCCGAGGCCGAGAGCGGAGGCCAGGGCGGCGGGTATGAGGCGTCGTCGTACGTTCATGACACTCATTTTCAGCAAATATGGAAACCGTTGTCAATAAACGGTCCGAGCAGCGAGATCCGGAGGGCGCCTGGCGGCAGTCGAAGGGGGAGCGATTTGATTGAGGGGGCGCCCCCGCCGGTAACCTGAAGCATTCGCTGGAAGCAACTCGCTCCGCCCGCCCGTCTCCCGACCACCACCCCTCATCGAGGCGCTTCCGCGCCGCACCCATCAGTATTCGTCGTCGTAATGAAGAGAGCACCGTGGCCGCCGACAAGATCGACACCATCGTCAGCCTGAGCAAGCGCCGTGGCTTCGTATTCCCGTGTAGTGAGATCTACGGCGGTCAGCGCGCCGCTTGGGACTACGGCCCCCTGGGTGTCGAGCTCAAGGAGAACCTCAAGCGCCAGTGGTGGCGCTACATGGTGACGTCGCGCGAGGACGTCGTGGGCATCGACTCGTCCGTGATCCTGGCCCCCGAGGTCTGGGTCGCCTCCGGTCACGTCGCCACCTTCACGGACCCGCTGACCGAGTGCACCTCCTGCCACAAGCGGTTCCGCGCGGACCACCTGGAGGAGGCCTACGAGGAGAAGAAGGGCCGCGCCCCGGAGAACGGCCTCCTCGACGTCAACTGCCCCAACTGCGGCAACAAGGGCCAGTTCACCGAGCCCAAGCAGTTCTCGGGCCTGCTGTCCACCCACCTCGGCCCCACGCAGGACTCCGGCTCCGTCGCCTACCTGCGCCCCGAGACCGCCCAGGGCATCTTCACCAACTTCTCCCAGGTGCAGACCACCTCGCGCCGCAAGCCGCCGTTCGGCATCGCCCAGATGGGCAAGTCCTTCCGCAACGAGATCACGCCCGGCAACTTCATCTTCCGCACGCGCGAGTTCGAGCAGATGGAGATGGAGTTCTTCGTCAAGCCGGGCGAGGACGAGACGTGGCAGGAGTACTGGATGGAGCAGCGCTGGAACTGGTACACCGGTCTCGGCCTGCGCGAGGAGAACATGCGGTGGTACGAGCACCCGAAGGAGAAGCTCTCCCACTACTCCAAGCGCACCGCCGACATCGAGTACCGCTTCCAGTTCGGCGGCAGCGAGTGGGGTGAGCTGGAGGGCGTGGCCAACCGCACCGACTACGACCTCGGCGCCCACTCCAAGGCCTCCGGCCAGGACCTCACCTACTTCGACCAGGAGGCCGGCGAGCGCTGGACGCCGTACGTCATCGAGCCCGCGGCCGGTGTCGGCCGCGCGATGCTGGCGTTCCTGCTGGACGCCTACGTCGAGGACGAGGCGCCCAACGCCAAGGGCAAGATGGAGAAGCGCACGGTGCTGCGCCTCGACCAGCGCCTCGCCCCGGTGAAGGTCGCGGTCCTGCCGCTGTCCCGGAACCCGGAGCTGTCCCCGAAGGCCAAGGGCCTCGCCCAGGCGCTCCGCCAGAACTGGAACATCGAGTTCGACGACGCCGGCGCCATCGGCCGCCGCTACCGCCGCCAGGACGAGATCGGCACGCCGTTCTGCGTGACCGTCGACTTCGACACCCTGGAGGACAACGCGGTCACCGTCCGCGAGCGCGACTCGATGAAGCAGGAGCGCGTCTCCCTCGACCAGATCGAGGGCTACCTGGCGGCCCGCCTGATCGGCTGCTGATCGCCTCTCGCCGTGCCGTGGTGCCGGGTTCCTCCTCGGAGGGGCCCGGCACCGCCGCGTCTCACAGGTCCAGATCGACGTAGACCGCCGCGTGGTCCGAGGCGCGGTTCCACTTCGAGGTGACGGTGTCGAAGGACTTGACGGTGGACGGCGCCCAGACGCCGCGCCGTTCGACCTCCACGTGCTGCACCTGCTCCCACAGCGGCGGCGGCAGCATCACGTAGTCGAGCTTCTGGCTCTCGTCGTTGCCCGTGCCGTGGGTGCCCGGGGCGCCCCGGTAGGACGGGTGGCTCATCACGTCCCGCAGGCCCGTGGCCGTCAGGGCCCGGATCGCCTCGCTGGACGGCTCGTCGTTGAGGTCGCCGGCGACCACCACGTACGGCGAACGCTCCAGTGCGGCCTGGTAGATCGACGCCACCCGCCGGGCCTGGGCGATGCGCAGCTCGGGGTCGTCGCCGCTCTGGCTCTTGAGGTGGTTGCCCAGCAGCCACAGCGGCGTGCCGCCGATCTGGATCTCGTACTCCGGGCAGTCCCGGCTGAAGAGGTACGCGCCCGGGCGGTCCGGGTCCGGGTCGAACAGATGCGTCCGTACGGACGTGATCGGGTGGCGGCTGAGGATCCCCACGTCGATGCCGCGCAGGTCGTTGCCGTCGATCACCAGGTCGTAGGGATACGGCGTCTTCTTCAGGTCGGCGCCCAGCACCTGCTCGTTGAAGCGGCGCAGGGTCGTGCGGTCCTCCACCTCCACCGTGAGCAGGATGTCGGCGTCGACCTCGGCGATCACCCGTCCGGTGTTGTGCACCGCCTTCCAGCCGAGGTCGTCACGGACCAGCTCCACCCAGCCCGTCCACCCCGAACGGCCCTTGGCCACGATCTCGTAGGTGACGTCGTCGCCACCGCCCTTCGTCCTGAACAACGTGCCCTGGCCGCGCGTCTCGTTGACGAGGAACGGCCTGTCCTTGCGCGAGTCGTGCACCCGGTGCTTCTTGAGGAGTGCGGCGACGCGGGTCTTGGTGTCGTCGTCGTAGGTCTCCCGCTCCAGGAGGGAGACCAGCTCGGCGTAGTCGTCGAGGACCTCGCGGCGCTGCACGTCGCCCGGGAGGCGGAAGACTTTGGGGCGGCGGAAGAGGTTCTCCGCGTTGAAGGTGGCGATACGGATCGTCATGGCGCTCCCTCGGGCGGCGCAGGAGTTCCGCGCGACCGGTGGACGGGCGCCGCCGGGGAGACCGCTCACCGGCACTTCCATTGTCGGATCGGGTGTGAAGCATGTCGAACGGTGGGGACGTTGAGGTCCCTGGGGCCGGGGATTGGTCCCGTAGCGCCGAAGCCGATTGGTCCTGTCGCCGGGGCGGGGACCGCGCCAGGGTGACGGCATGAGCATCGCCTTCCTGCTGACCACCCTCGTCGTCGTCGCCACGCCGGGCACCGGCGTCGTCTACACCCTCGCCGCCGCGCTCTCCCGGGGGCGGCGCGCGAGTGTCGTCGCGGCCGTCGGCTGCACGCTCGGGATCGTGCCGCACCTGCTGGCCACGGTCACCGGCGTCGCAGCGCTGCTGCACGCGAGCGCGACCGCGTTCCAGGTGCTGAAGTACGCCGGGGTCGCCTACCTGCTGTACATGGCGTGGGCGACGGTGCGGGACAAGGAGGCGCTCGTGGTGGAGGAGCGTGAGGCGGCCCCGGACCTGTCGGCGCGACGGGTCATCGTGCGCGGGGTGCTGATCAACATCCTCAACCCGAAGCTGACGATCTTCTTCTTCGCGTTCCTGCCGCAGTTCGTCGCCCCCGGGGACCCGCACGCGCTGCTGCGGATGGCGGGGCTCGGCGGGGTCTTCATGCTGACGACCTTCGTGGTGTTCGCCGCATACGGGGTGCTGGCCGCGTCGGTGCGCCGGCATGTCGTGGGCAGGCCACGGGTGACGGCCTGGCTGCGGCGGGGCTTCGCGGGGTCGTTCGTGGCGCTGGGGGCGAAGCTGGCGCTCACGGCGCGGTAGCGGCGGACGGCGAACGGGGCGGAGACGTGCCCAGGGGGCCGGCAAGCACCGACTGACAAGCGCCGACGGACAAGCACCGACGGGCGAGGATCGCGTCGGCTGACAGATATCGAATGACAGATATTGAAATCTGTCAGCTGTCATGGCATCGTGGAGGGCATGACGATGCGAACCCGCACCCTCGGAACCACCGGCCCCCAGGTCTCCGCCCTCGGCCTCGGCTGCATGGGCATGTCCGCGCTGTACGGCGAGGCGGACCGGGCCGAGTCCATCGCGACCATCCACGCGGCGCTCGAAGCGGGCGTCACCCTGCTCGACACCGGCGACTTCTACGCCATGGGTCACAACGAGATGCTGATCGGCGAGGCCCTGCGCACCGCCCCCGCCGCCCGGCGCGAACAGGCTCTGACCAGCGTGAAGTTCGGTGCCCTGCGCGGCCCGGACGGCAGCTGGCTCGGCTACGACGGCCGGCCCGCAGCCGTGAAGAGCTTCGCCGCGTACTCCCTCCAGCGGCTCGGTGTCGACCACCTCGACGTCTACCGCATCGCCCGCCTCGACCCCGATGTGCCCATCGAGGACACGGTCGGCGCGATAGCGGAACTCGTCGAGAAGGGCTACGTACGGCACATCGGCCTCAGCGAGGTCGGCGCGCAGACGATCCGCCGGGCGGCCGCCACGGCACCCATCTCCGACCTCCAGATCGAGTACTCCCTCATCTCCCGCGGCATCGAGGACGAGATCCTTCCCACCACCCGCGAGCTGGGCATCGCCGTCACGGCGTACGGCGTGCTCTCCCGGGGCCTGATCTCCGGCCACTTCAGCGCCGACCGGCAGCTCGGCCCGGGCGACTTCCGGGCCATGTCGCCGCGCTTCCAGGGCGACAACCTCCGGCACAACCTGGACCTCGTCGAGGCGCTGCGGAAGATCGCCGAGCAGAAGGGCGTCAGCGTCGCGCAGATCGCCATCGCCTGGGTGCTCTCCCGAGGCGAGGACATCGTGCCCCTCGTCGGCGCCCGCAGGCGCGACCGGCTCACGGAGGCGCTGGGCGCTCTGGGTGTGACGCTGGAGCCGGCCGACCTGGCCGCGATAGAGGAGGCCGTACCGGCCGGTGCCGCCGCCGGCGACCGCTACCCGGCAGCCCAGATGGCGCACCTCGAAAGCTGAACAGCGCTTTGGGTACGGTCAGGGCATGGCACCGACCAGCGAGACTCTGACCGCCGAGCGCATCCTCGAGGCCACCGAGGAGGTGCTGCGCCGCCACGGACCGGCCAAGGCCACCGTGGTGGACGTCGCCCGGGCACTCGGCGTCAGCCACGGCAGTGTCTACCGCCACTTCCGGACGAAGGCTGCGCTGCGCGAGGCGGTCACCAAGCGCTGGCTGGACCGCACGTCCGGGCAGCTGTCCGGCATCGCCGAGGCGGACCGCGTCCCGGAGGCCCGGCTGCGGGACTGGCTCGCCGCGCTGTTCGCCGCGAAGCGCCGCAAGGCGGGTGAGGACCCTGAGCTGTTCGCCACGTACACGGTCCTCACCGACGAGAACGGCTCGGCGGTGGGTGAGCACATCACCGACCTGGAGTCCCAGCTGACCCGCATCATCCAGGCCGGCGTCGACACGGGCGACTTCTCCGCCACCGACGCCGAGGCATCGGCCAGGGCGGTCTTCCAGGCCACGGGCCGCTTCCACGACCCGTGTTATGCGAGGGAGTGGGAGGAGCCGGGGACCGAGGCCGACTTCGCGGCGGTCGTCGACCTGCTGGTGCAGGGGCTGAGGCGGACACTTTAGGGGTGCCCCGTCGGCACCGGGTGCGTCCCGGCCGGGACGGGCACAGGATGGAAGTGAGGGGCGGGTCGCCGCGCGGGACGCGCGAAGAAGGGGATGGCGATCGTGGATCTCACACTGCGCCCGGGTACCGCCGATGACGCCGCGGAGTGCGGCCGGATCTGCTATGAGGCCTTCGCCGGCATCGCCGAGGAGCACGCCTTCCCACCCGACTTCCCGAGCCCCGAAGTGGGTGTCGCGATGATCGAGGGCGCCCTCACTCACCCCGAGTTCTACAGTGTCGTCGCCGAACTCGACGGGCGGATCGTGGGCAGCAATTTCCTCGACGAACGCTCGGCCGTCGTCGGGGTCGGACCCATCACCGTCGACCCCACCATGCAGAACGCGGGCGTGGGCCGCCGGCTCATGCGGGACGTCATGGACAGGGCCACCGAGCGCGGGGCACCCGGCATCCGGCTCCTGCAGACCGGCTATCACAACAGGTCGTTCTCGCTGTACGTGAGCCTGGGCTTCGTCCACCGGGCCACGCTGGCCTGTGTCCAGGGACCGCCGCTGCGGGAAGCGATGCCCGGGTACGCGGTGCGGGAGGCCACGGACGCGGACCTCGGCGCCTGCAACGACGTGTGTCGGCAGGTCCACGGCGTCGACCGCGGCGGCGAGGTCGCCGATGCGCTCAAACAGGGCACCGCCCGGGTCGTGGAGCGCGCCGGACGCGTCACCGGCTACGCCACCGACCTCGCCTTCTTCGCGCACGCCGTCGGCGAGAGCACCCCGGACCTCCAGGCACTGATCGCGGCCGCCCCGCAGTTCCGCGGCCCCGGGATCCTCGTACCCACCAGCGACAGCGCACTGCTCAGGTGGTGCCTGTCCCACGACCTCAAGCTCGTCCAGCTGATGAGTCTGATGACCATCGGCCTGTATAACCAGCCCGACGGCGCCTACCTGCCCTCGATCCTCTACTAGTGCCTGCCGGGCCCGTCACGCCGCGGACGTCGGGTCCACCGTCGCCTGGTGAGCCTCCACCAGGTGTTCCTCCGCCTTCAGCCAGGGCAGGAACTGGGCATTTCTGCGCCAGCCGCAGGTGTCGCATCTGATCGTGCGCTGCACACCCGTGCGGAGCACGCGCACCACATGCTCCCGGCCGTGCTGGTCCCAGCGGCTGACCTTGCTCGTGTCGATCCGTGTCATGGCGCCCTCCCGCGTCGAGTGATCCGGCGTTCCGGTCTGCTCGCAGCAAGGAGTGTGCAGCAAGACCAACATCAACAGGGATTCCCCGGGGACGAGTTCTCAGTCGCGGACGGGGCCGACGAGCGCGCGGCCGTACGGCGACCTGCACGGCAACCTGCCGATATATACCGGGAGATGGGCGCAAGGGCCCTGCTAGGGTGCGCCGATGTCATCGATCAGGCAGGTCCAGGTCACGTTCGACTGCGCGGAGCCCGAGCGGGTGGCCCGCTTCTGGTGCGAGGTTCTGGGGTACGTCGTACCGCCGCCGCCGGAGGGGTTCGCGACGTGGGGAGACTATGAGCGCACCCTGCCGCCTGAACGCCGGGGCGCGGGATTCGTCTGCGGTGATCCCACGGGTGTGGGCCCGCGGCTGTATTTCCAGCGCGTCCCCGAAGGCAAGGTCGTCAAGAACCGGGTGCACCTCGACGTGCGGGTCGGCACCGGACTCGTGGGCGAGGAACGCCTGGCCGCGCTCGAAGCCGAGTGCGTACGCCTGGTCGCGCTCGGCGCCACCCGCGAGCGCGTGCTGCTCGCCGATGAGTACGACGAGTCGTGCATCGTGATGCAGGACATCGAGGGCAACGAGTTCTGTCTCGACTGACTCGACTGAGGGGACCCGAGTCGCAGACTCGGCCCGCACCGTACCGGCACCGGGCCTGGCTTGGTCGGCCCGCTGCTGTCAGGCACCGGCACCGGCGACCGCCGGGCCCGGGAGCCGTTCCGGACTCAGCCGCTCGTCCCGACGGTCTGCCGCACCTCCGCCGGCTCCAGCCGCTCTGCGGTCCGTTCGGCGGTGCCCCGGGCCCACCGCCCGCTCGTCACCGCCCCCAGCGCCAGCACCGCGAAGCCGCACACCACGAGGACCCACCAGCCCGGCCGCGCCGCGGACACGAACGCCTCGCGGTAGGAGGACGAGCCGACGCCCGAGGCGAGCACCGCGCCCACCACCGCGACCCCCAGCGTCTGGCCCAGCTGCCGGCTCGTGGAGGCGACCGCGGCGGCCACACCCGCCTGGGCGCGCGGCATGCCGGACACCGCCGTGTTGGTGATGGGCGCGTTGACGAATCCGAAGCCGATGCCGAAGAGGACGTAGCCGGCGAAGAGCGTGACGTTCGAGGTCTCTGCCTCGAACGCGGCGAACAGGACCCCGCTCGTCGTCATCGCGAAGCCCGCGATCAGCAGCGGCAGGCGGGGGCCACGCGTGCCCACCAGGCGTCCCGACAGCGGCGCACACAGGAACGTCGGGACCGCCATGGGCAGCATCCACAGCCCCGCCTCCAGGGCGCTCAGGCCCCGTACGTTCTGCAGGTACAGCGTCGACAGGAACAGGAAGCCGCCGAGCGAGGCGAACGCGCTGATCGCGATGACCGTCGCCCCGCTGAACGGCGCCGAACGGAAGAAGCGCAGGTCGATCAGCGGTTCCTTGCGGCGCGGCTCGTAGACGAGCAGTCCCGCCAGGGCGGCCAGGGCGACGACGGCCAGCGGTGCGACGGACCGGAACGGAGTGCTCGGCGCCTCGATGATCGCGTACGTCAGGGAGCCGAACAGCATGATCACCAGCACCTGCCCGACCGGGTCGGGGCGGCGGGCGCGCGGAGCGCGGGACTCGGGGACGAAGCGCAGGGTGAGCAGCAGGGCCGCCAGACCCACCGGCAGGTTGATCCAGAAGATGGAGCGCCAGCCGACGGAGTCGACCAGCAGACCCCCGACCAGCGGGCCGGCGGCCATGGAGATGCCGACGACCGCGCCCCAGGCGCCGATCGCCCGGGCCCGCTCGCGCGGGTCGGTGAACGTGTTGGTGATGATCGACATGGCGACCGGGTTCAGCATCGAGCCGCCCACCGCCTGCACCATGCGGAACGCGATCAGCGCCTCCAGGTTCGGTGCGAGGGAGCACAGCACCGAGCCGACGGTGAAGACGACCAGGCCCGCCATGAAGACCCGCTTGCGGCCGATCCGGTCGGCCGTGGAGCCCGCGAGCATCAGCAGCGAGGCGAGGACGAGCGTGTACGCGTCGATGGTCCACTGCAGGCCCGAGGTGCTCGCGTGCAGGTCCTGCTGCATGGACGGCAGGGCCACGTTCAGGACCGTGTTGTCGAGGCTCACGATCAGCAGGCTCATGCAGCAGATCGCGAGCACCAGCATGCGGCGGCGGTGACTGAGCTCGGGCATGCGGACCATCGTACGCCGACTTCGATAGTGTTGCTAACTAATGAATTTTGCCATCTCATTGCACGGCACAATGGAGGCATGTCCACGCCCCTGGAGATCGGCCCGCACACCGTCCAGCCGCCCGTCGTCCTGGCCCCCATGGCCGGGATCACCAACGCGCCCTTCCGCACCCTGTGCCGGGAGTTCAGCGGCGGCAAGGGCCTGTTCGTCAGCGAGATGATCACCACCAGGGCGCTGGTCGAGCGCAATGAGAAGACCATGCAGCTCATCCACTTCGACGAGTCGGAGCGCCCCCGGTCGATCCAGCTCTACGGTGTGGACCCGGCGACCGTCGGCAAGGCCGTCCGCATGATCGCGGAGGAGGACCTCGCCGACCACATCGACCTGAACTTCGGCTGCCCCGTGCCCAAGGTCACCCGCAAGGGCGGCGGCTCCGCGCTGCCGTACAAGCGGAACCTGCTGCGGGCCATCCTGCGCGAGGCCGTCAGCGGCGCCGGCGACCTGCCGGTGACGATGAAGATGCGCAAGGGCATCGACGACGACCACATCACCTTCCTCGACGCCGGCCGGATCGCCGTCGAGGAGGGCGTCACCGCCATCGCCCTGCACGGCCGCACCGCCGCCCAGCACTACGGCGGCACCGCCGACTGGGACGCCATCGCCCGGCTGAAGGAGCACGTGCCGGAGATCCCGGTGCTCGGCAACGGTGACATCTGGTCGGCCGAGGACGCCCTGCGCATGGTGCGCGAGACCGGCTGCGACGGGGTGGTCGTGGGCCGCGGCTGCCTGGGGCGGCCCTGGCTCTTCTCCGACCTGGTCGCCGCCTTCGAGGGCCGCACCGAGGACATCGCCCGCCCCGCCCTGCGCGAGGTCGCCGACGTCATGGTCCGGCACGCCGCCCTGCTCGGGGAGTGGATCGGCGACGAGGCCCGTGGCGTGATCGACTTCCGCAAGCACGTCGCCTGGTACCTGAAGGGCTTCGCGGTCGGCTCCGAGATGCGCAAACGCCTCGCGATCACCTCGTCCCTGGAGGAACTGCGCTCCGGTCTGGACGAGCTGGACCTCGACCAGCCCTGGCCCACCGGCGCCGACGGGCCCCGGGGCCGCACGTCCGGCAACAACCGCGTGGTGCTGCCGGACGGCTGGCTGAAGGACCCCTACGACTGCGCCGGGGTCGGCGAGGACGCCGAGCTCGACACCTCGGGCGGCTGATCAGCCCTTGGAGGGGTGCGGTGTGGAGCCGAACGCCTTCAGGAAGCGGTCGCGGAAGGAGCTCATCTTCCACACGGGCGCGTCACGGTCGGGCTTGAGGCCTTCCGTCCAGTTCCAGCCGGCGACCTTGTCCAGGACCTTCGGGTCCTTGGCGACGATCGACACCGGCACGTCCCGGCCGGCGCCGTTCCCGCTGACCCGGGCGATGGGCTGGTGGTCGCCGAGGAAGACCAGGACGGTGTCGTCGGTGCCGTAGCGCTCCAGCCACTGGGTGAGGCTGGTGACCGAGTACTGGATGGACTTGCCGTACTCCTCGCGGGACTTGGTGGTGTCGGTGAGGACGTCCGACGCCTTTTTGCCGGCCTTCTGGATCGCGTCGAAGACCGAGCCGTCGCCGAGTTCGTCCCAGCCGACCATCTTCGGGATGGGCGCCCAGGGCTGATGGCTGGAGGTCAGGATGACGAACGACATCAGCGGCTTGTCGCGCTTCTTCCCGTGCACCTGACGCTGGAACGCCTCCAGCGCGTACTGGTCGGGCATGGTCGACCAGCTGAACTTCGGGCCCCGGTAGCCCAGGTCCCGGGAGTCGTAGAGCGTGTCGAGGCCGTACCACTTCTCCTCCGGCCAGCCCTTCTGCACGCCCGGCATGACGCCGACCGTGTCCCAGGCGCCGGTCTTCTGGAAGGCCTTGGTGAGGGTGAGGTGGTCGCCGGCGCTGACCGTGCGGTAGCGCCGCTGGTTGTCGATCCACAGGCCGGACATGGTCGTGGAGTGGCCGAGCCAGCTGCTGCCGCCGTACGTCGCCGAGGTCAGCCAGCCGCTGCGCGCGGCGAAGCCGGCCTTCTCCAGGGCCTTGGTGCTCGTGTCGAGGGTCCGGTCGACGCCCGGTGCCATGATCGGGTCCTCGACGGCGCTGCGGCCGTAGCTCTCGATGAACGTGAAGATCACGTCCTTGCCGCGCAGGTCCGGGAGCAGCTGTCCGGGTGGGGTGTTGCCGAAGGTGTCCGCCTTGGACTGCTGCACGAACGCGGCCTCGTCCCGCAGCGACTCCACCGTCCGCTGCGCGTGCACCCGGAGGGCTCCGGCCCCGCGCTCGGAGGCGATCGGCCCGCCGAACAGGGTCAGGCCCAGCGCGGAGCAGGTGACCCAGACGGTGCCGGCGATCAGGGTGCCCTTGGTCGCCCGCACCCGGTGGCGGGCCAGCACGGTGGAGAGCCGGATCGTCGCCGCGACCATGACGGCCGCCACGAGCAGCACGAGCACGACCGCGCCGACGGTGACGGCGGTCGCGACGCCCCCGCCCAGCGTGTCCTCGACGTAGGCCTGCGCGTCGGGCAGCAGATCCCAGTCGAGCGCGGCGTTGAAGCCCCGGCCCAGGTATTCGTTGAACCCCATGTCGAGCAGGTTCACCGTGGTCAGGGCGGTGAGACCGAGCCCGTACAGCACCGCCGCCACCAGCCGGGGCCGGTGGGGCAGCGCCAGCACGACGACGGCCCCGATGACCGCCTCGGCCGGGATCCGCGCGAAGCTGACCGCTTTGAGGGCGGGGAGGGTGTTCGGCAGGAGCAGGGACCCGAGGACCAGGGCGGCGGCGAGGGCGGTGGTGGTCAGGTGGAGCGCGCGGGCCGCGCGGGGGTGCCGGGTGCGCCAGGCGCGCAGGCGGGTGAGGCGGTGGCCGAGGGAGGTTCGTGAGGCCTCCGGGGCCGGACCGGACGCCGCCGTCGCCCCTCTCTCGCCCTCCTCCCGCTCCCCGCCCGCCGGCTCGTCCTCGGCCTCGGGTACGCCGTCACCCGGCTGTGACGACCCGCTGAAGCGTGTGAAGACAGGCACCCGGAGGTCCTTCCCGTTCAAAGCCCGGTGAGGTGGCGGACCCGCGTGGGGGTGCGGGTCCGCCACCGTTCCGTACGGGGCACTCCTCGGGTGTGTTCAGCCCGCCGGGCCAGCGCTCGGCAAACACCCGGCAAACGGCGGGCCAACCAGCCCTCAGACCACACCGACCGCCGTGAGCAGCGCCAACGGGGCGGACGCGGACCGGGATTCACGCACGCAGGCGTGCGGGTACGGCACCGGCTCGGGGTGGGTGTCGCGGCCGTAACCCGCGAGGACCTCCGGGAGCCGGTGGCCGGTGGCGCCCGCCGCGTCGACCAGGCCGTGGGCGATCGTGCGGGCCTCGTCGTGCAGCCCGTAGCGGGCCAGGCCCAGTGCGATCAGCGCGTTGTCGTGCGGCCAGACCGAGCCGCGGTGGTAGGAGAGCGGGTGGTACGCCGGCTGCCCGGCCGCGAGGGTGCGCACGCCCCAGCCGGAGAAGAAGTCAGGTTCGAGCAGCCGCCGGCCGACGAGTTCGCCGTGCTCCTTGTCCAGCAGCCCCGACCACAGCAGGTGCCCGGCGTCGGAGGCCAGCGCGTCGACCTGCTCGCCCCTGCCGTCGAGCGCGAGGGCGGGGAAGGAGTGCTCCGGCATCCAGAAGTCGCGCCGGAAACGGTCGCGCAGGTCGCCGGCCGCCTGCTCCAGCAGATGCGCGTAGGTCGTGTCCTGCCACACCGTGCGGGCCAGGCCCGCCGTGCGGCGCAGGGCGTCGTAGGCGTAGCCCTGCGCGCCCGCCGCCGTCACCGGCCCGTGCGGGCGGGTGCCCTCGGCGGAGCAGATGGCGCCGGGGGAGTCCTTCCAGTTCTGGTTGGCGAGGCCGCCCTGGTCGGCGCGGTAGACGAGGTAGCCGCGCGAGGTCAGGCCGCCGTGGTCGAGCATCCAGCCGACGGCGGCGCGGGCGTGGCGTTCGAGGCGGCGGGCCGGGCCGGTGTCGCCGGTGTGCTCGGTGTACGCGCCGAGCAGCACGAGGAACAGCGGGGTGGCGTCGACCGAGCCGTAGTAGCGGCCGTAGGGGACCTGGCCGAAGTGGGCCAGTTCGCCGTGGCGCACCTCGTGCACGATCTTGCCGGGCTGGGCGATCCCGTCGGCGCTGCTCCCGGTGGCCTGGGTGGCGGCGAGCGCCAGCAGGGTGGCGGCGGCCGGCGCCGGGCGGTAGGGCAGGGCGAACAGCGAGGTCAGCAGGGCGTCCCGGCCCAGCAGCGTCAGGAACCAGGGTGCGCCGGCGGCCGGGACGCGCAGTTGCTCGCCGTCCGGGCCGGTCGCCGGCACCTGGAGCGCGGCCAGGTCGGCGAGACCCCGGGTGCAGGCGGCGGCCAGCTCGGGCCAGCCGGTGGGAAAGGCCACGCCCTGCGTGAACTCGCCCTCGCGGGCCCGCAGTCGCTGCCGGACGGCGGCCGGGGAACTGGGCACGCGCAGGGCGCGCCGGTCGCCGTGCGGGCGGGCCATGACCCGCAGGGTCAGCTCGGCGGTGCCGTGCGGTGCGAGGTCCAGGGTCCAGGCCAGGCGGCGGGCGCCGGTGCCGGTCTCCTCCACGGCGTCCGGCTGGGGGGCGGCCGTCACGGTCGTGACGGAGTGCCACTCGCCGCGCCGGTAGGCGAACTCCACGCCGTGCGGGAGCACGTGGCGGGAGCGGACGGCACCGGCCTTGGTGTAGGTGCGGTGGTCGGAGCGCAATTCGAACTGGTCGGTGAAGTCGGCGTCGGCGGTGATCGCGAGGTGGACCGTCGTCGGCACCGGGCGGTTGCTGGTGACGCGCAGCGACTCCACGAACGAGGAGTCCCCGACGGCCTGTTCGCGGAAGAGCGTGTACGCGGGCGGTTCGTCGCGGCCGCCGCGGGGGACGAGCACACAGCGCGCTGTGTCCCCGTCGGCCACCGGCGTCAGGGTGTCGGGCACCGCCCCGTCGACGGTAAGCTGCCACCGGCTCAGATGCCGGGCGTCCCGTACGAACATGCCGTCCGGGGCGCTGCCGCCCCGGTAGCCGCTGATGTCGCCGCGGTCGCCGACGGCGGCGAACGTCCGGCCGTGCACGAGCAGATGATGCCGGTCCGTCATCACCGGTCCCCTTCCATGATCGCCGTGAGGCCGTTCCTGCCCCGTGCGGGCCGGTCGTGCAGAAGATCGAGCGTGAGCGCGGCACTCCAGCCGAAGCCGGTGACACCGCAGGCCTGTGCCGTGTACGGGTCGACGTACTCCGCGAAGCCGGAGGCGCCGGCGGTGTGCAGCATGCCCTTGCGCAGGGCGTCGGCCCGGCCGCGCTCGCCGTGCAGCCGCAGCCCGCGCTCCAGCAGCCAGTTGGTGTTGAACCAGGCCGGGCCGCGCCAGTAGCGGTGCGGGTCGAAGGCGTCGCCGAGGAGGTCGTAGCTCGGGACCAGGCGGGTCGTGCCGCCGAGGCCGAAGTGCGGGCCGCAGACCGTGCGGACCAGGGTGGCCGCGAGGTCGCCCGGCAGGCCCGGCAGCAGCAGGGGGACGAGCCCGGAGACACCGCGCTCCGGGATCAGCTCCCCGGCGCGCACGTCCCGGCACAGGAACATCCCCGCCGCCGGGTCCCACAACCGCTCCACCAGGGCCGTCGTCAGGCGCTCCGCGCGGGCCTCCCGCGCCGGGCCGCGTGCACCCAACTCGTGGGCGATCCGCTCCAGGGCGTACTCGGAGGCGGCGAGCAGCGCGTTGAACGCCGGGTCCTCCACGGCGAAGTCGCCCGGGCCGTCGGCGTATCCGCGGTCCCGGTAGTCGGCCGCCAGGCGCACGTACCGCCCGTAGTCCAGATCCGTCGGCCGGTCCTCGGGGGCGCCGTGGTCGAGGTCGGCGCGGCGGAAGGAGCGGGCCGGGGCCGGAGCGACCCGGGACAACGGGCGGTCCCAGCAAGGGCTGTTGTCCATACCCTGCTCCCAGGGGTGCACGACGGACACCAGCCCGCCTCCGCCGAGGTCACGCCGGTGCAGGAGGTAGCCGTGCCAGGCGGCCAGCCGGGGGTACGCCCGGGCGAGGAAGCCGCGCGCCCTGGACAGGCCCGGGTCGGCGAGGTGCACCAGCCACGCGGCCAGCGCGTGCACCGGTGGCTGCACGATCCCGGAGGTCTGTACGGTGCGCGGGGCGCCCGCCGCACGCCCGGCGGTCGACGAGCGCCAGAAGTCGGGGCTCGGGAAGTAGGCGTCGAGGGGGACGGAGGGGTTGAAGACGATGTGCGGGATCCGCCCGTCCGCCCACTGGGCCGCCAGCAGCGTCTCCAGCTCCGTCTGGGCCCGTAACGGCGAGAGGTGCCGCAGGCCGATCGCGATGAACGCCGAGTCCCACGACCACTGGTGCGGATACAGGCCGCGCGAGGGCACGGTGGACGTGCCCGTCCAGTTGCCCTCCAACACCTGTGCGGCCCTGACCTGCAGGGAAGGTGGCGCGGCGGCCGGATCGTATGCGATCTCGCGTCCCGCGGGACGCGTGGTGAGCTGGGCGATGCGATCCACTCGGGGCTCTCCCAAAGACGTACGCCTGACCAGGATCGGCAGGGGCTACCGTAGGGTTACGTCTATTTAACACGCAAAACCCAATATGTAATGCAAGGTTGAGAAACGCAAGGGGGTGCGCATGACGGGACGTGTTCAGGCGAGCGCCGGCGATCTGCTCGAACTGGTGCGCAGTCGCCGCGCCGTGACAAGGGGTGCGCTCCAGCAGGCGACCGGACTGTCCCGGGCGACCGTCGGGCAGCGGCTGGACCGGCTCTTCCGCGCGGGCTGGCTGCGCGAGGGCGCCGGGGGGCCGGTGGACTCCCCGCTGGGCGGGCGGCCCTCCATCACCCTGGAGTTCGACGACGAGCACGCGGTGGTCCTCGCCGCCGACCTCGACACCCGGCACGCCCGGGCGGCCGTGCTGTCGCTGAGCGGCGAGATCCTCGCCGAGCACTCCGGCACCCTCATCGTCGAGGACGGGCCGGACGCCGTGCTCGGTGAACTGGGGCGCTGGTTCGCCGAGTTGCTGGTCAAGTCCGGGCGCGGGGCCGAGGCGGTCTGCGGGGCCGGGCTCGCGGTGCCCGGACCGGTCGACTCCGAGACCGGCCGCGTCGTCCAGCCGCCGATCATGCCCGGCTGGGACGGCTACGACATACGGGGCCGGCTGGCCCGGGCGCTCACCGAGCACGCGGGCGCCACCGGGGTGCCCGTCCTGGTGGACAACGACGCCAACCTCATGGCGTACGGCGAGCAGCGCGCCGGCCACCCCGACTGCTCCGCCTTCGTGCTGGTCAAGGTCTCCACCGGCATCGGCGCCGGGGTCGTGGTGGACGGCTCGGTCTTCCGGGGCGTCGACGGCGGCGCGGGCGACATCGGGCACATCCGGGTGCCGGAGGGCGCCGAGGCGCTGTGCCGGTGCGGCTCGTACGGCTGTCTGGCCGCCGTCGCGAGCGGTGGCGCGGTGGCGCGGCGGCTGGCGGAGGCGGGGGTGTCGGCGGCCTCCGGCTCGGACGTGCGGGACCTGCTGGCGGCCGGGCACCCCGAGGCGGTCGGACTCGCCCGCGAGGCCGGGCGCCGGGTCGGCGAGGTCCTCGCGACCGTCGTGACCCTGCTCAACCCCGGCGTCCTGATGATCGCCGGGGATCTGGCCGGAACCCCCTTCCTGACGGGCGTGCGCGAGCTGCTGTACCAGCGGGCGCTGCCCCGCTCCACCGCCCGCCTGGACGTGGTGACCGCACGGCTGGGTGAGCGGGCCGCGCTGGTCGGAGCCGGTGCGATGGTCGTGGAGCACCTCTACGCGCCCGAGAGGGTCGAGGAGCGGCTGCGCGCGCTCGGGGTGTGACGGCCGCGTTCCGGTCCCGTGACGCGTCCGCATGGTGAAATCCGGGCGGCTGTGGCAGCGTGATTCTCGCCACCCCTGATAAGGGTTGCGCTCAGATGAGCGGATCTTGAGCGACTGCACTTCTCCAAAGGGTGGCACTGAGTGCCACCCTTTGATCGTTCATCGAGCGAAATCAAATGTGCGGAAACACCGCTCACATGAGCGCTCTATGGGCTCTAGGGAGGCACTTGCGTTCAAGAAGTGAAAACATGCGGCTGCGATCGCTTGCTCAGCCTTGACTTTCGATCCGCTGGCGGACGAGTGGTTACAGGCGCATGACGCACAAGTGGACGTACCCAGACGCCTTTGATCTGGGTATGTTCCTGCCCGTCAGGGCAGCCACCGCGTCCTCGAGGAGTCGAGACCCGTGTCGGAAAACAAAGATCTCCCGGTAGCCGAGCAGGCCGCGAGCGTTGAGGGCGTGAAGTTCGTCTACGACTTCACCGAAGGCAACAAGGACCTCAAGGACCTCCTCGGTGGCAAGGGCGCCAACCTCGCCGAGATGACCAACCTGGGCCTTCCCGTCCCGCCCGGGTTCACCATCACCACCGAGGCCTGCAAGGTCTACCTCGACAGCGGCGAGGAGCCGGCGGCACTGCGTGACGAGGTGAGTGCGCACCTCGACGCGCTGGAGGCCCGCATGGGCAAGAAGCTCGGCCAGGCCGACGACCCGCTGCTGGTGTCGGTGCGCTCGGGCGCCAAGTTCTCCATGCCCGGCATGATGGACACCGTCCTCAACATCGGGCTCTCCGACAAGTCCGTGCAGGGCCTCGCCAAGCAGGCCGGCGACGACCGCTTCGCGTGGGACTCCTACCGCCGCCTGATCCAGATGTTCGGCAAGACCGTCCTGGGCGTCGACGGCGAGCTCTTCGAGGACGCCCTGGAGGCGGCGAAGACCGCCAAGAAGGTCACGGTCGACACCGAGCTGGAGGCCGCGGACCTCAAGAAGCTCGTCACCAAGTTCAAGAAGATCGTCAAGACCGAGGCCGGCCGGGACTTCCCGCAGAGCCCGCGCGAGCAGATGGACCTCGCCATCCACGCGGTCTTCGACTCCTGGAACACCGACCGGGCCAAGCTCTACCGCCGCCAGGAGCGCATCCCGCACGACCTCGGCACGGCCGTCAACGTCTGCTCCATGGTCTTCGGCAACCTCGGCCCCGACTCCGGCACCGGCGTCGCCTTCACCCGCGACCCCGCCTCCGGCCACCAGGGCGTCTACGGCGACTACCTGCAGAACGCGCAGGGCGAGGACGTCGTCGCGGGCATCCGCAACACCGTGCCGCTCGCCGACCTGGAGCGGATCGACAAGAAGTCGTACGACCAGCTGATGCAGATCATGGAGACGCTGGAGAACCACTACAAGGACCTCTGCGACATCGAGTTCACCATCGAGCGCGGTGTGCTGTGGATGCTCCAGACCCGCGTCGGCAAGCGCACCGCGGGCGCGGCCTTCCGGATCGCGACGCAGCTGGTGGACCAGGGCCTGATCGACGAGGCCGAGGCGCTCACCCGCGTCAACGGCGCCCAGCTCGCGCAGCTGATGTTCCCGCGCTTCGACGAGGACGCGAAGGTCTCGCAGGTCGGCCGCGGTATCGCCGCCTCGCCCGGCGCCGCCGTCGGCAAGGCCGTCTTCGACTCCTACACGGCCGTCAAGTGGTCCCGTTCCGGCGAGAAAGTCATCCTGATCCGCCGCGAGACCAACCCCGACGACCTGGACGGCATGATCGCCGCCGAGGGCATCCTGACCTCCCGCGGCGGCAAGACCTCCCACGCGGCCGTCGTCGCGCGCGGCATGGGCAAGACCTGTGTCTGCGGCGCCGAGGAGCTTGAGGTCGACACCAAGCGCCGCCGGATGACCGTGCCGGGCGGGCACGTCGTCGAGGAGGGCGACGTCGTCTCCATCGACGGCTCCTCCGGCAAGGTCTACCTCGGTGAGGTACCGGTCGTGCCCTCCCCGGTCGTGGAGTACTTCGAGGGCCGGATGCACCCGGGCGCCGACGACGCCGACGAACTGGTCGAGGCCGTCCACCGGATGATGGCCTTCGCCGACCGCAAGCGCCGCCTGCGGGTGCGCGCCAACGCCGACAACGCCGAGGACGCGCTGCGCGCCCGCCGCTTCGGCGCCCAGGGCATCGGCCTGTGCCGCACCGAGCACATGTTCCTCGGCGACCGGCGCGAGCTGGTGGAGCGGCTGATCCTGGCCGACACGCAGGCCGAGCGCGAGGAGTCCCTCAAGGAACTGCTCCCGCTCCAGAAGCAGGACTTCGTGCAGCTCTTCGAGTCGATGGACGGCCTCCCGGTCACCGTCCGCCTCCTGGACCCGCCGCTGCACGAGTTCCTCCCGGACATCACCGAGCTGTCCGTGCGCGTGGCCCTCGCCGAGTCCCGCCAGGAGCCGCACGAGAACGAACTGCGCCTCCTCCAGGCCGTGCACCGGCTGCACGAGCAGAACCCGATGCTGGGCCTGCGCGGTGTGCGCCTCGGCCTGGTCATCCCCGGCCTGTTCACCATGCAGGTCCGGGCCATCGCCGAGGCCGCGGCCGAGCGCAAGGCCGCCAAGGGCGACCCGCGCGCCGAGATCATGATCCCGCTCGTCGGCACGGTCCAGGAGCTGGAGATCGTCCGCGAGGAGGCCGACAAGGTCATCGCCGAGGTCGAGGCGGCCTCCGGTGCGCAGCTCAAGCTGTCCATCGGCACGATGATCGAGCTGCCGCGCGCCGCCCTGACCGCCGGTCAGATCGCCGAGGCCGCGCAGTTCTTCTCCTTCGGCACGAACGACCTGACGCAGACGGTGTGGGGCTTCAGCCGGGACGACGTGGAGGCCTCGTTCTTCACGGCGTACCTGGAGAAGGGCATCTTCGGCGTCTCCCCGTTCGAGACGATCGACAAGGACGGCGTCGGCTCCCTCGTGAAGCTGGCCGCCAAGGCCGGCCGCGAGACCCGCCCCGACCTCAAGCTCGGCGTCTGCGGCGAGCACGGCGGCGACCCCGAGTCGGTCCACTTCTTCCACGAGGTCGGACTCGACTACGTCTCCTGCTCCCCGTTCCGCATCCCGGTGGCCCGCCTGGAAGCGGGCCGGGCGGCGGTCCAGTCCCAGGGCAGCGACCACCGCTAGCCGGGGCCCACAGAACCCGGAGCCGTCGACGGTCCCCGACCACCCTCACCGATCGCGGCGGCTCCGGTGCACGGAGAAGAGCGGGGCGGCACCTTGTGCGGAGGTGCCGCCCCCTCGTGCATCATCTGCGGCGACTGTCAAGCTATGTCGCTGACCAGCGGGAATGGCGCTTGGTGGCGTTGATTGCCGCTGAACATGCGTGAGACCGTTGTGCCCTCGTTGTGCCCTGCACATGAGGCTAGGGTTCGTCACAAGCCGTCACTTCAGGATCCCCCGACCCCGGAGCTGACTCTCGGTCTTGCTGGACCAGGCGGGACGAAATGGAACAACGAGCGGCTTGCAAGCGGGGCTTAGGCGGGGGCATATGCAGTCTCCTGCTCGTAGCGCAGTCTGTACGGGGGTGACCCGCACAGGCGCCTCGGGCCGCTCCTACGGTCCATGACCTGGTCTACGTGCGGTCCACACCTGCCCATGTGCTGAACACCTAGGCGCGCCCGGCCGTGGCCGGCACCGCGGGAACACCGGGCCGTTTTGGATGCACTGCTGCGCATGTGCATCCAACCATGCAAGGATTTGCAGACGATCAGGTGCGAGACAGGGCGGGGGCACGTTGTCTGAACAACCGGAGCTGACGGCCGCAGAGCTTGTGGTCACGGTGCCGCAACCCGATGACTGGGGAGCCAACACACTTGATCGATACGACTGGCAAGCGTCCATGGCCGCAGCAGACGGGTTGGAGCTATACCGCCAGGCCCTCGGCGCTGACAAACGACTACAGGATGGCGAATCTCGAAGAGTCCTCTGCGAGTACCACGAGGACTGGGTAGCCCTCCACGGCGACGCCGCAGAGCTCGTCTCTGCGAAGCATCGAGACGCGTCTGCTGACGCCTACCGAACAGTGAACCAGCTGGCTCACGAGGGGGGCCTCGCGCACCTCTTTCTCAGGTGGCGAGCATTGCAGGAGAAGCCAACTTGCCGACTTGCGACGTCTGGCGGACTCGCACGAGGCGACGCACAGGAGTTCGAAGCAGCAGTTCGAGCCTTACGGGAAGTCCGTCTCTCAGGGCACCAGGTTGGCGTCACGGACGAACATCGACCAGCAATCGAGAAATTTTGCTCCGCCATCCATGCAAATAGCGGAAAACACCTCCCTTCAGACTGGGTCGAGGGCAGCGAGGGCGAAGTTTCCTTGGAGGATCAGCGGGAGCAGGTAGCTCGATTTATCTCCATGCTGACCATTGAATCCGAGCTTACGAGACGAGCAGATATCGGGTTTGCGGCTCCTACAAAATGCGCGAAGCCCGTCGTTGATCTTCTCGGCTTTGACGTGCCTTGCGAGGCCGTCTGGAATGCCGTGTACGGCCTCTTTTTTACTCGCATGAAGGCGGCTGGTCCGCGAAGTAATGCAATCATTTCCCCCGTGCTGGCTTTCGCGAGCGGTTCGCAACCCCCGACCTCGACTGACAGGGAACGTGAACTCGCATCACGGATCGTGACAATGCAAGATATAGATCTTGCCATCATGACTGCCGTAGCTAACCCGTCGGCCTATGGGTCGCTGAGCTCACCCATACGGCTGAGTCGGTCTGCCGTCAAAATGCGGAAGGGAAGATGCTCAGACAACAGTATTGAGCGGGGAGAGCAGCTCAGAAGGGACTTTCAGCGGTACTGGCGCAGCCGCCTAAGCGGAGACCCTACCGCGCTTGCCGAGCGCGAAAAATTGCGTCGACTCCTGTTGCGCGTAAGTGACAGGTCGGACACGCCGGCGCTGCGCTCCAAAGCTGAATGGGGAGCCGATTTCTGGATCGCCCTTCAAGAAGCGCTCGACAATGTTCCTGAGAACCAGCTTCCAGCCGGAATGGATCCCGACCTCCTGTTGGGGGGGATCAGCGAGCTGACCAATGAGTGCAAAATTTGGTTTAGTGAAGTCTTTGACGTAGCAGTGGAGATTAATAGGCTCCGCGAGCAAAATCGAGGGAGTGCAGCATGAGCATCACATACGATGACCTAGATACTGCACTGCTTCGTGACGATTTGGCCTACCATCAAGCTCGCGTCCTGCTGCTAGTGACTGCGGTATCTAAAGCAGCAGGGCATGCACGAAAACTAGATGGTCTGACAAAGTTGGCCAAGCTTGACTTCCTGCTCAGGTATCCGGCCTTAGCTCCCACGGTGCTTGAAGGACTTTCAGAGTCCGACCCTCGCTTAAATCTTTCACGAGAGGAACTCGAAGCACCTACAGAGGTAGAAGCGCCCATGGTGCGCTATAAGTATGGCCCTTGGGACGATCGTTACTATGCGATTATTGGTGCACTGGTTGGGCGAGGACTTCTGAAGTATGTAAAAGGTCGCAAGGGTAGCGTTGCGCTATCGCCCACAAGAGAGGGGAAAGTCCTTGCTGAAGGTATGGCGCAGGTTGGCGATTGGAGGGCCCTAGCTGAGCGCAGCGAGGCGATCGCAGATGCTACATCAGGCATGACCGGTAACACTATTAAAGAATTGATCTATGAAAAGCTCGCTACTTTGATGGATCGTCCGCATCGGCAGGTAATCCAGTGACTCTCAAATTCCGCCTCCACGCCGTGAGCTTGCACACGACGGAAGGTACTGTCAGTTACGAATTTGGATCCGATCTCACCGTACTCGAAGGCCCTACAGGAGTGGGAAAGACGACCCTCCTGGAATTGATCAGGTACGGGTTTGCCGCAGGAGAGCCTCGCCTCGCCACAGTTGCTACAGAGGCCGTGCACGACGTCGCGATTGATATCTCTATCGGTGGCGATGAGTATCTGGTTACACGCAGCCTTGATAGGCTGAAAAGCAAGAATGTTCGCATTGTTGATAAACGTACTGGCGAACGCCTTCCTGATCTCCCGGTCGATGGAGAGTTGAGTTTCAATACATTTTTGCTGGAAAAGCTCGGCCTCCCTGACGACATCAAGGCACCAGCGCAGAAGGGGAAGAGCAGCAAAGCTGGCAGTCGAGTAACTTTCGGCGACATTTTCAAGTATGTGTACATCCCGCAGTATGCAATTAACCGGGACATCGCAGATAGCAGGGAGGGGTACTACGACCCGAAAAGGAAAGCGGTATTTGAGCTGCTCTTCAAGCTGACTGATCCTGAGATTCTGGCTATGCAGTCACGAGTCAATGTGCTGAATGGAGAAATCGACAACGCGGACTCGCATCTGAATACGATTCTGGATTTCCTGCGCGACAGTAACACGAGCAGTCGAGAAGAAGTCGAACAAAATCTGCAAGAAGCTGTAGCAGAGCAAGAGGCCGCCCGGGAAGAGTTGAACTTGCTCCGGGAGGAACTCGATCCCGTGATTGACCGGCAGACTCAAACCTACCGGGATCTCTTGACGGACGCAGAGAGGTCATTAGCTGAAGCTCGTGCTGCCGCTCAAGATCTTGCCCGAGAACGCGATGAAATTGGCCTGGAGCGACGGCGAGTCAAGGCCGACTATGCCCGCCTTGCCCGCATGCGGGACGCCGGCGCCAGATTGGCCAACATCGAGTTCACCGTGTGCCCTCGCTGCATGCAGTCTTTGAGTAATCGCACTGTCGAGGAAGACAGGTGCCGCCTGTGCTTGCAGCCGGACCCAGTTTCACCCGAGCGTGCCGCTGATAGCTACGAGCTGCAGCAGCTTGAGCTGCAACTGGACGAAATGGATGCACAGAGGGAGGCGACGGAGCAGCAGTTCGAGAAAGCCCAACGGGCCATTACCGACCGCGAGTCGCTGATTAAGCATCTCACCGAGACCTTGGAAGCGAGGACTTCGCAGCGTGTTACTCCTAGACTGCAAGCATTCAGCGACGCCTCGGATCGGATGGCGACTGCCCGTACACGACAGGAAAGCTTCGAGGTAGCACTCCAGCAGTGGGACCGCGTCGAAGACATTGCGGGGCAGGTCAGACAGCTTCGATCAGAGCAAGATAGGTTGAAGGCAAGTATCGCAACACGCAAGGCCGCTCTGGCTATCCATCGGAACTCTGTATGCAATCGAATCGAGGAAGAGTTCCGTGAGACCGTGACCAATCTCAACATTGCTACGGTTGAGTCCGCCGGTTTCGACCGAGAGAACTATCTACCGATCATTAATGGGAAGGTCTTCACGAAGACCCTGATGAGCGGTGGGGGCTCTATGACGGCGACTCAGATCGCCTACTGGGTATCGCTAGTCACCGTGGCGCGGGAAATGGACACTCGCTACCCATCCATGCTGATCATCGACGGGCCCCGTTTGGCGCTGAATACAGCAACCGAGACATGTGCTGCAATTTACAAGCGACTCCTCAAGGGGGTCGCAGAAGATCCCGGTGCCGTTCAGTTCCTAGTCTCTGACAACGAACTTCCAGACGACTACGAGGGTGACTTCGCACGCGTCGAGTTCGACTACGAGAACCCGACCGTCGCTACGATTCGGCATCCAGGTGAAGGGCAAGTAGAGGTAATCGCCTCAGCTGAGGACTGAACCTTGGTCGCGACGCGCCGACCAACACTCTTCTGATCTGAGCTGGTTGCCTCGTAGGAGGAAGCCGAATCTCGTCCGGCTCATATACGGGGAACCGGGCGAGGGTCGTGGATTGTGATCAGTCTCAGGGCATCGGCAGCAGGCGGTCATCATGGGAAGCTTGACCCTGATGAAGCTCAGGCGGAGAGAGGGAGAGTGGGTGTCACAGCAGGCGAGCCCTCGGGGAACCTTCTTGAAGATCGCGGATGTGCTGCGAGCTCAGATCGAGTCGGACCCGAACATGAGCGAGCTGCCGTCGGCCGCAGAACTCATGCGTGACCACGGAGTCTCGCGGGGTGTCGCGCTTCGGACGTTCGGAGTCCTTCAGAAGGAGGGGATCGTAGAGTCGGTACCCGGTGGTCGCTGGAGGGTGATCAGGTCGGACCGGCGAGAGGACTGCCGCCCTCTGGTGGACCGGATTGCCGAAGTCATCACTACAGACGGGCTTGAGGTCGGAGCGCAGTTTCCCAGCACCTCCGCATTGGCCACGCGGTTCGGCAGCTCGCGGCCCACGGTGAGCAAGGCCCTGGACAGGCTAGAAGCTGCCGGACTGCTTTCGGCGAGCCGCCAAGGAAAACCAAGGACGGTTCTGGCGCAGCCAGACCGAGAGGAGCGTTCCTAGCCTTGACCACAATGGGATTGGTCGAGTGGGCATACCCCCTCGCTGAGTCGTTGCTTGCTGACCCGCTGCCGCGTAGGTGGAAGCACTCGGTGGGGGTTGCTGAGCGGGCGCGCATCATCGCGCCCATCCTCGATGAGGACGCCGAGCTGCTAGAAGCCGCAGCGGTCCTGCACGACATCGGGTACTCACCCGATCTCGCCAAGACGGGCTTCCATCCGCTCGACGGCGCCCGCTACCTCCGAGACGTGGCCAACGCTGACGAACGGGTCGTGAACCTGGTCGCGCACCACTCCTGCGCGTGGATGGAGGCAGAGGCGCGAGGACTGCGCGAGGAGCTGGAGGGTGAGTTCCCCCGCGAGTCCGCGCACCTCAACGACGCCTTGTGCTTCTGCGACATGAACACCACGCCGGATGGCACGCCCACGAACCCCATCGACCGCGTGAACGAGATCGCTGGACGCTACGGGCCGGACAGCCTGATCGGTACGTTCATCCGCCGCGCCGAACCGGAGATCCTGGCGAGTACCTCCCGCGTGCTCGAACGTGTCGCCGCCGCAAAGCGTCAGCCGATGTAGGGAGTCGTCTGCCTCCGATCCATGGCGTGCTCGATCCGTAGCCGCATGGTGGGGTGGATGTCGAGTTCGGACAGGTCCGCTGGGGCGACCCAGCGGACCTCTGTCGTCTCGTTGCTCGTGCGCAGCTCGCCGCCCACCGGCCGTGCCCGAAAGCAGATGCTGAACTGCTGGCGGACCTCGCCATCGTCGTACTGCATTACGTGACCGGGGTCGGTGTAGATCCCGGACATGTCGACGACTTCGGCCTTGACACCGGTCTCTTCCCAGACCTCGCGCACCACAGTGTCGCTGATGGACTCCCCCACATCGTGCCCACCTCCCGGCAGCGCCCAGCGCCCGTTGTCCGAACGCTTGATCATGAGCACCTGCCCTGCATCGTTCTGCACCAACGCAACGACGGACGGCACAACCGAGTTGGCCGGCGGCGCAGCGGGGTCGTGCAGGTAGTCAATGCGTCCCATGGTCAGGCTCCCGTGATATCGCGGTCCGTCACCTGGCGAGCGCCTCCCCAGGTCTGTTCGATGCTATTCGCGTACGTGTCGAACAGGCCGCCGCCTGGCATGCGGCGCAGATGAAAGACGGGGGCCATGTAGGCGCCGATGCCGTAGACGTGGGGATTGACGAGCATCTCGTCATCGGACCGGTAGATGGAGTTGTAGAGCGTCGTGGCGTGCAACCGGAAGCTGATCTCATGGTGGCTCGTGAAGAGCGGCCGGTAGTTCACCAACGCGTTCCGGATCTTGCCGTCCATGATCCGGTGTCCCTCGTCTATGCCGCGCTGCCGCACGGCCTCGCAGCCCGGGTCTCCCAGCAGGATGCGCACCTGAGTGCTCCCTTCAACCTTCTTCTTCAGAAGGTCGAGGAACAGGGGGTCCTCCGACAGGAAGAGCCCGGAGTAGACGAGAACGTCAAGGTTGGTCTCCGCTCTCGCGTACATCTCACGCCAGAGGTTCGGCGGCACCGAGTGGCGGTGCGGGTACACGGTCACGATCTCCGCCTTGGAGAGGTCTGTTGCGCTCTCCAAGGTGCGGCCGTCGTCCCACAGCGTCGTGACGTCGACCTGGAGCACGGTGGCCGTCGCGTACTGGTGCCGACGGTAAGGCACCTTGCCCTGTGTGATCCAACGTTCGACCGTCTTCGGGTTGACCTTGATCTCATCGGCCAGATCTTGGACGGACATGCCTCGCGCCAACAGGGCCGACCGTAAACGCTCGTTGGGCATCTGCACCCCCCGGTGGGACATCTAGGGACCTCTTGACCGTAGTGAGAACTCCCCGAGCTGTCCATGTACGGGGTAACCAACTCCCCTGACCTGCGGCGATTCTGAAAGTGCGCCAGGAAGTTCCCGGCGCCCATCCAAGAGGCTCCGACGAGGTACTTGACGGGGCCCCATGCAGTACCTGTAAAACAGGTACTGCAAGTGCGACGCCCGGAGGGTCCTCGAAAGGGACTCGAAGGAAGCGCAGGTGCCTTGAGAACTCAACAGCGTGCCTGGGAGGCCGTCCCTCCCCCGCCAACAAGAGGACGGACGCGTGCGGGTTACGCCCGTACGCACAGCACGAACCAGCCTCCGCAGCCTCGCTGCGGCCGGTTGCCTCCGCTGCTCGTCTCGTACGAGCAGCGCTGAGGGGAGCCGCGTGGGCTTCACCCGTCATCCATCGAGAGGACTGTTCATGGACCGTCTGAAGGCACAGGCCTCGAAGAACCGTGACGCGGCGAAGGTGCTGCGTAGCCGGGGCAAGGGCACCGCCGCGAAGCAGATGGAGGCCCGGGCCGACGAGCTGGAGTCGGGCCGTGTCACCGACGTCACCGACTCGGTCGTCGGCCTGTTCCGCTGGGCGCAGGGGGGCTGACCTCAGACCTGCTTCATCCGTAAACGGCGCGCCCCCGGAGTTGCACCTCCGGGGGCGCTGTCGGGCCGTATCTGTTGAGAGGACACACGACCCAATGAGCCACATCGTTACTGTTCAGGACGCTGTTACCGCGTTCGCCGACTTCGTCGAGCCGACGGATGCGGAGCTGGACGCGATCGAGCAGGAGATGCCCGTCATCCTGGCGGACGTCGAGTTGCTGGACGCGCAGATCATCACCCTGGACCGCGTCCCGACCGAGCTGGACAACCGGCGCCTGCGCAGGGCCCGCCGTCGGGCGCTGGCCGCGCGCATCGCCCTGGCCAACCGCACCACGGCCGCGACCCTGCCCGGGGGTGCCGCATGAGCACCACCCGGAGTCTGACCGCCGCGCACGCTGAGGTGAAGGCGGAGATCTCGCGGACTGACACCAAGACCGGTCTGCTGCTGGCGTTCGTTGGCGCGGTCCTGGCCGGCGCATGGACGGTCGCCCGCGACCTGCCCCTCACTGTCCCCGCTTATGTGGCGGGCGGGGTCGGGATGGTGCTGCTGGTCGCGGCGGCCGGTCTGCTGCTGCGCTCGGCCCGGCCGAACCTGCGTGGCCGGCACGGGTTCCCGCTGTGGGCCACGCTCACCGCCGAGGAGATCACCGCCGCCGTCGCCACCGACCTGGCCGCCGACATCGCCGGACTCTCCCGGCTGGCGGTCGCCAAGTTCACGTGCCTGCGCCGCGCGGTCGACCTGACCTGCGCCGGTGGGGCCATGCTCATCCTGGCCGCCCTGCTCACGGCCGGGGGTGCGCTGTGAAGGCCGCAAACCTGCTGCGCATCACGCGGGCCAAGACGGTGCTGCCCGCGGTTGCGATGACGGCGGTGTCCATGGTGCTCACCCTCGCCGTGGTCGTGATGTGGCTTGGTGAGGCCATGCCGCAGGGTGTCGCCCTGGTCGTCGGTCTCGGCCTGGACGGTGGGTGGCTGGCCACCCTCGCCTATGAACGGCGCCTAGCTGCGCAGGGCGACCACAGCACCCCGGTAACGGTGGTCGGTTGGATGTTCGGCGCCGCCGCAACCGGCGTCCTGGTCACCCACGCCCTCATGGCGGAGCAGGCGTCTGTCGGGGCCTGGCTCGCGGTGTCCTGGCTGCCGCTGGCAGCTAAGGCGCTGTGGCTGGTGCACGGGCTGTGGGAGCGCACCGCGCTCACCCCGGATGCACTGGATGCGATCCAGGGTATCCAGCAGGAGGCGCGCGACGAGGCGGCCGTGGCCCGTGCCCGGCTGCGCTCCGAGGCGGCCACGGAGGAGACCCGCCTGGCGGCCGTGACGCAGGCCGGAGCCCGCGTCGCACGCGTCCAGGCCGAGACCGCCGCCACCCTCGCCGAGGCGTGGTCGACGCTGGAGAAGGCCCGCCAGGGTGAGGACACGTCCAGGGCCCTGACCAGCGTGACGGGCCGCGTCACGCCCGACGTCACACCCTGCTGGGAACTGCCCGTCTGGGGGCCCATGGAGCAGGTTCCGGCGCTGGAGTCGGGGCCCGCGCTGAGCGACGAGGCGCTTGACGTTCTGGTGGACGAGATCCGGCGTAGTGAGGTCCCGGCCCTGTCCTATCGGGAGATGGCCGCCCGCTTCCGCACGGCCGGCCACTCGGCCTCTGAGGTCCGGTTGCGGGCCGCGTGGAAGCGCGTGGCGTGATGGGGGCGCTGCCGGTGTTCCGGTGGCGCTTGGCCCCGGACGGCTACGCCACCCGTCGCCAGCTCCGGGCTCGCGGTCTGCGCCCGGGCGGCCAGGACGTGGCCGCTCAACTCGAGCGGCCGCGCCGCCGCCGGGGGCCGCTGGTCGCCTACCTCTACCGCGTGGAAAAGGCCAAGCCGGTACGTCCGATGACGCCGGCGAAGTGGGCGGCCCTGGCCAAGGCCAACGCCGCCCGCCGTACCTGCCCCACCTGCGGGCGGGATGCGGGCTACGTCATCCCCACCTCACTCGGCATGTGCGTCACCTGCGCCTACCCCAACGAGTGCGCCGCCTGACCTGCGCGAATTCCTGAGACGGAGACAGTTCGTGAAGACATCCGTGAGCACACACAAGCTGCCCGGCTACGGCTCCACCCTGCGCACCTCCAAGCGGCTGACCGACCAGGCCGTCAAGCTCGTCAGCCGCTCCGTGTCCGGCCGCATGCCGGACGTGGAAGTCATCCTGACCAACGAGCGCGGCATGGCCGAACTGATGGTCGCCGCTGACATCGCCCTGGCCGGCGCCGCCGACCGCCGCGCCCTCAACCGCGCCACCCGCCAGGCCAAGCACACCGCCCGCGAGATCCAGGCAACAGCGATCCCGCGCCCGGACGGCTCGACGCTGATCCTGATCAACGCCGACAAGCACCCCACCCCGGCCGACTTCGCCGTGACGCTCGTGCACGAGCTGGTCCACGCCATGCAGTTCAGCCGCAAGGGCGTCTTGGAACGGATCGTGCGCAACACCCGCGCCGAACTCGGCATCGAGCGCCAGTCCCGCCGCCAGGCCCGCGAACACGAGCAGCTGGTCGAGCTGGACGAGAACGAGGCGCACAGCCGCGAGTACCTCGCCGAAAAGCTCGTCTCCGGCGCCCGCGCCGCCTGACACCGCACGCCCCCACCAGTGGGCGGGGTGGCCTCTTTCCTGCCACGGACCGGCCACCCCGGCGCCTCCCTCGACTCCCGCCCCGCATCGGGGCAGTCAGGAGAACCCTCAGCATGTCCGACAACGTCGTACGCCTCCACAAGGACACCGAACCCACCGCTCAGGACGCCTCCGTGACCACGCTCACCGTCGTGTCGGACGCTCCTGCCTCGGCCCCGGTGCCGCTTTGGGTGCGCTCCGGGCGGGCCGTGAAGCGGTTCGCCACTGACGAAAAGACCACGACCGCCGTCCGCGCGGTGGCCCGCCACGGGATGTACACGTTCAACGGGGGCCGGATCGTGGCCCGCCGCACCTGGGACGGGCGCACCGGCTCCCGCTACGAACGCATGATCCGCGCTGCTGAGGCCGCGGGGAACCACGAGCTCGCCGAGGAGTGGGAGGAGCGCCTGCAGCGCTTCCGGGACGCCCGGCACCGGCGCCGCATGGACCTGCTCACCTCGCCCGTCGACGTGGCCAAGGGCGCGGCCATCGGCACCGGGATGAGCATCGGCACCCTGGTCGCCCTCGGCATCGTGATGGCTCTCAACACCAAGGACGTCGCCGACGTCATCACCCCGCTGACTGCGGTGATCGAGTTCATCGGCCTGCTCATCACCATCGTCCAGGTCGTCTGGCCCTACGCCGTCACCCTCGGACCGCTGTTCGCCCTGCTCGCCCTGTGGTCGGTCGGCCGCAAGCAGCAAGCCGCACCCAACTGGGCGCTGCCCGACAACGTCCGTAACGGGGAGGGTGAGCCGATCACGCCGTCCATCGTCGTCAAGGCCCTGCGCGACCTCGGCGTGCCCGCCCTGGCGCGAGCCATCAAGGAGATGGGCGACGCCGGCGCGAGCATGCTCGGCCCGATCCGGATCGCCGGATGCGGCGTCGAGGTTGACGTCACGCTCCCGTCGGGTGTGTCGACGGTGGAGGTGCAGCAACGGCGGCGCAAGCTCGCCGAGAACCTCACCCGCCACGAGCACGAAGTGTTCATCACCATCCCCCAGGCCGCCCGCACGGTCCGGCTGTGGATCGCCGACTCCGGGGCGCTGGACGAGCCGATCGGCCCGTCCCCGCTGGTCACCGACGAGACCATGACCGCCGACTACGCCAAGGGCCGCGCCCCCTGGGGCCAGGACCTGCGAGGAGATGCCGCAGCGCTGAGCCTGTACCAGCGCCACCTGCTCATCACGGGCCTGTCCAACCAGGGCAAGACCGTCGCGCTCAGGTCGCTCGCGCTGTGGCTGTCGCTGGACAAGTCGGTGCAGTTCCTCATGGGCGACCTCAAAGGCGTGGGCGACTGGGCCATGTTCGACGGGCTAGCCACCACCCTCATCCAGGGACCGACCGATGAGCACGTCATCCAGGTCACGGAGATGGTCGAGGGCGCCGTGGACGAGATGAACCGCCGCATCCAGGCCCCGCCCGGCACCACGTTCCCGCCGCTGATCGTGCTGGTCGACGAGGCGCAGGTGGCATTCATGTGCCCGGCCAAGGACGAGGACAAGCGCCCCTACGGCGGCGCCAAGGCCAACTCCCGGTACTTCATGGCCGTCCGGAAGATCCACAACCAGGGCCGTGCGGTCAACGTGCTGATGTGGCAGGGCACTCAGGACCCGACGAACGAGAACCTGCCCAAGCTGGTCCGCGAGGGCGCCCACACCCGCGCCTCCCTCGCCCTGGGCACTGAATCCCAAGCCCGCATGGCGCTGGGAGACAAGGCCGTCGACGGGGGCGCCGCTCCGAACCTGCTGCGTCCGGGCCTGGATCGGGGAACTCTGGTCGTCGCGTCCGACGGCATCGCCATCCCGGCCGGGCAGTCGTCCATCACGGTGCGCACGCACTACATCGACGATGACGGCGCCGAAGCCATCACCGACCGGGCCAAGGCGCTGCGCGACGGCGTCACCACCCTGCACGCCATCGAGCAGGGCGAGGAGCGTGACCCGCTGGCCGACATCGCGAGCGTGCTCGGGGAGTCCTCGCGGGTGCGGACGAAGGATGTGCTCACCCGTCTGGCGAACCTGAACCAGGACGCTTACGGCGGCTGGTCGTTCATCGACCTCAAGCGCGTCCTGGACGACGCCGGCGCGGAGCCGTACAAGTCCGACGGCGTCATGGTCGTCTCCCGTGACCGTGTCTCCCGCGCCCTCGTCAACCGCGACAGCGACGGTTCCGCTTCCGCCTTCAAGTAACAGGGAGCCGACCCCCGACGGGTCAGGGAGGCAGGGAGAACTCCCTAACCCCCTCCCTGATCCGCCTCCCTGGCCCTGACCTGCGCAAATGATCAGTCAGGGAGTCAGGGAGGCGCGCAGGTCAGCACCCCTGAAACCCCCTCCACAGCGCACCCCCAAGGGGGTGTGTCTGCCTCCCTGAACCGACACCGGAAGGGATTCCGCATGTACCCCGAACACTCCGGCCACGCGCCCACCGAACGGGCCGTGGAAGTCCACCACACCACCCCCATCACCCCCGCCGCTGTGACGCCGGCACCACTCATCCCCGTCCAGCCCGGCACCGTTCCGTCGGTGGCGAGCGTGGTTCTGCCCGACGGCCGAGTCGTCACCGGCTACGCCATCGAACCCGCCCGCCCGGAACCGGTCGCCGCCAAGCCGGCCGTGTCCCGCGCGGCGGTGAACGTCGCCCTCGGGGGCGTGGGGTTCCTCGCCGTGTGCGGCGGCCTGCTGCTGCTCACCACGTTCATCACCGCCCTGACCGCACTCGTCACACAGCTCATCACCCTCGCCGCGGTCGTCTTCGGCGGCTGGATCGCCGTGCAGGTCTTCAGCGCGAGCAGCCACAAGGGCGGCAACACCTTCAACATCCGCAAGGCCGTCTTCAAGCGCAACCACTTCAACGGCTGACAGGAGCCCACGTGTTCGAGATCCGCGTCATCTGCGACCCCGCCGACACCGACCGCGTCACCACAGCACTCACCACCGCATTCACCACGGGCGCTGTGCGTCGGCGCCGGAGTCGAGACGGCGCACGCACCCGCCTCTACCTCACCGCCGACCACCTCCCCGACCCGGCGGACTGGCCCACCCCCGAGGAGGCATACGCCAAGGCCCCCAGCATCGTCAGCGAGATTGGCTGGACCGCGCGCACCATCGCCACAGCCGAGTGCTTCACCGAGCTGGACCGGGACTTCTACCTACGCAAAGCCGCTCTGCTGGACCGCATCGCGCTCATGGACGAACCCCAGGATCTCTTCAGCGAAGCCACCGAGACCGCCCACGCAGCGGCCGTCTCCCTGCTCGACAGGGACCAGCCGGGCGTGATCTGCGACCCGCGCGCCTACGTCCGCCAGCAGTACGCCCTGCTGACCGTCGACGACCAGTAGCTACGCCAAGGGCGACCCCTATTCCGCCAAGAACCCGGGGTCGCCCTTGTCCACCTGCCACTGACTGACCTGTGGAGGTCTCCCAGCATGACCCAACCCACCCCCATCCGGCGAGCATCCCGCCACAGGCCCCGCCTGCTGGACACCGCTCTCTCGCTGGCCGCGCACGGCATCCCGCCCCTGCCGCTGCGGGCCGGAAAGGTGCCGTTCGGCAACTGCCCCGACTGCACCGGCAACGCGTGCGGCGGACGGCCAAACATGAAGAGTGCCGGGCCCTGCCAGTGCCCCGGCGTCTGCCACGCATGGGCCGCCGCCACCACCGACCCCCGCACCCTCACGTCCACGCCGTGGGTGGCCGCGTGGCGCCAGGCCGCCGCGCTCGCCTACCACCCGGGCGGGGCCGGGGTGACCGTGGTCGACCTCGACAACGCCGCCGCAATGGAGTGGGCCCGGGCAACGCTGCCCGGCACTCGCACGGTGCCGACCACACGAGGCGAACACTGGATCTACCAGGGCGTCATGCGGTCGATGAACCACGTGCGGCCCGGAGTCGACGTCAAGTCGTCCATGGCGTACGTACGGTGGCGCGGGCCCGGCGGTGGCACCATGACCGCCCTGCCCGATGTCGTCCGTGCGCTGGCCGTGAAGGAACCGCCCGCCGCCCGTCCGGCGCCCCGTTCCATCTCCCTGCCCGCACGTTCCGGCGCCGGGCAGTGCCCGCACCGCACACCCGTCTTCCTGGACCGTGGCATCGCCATGGCGGAGCAGCGCATCATCGCCGCGCGCAGTGCGATCCACGCCACCGTGTACCGCTCGTTCCTCGCGGTGCTGTCCACGCACGGCCGGTGCGGCTGCCTCACCGACACCCACGTCGACCGGCTGTTCACCGCCGCTCAGGCCAAGGGCGAAACGGCCCGGCACTGCACGGACGCCTGGAACAACGCCCGCACCACGTTGGGACTGTGACCATGTCCGACGACGACAAGACACCCGCACGTGAGATCATCACCGACTACGCGCAATCGCACTTCCGGTACTTCCGCACCGCCGACGGAACCGTGTACGCGCAACGCAACGGCCACCCCGTGGCCCGCCCGATCCGCTCGCAGGGCACGACCGGTAGCCACCGGCAGGAACTCATGGTCGGACTGTTCAAGGACGGGATCGGCGTTTTCAACGGCACCGCCATGAAAGAGGCGCTCGACCTGATCGAGGCACTCGCCCTGACCGAGGACGTCCAGCCCGTACACATCCGCGTCGCCCCCGGATTCGACCGGGCCACGTGGCTCGACCTGGGCCGCAGCGACGGGCAGTCTGTGCGTATCCACCCCACCGGCTGGGACATCCGCACCCCGGACCCGCGTGAGGTGTGCTGGCGCCGCACCCAGCTCACCGGGGAACTGCCCCTGCCGGTCAAGGACACCGACGGCAAGGGCATCGACCTGCTGATGCGGCTGTGCAACTTCGCGACCGCGGAAACCGAGTGCCTGGCCATCGCGTGGCTCATCGGCTGCCTCGGGCCGACCGTTCCCGTCCCGGCCCCGTTCCTCACCGGACCGCAAGGGGCGGGCAAGTCCACCGGCGGGCGGATGCTCGTGCGGATCATCGAGGGCATGAGCGGCGACCTGCGCCGGGCGCCCAAGGATGAGGAGAACCTGATCACGGCGGTGGCGGCCGGTTGGGTCACCGCCCTGGACAACCTCTCCCACATGACCCCGGACCTGTCCGACGCGATGTGCCGAATCGTCACAGGTGCCGAAGACGTCAAGCGCGCCCTGTTCACCGACGGGGATGTTTTCCGCATCGGCTACCGCCGCCCCTTGCTCCTGACCGGCATCGACGTCGGCGTCATCCGGCCCGACCTCGCCGAACGGCTCCTACCCCTGCGCCTGGAACGCCCCCGCGTCCGGCGCACCGAAGCGGAACTGTGGTCCGACTTCGCAGAGGTGCTGCCCGTCATCCTCGGCTCACTCTTGGACCTCACCGTTCAGGTGCGCGCGGCGGAGGCGGACATCCCGACCGACCTGCGGATGGCCGACTTCGCGCACCTGTGTGCGCAGCTCGACGCGGCCACCGGCCTGGGGGCGCTCGCCGCCTACCGGGCCAGCCTGGACGACCTCAACGACGACGTCATCGAGGGCGACTTGCTGGCGCAGACCGTCCTCAAGCACGCCGCCGGCATCAACCCGGGCACCGAGCAGCGGATGACGTCCGCCGAATGGCTGTACTGCCTCACCGGCCTCTACACGGGCGAGGACTTCCGCCCCATGCCCAAGGGGTGGCCAACCACCGGCAAGGTGCTCTCAGACCGCCTCAAGCGCCTTCAACCCACCCTCGCCGCCCGAGGCGTACTCATCGACTGGGGACGCACGAAAACCTCCCGCTACATCGAAATCACGCGGTCGGCCGCCGCAACGCCCCCGCACGAACAGGAACCGGCTTTCTAACCGCGCCGCCCCACGTCCGAACAGCAAGAGGAGCACCCCGCGGCGCGTGCTCCTCTTGCTGTTCGGCGGCGGCGCCGCCCTGCGATGTTCGCGCCGCGAAGCGGCCCGTTCTTCACTCTCTGAGCCGCGCACCACAACAGACACCACCCCCTCTTGTCCGAAGTAGAGAGACGCTGCGTCACCTGCGTCACCCACACCCCGCAAAAGGCCAGTGACCTGCCGAAAGAGCGGTGACGCAGACGGCCAATCTCTGCGTCATCCTGCGTCACCTGCGTCACCCGATGACGAAGGTCTGTGTCACCGGTGACGCACCCTCCGGGTCCTGCGTCACCTCGAAACCGCAGGTCAGAGGCGTGAATGACGCAGATGACGCGGGTGACGCAGAAATCCGCACCTCGGACAGACAGGGCCACGCTCCCCCCCCATGTCTGACTTCTCAGGAAGGACTTCATGAAGAGGTACTTGACGACCGCGGAAGTCGCCGAGCGCTACCGCACGTCGCCCGCGACCATCCGCTATTGGCGCTACGCCGGAACCGGTCCGCAGTGCTTCATCAGGCGCGGTCGACATGTTCTGTACGACGCCGAAGCGCTCGACAGGTACGACGCCGACGAGATCGGAAACCGATCCGCAGCATGACCCGTAACAGCTCCACGGAGAGGGGGAACTGATGGCTGACGTGTATGACCGCTGGCACCTGTCCCGGCCGCCGGCCGACGCCGAGCCGTGCGAAGTGCACAGCACCAAGACGGCGACCGTGTACCCGAGCACAGAGCACGGAGTCGGCAAGCGCTGGCAGGTGCGCTACCGAGATCTGTCCGGCAAGCAGTGCAAGGAGAACTTCGAGAAGAGGACGGCGGCGGACTCCCGGGCCGCCAAGGTGAAGGCTGAACTCGACGGCGGCACGTTTCTGAACCGGGAGCTTGGCAAGCAGAAGTTCAAGGCTGTCGCTGAGCGCTGGCAGGAGACGGCCGTACACCGCGAGCGGACGCAGACGAACGTCGAGCGGGCCCTACGCCTGCATATCTACCCGACGTTCGGCAACCGTCAGATCGGCAGCATCCAGCGGGCAGACGGCCAGAGGTGGATCAAAGACCGGTCCGCGGTCATCGCCCCGTCGACGTTTGCGACCCCTTGGAACGTCTGCGCCAGCATCCTGAAGATGGCCCACCAAGAGGGCATCATCCCGAAGTACCCGTGGGAGGGCCTCAAGCCGCCCGAGGTCTTCTATCCGGAGATTCACCCGCTCGACCCGGAGGCGGTGAAGGCGCTGATTGTCACGGCGTCACCGCGGTATCGAGCGCTGGTGCGGCAGGCGGCTTCTACTGGACTCCGTCAGGGTGAACTGTTCGGCCAGGAAGATGATGAGCCGGCCGAGACCGTCTCGGTCAAGCACCAGCTGGTCGGTCCCGACAAGGGTGTGCCGTACTTGGGTGAGCCGAAGACCAAGCAGAGCTACCGAGCAGTGCCTCAGGGGCAGTCTGTCATCGAAGAGATCGAGGTCCACCGGAAGAATTTCCCGCCCAGGGTCGTGTACATCGAGGACCGGACGAACCCGCGTAAGCCCGTTTGGCGCCACGCTCGGCTTCTGTACACAAGCGAGACGGGTGGGGCGATCAGGCGCGGTAGCTGGGCGAAGGTGTGGGCCCGCAACATCAAGCGGGCAAACGCCTACCTGGCGAAGTCCGGGAGCAAAGTACGTGTCCCCGAGGGCACCACGCTTCACGACCTGCGCCACTTCTACGCCTCCGTGCTGATCAGAAGCGGGGCGACGCCGAAGCAGGTTCAGATGCGACTCGGTCACGCGAAGCCATCGATCACGCTGAACGTCTACACGCATCTGTGGGAGGCGGAGGCGGATCGGACGGCCGACATGATGGAAGCCGTCCTGAGCGATGTGCCCTGAGAGTGCCCTGAGGGCACGCAATACGGCTGACCTCCCAGGTAGGGAAGTCAGCCGTACACCCTGTGCGGAGGTGCCGCCCCGCTCTCGCGCGTTCGGTTCAAGGCCCGGGGACGCTCACAGCGGCAGGCCGTCGCGCAGGCACACGACCGTGCCGGTGGAGGCCGCGTTCAGCAGGGCGGTGAGGGTGGGCAGCCCGGTCGCCAGCGGGGTGGACTCCAGGTCGGCGAGGGCGAACAGGCCGTGCTGGTCGTGCTCCGCGCTGCGCCGGACGGGCTGCCCGGCCGGGAGCCGGCCGCCGTGGAAGTAGAAGTCGATCACCGGCCCGGTGCCCAGCACATCGGCCCGGTGGTCGTACCCGATGAACGGCATGTCCCCTTCGAGGGTGATGCCGGTCTCCTCGTGCAGTTCCCGGCGCGCGGCACCGGCGGGGTCCTCGCCGTGGTCGAGCATGCCGCCCGGCAGCCCCCAGAGGCCCGCTGCGGGCAGGCCCCCGGCGTAGCGCAGCAGCAGGACCCGGTCCTCGGCGTCGAGCAGCAGCACGCAGGACGCGACGATGGTCTGCGGCAGGGTCTTGACCCATTCGGCGCGGGGCAGCACACCCGGCGCGTTCGGGACGGGCGCGGTCGTGTCCACGGTGGTGTTCCTTCCGTCGGCCGGGCAGCCCGCTGCGAACTGCCCAACCGGTGGAACGGCCGGGCCCGCCGATGGTCACCGGCGGGCCCGGCTCAGGTGCCGCACACGCCCCCGGTTACGAGCGGAACGGGCCCGTCACCTCGTACGTGATGCCGCCCGAGGAGCTGCCGCTGGTGCCGCGCTGGCTGGAGAAGTAGAGGCGGGTGCCGTCGGGGGAGAACGCCGGGCCCGTGATCTCCGAACTCGACTGGCCGTCGACGCGCAGGAACGAGGCGACGATGTCGTCCGGGGTGATCACGCAGATCTCCATGGTGCCGCCGTCCTCGGCGACGAAGAGGTCGCCGGAGGAGGCGCCGGTGATGTTGTCGACGCCGGTGAGAGGGGCCGTGCCGTTGACGAGGGAGTCGTCGTAGGCGAGTTCGTAGGTGTTGTTCAGGAGGTTGACCTGCCACACGCGGTTGTCGCCCTTGGTGGTGAACCAGACCGTGTCGTTCGCGTAGTGGCAGCCCTCGCCGCCGTTGAAGGACTTCGAGCCGGAGACCTGGGAGCGGGTGGCGGTGGGGGAGCCGTCGGGGTCGGGGATGTCGGCCCAGGTGAAGGAGCCGCTCGTGGCGCTGCCCGCGACCATCACCTGGAGTTTGCCGGAGGACAGGTTGCCCCACGTGGTCGGGACGAAGCGGTAGAAGCGGCCGTTCGTCTCGTCCTCGGTCAGGTAGATCACCTTGCGCACCGGGTCGGCGGCGGCCGCCTCGTGCTTGAAGCGGCCCATCGCCGCGCGCTGCACCGCCGCGTTCGTGCCCCACGGGTCGGTCTCGTAGACGTAGCCGAGGGACACCTCCTCGCAGGACAGCCAGGTGTTCCACGGTGTCTTGCCGCCCGCGCAGTTCTGGCGGGTGCTGGAGAGGATGCGGTACGCGGCCGTGATCGCGCCCGTCGACGAGAACTTCACCGCGCTCGCGCCGCCCGAGGGGTTGATCTCGGAGTTGGAGACATAGATCCAGCCCGTGCCGTCGGCGTAACAGGCGCCGCCGTCCGGGGCGTTGTGCCAGGTGTAGGACGTGCTGCCGACGCGCTGGCCGGACCGGGCGATCACCCGGCTCGTGAAGCCGTTCGGGAGTCGGATGCCGTTGGCGTCCGGGGAGCCCAGCGGCCCGTAGGGGCCGGTGCCGGGCTGGGCGGGGGCCGCGTACGCGGCGCCGCGCCACAACGTTCCGCCCAGAGCGGCCGATGTGCCGCCGAGGACGGCCGCACGCAAGAGGCTACGACGTTCCACTCTCACTCCAAGAGGTGCCGTACCGCCCTGCCGCCGGTCGACGGCAGGGTCGTGCGTGGGGGGAGGCGAGAGGGACGCTAAGGGGGCAGGGTTGACGGGGCATGGACAACTCGTGGCCGTGGGGCGGCATGCTGTGTGCCGCCTGTGCGCCGCGGGATACGGGCTCTAGGCCGGCAGCGCCGGTGCCTCCCGTCTCGGCCTCCTCGGGCGGTCGCCGCCCGGACCGTGGTCACTCTCGCCCGGCGGCCGCGCGGACGGCAGCCGGATCACCACGTCCAGGCCGCCGGTCGCCGCCGCGCGCAGGGTCGCCTCCCCGCCGCTGGCATGGGCCAGCCGCTGCACCAGGGCGAGGCCGAGTCCCGTACCGCCCTTGGGGGCGCCCGGGGCGCGCCAGAAGCGGTCGAAGGCGCGGGCCCGCTGCTCCTCCGTCATGCCCGGGCCCTCGTCGGTGACATGCAGGTCGACCCAGCGGGGGCGGCTGTCGCGCAACGCCCGCCGGGGCGGGGCCTGCAGCCGCAGTTCGACCGTGACGGTGCTGCCCGCCGGGGACGCCCGCAGGGCGTTGGACAGCAGGTTGTCCATGATCTGCTCCACGGCCCCCGGCACCGCGAGCACCGGGCCCACGCTCCCCGCGAAGAGCACCAGCGAGACGTCCTCCCGTGCGAACAGCGGCTGCCAGGTGCGGTGCCGCTCCGCACAGACCGCACCCAGATCGACCGTGGCGGGAATGGCCGCGTGCTCCTCCAGCCGCGCCATGGCCAGCAGGTGCCCGACCATCCGGGCGAGCCGGTCCGTCTCCGTGACGGCCGCGGTGAGACTGCCCCGGGCGCGGGCGGCGACGTCCGGCTCCAGGTTCTCCAGGCGCAGCCGCAGCGCCGCCAGCGGTGTCTTCAGCTGGTGCGAGGCCTCGCCCGCGAACGCCCGCTGGGAGGCCAGCAGATGGGCGAACCGGGCCGCGGTGTGGTTGAACGCCGCGGCCAGACTGCGTACTTCCGGCGGACCCTTCGTGATCGTCACCGGCTCGAACCTGCCGCCGTCGGCCAAGTCGTGGGTGGCCTGCTCCAGTTCGCGGATGGGGCGGCCCGCCCAGCGGGCGAAGGCGAAACCGACCACCGCGACGGCCGTCAGCACGGCGAACCCGCCCAGCGCGAGCAGCAGCCAGACGTGATGCACCCGCTCGTGGACCGTCCGCGTCGGCACCGTCAGCCACACCGCACCCACCGGCCGCGCCTCCTGGCCGACCGGCGCGGCCACCGACAGGTACTCGACCCCGCCGATGGTGGAGGTGCGGACGTCCACGGTCGAGGTGCCCCGCAGCGCCGCCGCGATACCCGGCCGGGCGGCCAGCGTTCCGGACATCCCGGCGTCCAGCCGGTGCGAGGTGGCGAGCGGCGTGCCCGCCGCGTCGACGATCACGACCTTGCCCCCGATGCGCTGCGCGCAGTGCGCCACCCGCCCGGGAAGGTCCCGCTCGCCGCGCCCCGCCGCCAGGGACAGCGCCGCGTACGCCGAGACCGACTCGGCCTCGTCCTTCGCCGCGTTGACCACCCGCTCCCGCTCCCCGCGCGAGTACACGAAGCCCAGCGGGATCTCCAGGCAGAGCAGCACCAGCGCGGCCAGGCTGAGGTAGCTGAGCAGCAGCCGGCGGGTCATGGAGAGGCCACCTGCGGCCCCGTGTGCACGGACAGCCGGAAACCGACGCCCCGCAGGGTCCGGATCCACGCCGGGTGCCCCAGCTTCTTCCGCAGCGCGGCGACATGGACGTCCAGCGTCTTGGTCGGGCCGTCGTAGTGGGGGTCCCAGACGCGGTCGAGGATCTGCTGCCGCGAGTAGACCGCGCCGGGGTCCTCGCTGAGCAGCGCCAGCAGGTCGAACTCCTTGGGCGTGAGCAGCACGGGGGCGTCGCCGACCCAGACCTGGCGGGTACGGCGGTCCACGACGAGCGGGCCCGGGTCGTGCGCGGGGGCGGGGTCGGGGGTGGACGCGGACGCCGCCGGGGGTTCGTAGGAGAGGGCCGGGGCGGGTTCGTAGGCAGGTTCGGCCGGTGCCGGCTCGGGGGCGCTCAGAGGGCCCGGCGCCTCGGGGAACGCCGTGTGGGTGCGTTGGGTGGGTTGGGCGCGTTGCGTGCGGCGGGTCACCGCACGGACCCGGGCGACCAGTTCCCGCACGCTGAATGGTTTCGCCAGGTAGTCGTCGGCGCCCAGCTCCAGACCCAGCACGCGGTCGGCCTCCTCGCCGCGTGCGCTGAGGATGACGATGGGCACGTCCGAGACCTGCCGGATGCCGCGGCACACGTCGATGCCGTCCATGTCCGGCAGCCCCAGGTCTAGCAGCACGACGTCGTTGTACGGGCCTCTCAGGCCGTCCGTCCCGGTGGCGACGTGGTCGACCGTCAGCCCGAAGTGGCCGAGCCCCTCGGCGAGCGGCTCGGCGATCGTCTCGTCGTCTTCGATGAGCAGCACTCGTAGGCCCATACGTCCTGTCTCTCCGTGAAACCGGCATGAATCCGGGCAGCGTGAATTTACATTCCCTGCCGCGGAGTTCACACGCTACAAGAAGACGCTGCATCTGGGAATCCGGACAAAGAATGTGCAATTGCTGGCCGGGCTCTGGAGTTTGCTTAACCTTCCTCTGTAGGTCGGCCGTCTACGGTGGAGCGCACAGGGAGTAACCCCAGCTCAGGAGAGTGCGATGAAGGCTTTGCTGGACCGTGCCCGGACGTTCAGGACGCGCGTCGATTTCAACAGCGGCGAATACCGGAAACTGGCTGAAGGGCAATATCCGGAAGCGCTGTTCATTACCTGCTCGGACTCGCGTGTCATACCCGCGATGATCACCGGAGCGCGGCCCGGAGAGATATTCGAGCTGCGGAACGCAGGAAATATCGTGCCGCCCTACGGACGGCCCGGGGCCTGTGGAGAGGCGGCCACCATCGAGTACGCACTGGAGGTGCTCGGAGTTCAGGACATCGTGGTGTGCGGTCACTCACACTGCGGTGCGATGGGCGCGCTGAAGTCCGGCGACGACCTGTCGGCCCTGCCCGGCGTGGATGCCTGGCTCCGCATCGCCCGCCCCGAGCTGGCCTCCGTACTGGAGACCGCCCCGGACGACCCGTCCCTGCCGGAGGTCTCCCAGGGCAACGTCGTCAACCAGCTGGCCGCGCTGCGCAGTTACCCCGTGGTCCGGCAACGCCTCGACTCGGGCCGGCTGCGGCTGCACGGCTGGTACTACGAGGTCGACACCGGCTTCGTCTACGAGCTGGGCGACGAAGGCGACTTTCGGGTGCACGCCGCGTGAGCGGGGCCCATGCGCGGGGGAGGACGCGGGGCGGTCCGGGGGGCCGTCGATCCGGGGGGCCGTCGGGCGGCGAGGGCGGCTGGCGGTCGGGCGGTCCTCCGACGGACGGGTTCGCGGAGTGGGGGGCCGGTTCCGCGGGGGGCACGGGGGACACGGGGGGCTGGTCGACGGGCGGTCTGGAGGGGGATTGGTCGGGCGGGGGTCCGGCGGGGGGTTCGGGGGATTGGTCCGGCGGGGGCCCGGCGGCGGGTACGGGAGGCTGGTCGGGCGGGGGCCCGGCGGCGGGTACGGGAGGCTGGTCGGGCGGGGGCTCGGCGCCGGATACGGGGGACTGGTCGGCGGGCGGCCCGGCAGGGGATACGGGGGCCTGGCCGGTGGACGGTGGTGTGAGAGGTGGGGCGTCCGAAGGTCCGCCGGAGGGGCTCGGAGGCCGGGGCGGCGGCTGGTCCGGGGGCGGTTCAGGGGGGCGCTCGGACCGGGGACAGGGCGAGCACCTCCAGGGTGGTCCGGACGGCCCGGGAGCCGGCATCGCGGTCGGTGGCGCGCTGGGCGGGCTGCTCCGCGGTGTGATGAACGGTGCCAAGGGCGTCGGCGGCAGGGGTGGAGCGACGGGCGTCGGAGGCAAGGCGGGAGCGGAAGGCTCTGGCGGCAAGGGTGGCGCGAAGGGGGACCTGGCCACCGACATCACCGCCTCCCTCGTCGTCTTCCTCGTGGCCCTGCCGCTGTGCATCGGTGTTGCCGTCGCCTCCGGCGTCCCCGCCGAACTCGGGATCATCTCCGGGGTGATCGGCGGTCTGGTCGTCGGCGCCGTCCGGGGCAGCACGCTCCAGGTCAGCGGCCCGGCCGCGGGGCTCGCCGCGCTGGTCGCGGAGACCGTCGCCGAGGTCGGCGTGGCCATGCTCGGCGTGATCGTGCTGTTCGCCGGCCTCCTCCAGATCGTCCTCGGACTGGTCCGGCTCGGCCGGATGTTCCAGGCCATCTCGGTCGCCGTCGTCCAGGGCATGCTCGCCGGCATCGGTGTGCCGCTGATGTTCAGCCAGGCCTACCCGATGGCCGACGCCAAGGCCCCCGGCACCGCGTTGGAGAACATGGCCGGGATCCCCGGGCTGCTGGCCGGCGTCCTGACGAACCCGCAGGCGATGATCGCCATGCTGCTCGGTGTCGTCACGATCGTGCTCAGCTTCGTCTGGAAGAAGGTGCCCGGGCCGGCCGGGAAGATCCCCGCCGCCCTGGTCGCCGTCGGCATCGGCATGGTCGTCGCAGCGCTGCCCGGCGTGGACGTGAAGACCCTCCAGGTGGGCAACCTGCTCAACTCCGTGCAGGTGCCGGGCGCGGAGCAGTTCGCCGGGCTCGCCGACGGGACGATCATCACCGCGATCCTCACCTTCACGGTCATCGCGTCCGCGGAGAGCCTGTTCACGGCCGCCGCCGTGGACCGTATGCACAATGGCCCGCGCACCCGCTACAACACCGAGCTGATCGCCCAGGGCGCGGGCAACACCGTCGCGGGCATCCTCGGCGCGCTCCCCATCACCGCGGTGGTGGCGCGCAGTTCGGCGAACGTCCAGGCCGGGGCCAAGACCCGGCTCTCCCGCACCCTGCACGGCCTGTGGCTGCTGCTGTTCGCGCTGCTGCTGCCCCAGGTGCTCGCGCTGATCCCGATCTCCGTGCTGGCCGGCGTCCTCGTGCACAGCGGCTGGAAGCTGTTCGGGCCCGCCGAGTTCCCGAAGATGTGGCGTCAGGACAGGGGCGAGTTCGCGGTGATGACGCTGACCATGCTGGTCATCGTGGCGACCGCGCTGCTGGAGGGCGTGCTGTTCGGTCTCGCCGCGGGGATCGTGCTGGCCGCGCTGCGCATGTCGCAGACGGTGATCCGCCAGCACGTCGAGCAGGACACGGCCAAGGTCGTCATGGCCGGCAACGCCACGTTCCTGCGGCTGCCGAAGGTGATCGACGCGCTGGAGGCGGCCGCCGCGTCCGGGAAGCCGAGGATCCGTCTCGACCTGACCGGCGTGACCCACCTGGACCACGCCTGCCGCAGCCAGGTCGAGGAGTTCACCGCCCAGCAGCGAGGTCTTGGGCTGCGGGTGGAGCTGCTGATGCCGGGGGAGGCGAAGCAGGCCGTGGACCCGGGCCCGGCACCGGCGCCGCTGCCCCGGCGCCCGGTCCCCGGCGAGGATGCGGCGGAACCGTCGCCCTGGCCCACCGCGGACGCCGAGTGGTTCTACCTCGACACGCGGCCCCTCCCCGAGGAGCACGCACGGTCGCCCCTGGTGGGCTGAGCCTGCCCCTGCGGACATGGCGCGGTGGCGTGCACGCCCGAGCAGACGGGCGTGCACGCCACCGCGTTCGTACCGATGGCCGGTCCGGTCAGCCGCAGCTGCCCGAGATCCAGCGGTGGGAGCGGACCTTGTACGTACCGGCGAGGTTTCCGCCGTGCTGCTGGCGGGTGCAGCCGACCCGGTCGCTGTAGTTGGCGCCCCGGTAGTACGCGACACCGCTGGAGCTGCTGGTGCCGGCGTTCCACACGGACTTCACGTTGGTCGTGGCGGCCCAGGAACAGCGGACGGCACCGCTCTGCCAGTCGGGGTCGGCCACGTCCCAGGCGCACTTGCTGCCGGTGAAGTTGGCTCCGGTCCAGAAGCAGATGTGCCCGGACGCGCAGTCCACCGCGGCGGGCGCGGCCGGGGCCGCCGACGCGGAGCTCGGCACGGCCAGGGTGGCGACGGCGGCGGCGCTGACGGCGAGCACGGCGAGCAGCGGGTTTGCACGGGAGTTCCGGCGGACGGAAAGGCGCATGAGCCTGGTCTCCTCGGAGATCTGGGGACGGTGGTGCGGACGGCCCGACGCTGACAAGGCGCGACCGGGCCGGGCAAGGACGTGGGGGCCCGCTGGGACGCCGGGACGCCGGTGGGCCGCGCACCTGGCGCGTTCCGGAACCGTTGGGACGGCCATGGGACGCCTTTGGTGGCACAGTGGCGGCACGAGACGCCCGACCAGCGTCCGTGGGATTCCCGAGGGGGGAACGGCCTTGTCCGCATGCCCGGAAACGGAGCGGTTCGCCGCGCTGTTGCGTTCGTTGAAGAGCCGGTCCGGCCTGAGTTACGAGGCCCTCGCCAGGAAGTCCGGCCTTGCCGGCTCGACCTTGCACCGCTACTGCCGGGGCACGTCGGTGCCCCAGGACTACGGGAGCGTGCACCGGCTGGCCACGGTCTGCGGTGCGACCCCGGACGAACTGCGCACCTTGCACCGCCTGTGGGCCCTGGCGGACGCGGCGCGTGCCGCCGCGGAACGGGGACCGGTGTCGCAAGCGGCAGGCAGGACGGAACCGGAAGCGCCCCGGGAAGCCGAGCCGAACGCCGAGCCGAATGCCGAGCGGAAAGCAGAGCCGAACGTCGAGCCGAATGCAGAGCCGAGCGCCGAACCGAATGCAGAGCCGAGCGCCGAACCGAATGCCGAACCGGGCGCCGAGCCGATAGCAGAGGCGCCCACCACGGCCCCGCCCCCGGCCTCAACTCCAACCCAGGCCCAGGCCCAGGCCCAGGCCCAGGCCCAGGCCTCGGCCTCGGACGGCGACCGGGCACCGCAGCCCCCCGCCCCCGATGCGGCATCCCCGCCCGCGCGGCAGCCGCGTCGGCACCGGCTGCGCGTCACCGTCGTCGTCGCCGCGGTCCTCGCCGCCGTCACGGTCTCGGCCTGGGTGCTGTCGAGTGGCCGGTCGCCCTCCGGCGACGGCGACGGCGCCGGCGGCCGCAAAACCGGTGAGGCGGTCCGGCCGTTGTTCTCGGCCGGCTGCCCGCCGGTGATCGCGATGGGCGAGCACGACGAGTGCGTGCGGGAGGTGCAGCGCCTGCTGCACGCCAAGGGCGCGGACATCGGCGTGGACGGGGACTTCGGCCCGCAGACCCTGCGCCGGGTCACCGCCTTCCAGGTGCTCGCCGGACTGCAGCCCAACGGGGTCGTCGCGGAGCCGACGAAGAAGGCGCTGTACACCTCGCCCGTCCGGATGGGGGTGTGGTCGCCGCAGAAGGTGCGGCAGCGGGTCCGGGAGGTGTTCCCCGAAGTGCCGGACAAGGCGGTGGCCATCGCCGACTGCCAGTCCTTCCTCGACCCGCTGCACATCCTCCCCAACACCAACGGCACCCGGAACTGGGGCCTGTTCCAGATCTCCGACGCCCGGCTGCGCGAACTGGGCGGCACGCCGCGTAAGGCCCTGGACCCGGAGTGGAACATCCAGGCCGCCCGGAAGCTGTGGAGCCGGGACCGCGACTTCGGTGACTGGCCGCACTGCGAACGCGCCGCTGAGGCACCCCGGTCCCCGGCACCGAAACGGACGTGATCAGTACACGACGGACACGATCCGGCAGACGGCCTCGCCCAGCCGCCGGTCCCCCAGGACCCCGGCCCGTGCGAATGCCGTGGCCGGCTGGATGCCGCGTGTGCACAGTCGCCAGGCGGTCTCCGCATCCAGCCGCAGCGTGGCCGCAGGCCGGCCCGCGGGCGCGGGGGCCAGGGACCAGCCGTCCCGCCCCGCGGTCACGGTCCACCCGGCCTCGACGGGGCCGTCGACCGTCACCTGTATCTGCGTGCCGTCCGGCGCCCCGGTATCGCGCAGGGTGTGCGGCAGCGCCCGCATGAAGGTGTCCAGGACCAGGGACAGGACGCGCGGCTCCGCGTCCGTGTCCCGTCCCACCGCGTGCCGGATCTGCTGGCGGTGGGTCCAGTGCTCGGTGAACTCCCGGGCGCAGTCCAGCCACATCGGCGCCGGATCCACCCCCGCCCAGGACACACCGAGGGCAGGCGTGTACAGGTCTGCCCGGGCGAAGCGTTGGGCCAGTTCGGTGCCGGTCCGCTCCAGATCGTCGACGAGAGCCGCGTCGGTGACGTCCCGGTGGAGGTCGACCCACTCCTGGTTGGCACGGTGGATGAACGCCTCCAAGGCCTCGTCGGGAGCGAACACGAGGGGCGGCTCCCGGCGGCCGAGGCGGGCGCGGTAGTCGCCGAGCAGGTGCGCGGCGACGTCGTGAACGGTCCAGCCCGGGACGGCGATCCGTCCCCAGTCAGGGGCGCGCAGCCCGCGCAACAGGCCGAGGAGTGCCTCCAGTTCCGGGCCGAACAGCGGACGGGCGTCGATCGGGGGACCGAGCCGGGCGAGGCCGGGCCGGTCGTTCGGCTGTGTCACCATGGCCGCAGCCTGCCAGGTGCGGATCCCGGTGCCCGGTGCGGATCCCCGGTGCCCGCCCTCGCGCTCAGGCCGTGGCGCCGCTGTCCACCACCAGGTCCGTGCCCACCGTCGAGGCGGCGTCGTCGGAGGCCAGGTGGAGGACCGCCGCGGCCACCTCCTCCGTCGTGGTGACACGGCCGAGCGGGAGGGCGGTCCGGGCGCGGGCCGAGCGGTCGGCGTCCGTCTCGCCCGGCTGCAACGACATCGGTGTGTTCACGGCGCCGGGGCTGACCGCGTTGATGCGGATGCCCTCGCGGATGTGGTCGAGCGCGGCCCCCCGGGTGAGGGCGGACACCGCCGCCTTGGTGGCGGCGTACGCGGCGGCGCCGGGGTGGCGGGCGTGGGCGCCGAAGGTGGAGGCGATGTTGACGATCGCCCCGCCGGACGGCTGGGTGCGCATCTGCCGGATCTCGGCCCGGAGGGCGAGGAACACGCCGGTGACGTTGACGCCGAGCTGGGTGTGCCAGTCCTCCTCGGCGAGGTCGGCCAGCGGGGCTCCGCCCAGGAAGACGCCCGCGTTGTTCACCGCCACGTCCAAGGAGCCGAAGTGCTCGACGGCGGCTGCCACCGCCGCCTCGACGTCCGCCGCCCGCGCCACGTTCGCCGTGACGGCCAGCGCCTTGCCTCCCGCCGCCTCGATCGACTCCGCGGTCTCCTCCAGTGGTTCTCGCCGACGGCCCACCAGCACGACGTTCGCGCCCTCCGCCGCGAGTGCCCGGGCGATCGTGCGTCCGATGCCGGAGCCGGCGCCGGTGACCAGGGCGGTGCGGTCGGTGAAGCGGGCCCGGTACGGAGCAGTGGTCATGTGACGGTCCTTGTCTCGAAGAATACTTGAACGATCGGTTCAGTATCAGGGCACGGGAAAGGCACCTCAGTCGAGGTGCCTTTCAGTCCAGAAGTGCCAGGGCCTGCTCGGCCGCGTCCCTGACGCGCCCCGGGTCCGGCGAGGCCTTGCCGACCACACGCAGGCCCTGGAGCAGGACGAGCAGCATGCGGGCCAGTGCGAGCGGGTCGCGTGCGGCGGGCAGTTCCCCCTGCGCCTGGGCGCGGACCAGCGTCGAGTGCAGCACGGTCTCCAGCTGGTCCCAGTTGCGCTCCACGTGCCGGGTGGTCGCCTGGTCGTGCGGGGCGAGTTCCGCCGCCGCATTGGTGATCATGCAGCCGTTCAGGCGTTCCCGGGCGTCTGCGGCCTCCGCCGCGTACCGCCGGACGAGATTGCGCACGGCAGGCAGAGCGGGCCCCGGTTGGGACAGGTCCCGCAGGATCGGCGGGAGTCCCGTCCGGTCGTAGCGGTCCAGCGCCTTCAGGTACAGCTCGTGCTTGTTGCCGAAGGTGGCGTAGATGCTGGCGCGCCCGATGCCGAGGTGCGCGACGAGGTCGGACATCGACGTCGCCTCGTAGCCGCGCCGCCAGAACAGCTCGAGAGCTGCCTGGAGCGCGGCGTCCGGATCGAACTCCTTGGTCCTGGCCACGCGTCGAAGCCTAGGCTTTTTCAGAACGCCCGGTCAAGAACCGTCGGTCAAGAACCGTCGGTCGAGGACCGCCGGTCGGTCGGTCGAGAACCTTCGGTCGGGAACCGCTGCTACGACGTCCGCACCTTGTAAGCCGTCACCCGCACCGCCTCGTCGTCCAGGCACTGCCCGGACGCCAGGTCGAAGCGCTGCTTCAGCAGGGGCGAGGCGACGAACGGACGCCCCTGGTGCGTGCCGGTCAGGCCGCGGGAGAGGACCGCGGCGCCGGTGAAGGGGTCGCGGTTGTCGATGGCGAACAGTTCTCCGGAGCGGTCGCGGAAGATCGCGGCCTGCCGGCCGTCCGGCAGCAGTGCGGCCACCCCGCGGCCCGGGAGCAGCGTGCTCAGGTCGCAGACCGCGAACCAGTCGTCGTCCAGGGCGAGTTCGACCTTGAGGTCGGTGGTCTCCAGTGCCAGGGTCATCGCTGGGCGCTTCCTTCCAGTACGTCGGCGGGTCGCATGCCGATGGACAGCAGCGGCAGGTCGGGCTTCATCTGGTCGCGCTCGGGCACGAAGGCGACGACCGGGTCCGGGGTGTCCGGGGCGTTCACGAAGGACACGAACCGGGCGAGCTTCTCGGGGTCGTTGATGGTCTCGGCCCACTCGTCGCGGTAGTGCGCGACGTGCGCCTGCATCAGCTGCTCCAGCTCGTCGCAGATGCCGAGCGAGTCGTGGACGACGACGTCCTTCACGTGGTCGAGGCCGCCCGGGATCCGCTCCAGCCAGGTCGAGGTGCGCTCCAGGCGGTCGGCCGTACGGATGTAGAACATCAGGAACCGGTCGATCAGGCGGACCAGTTCGGCGTCCGACAGGTCCTGCGCGAGCAGGTCCGCGTGGCGCGGCGTGGCACCGCCGTTGCCGCCGACGTAGAGGTTCCAGCCGTTGGCCGTGGCGATCACGCCGAAGTCCTTCGACTGGGCCTCGGCGCACTCGCGCTGGCAGCCGGAGACCGCCGACTTCAGCTTGTGCGGGGAGCGCAGACCCCGGTAGCGCAGCTCCAGGTCGATCGCCATGCGGACGGAGTCCTGGACGCCGTAGCGGCACCAGGTCTGCCCGACGCAGGACTTCACCGTGCGCAGCGACTTGCCGTAGGCGTGGCCGGACTCGAAGCCGGCGTCGACCAGCCGGGCCCAGATCACCGGCAGCTGCTCGACGCGGGCGCCGAACATGTCGATCCGCTGGCCGCCGGTGATCTTCGTGTAGAGGCCGAAGTCGCGGGCGATCTCGCCGATCACGATCAGCTTCTCCGGGGCGATCTCGCCACCGGGGATCCGCGGGACGACCGAGTACGAGCCGTTCTTCTGCAGGTTGGCCAGGAAGTGGTCGTTGGTGTCCTGCAGCGCCGCCTGCTCACCGTCCAGGACGTAGCCGCTCGCGCCGATCGTGGGGGCGAGGGAGGCGATGATCGAGCCGACGGCCGGCTTGCAGACCTCGCAGCCGTCGCCGCCCCGGGCGCCCTCGCGGCCGTGCCGGTCCAGCAGGTCCTGGTAGGTGGTGATGCGCAGGGCGTGGACGATCTCGTACAGCTCCTCGCGGGTCTGCGCGAAGCAGCCGCACAGGCCCTTGTCGACCTCGACGCCGGACGCCTCCAGCTCGGCGGTGACCAGCTGGCCGAGGACCTTGACGCAACTTCCGCAGGTCGTACCGGCCTTGGTGCACTTCTTCACCTCGGGCACGGTGGTGCACTTGTGCTCGGTGACCGCGTCGCGGATCGTGCCCTTGCGGACGTTGTTGCAGGAGCAGATGATCGCGTCGTCCGGCAGCGCGGCCGGGCCGAGCTGGGCGGGCGCCCCGGCCCCGGCGGGCAGCACCAGCGACTCGGGCGAGACCGGCGGGACCGAGCCGGTGAACGCCTTCAGTGTGCCGTACGCCTCCGCGTCGCCGACCAGGATGCCGCCGAGCAGCGTGCCGTCGCGGCCGATGACCAGCTTCTTGTACAGGCCCGCGCGGGAGTCGGAGTAGACGACGTCCAGGCAGTCCTCGGCGGTGCCGTGCGCGTCGCCGAAGGACGCCACGTCCACGCCGAGCAGCTTCAGCTTGGTGGACAGGTCGGCACCGGTGAAGGACGCCTCGTCCGAGGCGATCGTGGCGGCCGCCGTCTCGGCCTGCTCGTAGCCCGGCGCCACCAGGCCGTACACCCGGCCGTCGGAGGCCAGCGCGCACTCGCCGATCGCGAAGACGTGCGGGTCGGCGACCGTACGGCACTGCTCGTCGACCGTGATGCCGCCGCGCTCGCCGACCGTCAGGCCGCAGTCGCGGGCCAGCTGGTCGCGGGGGCGCACACCGGCGGAGAACACCACCATGTCGGCGGCGAGTTCGGAACCGTCGGAGAGCTTCATGCCGGTGACGGCGCCCTCGGCGTCGACCAGGATCTCCTGCGTGCCCACGCCCGTGTGAACGGTCAGGCCCATCTCCTCGATGGTGCGCAGCAGCGCGGCACCACCGCCGTCGTCCACCTGGACGGGCATCAGCCGGGGCGCGAACTCCACGATGTGGGAGGTGAGTCCGAGCCCCTTGAGCGCACCGGCCGCCTCCAGCCCGAGCAGACCGCCGCCGACCACGGCACCCACCGTCGCCTTCGACTTCGCGTACTCCTCGATCGCGAGCAGGTCCTCGATCGTGCGGTAGACGAAACAGCCCTCGGCGTCCTTGCCCGGGACCGGCGGGACGAAGGGGTAGGAGCCGGTGGCGAGGACGAGGACGTCGTAGTCGAAGACCTCGCCGGACCGGGCGGTGACCTTGCGGGCCTCGCGGTCGACGGCGGTCGCCGGGTCGCCGACGTACAGCTCGATGCCGTGCGTCTCGATGAACTCCATGTCCGTCATGGACAGGTCCTCAGGGGTCTTCCCCGAGAAGTACGACGTGAGCGCCACACGGTCGTAGGCCGGGCGCGGCTCCTCGCAGAGCACGACCACGCGGTGCGTGGCGGTCAGGCCGCGCGCGGCGAGCGCTTCGAGGAAGCGCTGGCCGACCATGCCGTGGCCGACGAGCACGATCGTGGGGGTGGCCTCCGTGGCCTCCGGGGTGGCGGTCATCAGGAGCCTCCATCGTTGGTGAGCAGGTGGAGCAGCGGGCCGCCGTCGGAGGGGAGCGGCTCTGCTCCCTCCCAGGCGCGGGCGAGCGCGCCGACGGTGCCGAGTTCGCCGACGAGGACCCCGCCGACCAGGCGGTCGTCGCGGACGACGACCTTGCGGTAGGTGCCGCGGGTGGCGTCGGTGAGCTGGACGACGTCGTCGCCCGGCAGCGCCTCGGTCTCGCCGAACGCGGCGAGGTCGAAGGGGCTGTCGTGCCCGTTCAGCGTGAGCCGGGTCAGGGAACGGGTCCCGGTGTAGCGGGCGTTCGCGTCACCGGCGAGCAGCTCCGCGAGCGCGTCGGCCTGTTCGAGCGCGGGAGTGGCGAGTCCGTAGAGGACGCCGTCGTGCTGGGCGCAGTCGCCGATCGCGTGGATGTACGGGTCGGAGGTGCGCAGTTCGTCGTCGACGACGACGCCCTTGCGGACGTCGAGGCCGGCCGTCTGGGCGAGGCCCACCCGCGGATGCACACCGCAGGCGATGACCACCAGATCGGCGTCGAGCGCGTAGCCGTCGGCCATCTCCACGGAGCGGACGGCGCCGCCGACGCAGCGCACGTCCCGGACGCGGCACTCGGTGTGCACCTCCACGCCCAGGTCGGTCAGGTGCCGCTTGACGAGCTTGGAGGCGGCCGGGTCGAGCTGGCGTTCCATCAGCCGCTCGGACTGCTGGGCGAGCACGACCTGGGCGCCGCGCCGGGCGAGCGCGCGGGCGGCGGAGACCCCGAGGAGCCCGCCGCCGATGACGACCGCCTTCACACCCGGGCGGATCGCCTTGGACAGGCCCAGGCAGTCGTCCATGGTGCGGAACGCGTGGATGCCCTCGGGCAGTTCGTGGTTCTCGGTGAACAGGCCGCGCAGCGGCGGCAGCACCGGGTTCGAGCCGGTGGCGAGGACGAGCCGGTCGTATGCGATCACGGACCCGTCCGCGCAGGCGACGGTACGCCGCCCGCGGTCGATCCCGGTGATCCGGCCGCGCCTGACCCGCGCGGGTGCCGGCAGGGCGATCACCTCGGGGCTGTACCGTCCGGCCAGCACCTCGGCGAGCAGCACCCGGTTGTAGGGCCGGTGCTCCTCCTCGCCGATCAGCAGCGCGGGCGTGCCGAGCTCACCGAGCCGCCGGGCGAGCCGTACGCCCGCCAGGCCGGTGCCGATCACCACCACACGCTCATTCGAGGTCATGCACTTGAGCGTGCGGTGCCGGTGTTACCCGGCAGCATCGCCTCTGTTTCCCGCGGGGAACGCTGCCCTCAGCTGGCCGGGGTGACCGGTGTGAGGGTTCCTGACGTGCGGCGACGGCGGCTGTGAGGGGCGTCGCAGCACCTTCGCACCGGCCTCGCATAGGGTCGCGATCATGCCCGACATATCGCTGACCATGATCGTCCTGCTCTGCGTCGCGGCCCTCGCCGCAGGCTGGATCGACGCCGTGGTCGGCGGGGGCGGCCTCCTGCTGCTGCCGGTGCTGCTGCTGGGGCTGCCGGCGAACACACCCGCCGCGCACGCGCTGGGCACCAACAAGGCCGTCGCCATCGTCGGCACCACGGGCGCGGCCGTGACCTACGCCCGCAAGGCTCCCGTGAACGTCCGTACGGCCGTCCGCATCGGGCTGGCCGCCCTGGCCGGTTCCTCCGCCGGGGCCTTCTTCGCGGCCGGGATGAGCACCGAGGTTCTCAAGCCGGTCATCATGGTGGTGCTGCTCGGGGTCGCCGCCTTCGTGATCCTGCGGCCCGCCTTCGGCACGGCCCCCGCAACCGGCCCGGCCACCCGCCGCCGCATCCTCGCGGCCATCGGCCTGGCCGGCCTCGGCATCGGCTTCTACGACGGCCTCATCGGCCCCGGCACCGGTACGTTCCTGGTCCTCGCGCTCACCGCCGTCCTCCACCTCGACCTCGTCACGGCCTCCGCCACCGCCAAGATCGTCAACTGCTGTACCAACGCGGGCGCCCTCGCGACCTTCGCCTGGCAGGGCGCGGTCCTGTGGCAACTGGCCGCCCTGATGGCCGTCTTCAACCTGGCGGGCGGCACCCTCGGCGCCCACACCGCCCTGAAGAAGGGCAGCGGCTTCGTCCGGATCGTGCTGCTGACGGTGGTGTTCGCGCTGGTGGGGAATCTGGCGTACGAGCAGTGGATCGCCTAGACGCCGGCCGGGTCGCGCGGATGCCGGCCGGGTCGTCCACATGCCGACCGGGTCGGCTGGACGCCGGCCGGGATGACTAGGCGCCGCGCCGCAGATCCAGCAGCTCGATCATCCCCGTCCCGTCCTCCTCCCCGTGCCCCTGCGCCACCCGCCTCTCCATCAGCTTCAGGTACGGCGCCAGCAGCTCGGGACTGACGTGCTGTTCCTCGGCCGTGCGCAGGAACGTGGGGACGCCCGCCGCCTGCATCGCCAGGCTGGAGACGACGTTGCGGGTGTGGTCGCCGCTCTCCAGCCGGTCGGCCGTCTGGTGCACGGCCGGGGCCATCGCGGTCAGCCAGTCCGCGAGCAGTGGCGCGAAGTCCTTCGGGGCGATGTCCTCCGGGCGGACCAGGGCGAACGCGTGGAGCATCCCCGCGAACATGCCGTTCATGGCGCTCAGCAGGGCCACGTCGTAGAGGGCTGCGAAGCCGGGGTCGGCTCCGACCCAGCGGGTGCCGGCCGGGACGGCGAGGGTGTCGCGGTGCTCCTCGAACAGCTCCGGTGAGCCGCTGTAGAAGACGTAACCGCCGGAGTCCGCGACCCCGATCATCGGCGGTACGGCCATGATCCCGCCGTCCAGGAACCGGGCGCCGCGCGCCTCGGCCCAGGCGGCCCGCGTCCGGCCCTCGCCCGGGGTGCCGGTCGTCAGGTTCACCAGGTCCCGCCCGGCGAGAACGGCCTCGTCGAGGGCGTCGCCCACGGAGGCGTCGTCGAGCAGGCAGACGATCACGAGCCGGTTCGCGGCCACGGCCTCGGCGGCGCTCCGGACGACGACGGCGCCCTCGGCGGCGAGGGCCTGCGCACGGGCGGGTGTGCGGTTCCAGACGGTCACCTCGTGCCCGGCGGCGAGCCAGGTCCGGGCGAGGACGGTGCCCATGGCGCCGGTGCCGAGGAGGGTGAGAGGGGCAGGGGTACGGGGAGCAACTGCGTTGTCGGTCATGGCGTTTAGGCTCGTCGTAGGGGAAGGGCCTGCTCAAGTACGTACTTCGAAGTGGGTGGTTACCCCGGGGGAAGGGTCCAGGCAGCGAAGGGGAAGGAGACCGGGCATGGGGACGACGGGACGGCGGCCGGGTGCGTACGTCTGCGGGATCGACGCGGCGATGGACCTGATCGGCGGCAAGTGGAAGGTGCTGATCCTCTGGGCGCTGCACGAGCGGCCCTGCCGCTTCGGCGAGCTGCGCCGGGAACTGCCGGGCGTCACCGAGAAGGTGCTCGCCTCGCACCTGCGGGAGATGGAGGCCGACGGCCTGGTGCACCGCGAGGCGTACGACGAGGTGCCGCCGCGCGTGGAGTACTCGCTGACGGCCCGTGGCGTTTCCCTGAACGAGGCGCTGGAACCGCTGGGGGCCTGGGGGAGGGCCAACGTCCCGGGCATGTCACCGGCTCCCGGTCAGATGCGCGAAGACGACGACGTTCCCCTGGTAACCGGTGCCGCGTGAGTAGGTGCCGCCGCAGGTGATGACCCGCAGCTCGGGGCGGCCGGCGGCGCCGTAGACCTTCTCGTCGGGGAAGTCCTTCGCGGCGTGGACCTCGACGGCGTCCACGGTGAACACCGCGACGCCGCCGTCCCGCCGGTCCACCTCGATAGTGCTGCCCCTGGCCAGGGCGCCGAGGTCGTAGAACACGGCGGGTCCGTCGGCGTTGTCGACGTGGCCGGCGACGATCGCCGTGCCCCGCTCACCGGGGGTCGTGCCGGCCTCGTACCAGCCGGCGAGGTTCTTCTCCGCGGCGGGCGGCACATCGAGGCTGCCGGTCCTCGTCAGGCCGAGCCCGGTCAGCGGCGCGTTGACCCCGATCGCCGGGATGCGGATCCGGTCGGGCGGTGAGGGCGGCAGCGGTGGCACGGCGGGCCGCTCACCGGCCCGGCCGTCCAGCCCGGCCAGGGCCTGCGCGGCGGACGGCTGCGGCGGGGCGTGCGTCCCGGCGCCGTCGCGCAGCAGCCACACCCCGGAGCACAGGGCGAACACCGTGAGGGCGGCCATGGCCGCGTGCGCGGGATCGCGGACGCCGCTGCCGAACCCGGGGAACCTGCGCATACCCACCCTCTTCTGATCCGGCCCCGTGCCCCCTCCGGGCCGCGAGGGGCGTCGGACCCGGAGGGGAGGGGACATGCGGTACCGGTGACGGACAGCGGAGGGTGTCCGTCAGATCCCGTCGCCTCTCGCCCGGCGATGCAGGAGCCAGGTACCGCCCGCGGCGGCGACGGCGAGGGCCGCCACACCTGCCGCGGTCTGCACGGGATCGGGGCCCAGAGCGCCACCGACCCCCGTCTTCACGCTCCCCCGTGGATGGACCTGTCCGCGCACCGGTGTCAGCGTGACCACCAGGTCCCCGGTGATCCGCCGGCCGCTGCCGGCGCAGGTCACGGTGATCTCGTACGTGCCCGGCTGCGCGCTCGGCGGCACCCGGAACCGCCCGGTCGCGCCCGGCCCGTGCGCGTCCGGCGCCAGACCGATGGAACCCGCCCCGACCGCGCCGGCGTCACCCGTCGCCGAGCCGCCGTCGCCGCAGGCCGCCGTACGTACCGTGACCTGACCGCCCGGCACGACCGAGGCCGGGGACAGCTCCAGGCCACCGGCGGACGCGCCGTACGCGGGGGCGGCGGTGAGGGCCGCGGCGGCGACGGCGAGCGCGGTACCGGTCAGCGGCGGGGCGATACGTCGCATCGGTGCTCCTTCGAGCGGTTCGGTCTGCGCCTGCCCTTCCGAGGTAACGGGCAGCGGGACGGCCGCGCTTGCTGAAGGCGCGTCAGAATTGGGGTGAATGGGTGTCAGGCAGGGCTGAACCGGCTGCCTTCGACGGCCGTTTCGGCAGGTCACGGGCTTTCGATGGGCGAGGTGCGGAAAAGCGCGGGGCGCGCGTGTGAACGGGTGACCCGGATGTAGGCGGCCGCCGCTTGACCTCAAGGTTGGTTGAGGTTAGAGGCTGTCCGCATGAAGACAACCGCTACCGATCCAGCCACCCTGCCGCAGACCGCCGCCGACCCGCTCCGGCTGACCCTCGTCGTGGGCAGCAACCGGCACGGCCGCTTCGGTCCCGTCGTCGCCGACTGGCTCCTCGGCCGCATCCGGGACCGGGACGACCTCGTCGTCGAGGTCGTGGACGTCGCCGAGGCCGCGCTGCCGATGTCCCTCGAACCGACCCCGGAGGCATCCGCCGCGCTGTCCGGCATCACCCCGAAGCTGGCCCGCGCGGACGCGTTCGTGGTCCTCACCCCCGAGTACAACCACTCCTTCCCGGCGGGCCTGAAGAACCTCGTCGACTGGCACTTCGCCGAATGGCAGGCCAAGCCCGTCGGACTCGTCTCCTACGGCGGCCTGGCCGGTGGCCTGCGCGCCGCGGAGCACCTGCGCCAGGTCTTCGCCGAGCTCCACGCCGTGACGGTCCGCGACACCGTCTCCTTCCACAACGCCGGCGCCTCCTTCGACGACCGGGGCACCCTGCATGACCCGTCCGGCCCGGACGCGGCGGCGAAGACCATGCTGGACCAACTGGTGTGGTGGGGCCACGCGTTGCGGGAGGCCAGGGAGAAGCGGCCGTACGGGGGCTGAGCCGGTGTCAGCCGGGCACGGCCCTCACGTCCGCGCCCGCCAGTCGCCGCCCTCGATCGCCCGCCCACGGGCCCGCAGCCGCGTGGCGACGGCGGGTGCGGCCACGTACACCCAGGCCCGGACGGCCGCCCCGTCCGCAGCCCGGACGACCTTCCGCTCGACGCGTACGTACAGGCTGCGCGGATCGCCGGGCACGTACTCCTCCAGCCGGTCCAGCTCGGTGAGCAGCTCCGCGTACGCCTCCGGCAGTGCGGTCACCAGCTCCCCGCTGACCGCGCCGCCGCCGGGCTCCTCGACCGCGTACGGGTAGCCCGGCCCGGCGTACAGCACCGCGTCCGCGAGCCTCCCCGGCTCCTCGGAGCGGGTGCGGCCGCGCAGGAAGAGGCCGTGATTGACCTCTCCCGGGAGGAGGGTGCCGTAGACGAAGAAGGGGAGGGTCACAGGAACGATTCTGCACCCTCACACACCTGCACAACGGCGCTATGGACATGCCATGTCCGCGCCGCCTTAACTCGCGGTCAACATCAACGCCGCCCCCGGTCGACCCCACGCGACCGGGTGCGCCCGTATGAGGAGACCGATGAGTCGGATACGTCATGTCCGCGGTTCCCGTCTCGCCCTCGCCGGTGTGGCCCTCACCGGCACCACCGCCCTGCTGGCCGCCGTCCTCTCCCCGGCCGCCGGCGCGGCGGACCGGCCGACCAGGTCCGGTGCGATCGAGGACGCGGAGGCGGTGCTCGCGGACCGGGCCGGCGCCCTGGGCCTCACCTCGGCCCAGGAGACGGAGGTCCGGGACGTCGTCGTCGACGAGGACGGCACCCGGCACGTCCGCTACGACCGCACCTACCACCGGCTGCCCGTCCTCGGCGGCGACTTCGTGCTCCACCTGAACCCGGACGGCACCTACCGCGGCACGAGCCGCGCGACGACGTCCGCGCTCTCCCTGGCGAGCGTCACCCCGAAGGTGACCGCCCCCAAGGCCGCCGACCTCGCGGCGAACCTGCTGCGCGCCGCGCACCTCGGCGAGACCCTGAAGAAGCTGACCGCCAAGCCCCGACTGGTCGTCGACGCCCTGCACGGCGCCCCGAAGCTGGCCTGGCAGACCGACGCGGTGGCGCACGACGAACGCGGCAACCCGGTCGGGCGCACGGTGCTGACCGACGCGACGACCGGCGACCGGATCGACGCCTGGGACTCCATGGAGTCGGCCTCCGGCGACGGCAAGTCCCTCTACGGCGGCACGGTCCCGCTGGAGACGACGGCGTCCGGCTCGTCGTACCAGCTGAAGGACGCGACGCGCGGCGGCACGTACACAGGCGACGCCGAGAACAAGACGGACAAGTGCCTGCTGACCGTCTGCCTGACCCGCGCCCCCGCGACGCTCTTCACGGACGCCGACAACCAGTGGGGGACGGGTACGGCCGCCGACCGCTCCACGGTGGCGGTGGACGCCCAGTACGGCACCGACGTCACCTGGGACTACTACAAGAAGGTCCACGGCCGCGCCGGCATCGCCGGCGACGGCAAGGGGTCCTTCAACCGCGTCCACTACGGCAAGGACTACAACAACGCCTTCTGGGACGACAACTGCTTCTGCATGACGTACGGCGACGGCGACGGCAAGCTGATGGGCCCGCTGGTGTCGCTGGACGTCGCCGGGCACGAGATGTCCCACGGCGTGACGTCCAAGACGGCGGCGCTGACGTACTCGGGCGAGTCCGGCGGCCTGAACGAGGCCACCTCGGACGTCTTCGGCACGCTGGTGGAGTTCCACGCGGCCAACGCCGAGGACAAGGGCGACTGGCTCATCGGCGAGAAGGTCGTCCGCTCCGGTCTCGGCCGTGAGGCCCTGCGCTTCATGGACAAGCCGTCCAAGGACGGCAAGTCGGCGGACTGCTGGAACGCGAAGCTGGGCGACCTCGACGTGCACTACTCCTCGGGCGTCGGCAACCACTTCGCCTACCTGCTCGCGGAGGGCAGCGGCAAGAAGTCCCTCAACGGCGTCGCCTACGACTCCCCGACCTGCGACGGCTCCACGGTGACCGGCATCGGCCGGGCCGCCCTGGGCAAGATCTGGTACCGCGCCCTGACGGTCTACATGACGTCCTCGACGAACTACGCGGACGCCCGCAAGGCGACCCTGAGCGCGGCGAAGGACCTCTACGGCGCCGACAGCACCGAGCAGAAGGCGGTCGCCGCAGCCTGGAAGGCCGTGGCGGTGAGCTGATCCCTACCCCTCGACGGCCTCCAGCCGCACCGCGCACGCCTTGAACTCCGGCATCCGGGAGGTCGGGTCGAGCGCGGGGTTGGTGAGGGTGTTGGCGCGGCCCTCGCCCGGCCAGTGGAAGGGCATGAAGACGGTGTCGGGCCGGATGGCGTTCGTGATCCTCGCGGGCGCCACGGCCCGGCCCCGCCGTGACACGACGGCCACCGGGTCCCCCTCGGCCGCTCCCAGCCGGGCCGCCAGCCTCGGGTGCAGCTCCACGAACGGCCCGGGCGCGGCGGCGTTCAGCTCCGCCACCCGCCGGGTCTGCGCCCCGGACTGGTACTGCGCCACGACCCGCCCGGTGGTCAGCAGCACCGGGTACTCGTCGTCCGGTTCCTCGGCGATCGCGCGGTGCGAGACGGGGACGAACCGGGCCCGGCCGTCGGGCGTGGCGAAGCGGTCGAGGAAGAGGCGGGGCGTGCCGGGATGCACGGCCGGTGCCTCCTCGTCGTCACAGGCGTCCTCGCTCACGTCGGCCGTCTCCACCGCCGCCGGACAGGGCCAGAACACCCCGTTCTCCTCTGCCAGCCGCCGGTACGTGATCCCCGAGTAGTCCGCAGCCCCGCCCGCAGACGCCCGGCGCAGTTCCTCGAAGACCTCCTCCGGGTCCGTCGGGAAGCCCTTCTCCACGCCCAGACGGGCGGCCAGTTCGTGCAGCACCTCCAGGTCGCTGCGGATGCCGTCCGGCGGGGTGACCGCCCGGCGCCGCAGCAGGACCCTGCCCTCCAGGTTGGTCGTCGTGCCCGTCTCCTCGGCCCACTGGGTGACCGGCAGGACCACGTCCGCGAGCGCCGCCGTCTCCGACAGCACCACGTCGCAGACCGCCAGGAAGTCCAGCGACCTGATGCGCTCCTCGATGTGCGCGGCCCGCGGCGCCGACACCACCGGGTTGGACGCCATCAGCAGCAGCGACCTGATGTCGGTGCCCAGCGCGTCCAGCAGCTCGTACGCGCTGCGCCCGGGCCCGGGCAGGCTGTCCGGGTCGACACCCCACACCTCGGCGACATGCGCCCGCGCTGCCGGGTCGTCGAGCTTGCGGTAGCCCGGCAACTGGTCCGCCTTCTGCCCGTGTTCCCGCCCGCCCTGCCCGTTGCCCTGGCCGGTCAGACAGCCGTACCCGGACAGCGGGCGGCCCGCCCGGCCGGTCGCCAGGCACAGGTTGATCCACGCGCCGACGGTGTCGGTGCCCTTGGACTGCTGCTCGGGCCCCCGGGCGGTGAGCACCATCGCCGACTCCGGCTCGCAGAACAGCCGTACGGTCTCCCGTAGTTGAGGAACGGACACCCCCGTGATCCGCTCCACGTACTCCGGCCAGTGCGCCATCGCCGCCGCCCGGGCGTCCTCCCAGCCGGCCGTGCGCTCCCGGACGTACTCCTCGTCCACCCGTCCCTCGGCGATGACCAGGTGCAGCAGGCCCAGGGCGAGGGCCAGGTCCGTGCCCGGCCGGGGTGCCAGGTGCAGGTCCGCCTGCTCCGCGGTCTTGGTGCGGCGCGGGTCGATCACGATCAGCGTGCCGCCGTTCTCCTTCAGCTCGGTGAAGAACCGCAGCGACGGAGGCATGGTCTCCGCGAGGTTCGACCCGACGAGGATCACGCAGCCGGACTTCGGGATGTCCTCCAGCGGGAACGGCAGCCCCCGGTCGAGCCCGAACGCCTTGATGCCGGCGGCCGCCGCCGACGACATGCAGAAGCGGCCGTTGTAGTCGATCTGCGAGGTGCCGAGCACGACCCGCGCGAACTTGCCGAGCGTGTACGCCTTCTCGTTCGTCAGGCCGCCCCCGCCGAACACCCCGACCGCGTCCGGCCCGTGCTCCGCGCGCGTGCGGCCCAGCCCCGCGGCGATCCGGTCCAGCGCCTCGTCCCAGGAGGCGGGCACCAGCGTGCCGCCCTGGTCGCGCACCAACGGGGAGGTCAGACGGACGTTGCTCGCGAGCACCGCCGCGGACGTACGGCCCTTGCCGCACAGGGCGCCCCGGTTGACCGGGAAGTCCGTGCGCTCGCTCACCTCGACGGTCCCGTCCGGCGCGGGTGTCAGGTTCATCCCGCACTGCAGGGCGCAGTACGGGCAGTGCGTGGGCGTCACGGTGCTCTGCATACCGTTCAGCGTGCGTCGGCCGTGTTACGCCCGGGACGGTTCCCTGTTACGCGGCCGGGACGGCAACCTCCCCGCCACCGGCCCGCCCGCGTGAGGCAGGAGCCCGCCCGTCCTGGTGAGACACAGTCCAGCCCTCCTTCAGGTCGTCGCCGACCGCCACGGACGTTGCCTGTGGGACGAGAAACGCCACATGTGGCTCATTGCGTTCCTTTCTTGGCTGATCCGACCTCGTTGAGTGTTGAAGCATCCGCACTACGCTCTCGCTACGCGCAGCGCTCGCACGACTCCGCACGGCGTTCGACACCCGGGCATGCCCGCCGCTCACGGCTGCATCCACCCGCGGCCGGCCCGCAGGTGGCAATCCGACCTCGAAACAGCCAGGAGGCCACTCGATCATGCCTCTGCGCCACTTGACCCCCCATGACCAGCAGCTCTTCCGGCAGTACGGCCGGGGCCCCACCGTCCCCGTCCCCGACCCGCTCCTGCACCACGCCGTCGCCCGGCACGCCCGGACCACCCCGCACGCCGTCGCCGCCGAACACCAGGGCGCCCGCATCACCTACGGCGAACTCGACCGGTACGCCGGCGCCCTCGCCGCCCGCCTGGCCGACGAGGGCGTGCGCCCCGGCGACCACGTCGGCCTCTTCGTCCGCCGCTCGATCCCGATGCTGGTCGGCCTGCTCGGCATCCTGAAGGCCGGCGCCGCCTACGTCCCGCAGGACATCGGCCTCACACCCCCGGCCCAGCTCACCCACGTCATCCGCACCGCCCGCACCCGGGTCGTCCTCACCGTCGCCGAGCACGTCCACCGCGTGCCCCTGCCGGACGGCCATCTGCTGCTCCCGCTCGACGAGCCGCTGCCGTACGCCCCGGCCCCGCACGTCCGCGTCACCGGCGACGACGGCTGCTACGTGCTGTTCACCTCCGGCACCACCGGCCGCCCCAACGGCGTGAAGGTCACCCACCGCAACGTCGCCAACCTCCTGCTCACCGCCCCGGGCGGCCTCGGCGTCCGGCCCGGCGACCGGGTCGCCCAGCTCCTCAACATCGCCTTCGACATGGCCGCCTGGGAGATCCTCGGCTGCCTCGCCCAGGGCGGCACGCTCGTCATCCGCGGCAAGGACCTCGCCGCCGCGGCCCGCACCGCCGACGTGCTGATCGCGACCCCGACCGTGCTCTCCGGCCTCGACCCGGCCGCCTGCCCCCGGGTGCGCACGGTCGCCGTCGCGGGGGAGCCCTGCCCGCGCCCGCTGGCCGACCGGTGGGCCCGGCAGGCCGCCTTCTTCAACTGCTGCGGCCCCACGGAGACGACGATCGTCAACACGATGAGCCGCCACGACCCGTCCGCCCCGCTGCTCACCATCGGCCGCCCCACCCCGAACAACACGGTGTACGTCCTCGACGCCGACCGCCGCCCCCTGCCGGTGGGCGAGGTGGGCGAGATGTGGGCCGGCGGCGCCTGCGTCTCCGCCGGCTACCTCGGCGACGACGCCCTCAACGCAGAGCGCTACGTGCCCGACCCGTTCCTCGGCGGCGGCCGGCGCATGTTCCGCACCCGCGACCTCGGCCGCTGGACCCCCGGGGGCGAGCTGGAGCACCTCGGCCGCACCGACGACCAGGTCAAGGTGCGCGGCTTCCGCGTCGAGCTGGACTCCGTCTCCTCGGTCCTGGAGTCGGCCGCCGGCTGCACCCGCGCCGTCACCCTGAAACGCGACGCCCGCACCCTGGTCTCCTTCGTCTGCCCGGCGGACGTCGACCCGGACGCCGCCCGCCGCGCGGTCGCGGACGCCCTGCCCTACTACTGCGTCCCCGAGCGGATCCTGCCGCTCGCCCTGCTCCCCGAGACCGACCGCGGCAAGGTCGACAAACAGGCGCTGCTGCACATGATCGAGGAGCGCGTGGCGGTGGCCCGATGACCACGTCACCGCCCCGGAACGAGCAGGCCACCGGCGGCCTCCCGCCACTCCTGTCCGGCCCGCGCCGCCTGCTCAAGCACCCCCGCCTGATGCACTACAACCGGCTCGCGGCCCTGGTGCTCCTCGCCAACGCGGCCTTCGCCTGGATCAATTGGCCGGTGGCCGCCCCCACCCTCGGGCACGCGGCCCTCGCCAACCTCGCCCTCGCCGTCGTCGTACGCCAGCAGTACGTCGTCAACCTGCTGTTCCGGATGGCGACTTCGGCGCCGACGAGCTGGCCGCTGCGGGTCCGCTGGACGCTCGGCAAGGTCTACCACTTCGGCGGACTGCACGTCGGCGGGGCGCTGGCGGGCACGGCCTGGTTCCTGGCGTTGACGATCACGACACCCAGCGGCCCCCTCAGGGCCGTCGGCTGGACCCTCATCGCCCTCCTCGCCCTGATCATCGCCACCGCCCTGCCGCCCTTCCGCTCCCGCCACCACGACCACTTCGAGAAGATCCACCGCTTCGGCGGCTGGGCGGCCCTGGCCCTGTTCTGGACGCACACGCTGCTGGCGTCGCCGGGCCCCTGGGAGGTCGGCACGCTCGCGGTGGTCACCTTCAGCGTCGCCCTGCCGTGGCTCCGGCTGCGCAAGGTGGACGTCCGCCTCGAACGCCCCTCCTCCCACGTCGTCCTGGCCCGCTTCGACCACGGCGAGACGCCCTTCGCGGGCTCCTCCACCGCGATCAGCCGCAGCCCGCTGAAGGAATGGCACTCCTTCGCCAACGTCCCCGCCCCGGGCGAGCCCGGCTTCCGGCTCACGATCTCCCGGGCCGGCGACTGGACCGGCTCCTTCATCGACGACCTGCCCCGGCAGGTGTGGGTCAAGGGCATCACCACGGCCGGCGTCGCCAACATCGAGGTCCTGTTCACCAAGGTCGTCTACGTCGCCACCGGAAGCGGCATCGGCCCCTGCCTGCCCCACCTGCTCGCCGCCCAGGTGCCCTCCCGGCTCGTCTGGGCGACCCGCGACCCCCGCGCGACCTACGGCGACGCCCTGGTCGACGAGATCCTCGCCGTCCAGCCGCACGCCCTGATCTGGGACACCTCCCGGCACGGCAAGCCCGACATGGTGCGCCTCGCCCACGATGCCCACCGGGACTTCGGCGCCGAGGCCGTCATCTGCATCTCCAACAAGAAGCTGACCTGGCAGGTGGTCCACGGCCTGGAGCGGCGGGGCATCCCGGCGTACGGCGCGATCTGGGACTCATGACCCGTACGCGATGCTCGAAAGGAGCAGAGAGATGAACCATCTGAAGGTCGAACGGCACGGCCGTGTGGTGACCGTGCGCCTGCACCGCCCGCACGTCCGCAACGCGCTCAGCAGTGAACTCCTCACCGAACTCCTTGAGGTTCTTAGCCCGTTGGACTCGGACCCGGAGACCGGCTGCTTCGTCGTCACCGGCTCGGACACGGTCTTTGCCGCGGGCGCCGACATCAAGGAGATGGCGGGGAAGTCGGCCGTCGACATGGCCGACGAGGACTACTTCGCCGGCTGGGAGGAGTTCGCCGGCCTCCGCACCCCGAAGATCGCCGCCGTCAACGGGCATGCCCTGGGCGGCGGTTGTGAGCTGGCGATGATGTGCGACCTGGTCGTCGCGGGGGAGTCGGCGGTCTTCGGCCAGCCCGAGATCAAGCTGGGCGTGATCCCCGGCATCGGCGGCACCCAGCGGCTGACCCGGCTCGTCGGCCGGGCCACGGCCATGGACCTGGTTCTCACCGGCCGCACGATGGACGCACGGGAGGCTGGACGCTGCGGTCTTGTCTCCCGCGTGGTCCCGGACGACCGGGTCCTGCCCGAGGCCCTCGAAGCGGCATCGGCGATCGCCTCCCACGGCCGCGCGGCGGTCAGGGCGGCCCGCGAGTGCGTCGACCGGGCCCTGGAAACCGGCCTGCGCGACGGCATCCGCTTCGAACGCCGCGTCTTCCACGCCCTGTTCGCCACCGACGACCAGAAGGAGGGGATGACGGCGTTCCTGGAGAAGCGCCCACCGCGCTTCCGGGGCCGCTGACGGCCACGGCTGATCCGGGGGCGGGGGACGGCACTGCGCCCCCGCCCCCGGACGCGTTCAGGGACGGTGTCTGGTCAGGAAACGGTCCCGGTCACCCTGCGGGCAGCAGGGTCAGCACTCGTACGCGTAGTACGGCTCGTCACCCTGATCCAGACCGATCCTGCCGACCCCGCCGGGGCCGATCTGGATGCACGACGGGTCCCAGCCGTCGACTTCCACGCTGGCGGAGATGGTGTGCCCACACACGTTGTGGATGTCGGCCCACCACTGGCCGTGGGCGCCGAGCTTCGCGCAGCCCGGCTCCGGAGCCTGGATCACCGGTGAAATGGCCGCGTCAAACCCGTGGGCGGAGAACGTACGGATTCATCCGAGCGTTTCTTCGGCCCTGGCCAACGCCCTCTCCACGCCCGGCTCCCGCGGCCCGAGGAACCGCGGATCCGGCCGGAACACCGCGTCCAGAGCGGCCTTCCCGGCGGCGAAGATCTCCCGGGTGCCTCCGTAGTACCAGGTCGCGTCGTGCACGGCGTCCACCCCGACCCCGTACGACGCGACCCCCGCCGCCTCGCACAGCGCCACCGCCCGCCGGATGTGGAAGCCCTGGCTGATCAGCACGGCCTGGTCCACCCCGAAGATCTTCTTCGCACGCACGCAGGAGTCCCAGGTGTCGAACCCCGCGTAGTCGCTGACGATCCGCCCGTCGGGCACCCCGTGCCGGGTCAGGTACCCGCGCATCGCGTCCGGCTCGTCGTAGTCCTCGCGGCTGTTGTCCCCGGTGACGAGCACCACCTCCACCCGCCCCTCCCGGTACAGCTTCGCCGCCGCGTCCAGCCGGTGCGCGAGGTACGGCGAGGGTTCCCCCTCCCACAGCCCGGCACCGAACACCACCGCCACATCGGTACGCGGCACATCCGCCGCCGTACGCAGCCGGTCACCCGTCACGGCGTACATCCACGTCGCCGGAAGCAGCGCGAGCACGCACCCGGCCATCACGGCCTGCACCAGCCTCCGCTGCCCCCGCCGGGTTCGCGGCAACCGCGGTCTGCGGAACGTCACACGACGCATCGGACGGTCCCTCCCCAGGTCGGCCCCTCGACAGTCAGGGACGTCCTCCCGGGCCGCCCGGTTCATCCGCCCCCGCGTGACCAGCTTCACTCGATTTACGGAAACCGCAGGTCACGCCTCCTCACACACCCCTGTCCCGGATGGTGAACCGCTGGAAAACACCCGTGACGCCCAGGCAACGGGAAGGCAACGTGACGCCGCGACCATCGGTGCATGCCCCGTCAGCTGAGCCTCGTGCCGCCGCCCGCCCCGCGCCGCCCCGCCGCGCCCGCCCTCGTGGTCGTGGCGCACGGCAGCCGCGACCCCCGTGCGCTCAGCACCGTGAGCGCGCTCCTCGACCGGGTCCGGGCCCTGCGCCCCGACGTGCCGGTGCACCTGGGTCACATCGAACTCAACGCCCCCCTGCTCCCCGACACGCTCGCCGCCCTGGGCGACACGGAGGCGGTCCTCGTCCCCCTCCTCCTCAGTCGCGGCTACCACGTCAAGCAGGACATCCCCGAGATGGCCGCGGCCTCCCGGGCGCGCACCCACCTGGCGGCCCCCCTCGGCCCCCACCCCCTCCTCGTCGACGCCCTCCAGGCCCGCCTGACGGAGGCCGGCTGGGGCGGGACACCCCGCCGCACCAGCGCGGTGGTCCTCGCCGCGGCGGGCTCCCGCGACCCGGACGCGAAAACGGACACGGGCCGCACGGCCCACCTCCTCGCGGCCCGCCTCGGCGTTCCGGTCATCCCGGCCTACGCCTCCGCCGCGACCCCGACGGTCGAAACAGCCGTCCGCACCCTCCTGGCGAGGGGCCGCCGCCACATAGCCCTCGCGTCCTACTTCACGGCCCCCGGCCGCTTCGCCACAGAGTCCACCCAGAAGGCCCCCTGGATAGCGGCGGCGCCCCTGGGCACCCACCCCGCCATGGCCCAGCTCCTCCTCCACCGTTACGACGAGACACTGGCGAGGTCGGCAGCGGAACGGGAACTGGCCTCGGCATGATGCCCTGAGGGGCGCGGGGAACTGCGCGACAAGCCACAACGGGCCCGCACACGCCACACCACCGAACCCGGCACACGCAAAGGCGTACAGCACACCGGTGCCCGTACTGTCGATCCATGGACGGCACCGCACAGAACCCCCCGGCTTACGACCCGACGTCAGTCGACCGCTGGGCCCTGGAACCCGACAAACGCCCCGGCCGCACAGCCTTCCAACGCGACAGGGCAAGGGTTCTCCACTCCGCCGCCCTCAGAAGGCTCGCCGGCAAAACCCAAGTGGTGACGCCCGGCACCATGGGCCCCGCCTGGGACGCCAGCCCCCGCACCCGCCTCACCCACTCCCTCGAATGCGCCCAGGTCGGCCGCGAACTGGGCGCGGCCCTCGGCTGCGACCCCGACCTCGTCGAAGCCGCCTGCCTCTCCCACGACCTCGGCCACCCGCCCTTCGGCCACAACGGCGAACAGGCCCTCAACGAGTTCGCGGCGGACTGCGGCGGCTTCGAGGGCAACGCCCAGTCCCTCCGGCTCCTCACCCGCATCGAGCCCAAGCGGTTCACCCCGGACGGCTCCGTCGGCCTCAACCTCACCCGCGCCGCCCTCGACGCCGCCACCAAGTACCCCTGGCCCCGTGGCGCCCACCCCACCGACCCGGCCTCGAACAAGTTCGGCGTCTACGAGGACGACCGCCCGGTCTTCGACTGGCTCCGCAAGGACGCCCCCGGCACCCGCACCTGCTTCGAGGCGCAGGTCATGGACTGGTCCGACGACGTGGCCTACTCGGTGCACGACGTGGAGGACGGCCTGCACGCCGGTCACATCGACCAGAACTGCCTGCACGCCGATCCCGAACGCCGGGACGTCTTCGAGGTCGCCCGCGGCCGGTACGTGCCCGCCGACACCGACCCCGCCGAGCTCGCCGAGGCCCTGGACCGGCTCCTCGCCGAGGAATGGTGGCCGCACGGCTACGACGGCACCGCCGTAGCCCAGGCCCGCCTCAAGGACGCCACCAGCCAGCTCATCGGCCGCTTCTGCCTGGCCGCCGAGACCGCGACCCGCACCGCCTACGGCGCCGGGCGGCTCACCCGGTACGCCGCCGAGCTGGTCGTCCCGCGCGAGACCCGGATGGAGTGCGCCGTCCTCAAGGCCGTCGCCGACCTCTACGTCATGCAGCGCGCCGAGCAGGAGCGGCTGCGCGCCGACCAGCGGATCGTCGTCGCGGAACTCGCCGAGGCACTCACCGCCCGCGCCCCGGACGGCCTGGACCCGCAGTTCCGCGCCCTGTTCGACCAGGCGGCGGACGACCGAGCGCGCAAGCGGGTGATCGTCGACCAGATCGCCTCCCTGACCGACACCTCCGCCCGTTCGCTTCACGTCCGCTTGACGGGGCAGGCATGAGACTGACGCGATGGGAGGGACGCGAGCGCCCTCCCATGTGACCCTCCGTGGCCTGATCGGGTCACTCCCCCTTCCCGCATCACGCTCCGTGCGGGACGCTCGCAAGTGGCGACACCCTGACGAGGAGGCACCAAGTGGTCGACGCGGATCAGACATTCGTCATCGTCGGAGGCGGACTGGCCGGCGCGAAGGCGGCCGAGACGCTCCGCGCGGAGGGCTTCACCGGCCGCGTGATACTGATCAGCGACGAGCGCGACCACCCCTACGAGCGCCCGCCCCTGTCCAAGGGCTACCTCCTCGGCAAGGAGGAACGCGACAGCGTCTTCGTGCACGAACCCGCCTGGTACGCGGCTAACGACATCGAGCTGCACCTCGGCCAGACCGTCGACGCGATCGACCGTACGGCGAAGACGGTCCGCTTCGGCGAGGACGGCACGGTCGTCCGCTACGACAAGCTGCTCCTGGCGACCGGCGCCGAGCCCCGCCGCCTGGACATCCCGGGCACGGACCTGGCCGGCGTGCACCACCTGCGCCGCCTCGCCCACGCCGAGCGCCTCAAACACGTCCTGACCAACCTCGGCCGGGACAACGGCCATCTCGTCATCGCCGGAGCTGGCTGGATCGGCCTGGAGGTCGCGGCGGCGGCCCGCGAGTACGGCGCGGAGGTCACGGTCGTCGAGCACGGGCCGACCCCGCTGCACGGCGTGCTCGGCCCGGAGCTGGGCGGGCTCTTCGCCGAGCTGCACCGCGAGCACGGGGTGCGCTTCCACTTCGGCAGGCGCCTGACGGAGATCGTCGGCCAGGACGGCATGGTCCTCGCGGCCCGCACCGACGACGGCGAGGAGCACCCGGCGCACGACGTGCTGGCGGCGATCGGCGCCGCCCCGCGCACGCACCTGGCGGAGACGGCGGGCCTGGAGATCGCCGACCGGGCCCACGGCGGCGGCATCGTCGTCGACGAGCGGCTGCGCACCTCCGACCCGGACGTCTACGCGGCCGGCGATGTCGTCTCCTTCCCGCACCCCCTGTTCGGCACGCGGGTGCGCGTGGAGCACTGGGCCAACGCCCTCAACGGCGGACCGGCGGCCGCCCGCTCCATGCTGGGCCGCGAGGTGACGTACGACCGGGTGCCGTACTTCTTCTCCGACCAGTACGACCTGGGCATGGAGTACTCCGGCTGGGCGCCCGCGGGCTCTTACGACCAGGTGGTGATCCGCGGAGACGCCGGCAAGCGCGAGTTCATCGCGTTCTGGGTGAAGGACGGCCGGGTGCTGGCCGGGATGAACGTGAACGTGTGGGACGTCACGGACAAGATCCAGCGCCTGGTCCGCTCCAAGGCGAGGGTGAACACGGAGTCGCTGGCGGACCCGCACGTCCCCCTGGAAAGCCTCGCACCGTAGCTGTCACACCACCCCCGTAGACTTCACGCGTGGCAGGACGGATCAACGACGAGGACGTGAAGGCGGTACGGGACGCGGTCCCGATCGATGCCGTGGTGTCCGAGTACCTCCAGCTGCGCAACGCGGGCGGCGGGAACCTCAAGGGTCTCTGCCCCTTCCACGACGAGAAGTCGCCCTCCTTCCAGGTCAGCCCGAGCAAGGGGTTCTTCCACTGCTTCGGCTGCCAGGAGGGCGGCGACACCATCACGTTCGTGATGAAGATCGACCACCTCACCTTCTCGGAGGCGGTCGAGCGCCTGGCCGGCCAGGCGGGCATCACCCTGCGCTACGAGGAGGGCGGCTACAACCCCTCCCACCAGCGCGGCGAGCGGATCCGCCTGGTCGAGGCCCACAAGATCGCCGCCGACTGGTACGTGGAACAGCTCGCGACCAGCCCGGAGGCCGACACCGGCCGCCAGTTCCTCGCCGAGCGCGGTTTCGACCAGGCCGCCGCCCAGCACTTCTCCGTCGGCTACAGCCCCCAGGGCTGGGACCACCTCACGCGCTTCCTGCGCGGCAAGGGCTTCACCGACAAGGAGCTGGTCCTCTCCGGCCTCTCCCAGGAGGGCCGCCGCGGCCCCATCGACCGCTTCCGCGGCCGTCTGATGTGGCCCATCCGCGACATCGGCGGCGACGTCGTCGGCTTCGGCGCCCGCAAGCTCTACGAGGCGGACAACGGCCCGAAGTACCTGAACACGCCCGACACGGCGATCTACAAGAAGTCCCAGGTCCTCTACGGCATCGACCTGGCGAAGAAGGACATCGCCAAGGCGTCCCGCGCGGTCGTCGTCGAGGGCTACACGGACGTCATGGCCTGCCACCTGGCCGGTGTGACGACCGCCATCGCCACCTGCGGCACCGCCTTCGGCGGCGACCACATCAAGATCCTCCGCCGGCTGCTCATGGACAACGGCTCGGCCCGCGTCATCTTCACCTTCGACGGCGACGCCGCCGGCCAGAAGGCCGCCCTGCGCGCCTTCGAGGACGACCAGAAGTTCGCCGCCGAGACGTACATCGCCATCGCCCCCGACGGCATGGACCCCTGCGACCTGCGCCTCGCCAAGGGCGACGAGGCCGTCGCCGACCTCGTCGAACCCCGCACCCCGCTCTTCGAGTTCGCCCTGCGCCAGATCGTCAGCCGCTACGACCTCGACACCCCGGCGGGCCGCGCCTCCGCGCTGGACGAGGCCGCCCCGATCGTCGCCCGCATCAAGAACAGCGGTGCCCAGCACGAGGTCGCCGTCCAGCTCGCCGGGATGCTCGGCATCCTCGACACCCAGTTCGTGGTCAAGCGCGTGGCCCAGCTGGCCCGCTGGGCCCGCGACCGCGGCGGCAAGGGCCCGGCCCCGGAGCGGCACCACCAGGGGCAGCAGTACGCCGGCCCGCCCCAGCCCGCCGCCCCCCGCGGCCCGGCCCTCAACCTCCGCAACCCGGTCTTCGCCACCGAACGGGAACTGCTCAAACTGGCCCTCCAGCGCCCCGAGCTGGTCTCCCCGGCCTTCGACGCGTACGGCGTGGACGAGTTCACCGCCCCGCCCTACGCCGCCGTCCGCCAGGCCATCCTCGACGCGGGCGGCGCCGAACCGGGCGTCGCCGACCCCCAGGACTACCTGGTCAGGGTCCGCGAGGCCGCCCCCGACGACGCCGTCCGCGCGATGGTCACGGAGCTGGCCGTCGAGGCGATCATGCTGCACAAGGGCGTGAAGGGCGCCGACGAGGTGTACGCGGGCGCCCAGTTGGTGACGGTCCGCCGCCGGGCCGTCGAGCGCCGTATCCGCGACATCACCGGCCGGCTCACCCGCCTCGGCACCCACGGCGACCCGGCCGAGCTCGCCGCCGTGCAGAACGAGCTGTGGGTCCTCCAGCAGTACGACCAGACCCTGCGCGTACACGGCGCCGCCGCGCTCTGACACGGGTCAGGCCCCGGCCCCCTGGAAGGTCGGCGTCACCGCGCGCACCAGCCGCTCGGCGAACGTCCGCTCGTCGTACCGGAACCGCGGGTACTCGGTGACGAAGTGCTCCCACTCCACGTAGCCGACCGCCTCCGCCACGTCCTCCAGGAGGATCTTCTCGCGGTACGGGTACGGCCACTCGCCCGACAGCCGGAACACCTCGTGCAGCAGCTCGTAACGCAGCGGGTACCGCTCGGCCAGCAGGACGGCGTCGTACAGGTCCTTGCCCTGGGTGTGCACGTCGTTGATCACCCACAGCAGCTTCCACGCCAGCGACAGCTCCGGCGTCGCGGCCTGGACGAGCGCACCGCCCGGCAGCTCGACGAGTTCGGGTCCCTCGGGCAGCCGCTCGTTGAAGACGAAGTCCAGCTGGACGTGGCCGCCGGGCAGGCCGGGCGCGCCCCAGGGGAGCACCATGCGCCGGCCGGGCACGCGGTCGTAGGTCCAGATGTCCTCGACCACCGCGCCGCGTGCCGAGATCCCGACCCCCGGCCCCCGCGTCTCGGCCAGTTCCTGCGCCGCCTCCGCGATCCCGGTCAGCATCCGGTCCGTCCGGCCGTCGTCCATCCGCCAGGTGTGCGGAACGACGACGAAGTCCAGGTCACCGGGCTCGCGCGCGGCCTCCCCGAACCAGGCCGACATCAGCACGCTGCCCCGCAGCACCAGTGCGTCCACCCATGGCGAGCCGGCGATCGCGGCCAGTACCAGGTGCAGGGCCCGGCCGCGGGCCGCCCGCCACGCCTCGTCCCGCGCCGGGTCGGTGAAGCACGGGTCGGTGGCGCGATAGGCCTTCTGGAGGTGCTTGAGGGCCGGGTCGAAGACCGGCCGCTGCACCACGTCGTCCCCCGGCACCGGACGCAGCGTCTTCGGCAGGTGTTCCACCCGGCGGGTGGCGTCGTCCAGCGGCTCCCGGGGGATCTCGGAACTCAGCCAGCCGAACCTCTCCCATGCCGTCCCGGTCATGCCCCTACCCCCACCGGCTCCTCCAGCCATCCCTCGTCCACCGATACATCACTGTCGTGGAGCACGAACTCCCGCTCCACAGAGAGAACTTCACAGCCCCGCAGCTCGGCCAGCAGCCGCTCCAGTGCCCGGCCCGCGCCGTCGGCGTCCACCGCGTGGCAGCGCTGGGTCACGAACCGCTCGTGGTGCCGACCGTGCACCCGCCGGGCGTTCCAGGACAGATGGGCGCCGTGCGGCAGGACGCGCGCCGCGAGAGCCGCCAGGTCCGTGTCCGCGGTGAGCCGCAGCTTCACGTGGTGCTCGAAGTAGCGCCCGTCGTCGCAGGGCCGGCGCGGCACCTCCGGCGCCCAGGGCGACGACTCGATCTTCACGCGCACCGGATCGAAGCCGTCCGCCCGCAAGCGTGCGGCCACGTCCCGCACGCGCGCCGATTCGCCGGCGTACGACGGCGAACCGGACAGGGTGAGCATCGGCTGGTCGCGCATCCGGCCCCTGGCCAGCACGATGTGCGTGAGCTTGAACCCGCCCGCCGCCGCCCACCGGCCCAGCCGGGCGGACTCGTCGGGGCCGGAGCAGCGGACCGTCACATGTGACTCGTACAGGGAAGCGGACATCGGACGATCGTCGCAGACCGGTGGCATATGAGGCATCCGGGTTTCCCACGAGGGGCGACCGCGCGGTCACGGACGGGAAGCAAAAAGTCATCGCACGCCCCTCGTGGCGACGATGTGTCTTACCCCACACTGGGTTGCGGTGCCTGAGTCCTCGGAGCGCGGCCGATCCGTCACCGACGGGTCCCAGACCCCCGCGGTTCCGCTCATCGCGTACGGGACGGAAAGCGGCGAGGCCGACTCCGCCCCCGAAGTACCGCTGCCGTACCCCCTGGCAGCGATCATCCTGGAGGTCGCCCCCGTGCAGACCCAGACCCTCACCCAGACCGGCGCCGGTGCCGCCCCTGGCGCCGACGGGACCGATCCGGACGTGGAGGCCGACGCCCTGTCCGCGGTCCCGGCGCAGAGCCGCGCCGTGCACCACCCCGAGGCGGAACCGGAGCCGGAGGAGCCGCCCGCCGGTGCCGTGGAGCCGGCCGAGGAGCCCGAAGCCGTCGAACCGCCGCGCCTGCGCACCGAGACCGGCAGCCCCTCCTCGGACCTGTTCCGCCAGTACCTGCGGGAGATCGGCCGCATCCCCCTGCTGACGGCCGCGGAGGAGGTCGAACTCGCCCGCCGTGTCGAGGCCGGCCTGTTCGCCGAGGAGAAGCTGCGGCTCACCCCCGACCTGGACAGCCAGCTCGCCCTGGACCTGGACCGGCTCGTCGTCATGGGCCGCATGGCCAAACGCCGCCTGATCGAGGCGAACCTGCGCCTGGTCGTCTCGGTCGCCAAGCGCTACGTCGGCCGCGGCCTGACCATGCTCGACCTCGTCCAGGAGGGCAACCTCGGCCTCATCAGGGCCGTCGAGAAGTTCGACTACGCCCGCGGCTACAAGTTCTCCACGTACGCCACGTGGTGGATCCGCCAGGCCATGTCCCGTGCCCTGGCCGACCAGGCCCGCACGATACGGGTCCCGGTCCATGTCGTGGAGCTCATCAACCGGGTCGTCCGCGTCCAGCGGCGCATGCTCCAGGAGCGGGGCTACGAGCCGACCCCGGAGGAGGTCGCGGCCCACCTGGACCTCGCGCCGGAGCGGGTCAGCGAGGTCCTGCGCCTCGCCCAGGAGCCGGTGTCGCTGCACGCGCCCGTCGGCGAGGAGGACGACGTCGCCCTCGGCGACCTCATCGAGGACGGCGACGCGGCCTCTCCGGTGGAGTCGGCGGCGTTCCTGCTGCTCAGGGAGCATCTGGAGGCGGTCCTGTCGACGCTGGGGGAGCGGGAGCGGGAGCGGAAGGTGGTGCAACTCCGCTACGGGCTGGCGGACGGCCGCCCCCGCACGCTGGAGGAGATCGGCCGCATCTTCGGCGTGACGCGGGAACGGATACGGCAGATCGAGTCCAAGACCCTCAACAAGCTGCGGGACCACGCTTTCGCGGACCAGCTCAGGGGCTACCTGGACTGACGCCGTCCGCGGGCCGGTGGGGGCGGATCGCGCAGTTCCCCGCGCCCCTGAAGGGGCGTCAGCTTCACGTCCCCAAGGGGCGCGGGGCTGTGCCCGTGTGCGGCTCCGCCGCGTGGGCGCGAGCATCCCCCACCGGGCCCGCAGCCGCCCCACGGCCCCACTCGGCACCCCCGGGCGCGACTCAGTCCACCTCGGCCACGGCCTGCGCGAACTGCGCCTTGTACAGCCGCGCATACGCACCGCCCGCCGCGAGCAGCTCCTCGTGCGTGCCCTGCTCGACGATCGACCCGTTCTCCATGACGAGGATCGCGTCCGCGTCCCGGATCGTCGACAACCGGTGGGCGATGACGAACGACGTACGCCCGTGGGCGAGTTTCGCCATGGCCTTCTGAATGAGCACCTCGGTACGCGTGTCGACCGAGCTGGTCGCCTCGTCCAGCACCAGGATCACCGGGTCGGACAGGAACGCCCGGGCGATGGTGATCAGCTGCTTCTCACCCGCGCTGACCCCCGTCCCCTCGTCGTCGATCACGGTGTCGTACCCGTCCGGCAGCGTCCGGACGAACCGGTCCGCGTGCGCCGCCCGGGCCGCCTCCTCGATCTCCCCGCGGGTGACTTCCCGGGACGCGCCGTACGCGATGTTCTCCGCGATCGTGCCGCCGAACAGCCAGGTGTCCTGGAGCACCATGCCGATCCCGGCGCGCAGTTCGTCCCGGGACATCCGCGCGATGTCGACCCCGTCGAGGGTGATGCGCCCGCCGGTAACGTCGTAGAACCGCATCAGCAGGTTCACCAGGGTCGTCTTGCCGGCGCCGGTCGGGCCGACGATGGCGACCGTGTGCCCCGGCTCGACCTTCAGCGACAGGTCCTCGATGAGCGGCTTGTCGGGGTCGTAGCGGAACGACACGTGCTCCAGCGCCACCTGCCCGCGCAGCTCCTCCGGCCGCACGCCCGGCACCGGGTCGGCACCCTGCTCCTCCGCGTCGAGCAGCTCGAAGACCCGCTCCGCGGAGGCGACACCCGACTGCACCAGGTTCGCCATGGAGGCGACCTGCGTCAGCGGCATGGAGAACTGCCGCGAGTACTGGATGAAGGCCTGCACGTCGCCGATCGACAGCGAGCCCGAGGCGACCCGGAGCCCGCCCACCACCGCGACCAGCACGTAGTTGAGGTTCGACACGAACATCATCAGCGGCTGCATGACCCCGCTGTTGAACTGCGCCTTGAACCCCGCCTCGTACAGCGCGTCGTTCTGCTCGGCGAACTGCCGCGCCGACTCCTCCTGCCGCCCGAACACCTTCACCAGGGCGTGCCCGGTGTACATCTCCTCGATGTGCGCGTTCAACTGCCCCGTGGAGCGCCACTGCTGCACGAAGTGCGGCTGCGACCGCTTGCCCACCCGTGTGGCCACGACGAACGACAGCGGCACGGTCACCAGCGCGACCAGCGCCAGGATCCACGAGACGTAGAACATCATCGCGAGCACGCCGATGATGGTCAGCACCGAGTTGATGAGCTGCCCCATCGACTGCTGGAGCGTCTGCCCGATGTTGTCGATGTCGTTCGTCGCCCGGGACAGCACCTCACCGCGCTGGCGCTTGTCGAAGTACGACAGCGGCAGCCGCGACAGCTTCGTCTGGACGTCCTCGCGCATCCGGAACATGGTCCGGTTCACGGCCCGGTTCACCAGCCGCGTCGCCACCGCCATCAGCAGCCCGGCCACCGTGAACACTCCCAGCGCGAGCAGCAGCACATGCCCGACGGCCGTGAAGTCGATGCCCGCGCCGGGGGTGAAGTCGGTGCTGCGCAGCATGTCGGCGACGTCCCCGTCCCCGCGCTGCCGCATCGAGTCGAGGACCTGCTCCTTGCTCGCCCCCTCCGGCATGCCCCGTCCGACGATGCCCGCGAAGACCAGGTCGGTCGCCTTGCCGAGGATCTTCGGCCCGACGACGTTGAGGCCGACGCTGAGCACCACGCACAGCAGCAGCACGTAGATGGTCGCGCGCTCCGGGCGGAACCGCGCGACGAGCCGTTTGCCGGATCCCTTGAAGTCCAGCGAGCGCTGGTCGGGGCCGCCCCCGGCCATCATCCGCCCCATGGGCCCCGCCATCAGGCAGCCTCCGCTTCCGTGAGCTGGGAGAGCACGATCTCCCGGTAGGTCTCGTTGTCCGCCATCAGCTCGTGGTGCCGCCCGGTGCCGACGACCCGGCCCTCGTCGAGGACGACGATCCGGTCGGCGTCCCGGATGGTCGCCACCCGCTGGGCGACGATCACCACCGTCGCCTCGGCGGTCTCCCGCGAGAGCGCGGCCCGCAGGGCGGCGTCCGTGGCGTAGTCGAGCGCGGAGAAGGAGTCGTCGAAGAGGTAGATCTCGGGCCGTTGCACCAGCGTCCGGGCGATCGCCAGCCGCTGCCGCTGCCCGCCGGAGACGTTCGTCCCGCCCTGCGCGATCGGCGCGTCGAGCCCGCTCTCCAGGCCGTCGACGAAGTCCTTGGCCTGCGCCACCTCCAGCGCGTGCCACAGCTCCTCGTCGGTGGCGTCCGGATTGCCGTAGCGCAGGTTGGTCGCCACGGTCCCCGCGAACAGGTACGGCTTCTGCGGCACCAGCCCGACGGTCCTCGCGAGCAGCTTGGGCTCGATCTCCGCGACCTCGACCCCGTCGACGAGTACCTGCCCCTCGGTCGCGTCGAACAGCCGCGGCACCAGCCCGAGCAGCGTGGACTTGCCGCTGCCGGTCGAGCCGATGACGGCCGTCGTCTCACCGGGACGGGCCACGAGATCCACCGCCCGCAGCACCGGCTCCTCGGCACCCGGATAGCGGAAGCCCGCCCCGCGGATCTCCAGATGCCCGTGCCGGCGCAGCTCCCGCACCGGCGCCGACGGCGGCACGACGCTGGAGGAGGTGTCCAGCACCTCCTGGACGCGCTCGGCACACACCTCCGCGCGCGGCACCATCATGAACATGAAGGTGGCCATCATCACGGACATGACGATCTGCATCAGATAGGCCAGGAACGCGGTCAGGTCGCCGATCTGCATCCCGCCGCTGTCGATCCGGTGCGCACCGAACCACACCACGGCGATCGACGACAGGTTCACCACCGTCATGACGATCGGGAACATCAGCGCGAGCAGGTTGCCGGTGCCCAGCGCGAAGTCGGTGAGGTCGGTGTTGGCCTTCCGGAAGCGCTGCTGCTCGTACTCGTCCCGGACGAAGGCCCGGATCACACGGTTGCCGGTGATCTGCTCGCGCAGCACCCGGTTCACCGAGTCCAGCCGCTCCTGCATCGCACGGAACAGCGGCCGCAGCCGCCGCACGATCAGCGTCACGCAGATGCCCAGCACCGGCACGACCGCCACCAGCACCCCGGACAACGGCACGTCGAGCCCGAGCGCCAGCACGATGCCGCCCACGCACATGATCGGCGCCGACACCAGCAGCGTGAACGTCATCAGCGCCAGCATCTGCACCTGCTGGACGTCGTTCGTCGTCCGGGTGATCAGCGACGGCGCCCCGAAGTGGCCGACCTCACGCGCGGAGAACGACTGCACCCGGTCGAACACGGCACCGCGCACGTCCCGCCCCAGCGCCGCCGCCGTACGGGCGCCGTAGTACACGGCACCGATGTTGCACACGACCTGGACCAGCGAGATGCCGATCATCAGACCGCCGTAGCCCAGGATGTAGCCGGTGTCGCCGTTCACGACACCCTGGTCGATGATGTCGGCGTTGAGCGTGGGCAGGTAGAGCGTGGCGCAGGTCTGCAGGAACTGCAGCAGTACCAGCAGGGCGATGGGTCTCTGATAGGGCCTGAGATAGGTCCGCAGAAGTCGTATGAGCACGCTGCTTCTCTCGGAGTGGGCGACGGGGCGAGTGGTTGCCCCTGGCCCCTATCGTCGAACACTCCACCCGCGTTACCTCAACCGAATTAACCCAACGGGCGGTCAAAAGGTCAGAGGGCTCCGGGATGCGTCTGCTCCCGCACCGCCACGAACTGCTGCCGCACCGCCTGCCCCACGGCCAGTTCGTCCCCAGGCTCCAGCACCTGCGCCACCGCACCCTGCCAGACCGGCGGGTTCCGCACGTCGAGCGTGCCCTGCGACGCCCCCAGCGCCCAGGCCGCCTGACGGGCGGCGCCGATCGCCGCGTAGTCCGCCGGCTGCGGCACCACGACCTGCGTCCCGAACAGCGCGGGTGCCGCCGCCTGGACCGCGGGCAGCTCGGCGGCCGGCCCGAGCAGGAACACCCGGCGCACCTCCACACCCCGGCCGCGCAGCACGTCCAGCGCGTCCGCGAGCCCGCACAGCATCCCCTCGAACGCCGCCCGCGCCAGGTGCTCCGCCTTCATCGACTCGCGCCGCAGCCCGGCCAGGGTCCCGGCGGTGTGCGGCAGGTTCGGCGTCCGCTCGCCCTCCAGATAGGGCAGCAGCACCAGCCCGTGCGAGCCGGGCGTCGACTTCATCGCCAGGTCGGACAGGCTCTCCAGATCGGGCAGCCCGAGCAGCTCGGCGGCCCCGCGCAGGGTCCGTACGGCGTTCAGCGTGGTGACGACGGGCAGGTGCATGCCGGTCGCGTCCGCGAGCGCGGTGATCATGCCCGACCCGTCGACCAGGGCCTCGGGATGCACGGCCATCACGGACCCGGACGCGCCCAGCGACACCACCGCGTCACCGAGGCCGATGCCGAGACCGAAGGCCGCCGCCATGGTCTCGCCGGTGCCCACGGAGATCAGCAGCCCCTCCGGCGTCCTACCGGCCGCCTCCGCCGGGCCGATCACCTCCGGCAGCATCGCCTGGTGCCCGAGCGCCAGCTCCACGAGGTCGGTCCGGTAGCCGCCGGTCGCCGCCGACCAGTAGCCGGTGCCGGACGCCCCGCCCCGGTCGGTGGTCCTCCTGACCGGCCGGCCCAGCAGCTGCCACACCAGCCAGTCGTGTGCCTGGAGGAGGATCGCGGTGCGCTGCGCGTTCTCCGGCTCGGTCCGGGCCATCCAGCGCAGCTTCGTGACGGGCTGCGCGGCCTGCGGCACACAGCCCACGGCCTGCGCCCACGCCTCACGCCCGCCGAGCGCGTCGACCAGGTCGGCCGCGGCGACCTGCGTCCGCTTGTCACCGCCGACCATCGCCGGCCGCACGGTGTTGCCCTGCGCGTCCAGTGGCACGACGGCGTTCTGCTGCGTCGAGACGCCGATCGCCTGCACACCTTCGAGCAGCCCACCGCCCGCGGCCTCGCCCAGGGAGAGCAGCCAGGCCTGCGGATCGACGTCCGACGGCCGGCCACCGCCCGCGGGGCTCTCCACCGGATGCGGTGCATATCCCTGCCTGAGCACGGCTCCGGTGTCCGTGTCACAGACGACGATACGAGTGAAATCGGGTGAACTGTCCAACCCGGCGACTATCCCCATGGCCAAAATTCTGCCGCACCGCTGCGCCGGCTGGAGCCGTGGGCGCCGTGGGGGTGTGTCGCCGGGTTCAGCGTGCGGGTGCGTCGGGGCTGGTCGCGCCCACGCGGCGGAGCCGCACATCGATACAGCCCCGCGCCCCCGTTCAGGGGGTCCGGGGCTGCTCGGCATCAGGAGATCAGGTATTGGTCGTGCCCCAGTCGTCCTCGCCGCCGTTGTGGGTGGCTCGGTCGCGGAGGTGACGGACCCGGTCCGCCACCGAGTCGGGGACTCGGTCGCCGACCTTGTCGCTCACCACGTGGTACGCCTTGCCCGCGAACTCACGGCCCTGATGGGCCGCCGTCTCGGCGGTGTTGCGGACCGCGGGGTTCTGAGCGAACTGCCGGGCTGACTTCTTCAGCTGCTCGTAGCGCTCGCGCCCGGCCCTCGTGCCCAGCACGTAACCCAGGACGACTCCGGCGACGAACGTGAGCCGGTAACGCATGGCGGCCACCCTTTCCTTGCGTAGGTCTCCGGTGCGGCGTCGGTGCCGGGGAGTACCGATTGGCGAAGCACCCCCCTGCTTGCGCTAATGTATGTGTCGCAGCGAACGCGCGCCCCCTGGCGGATACCCAGGTAGGTGCGTTCGATGCAAAACGAGACCTTCCTCGGTAGCTCAATTGGCAGAGCAGCCGGCTGTTAACCGGCAGGTTACTGGTTCGAGTCCAGTCCGGGGAGCTCGGTCCTCCGTAGCTCAATTGGCAGAGCAGCCGGCTGTTAACCGGCAGGTTACTGGTTCGAGTCCAGTCGGGGGAGCAGGTTGAACGAGGACCCCTCTCAGGGGTCCTTTTTCATGTCCGATCCGCTGTCCGGGAACCGCGCGGCACCCGGCGCAGTCCTCAAGGTCATGTAGGCCGCGCGAAGCCGCCCAGCCGAAGCAGGAGATCGTATGAGCGGCTATGCTGCGGCAGACGGCGCGCACACATGTACGCGACACGCCGCTATGGGGCGGTAGCTCAGCCGGTTAGAGCAGCGGACTCATAATCCGTCGGCCGTGGGTTCGAGTCCCACCCGCCCCACCACTCGCTACGCGAGGAGAATCGATCTGACCGGCAACTATGCTGGTGGGGCGGCGATTTGAGGGACGCTGGTAGCGCGTCTCGACGGGTGCTTTCGTGATCGGCAGTGCAGATTCCGGACGCTGATTCCGGTCAAATCGGTCATAGGCCTCAAGGGGTGATTCGTGTCGGGATGCGGCAGGCCCCGCTGATCCGCCCTGCTTCGGTAAGCAGTCCGAATGGGAGCGCCTCGACATCCTGCGCACCTCCCTTGAGTGGCCTGCTGTGACTGGTGGCCGTATTCAATGTTGGCGATGTATCTTGGATGCATACATTGTGGATGTTGGAGGTGTCCGGTGTCCGTCACGCAGATTGATCTCGACGACGAGGCGCTGGCCGAGGCCATGCGGCTCATGGGTGCCACGACAAAGAAGGAGACCGTCAACGCGGCCCTTCGGGATTACGTGGCGCGGATCAAGAGACTTGAGGCAGCGGAGAAGCTCGCCGCGCGAGGTTCGCGTGGCGAGTTCGAGCAGGCCGCGGCGGCGCATGACGCTGAGAAGCGTGCGCGACGCGAGGCCTTCGGGTGATCACGTATCTGCTGGACACCTCGGCTCTGTGGCACCTGTTCCGTACTCCAGGTGCGCTGCGCCCCTGGGAAGGGCACATCGCCGCCGGGGTGTTCCACCTCTGCGAGCCGACACGTGCCGAATTTCTCTACTCGGCGACCAGCCCGTCTCACCGAGATGAGCTGGCAGAGGAGCTGGACGCGCTCTGCCTGCTCTCTCCGGTTCCCAAGAACGCCTGGCGGTGGGTCGACACCGCCCAGTACAAACTGACCCAGAGGGGCCAGCATCGGGCGGCGGGAGCGATCGACCTGTTGGTGTGTGCGACAGCTGTACACCATGGGCACACCGTCCTCCACGTGGACAATGACTTCGCGACGGTGGCCGGAGTCCTCAAGGAAGTTCAGCAGCGGGACGTACGAGCCTGATCTCCGGAGGCAGGATCACGTCTGTCGGCCTCTGGCCTCTCGTAGTGGCCGACGATCGGCGTGGGGGCCTTCGGCAGCGTGAAACACGGGCGAAACGGGCGTTTCCTAGACTCCGGCGCGTGCACCTTACAGTCCTTGACGCTCCTACCGAGTGGAGCCGCTTCACCGAGGGGTCCATCGAACGCCGGATGCTGCTGGCGCTCGGTGACCGGCTCGGCGTCAGTCTGCGGCCGAAGCCGCTCATGCTGCCCGACAACAGTCGTGTCGAGGTCGAGGGGATCGACGCGGCGGGTCGTGTGCTCGTTCAGCTCGTCAGCAATCAGGGGGGCTACAAGCCCGCGTACCGCAACAAGGTCATGGCGGACATGTTCAAGCTGCTCTGGCTGCGGGACTCGGTGCCGACCGCCGAGCGTGCGGTGCTGCTCGTCACCGAGGTGATCGTGCAGGCTCTGGGTGGGTGGGTGGCGCGTGCAGCGGCGGATCTCGGCATCGAGGTCTACGTCTTCGACGGGAGCACGGTCGTAACACCGGGCGGTCGAACGTAAAGTCCGCGAAACATTGTGCGGTCGGGCGCCGTAACACAGGGCTCCTAGTGTCCGGAGCACCTAAGCGGATTTCCGCGTCGCAGTCTCGCACTCGCTACGCACGCTCTCCGACTTCCAGGATCGAGCCTTCGCGCTCGCGACATGGATGGGAGCGTGAAGGTGACTGGTACGCCAGCACTTGAGTTGCGGTCGGTGCACCGGGTCTACGGATTCGGACCGTCCGCGACGAATGCCCTCGACGACGTTGATCTGACGGTGCCGTCCGGCCGCTTCGTCAGCCTCATCGGGCCCAGCGGCTGCGGCAAGTCGACACTGCTGCGCCTCGCGGCCGGCCTTGAGCGGCCCGACCGGGGTGAGGTCCGGGTGCACGGCGTCCCGCCCGCGCAGGCGTGCGCCGCCAAGATGATCGGGCTCGTGCCGCAGAGCCCCGCCCTGCTGCCGTGGCTGTCCGTGCTCCGGAACGTCACTCTGCCGCAGAAGATCAACAAGGGGTCGGCCAGGCGCCGCGAGCGCATCGCCGGCCTTGCGGAGCACGAATTCGTGCAGTCCGTGCAGTCCACGCCATCCGTCCCCGACATGCGGGAGCTCCTCGTCAAGGCCGGTCTCGGCGAGGCCATGCACAAGCTCCCCGCGGAGATTTCCGGTGGCATGCGGCAGCGTGCGGCGATCGTCCGCGCCTTCGGACTGCGGCCCGACGTACTCGTCATGGACGAGCCGTTCTCGGCACTCGACGAGTTCACCCGCGAGAGCCTGCAGGACCAACTCCTGGATCTGTGGGACGAGTTGAAGACGACGGTGCTGTTCGTCACGCACTCCGTGTCCGAGGCCGTCCGGCTCTCCGACACCGTGGTCGTCATGGCCCCGCGCCCCGGCCGCATCGTGGACGTCATCGATGTCGACCTGCCACGGCCACGCGGTGACCGCCTCTTCGGGGAGCGCCGCTTCCACGAGTACGAGGACCTGATCCGAGACCGACTGCGCCGTGCCTGGCGCGGCGAAGCCGCGTGAGTGGGGGCCTGGAGATGACCGTGACCGACGAACGCGCTCCCCTGGCCACCGAGAGCGAGCGGCCCGTCGAACCGTCGCGCTTCAGCCTCAGGCATCCGAAGTCCCGGATCGCGTGGATCCGCCCCTCCGTGTGGGCGCCCCTCCTCGTGATGCTGGCGTTCCTCGCCGTCCTGTGGCAGTGGGCAGCCCAGGAACTGCCCTACCTGCTGCCGCCGCTGCCGAAGATCGGCAGCTCGCTCACCACCCAGTTCGGCTACTACGTCGACAACGCCCTGGTGACCGTGGGCGAGGCGACAGGTGGCCTCGCAATCGGGTTCGTCGCCGCGTTCGTCCTCGCGGTGCTGACGAGTGAACTGCCGCTCCTGCGCCGGGCGGTCATGCCGATGGCGGTCGTCCTCAACGTCACCCCGCTCGTGGCGATCGCACCTGCCCTGGTCGTGGCCTTCGGCTTCGGTCCGCTGCCCAAGCTCATCATCGCCGGCCTGATCTGCTTCTTCCCGATTCTCATCAACACCGCGGCCGGCCTGGGATCCGTGCCGCTGCAGGTGCTGCAGGTGTACCGGACGATGGATGCCGGCCGCTTCGAGCTGCTGTGGCACGTACGCATCCCCAACGCCCTGCCGTTCCTGTTCGCGGCGCTGCGCATCGTCTTCCCGCTGTCGATCGTCGGCGCCGTGGTGGCCGAGATGTCGGCGTCGGGATCCACCCGTGGCCTCGGCACCGCGATCAGCACGGCCTCGTCCATGAACCAGCTGCCGGTCGTATACGCCTCGATCCTCGTCCTGGCCGTCATGGGCGTGCTGCTGCTGCTCGCCGTGACGCTGGTCGAACGCCGCGTGCTGCACTGGCACGACAGCGAGCACAACTGACGTTTCCCGCTTCCCCGTTCCCCCTTCCTCGTTCAGCCCGTGGCCCGCGATGGCGGGGCGCTCGGAGACCCATGCCCTCCTCCGCACCCTCCCCGGCGGCCACCGCCAGTCTGGAGTCACCCATGCCACACCCCGGCCTCATCAGAACCACGCTCGCCGCCGTCGCCTTGACCACCGTCCTCACGGGATGCGGCGCGGACTCCGCCGCTGACACCTCGGCGGGCTCGGCAGGGTCCGCGATCTCCGCGAAGCGTTGCGCCGAGAACAAGGACGCCGGCACGATCACCTACCTGTCGGGCTACCAGTACCAGTCGTCCGTGTCGATCCTCGAGTACGTCGCCGCCGCCAAGCTCGGCTACTTCAAAGACCTCTGCCTGAACGTCGTCCTCAAGCCCGGCACCGGCGACACCGCGCAGAACACCAAGCTGCTCGCCAGCGGTCAGGCGACCGTGGGTCCGGTCGCCGAGCAGGACGTCATCCAGGCCCGGGCCAACGGGATCGACCTCACGGGCGTCTCCTCGTACTCGAACGCCGGCCTCGAGGTCCTGATGACCAACAAGGACATCACCAAGCTGACCCAGCTCGACGGCAAGGTCGTCGGCCACAAGGGCTACGTCCCCGCCACCGTCAGGGCGATGCTGGTCAAGGCCGGGGTCAAGTGGGACTCGCTCAAGCTGGTCAAGCAGGGCTACGACCCTTCCGTACTGCCGCGCAGGCAGAACGGTCTCGCGGCCCTCACCGGATTCGTCTCCAACGAGCCCAACCAGCTCAAGGCGGCCGGCCACCCCGTCACGGTGTGGAAGCCGGTCGACTACGGCGTCCCGAGCTCGCTCGGCGCGATGGCGGTGAATACGGCGTTCGCCAAGGCGCACCCGCACGCCGTCGAGGACATCCTGCGCGCCGCGCTGCACGCCTACGACTACTGCGACGCCGGCGAGGCGCACATCGCCGAGTGCGTCGGGTACGCGGCGGAGCTGTCCGGACCGACGTACGACAAGAAGCTGAACACGACCATCTGGAAGACCGAGACGAGTTACGTCAAGGACCATCCGACGCCCGGGCAGCCGCTGGGCGGCATCGACCCCAAGAACGTGGCGGGGATCGTCGACATGCTGCACCAGTTCGAGGTCGTGCCCGGCAGCGTGACCGTCGAGCGGGCCGAGGGCTGGTTCGACACCTCCTACGTCAAGGACATCTACGCAGGCGCAGGCGTAGGCGGCAAGCTCGTCTGGCCCGCCCCGTAGCCGCATCGCGGATCAGGCATCTCACGAAAGGCGCACACATGCCCGCGAAAGAGTACGGAATCTTCCTCCCCATCGGGAACGGCGGATGGATGCTGTCCACGACCGCTCCCCACCCCGAGGCGGACTACGCGTGGAACAAGCGCGCCGCCCTGCACGCGGAGGCCATCGGCCTCGACTTCATCATGTCGATGGCGAAGTGGCGCGGCTTCGGCGGCAGCACCGACCACTGGGGCCGCTCGCTGGAGTCGATGACGATGATGTCGGCGCTCGCCGAGGCGACCAGCCGGGTCAAGATCTGGGCGACCATGCACGCGAACGTCCATAACCCCGCCATCGCGGCGAAGATGTTCACCACCCTCCAGGACATCTCCGGCGGCCGCGCCGGCATGAACATCGTCAACGGTGCCTACGCGGGAGAGTTCGAGCAGTTCGGCATGTGGGACCCGCGGCTCAGTCACGAGGACCGCTATCAGATGACGGAGCTGTGGACCGAGGCCGTCACCCGGCTGTGGAGCGAGGACTCCGTCACCCTGCGCACGCCGTACTTCGACCTCGTCGACTGCGAGTCCCGCCCGCATCCGGCCACCCGTCCGACCCTCATCAACGCGGGCCGGTCCGAGGAGGCCCGCCGCTTCCAGGCCAAGTACGCCGACGGCGCCTTCCTCGCCGCCGACAGCCTCGACGAGATGCGGAAGCTCTCGGCGGACGTCCACGAGCGGGCGAAGGCCAACGGCCGTGTCTGCAAGACCTATTCGATGCTCACCGTCGTCCAGGACGAGACCGACGAACTGGCCGTCAGGAAGGTGAAGGAGTGGGGCGCGGGCCTCGACCGTGAGGCGCTCACCCAGATGCGCCGCACTTGGGGCATGCCCGAGGACCAGGCCCGTGCGTGGGCCGACGGGGCCACCGGTGAGGCGGCGTTCCAGACCGCGTACGTCGCCGGATCGGCGCGGACGGTCACCGACCACATCGAGTACATCGTGCGCGAGGCCGACCTGGACGGACTCATGCTGATCTTCCCGGAGTACGACAAGGACATGCTGCTGTTCGGCGAGACCGTGCTGCCGGCCCTGCGCGCCCGTGACGAGGTGGCGGCCTGATGTCCGACCTGCGTGACAGACAAGACCTGCGTGAACGGCAACTCGCCCACCTCACCCGGCCCGGCAGCAGGCCCGCGCTGGTCGTGGTCGACGTACAGCGCGACTTCGCCGATCCGGACCGCCTCACGGAATACGGCCTGACGGCTGCCGCTCTGTCGGCGCTCGACCAGGCCGTCACCCGCATCCGCGACCTCGTCGACGCCGCCCGTGCGGCCGAAGTGCCCGTCGTCTGGGTCGAGTTGGGCAGCGACCCCGCGCGGCCCTGGCGGTCGAGCAACTGGCTGCGCGGGGGCGACTACGACGCACCCATGGGCCCGGACGAGCCGTGCGTACTCGGTACGTCGGGCGCCGAGTGGTACCGGATGCGGCCTGCCGAAGGTGAACCGCGCGTGGTCAAGCGGGCGTACAGCGGATTCCTCGGCACCGATCTCCGGGAACGGCTGCGCGCGGCCGGCTGCGACTGGCTCACCGTCGTGGGCCTGACGAGCGAGTGCTGCGTCTACGCGACCGCCCAGGATGCCGTACAACTGGACTGGCCCGTCGTCGTCCCCCGGGATGCAACGGCCGCCTACGACCTCGACGTCCATGCCGCGGCGCTCGTGCAGCTGGGCCTCAACGTGGCCGTGCTCGGCGATACCGACGAGGTCGTCGACCTGTGGAAGAAGGCAGCACAGTGAACGGCATGCACATCGCCTTCGACCTCTCCTTCACCCACACCGAGGGCGCCTGGGCCCGGCAGGGCTCCTGGATCGGGCGGGACTTCCCCGACGTACGCATGTACATGGAGCTGGCGCGGACGGCCGAGCGCGCCGGCGTCGGGATGCTGTTCTTCGGCGACGGCAGCGGCATACCGAGCACCTGGCGGGGCAGCATCGAGCCGGCAGTGGAGTGGGGCATCCAGTGGCCGCGCCACGACATGTCACCGGTCATCGCGGCGATGTCCACCGTGACGGAAAGGGTCGGCTTTGGGCTGACGTACTCCTCGACGTTCATGCACCCCTTTTACGTGGCCCGGTTGCTGAACTCGCTCGACCATGTGACGGGCGGGCGCATCGCCTTCAACGTGGTCGCCTCGACGCGCGGCGCGGACGCGGCGAACTACGGCTTCGGCGAGCTGATGGACCACGACCTGCGCTACGAGCGGATGGAGGAGTTCGTCGCCGTCTGCCGCGCTCTGTGGGACTCGGTGGCACCCGACGCCATCGTGCGCGACCGGGACACGGGCCGGTTCGCCGACCCGGCGAAGGTGCATCCGATCGACCACGAGGGGCGCTTCTTCACCGTCAAGGGGCCGCTCGCGTCGGTTCCCAGTCCGCAGCACCACCCGCTCGTCGTCCAGGCGGGCAACTCGCCCCGCGGCATCGCCGCCTCGGCACGGTTCGCCGATCTCGTCTTCGGCTTCGGCGGCAACCTCAACGCCCAGCAGCGCCACCGCACGCTGCTCGACGAGGCACTCCTCGCCGAGGGGCGCGACCCGGCCCGGGTGGGCATCCTCTGGGCCACGCAGGTCATCGTGGGCCGTACGACGGCCGAGGCACGGGCCCGCCGCGACGCGGTGCACGAGTTCTGGAACGAGGAAGCCGTCGCCACCTACCTGTCGCACAACGCCGGGTACGACTTCTCGACGCTGCCGCGGTCCTTCCGGCTGGCCGAGGTGCGCGACTCGCTCGTCGCGGTGAATGCCAGCCCGGCGGGTCTCATCGGCTCGCTCATCGCGGAGTTCGGCGAGGACCACACGATGAGCCGCGACGAGTTCTTCGCCCACGGCCGCGGCAGCGCGACGGGTCTCGATCACAGCGTCGTCGGCGACGCCGCCACCGTCGCCGACGCGTTGGAGGAGAACTTCGCCGCGACCGGATCGCGCGGCGGCTACATGATCTCCTGCCCGCTGGCCATGCCTTCCGGCTTCCACGACATCAGCGAGCTGCTGCTGCCCGAGCTGCGCCGCCGTGGCGCCCTCGCGCCCGCCCACACCGGCGCCACGCTCCGCGAGAACCTGGCGGTGTGAGATGACCGCGGCAAGCGGGCGACGCGACTGGCTCGCCCTCGGCAGCCTGTGCGCCGGGTTCTTCATGCTGCTGCTGGACAGCACCGTCACCTCGGTCGCGCTGCCCGCGCTGATCACCGGCCTGCACACCACCGAGACCCTCGCGATCTGGGTCAACAGCGGCTATCTCATCGCCTACGCGGTGCCCCTGCTCGCCGCGGGACGACTGGGCGACCGCTACGGCCACCGGCGCGTCCACCTGATCGGACTCTCAGCCTTCACGCTCGGGTCGCTGCTGTGCGCGCTGGCTCCCACCATCGAGGCACTCATCGGCTGGCGGGTGGTCCAGGGCGTCGGTGCCGCGCTGATGACACCGCAGTGCCTCACCCTCATCAAGGCGCTGTTCCAGCCCCCCCGCCTCGCCGTCGCGCTCGGCGTCTGGGGCGCGGTCGGGGGCGCCGCGGTGGCCGCCGGGCCGCTGGTCGGCGGCCTGCTCGTCGCCGTCGGCGGCTGGCCCGCCGTGTTCTGGGTCAACGTCCCGGTCGGCGTGGCCGCGATGGTCGCCGTGTCCGCGTTCGTACCCGCCCTGCCCCGTCAGGAGGTGGGCATCCCGGTGTGGGCGATCTGCGCGAACGCCGCCGGCGTCGGTGCCCTCGTCCTCGGCATCCAGGGCTCGGATGCCATGAGCGCCGACGCGTGGGGCGTACCGCGCTGGCTGCTCGCCGCCGCCGGCGCGCTGGTCGTCGTGGCCGTGGTCTGGCTGCAGCGCCGTGACGGGCTGCGCGCGCTCGTGCCGGTCGCGTTGCTGCGCAGCCGCGGGTTCGTCACCGCGGCCTGGGGCGGCGCGGCCGCGGCCTTCTGTGCGGGCTCGGCCATGATCCCGCTGATGCTCTACCTCCAGCAGGAGCGCGGTCTCGCCCCGGGGGCGGCGACACTCACGCTCGTACCGATGGGTGTCGTGTGCCTGCTCGGCGCCCCGATATCGGCCCGGCTCAACAACACGATCGGGCCCCGTGCCGTCGCCGTCCTCGGCTCGTCCGCGCTCGTCCTGTCCATCGCGGCCTCGGCGGCACTCGTCGCGACGGACGCGCCGATCCCCGCCCTGACCATCGCCTTCGCGGTGTACGGCGTGGGCAACTCGTTCGTCTGGTCACCTCTGTCGATCGCGGCGGTGACCACGGTCGCCGCGGACGAGGTCGGGGCCGCGTCGGGAGTCTTCAACGCCATGAAGCAACTCGGCGCGGTGCTGGGCAGCGCCGCCGGCGCCGTTCTCCTCGCCGGCTTCGGCTACGCCGCCACCCTCGGCGGACTCGCCGCCGGCGGACTGCTCTGCCTCCTCGCCTCCGTGTCCCTCCGGGTCGACCGTCCCGGGACCGGCTCTCCTGCGGAGTCCGCCGCCGCTCCCCATCTACCCACAGGAGTCGCCTGATGAAGGCCGTCGCCGTCATAGGAAACCCCAAGACCGGCTCACGCACCCGCGATGCCGCCGAACGCCTCGCCGCGGCCCTCGGGCTGGACTGCGAGCTCCTCGAAGTCGCCGAACTCGGCGCCGGCCTGCTCGCCTGGGGCGACCCGGACGTCACCGCGGCCGTCGAGCGGGTGCGGTCCGCCGGCGTCGTGATCGCGGCGTCTCCCACCTACAAGGGCACCTACACCGGCCTGCTCAAGCTCTTCCTCGACCGGTTCCCCACGGCGACCGGCCTCGCCGGCCAGGTGGCGCTGCCCCTCATGCTCGGCGCGGGACCCGCTCACGCCCTCGCCCCCGAACTCACCCTCAAACCCGTACTGGTCGAACTCGGCGCGACCTGCCCCGCGCAGGGTCTCTACCAGCTCGACTCCACCTACACCACGGATGACTCACTCGCCCGCTGGGCCGGGCAGTGGAGCCGGACCGTGCTCGACGCCGCGAAGACGAGGACCGCACGATGACGACCATGGAAGGCCTGGACGGAATGGCAGCTCTGGAAGGTATGGAAACCCTCACCTCCGATCTCGGCGAGCTGAAGCGGGCGTTCGCGGCGTTCCCCTCAGGAGTCGCCGCCCTGTCGGCGCGCGTCGACGGCGACGACCCGACCGTCATGATCGTCTCGTCGTTCACCGTCGGGGTCTCCGCCGAACCGCCCTTGGTCTCCTTCGCCGTGCAGCACAGTTCGACGACCTGGCCGGTGCTGTCCCGCGCGCGGGCGATCGGAGTGTCCGTCCTGGGCGAGGAGCACAGCGACAGGGCCCGGCAACTCGCGTCCCCAAGGAAGGAAGACCGGTTCGCCGGCGTCGACACGGCGGAAGCGGCATCCGGCGCGATCTTCCTTCAGGGCGCGCCGGTATGGCTGGAGTGCGCGATAGAGCACCACTACCCGGCCGGCGACCACGACATCATCGTTCTGCGGGTGCTGGCCATGATGGCCGACGACGACCGCAATCCCCTCGTCTGGCACCAACGGACGTTCAAGATGCTGGCCGACTGAGGCGATGCCGGTGCCACGACGTCCGCGCGGCCGACGCGTGGCGGGGAGCATCTCACCACCCCGCCGGTCTTGGCGGCGGCGGGGTGCGGCTGCCGGTCCGCAGTCGGCGTGCCGGTCGGCCCTGCACCTACCGACGCTGTCCATCCTGGGAGTCTTCGGGGAACCCACGGCCGACGGATCATGAGTCCTTCGGAGGATCTCGGCGACCCTTGTCGATCAACACTCATCCTTGACGTTTCCGCAGGTCAGCGGGGATGAGTACGGTCGAGCTCCTCAGCTCTTGTCAGTCTGTTCTCCTCCTTGTGTCCCGAACGCGTCCCGAACGCGCGAGTCCCACCCGCCCCACTCTGCACGCCTGTGACCTGCGGAAACGTCTCAGCGGGCGTGCGGATTCAGGACTTTCGGTCAACGGACTGAATCCGCTGCTCGTGAGTTCAACTCCGTTGCCGGTGGCGTTAGTTCGAACCATTCTGACCCGCACGGTCGCCCTGGTGGTAGGGGCAGGGGTGGTGCCGACCGGGAGTGGGCTCACGGCGTCCGGTGTGTCGCGAGCCCCCCGGATGATCTGAGGGCAGGGTTCCTCAGGAGACGTTCTGGGGTTCCTTGCGGTCTGTCGCCGAAGCATGAGCCGGAGCCTTCTGGAGGCTGGTTCCTTCGACGTCGAGGTCGGGCAGGCCCCTGTCCAGCCAGCCCGGTAGCCACCAGGCGCCCCGGCCGGCGAGAGCGAGCACCGCCGGTACGAGCGTCATGCGGACGGCGAAGGCATCGATGACCACGCCCACGGCGAGGGCGAACGCGATGGGTTTGATCAGGGAGTCGTCGAGAGGGAAGAACCCGGCGAAGACGGTGAACATGATCAGGGCGGCGGCGGTGACGACCCGCACGCTGTGGCGTGCGCCGTCGACGACCGATTGGCGTGCTTGGCCCGTGTGAGCCCATTCCTCGCGCATACCGGACACGAGGAACACCTCGTAGTCCATGGCCAGTCCGAACAGCACACCGATCAGAATGATCGGCAGGAAGCTGACGACAGGGCCGCTGTGGGGCACCCCGAGGATGTCGGCCAGCCAGCCCCACTGGAAGACGGCGACGACCAGACCGAGCGAGGCGCCGACCGAGAGCAGGAAGCCGACGGCGGCCTTGACGGGGATGACCAGCGACCGGAAGACGATCATCAACAGGAGCAGGCTGAGGCCGACGACGATGGCGACGAAGGGCAGCAGGGAGTCGCTGAGCCGGTTGGAGACGTCGATGTTGACGGCGGTGGTGCCGGTGACCGCGACGGAGGCGCCGGTCGTGTCACGGATGTCGGGCGCGGCCTTGCGGATGTCACGGACGAGTTGGTCGGTGCGGACGCTGTCCGGACCGGAGGCGGGCAGGACGGTGATGACACTCTGTGCCGGGTCGCTGGTGGGCTGGGGCGGGAGGACGGCCTTGACGTTCTCGAGGGTCTGGAGCTTCTGGGCCACCCGCACGCCGGCCTGTGCGCTCGCGGCAGCCGTGCCGTTCTTGGTCTCGGCCAGGACGAGGAGCGGGCCGTTGAAGCCGGAACCGAACTTGTCGCTGATCGTGTCGTAGGCCTTGCGCTCGGTGGAGGAGTGCGGGGCGGAGCCGTTGTCGGGAAGGGACAGGCGCATGTCCATGGCGGGCAAGGCGAGGGTCGCCAGGATGCCCGCCACCGCGAGCACCGTCAGCAGCGGCTTGGCGATGGCCCACTCGGTCCAGCGGGTGCCCATGGTGGTGTGGCCGATGGACCCCTCGGTGTCGGCGGCACGCCGGGCGGCGCGGCTGTTGGGCTGGGGAGTGAGCCGGGAGCCGGCGAATCCCGCGACGGCGGGGACGAGGGTGATCGCCGCCAGTACAGCGATGAGTACGGCTCCGGCGGCCCCGAGACCCATGATCGTCAGGAACGGGATGCCGATGATGCTCAGCGCGGCGAGCGCGATGATCACGGTGGTGCCGGCGAAGACCACGGCGCTTCCGGCCGTGCCGGTGGCCAGCGCGATGGATTCCTTCGGCTCGGTTCCGCGGGCCAGTTGCTGTCGGTGGCGCGACAGGATGAACAGCACGTAGTCGATGCCGACGGCCAGGCCCAGCATGAGGGCGAGTGTGACGGCGGTCGAGGAGATGCTGACCGCGGGCGCCAGGGCGAGTAGCCCGGCCAGTCCGACTGCTACACCGATGAGCGCGGGCACCAGTGCCATGCCCGCGGCCAGCAGTGAGCCGAACGTCACGACGAGGACCAGCAGGGCCACGGCCACGCCGATGATCTCCGACGGGCCGACGTGGACGCCCTTGCTGCTGTAGACGGAGCCGCCCACCGAGGTCTTCAGCCCGTCGTTCTCCACCGCTTCGGCCGCCTTCTCGATCGCGTCCACGGATGAGGTGCGGACCTGAGCGTTCTGGACGGGGTACTGGACCTGGACGATCGCCGTGGTCCGGTCGGCCGAGACGGCGCCGGAGTCCCGGGGGTCGACGACCTCGCTGACCTGGGGAGCCTTCCTGGCCTCCGCCACGGTCCGGGCGATGGCCGCGGTGTAGGGGACTTCGGTGACCTGGTGGCCCCTGGGGGCCGTGATGACGATCTGCGCGTTGGCACCCGAGGCTTCCGGGAGGGTCTTGCTCAGGCTGTCCAGCGCACGCTGCGACTCGGTGCCGGGCACCGAGAAGCGGTCGTCGAGCTTGCCGCTGAAGACGCTGACGCAGGTGATGAGCGCGGCCAGGACGAAGAGCCACAGTCCCAGGACGAGCTTTCGGCGCCGGTAGGCGCTGTGACCCAGCCGGTGGAGCAGGACGGCCATGACGAACTCCCTAGACGGTGGGGATCCCCGCACCCGGGCAGCGGACTGGGCGGGGGAAACGGAGGGCACAGGGTCGGACTCCGGCCACGTGACGGCAGCCGCGCGACCGGTCGGAGCCGATGGGTGCCTCGCACGGTGCGACCGACTTTATCACTTGCTCAAGTCGAACGACCGAGTCATTCGACTATTGCCTGGGTGACCATTGCCGTAACGGCAGGCCAGATGGCCTTTTCGTGTGACTGAATACACTGACATTGTCGACTGACCATGTCGTCTGTCAGCCGTTCGCCGACCGCTTCCCCGCTGTGCGTCAAGGAGTGACCATGACCAGTACGCGCGGCACGCAAGCCGCCAACGGGCAATGGAGCCGACGGGCCGACCTCGTCGTGATCGGTGCGGGACCGGCCGGGCTCACCGCAGCGTGAGAGCTCGTCGCGGCAGGCAACTCCGTGGCCGTTCTGGAGGCCCGCGACCGGGTTGGCGGGCGGCTGCTCAACCACGACCTGGGTGACGGTCAAGTGCCCGAGATCGGTAGGCAGTTCGCCGGCCCTACCCAGGACCACATCCTGGCGTCGGCAAAGAAGGTCGGCGTGACTCAAGCGCGTGGCCGTCTACGACACACCGTTCTGGCGGGCGGAGGGCCTTTCCGGCACGGGCCTGCTGCGTGGCGGTTCGCCCATCCGCGAGACATTGGACGACACCCCGCCCGACGGTGGACCGGGGGCGTGCTCATGGGTTGCCTCGGCGGCAGGGAATGGCGCAAGTGGGCGCACCGCCCGGTGGACGAGCGCCGCGAAGCGGTGCTGCGCTCCTTCGCCCAGGTCGTCGGCGAGCGTGCCTTCGACACCGTCGACTACGTCGAGCAGGACTGGACCGCCGAGCAATGGACCCAGGGCGGCCCGACGTCCGTCGCCGCCCCGGGGCGCTTACCGAGTACGGGGAGGGGATGGGCCGGAAGTCGGTCGCGTGCACTGGGCGGGGTCCGAGTCCTCCCCCTGATGGAACGGCCTCATGGACGGCGCGGTCCGCTCCGGCAATGGCCAACCTGAACACCCGGATCCGTTCCGAGGCACCCAACGCGCGTGACTGGTGCGGTGGCCGGCAAGGTTCACCGGCTCGCAAACCATGTCAGCTCGCAGGAACGGGTACCAGGTCCAGCCGACCGGCGGCCATGGCCACCACGGCGGATACGAAGGCCTGCAGGCAGGTGTGCTCGGCCTCCTCGTCGGGGTGGGAGAGACGTTGCATCGTGAGCCCGTCGAAGCCGGCGAGGAAGAACCGCGCAATCGTTTCCGCAGGCTGGGCAAGAGTCAGGCCGGTGCGCTCGGCCGCTTCGGTCACCAGCCTCGCCGTCACCTCGGTCACGCCCCGATGGTGGCTCTCCAGGGCCTCGCTCAGGGCGGGGGAGCGGAGCGCGAACATGGTCAGTTCCGTGAGCAGCTGATGACTGGCGGGCTGCTCGCGCACCGTCCGCCACAGGGCGGCGGCAAGCGTACTGGCCGTTTCCTCGAAGCCGGCGTCGGCCGGTGCGGCCTGTTCGACCTGAGTGATCAAGTCCTGCGTGAGCTGCTCCATGACGGCGCGGTACAGCCCTTCCTTCGTGCCGAAGGTGTAATGCACCGTGGCCTGAGCAACCCCCAGCTCGGCGGCGATGGCACGGGTGCTTCCGGCCGCGACTCCTTCCCTGGTCATGAAGTCGATGGCCGCTTTGATCAGTTGAGGGCGGCGCTCGGCCGCGGGAACATGAGCCATGACCGCATCATACCGACTTAGTCGGATGATGAAGTCACCCGAACAAGTCAAGTTGTGCGCAGCCGGATGTCGTGGCGCGGCCGCTGAGGTCCGGTCCATGGCCGCGCGGGTCAGTTCCCGCTGAACGGCGGGTGAATACGTTTCCTTGAACAACCGTGAAGCGGGACGAACGAGGAGGCAGGCCCGTGAAGGAAAGCCAGTTTGATACGTGTGTGATCGGGGCGGGGCCTGCCGGGCTGGCGGTCGCCAGGGCACTGGCGGAGCGGAATCTGCCGTACACGCATCTTGAGCGGCACACCGGGCCCGGCGGTATCTGGGACATCGACAATCCCGGCAGCCCGATGTACGAATCGGCCCACTTCATTTCCAGCAGGACCCTGTCGGGATTCGGCGGCTTTCCGATGCCCGACCACTTCGCCGACTACCCGCCGCACCGGCAGATCCTGTCGTACCTGCGGCTCTTCGCCGACGCCTACGGGCTGACGGACCGGATCGAGTTCGGCGTCGAGGTCGAAAGCATCGAGAAGAACGCGGACGGCACCTGGACGGTCACCCGGGCCGACGGCCGCGAAAGCGTGCACGGGCAGGTCGTCGTGTGTACGGGCTCGCAGTGGCAACCCAACATCCCCGAGCTTCCTGGGGAGTTCAGCGGTGAGGTCCGGCACACCGTCGGCTACCGCAGCGCGGAGGAGCTGCTCGGCAAGCGCGTCCTGGTCGTGGGCGCGGGGAACTCCGGCTGCGACATCGCCTGCGACGCCGCCCGGACCGCCGACCACGCGGTGATCAGCATGCGGCGCGGCTACTGGTTCATCCCCAAGCACCTCTTCGGCCGGCCGGTGGACACCATCGCCAGCAGCGGGCCGCACCTGCCGATGTGGCTGGCGCAGCGGATCTTCGGTGCCGTGCTGCGTATCATCAACGGCGACCCGACGCGACTGGGGCTGCCGAAGCCGGACCACAAGCTGTTCGAGACCCACCCGGCCATCAACTCGATGCTGATCCACCACCTCCAGCACGGCGACATCACCGCCAGGCCCGGGATCGCCCGTGCCGAGGGCAGAACCGTGCACTTCACCGACGGCACGAGCGACGACTTCGATCTCATCCTGCTGGCCACGGGCTACGTCCACAAAGTGCCGGTCGCGCAGCAGTACTTCGGCGACGAGCAGCACCCCGACCTGTACTTGTCGTCGTTCTCACGCGAGCACCTGGGCCTGTTCGGCATCGGCTTCGTGGAGACCAACTCCGGTGCGTACCGACTCTTCGACACCCAGGCGCAGCTGATCGCCGGGTATATCCACGACGCGCGGCACCGGCTGCGGAACGCTGAACGGTTCACCCAGATGATCCGCGCCGACCGCCCGGATCTGTCCGGCGGGCTGAAGTTCGTCGACTCGCCCCGCCACACCGGCTACGTCGACAGCGGGGCGCTCGTGAAGTACCTGGGCAAGGTCGCGCGCGACATGGGCTGGCGTACCGAGGGCCAGCCGCCGCCGGTGTGGTCCCTGCGCGCTGTCAAGGAAGGCAGCGCGGCATGAGCGGGTTCGACTACACCGACAAGGCCATGCTGGTGACCGGCGGCGCGGGCGGCATCGGCAGCGCGCTGTGCCGCCGTTTCGCCTCCGGCGGCGCCCGGTGCGTCGTCGTCGACATCGACGAGACCCGCGCCAAGACCGTCGCCGCAGATCTTCCCGGCGCCGGGCACACCGGCCTCGGCTGTGATCTGAGGGACCGCGCCCAGGTGGAGCGGGTGTTCGAGCTGGTCGCCGAGGTCTATGGCCGCCTCGACGTGCTCGTCAACAACGTTGGCATGACCAGCGCGGAACGCTTCGATGTCCGCAGCGTCGAGAGCATCGAGCGGGAGATCGGCCTCAACCTGATCTCCCCGCTGGTCACCACCCGGATCGCGATCCCCCTCTTGCGGGCCTCGCGGGACGCCCGGGTGGTCACGACAGTCTCCCTCGGCGGGATCTTCCCGCTGGGCGAGACCCCGATCTACACGGCGTCCAAGTTCGGGCTGCGGGGCGCGATGCTCGCCATCGGGCTCGACCTCAGGAGCAAGGGCATTCTGGCCGGCTCGGTGCTGCCGTCGGCGACCGACACCCGGATGCTGCGCCAGGAAGCCGTGGACGGCGGGAACTCCATGCAGTTCCAGGACCCACCACAGCAGCCCGCCGACGTCGTCGCGGCCGTGGTGAGCCTGCTGGACAAGCCCCGCCTGGAGGCCTACCCCCGGCCCGGCGAGTCCCGTCTGGTGCGGTTCGCGATGCTCATGCCGAACCTGCTGCCCAAGGTTTTCCCGCTGTTCCGCAAGCGGGGTGACCGCGGTATGGCCCGCTATCTCGAAGATCTCCGCCGACGCGGACTGGCCCGCCGGACCGACGGGCGCTGGGAGCTGGTGGAGGAAGCATGACCACGAACGAGATGCTGCAGGTCGTCAACCCCGCCACCGGTGAGCCGATCACCTTCCTGCCCGCCGCGAGCGCCGACGACGTCTCCAAGGCTGCCGAGCAGGCCCGGCAGGTCCACGAGGCCGGGGTGTGGTCGCGGCTGCCGGTCCGGGAGCGCGGAGCGGTGCTGCTGCGGCTGGCCGACCTGATGGAACGCGACGCCGAGATCCTCGCCCGGCTGGAGAGCGAGGACGCGGGCAAGCCGATCACGGAGTGCCGTACGGGCGACGTACCGGGGGCGATCGAGTCGATCCGCTGGTTCGCCGAGGCTGCCGACAAGGTCTTCGGCCGCCTCGCGCCGAGCGGGCCCGACGCTCTCGGCCTCATGAGCCGCGAACCGGTCGGGGTCGTCGCGGCGATTCTGCCGTGGAACTACCCGCTCGCCATGACCGCATGGAAGGTCGGACCCGCCCTGGCTGCGGGCAACTGCCTGCTCGTCAAGCCCGCCGAGGCGACCCCGCGCTCCGCCCTGCACCTGGCCGAACTCGCGACCGAGGCCGGCCTGCCCGAAGGAGTGCTCACGGTGCTGCCCGGGTACGGCCGGACAGCCGGGGTGGCCCTGGCCCGCGACCCCCTTGTGGGGGCGCTCTCCTTCACCGGGTCCACCGCGACCGGCCGCAGCATCCTCAAGGCCGCCGCCGACAGTAACTTCAAGCGCGTATCGCTGGAGATGGGCGGCAAGAGCCCCCAGGTGCTCATGGCCGACGCGCTCTCCTACGGTGATGAGCTCATCGGCAACATGATCGAAGCCGCGTTCCTGACCATGGGGCAGAACTGCACGGCCGGCTCCCGGGTTCTGGTGCACCGCGATATCGCCGAGGAGGTCGTCGAGCGGTTCACGGCCGCGGCGAGAGAGCTGGTCATCGGTGATCCGGCCGACCCGCACACGCAGATGGGGCCGCTCATCGACCACGCTGCCTTTGATCGGGTCGCGGGAGCCGTGGAGGCCGCACGGGCCGGCGGAGCCCAGATCCACACCGGGGGACTGCCGCACGGGCTGCCTCCGCGCGGCGCCTACTACCCGCCCACCGTGATCACCCGCGCCCCCGACGGCAGCGACGTTCTCACCAAGGAGCTCTTCGGCCCCGTCGTCACCATCCAGACCTTCACCTCTGAGGACGAGGCGGTACGCGGGGCGAACGCCACCGAGTACGGACTCGCCGCCTCCCTGTGGACCCGCGACCTCGACACCGCGCTGCGGCTGGCCCGCGGCATCGAGGCCGGCGTGGTCTCCGTCAACGCCTACAGCGAAGGGGACATCACCACCCCCTTCGGCGGTTGGAAGCAGTCCGGATTCGGTGGCGTGGAGAAGTCCACCAATGCCTTCGACCAGTGGACCCGGGAGAAGACGGTCTGGATCCGCACCCGCTGACGCGTCGTTACGTCATTCCGTCTGTCCCGTGTCCCGGAGCATCCGCTCCCGCAGACGGACCGGTGAGGTGCCGTGCCACCGGCGCACCGCGCGGCGCAGCGCCCGTTCGTCGGAGAATCCCGCCCGGCGGGCGATGTCGCGCAGTGTCAGTTCCGGACGGAGCAACAACTGCTCCACACGCTCCCGGCGCACTCCCTCGACGAGGGCCTCGTACGTCGTGCCGCACTCGGCCAGCCGACGGCGCAGCGTCCGCTCGCTTGTCGCATGCCGCCGCGCCTGCTCACCGAACGAAGGCGCCACGGGGAGACTCTGCGCAACGGAGATCTCCAGCACCTCCAGCAGATCCTGCTGGTCACGGCGGGAGGCCAGCTGCGCGTCGAGCATCTCCAGAGTCGACGCGTAGCTCACCGGATCCCGGCCGGGCATCCGGGTGCGGGCCCACGCGGGGTCGATGGCCAGGCGGTTGGCGGGGGCGCCGAACCGGACCGGACAGCCGAACAGGGCGACAAACGGGTCGTGTTGGCGGGGTGGCGGAAAGGAGAACTCCACGACCTTCGGCGCGAAGTCCGGACTGACGGCCAGCCTGGACAGGGTGACCACGGAGGCGAACGCCTCCTCGATCAGGAAGGCAGCCACGACCGGGTCCATGGCGGGATCGGGAAGATCGGCGCGCAGCACGAAGGCGTCGTCCTCCTCCCCCGCACCGGCCGACCACACCACCATCGCCCCGGACAGGTTCTGGTACCTCACCCCCGTCCCGATGGCGTGCCGCAACGTGTCGTCGGCCATCAGGGCGAAGCCGAGCAGGCCCCACGCGGTCAGGTGCTGCGCCGCACCGACCTTCAGTCCCAGGCGCTCGTCCCCGGTGAGCTCCACCGCACGGCGGATCACCGCGCTGCCCTGCCGGTACGACACCCGCAGCGCGGCGGAACGCATGATCGTCTCGTCCAGCCCGACCTGCTTCAACACGGGCCGCAGATCGACGCCGCGCTCGTCGGCGACCACGACCAGGCAGCGCAGGATGTTCGGCTGGATCGTCGCCGACGTGCTGCGACTGGTCCCGGGAGGGTCCGCCGGGCCGGGGATGAGGGACATCGCACCCACCTTCTCCTCGGTGACCACCGTAGGCAGCCGGCATCACCGGTCGCATGCTTTTGGCCCCCGAAGCCCCCTCTACGGCCCCTGGTGCCCTGAGCTTGCCTTTCGCGCCTGGCTACGGTTTCCGGAACCTGCACCCATCCGACTCGCTGGACCTCGACTGGTCACCCAGCGCACACAGGAACGAAGGCGCGACAGCATCATGTCCCTCAACGCTCCAGCCCGGGCGGGGACCGGGCACCCGGTCTCCAAGGCCGGCGCCCGAAGGGGCGCGACCCTCGCGTTCGCCGTACAAGGTCTGTCCGTCGCCGCCGTGTACACGACCGTCCCCGCTGTCACCGAACACCTGAACCTGGCTCCGCTCCTGACGACCGCCGTGATGGTCGCGGTGGCACTGACGGCAGGTGGCGGCAGCTTCCTGGGTCTGGCCGCGATCCGTCGCGTCGGTCCCGTCGCCACGATGCGCGGGGCCATGCTGACGGCTGCCGCCACGCTGGTGCTGATCGGACGGGCCTCCGACGAGGCGACCGTCATCTGCGCGTACATCCTCTTCGGGCTCGCTGTCGGTGCCCTCGACATCGGGGTCAACACCCGGGCAGCGGCGATCGAACGCGCCTACGGCCGCAGCATCTTCGGCTCCTTCTACACGGCATGGAGTGTGGGGGGCGTGGTCGCGGCCCTGCTCACCGCCGGGGTCGCCCGGCTGGAGTGGCCCGTAGCCGCCGGCCTGAGCGCTGAGGCGGGCATCGTGCTGCTCCTGGCCGTCTGTATGCGCACGCACGCCCTCCCTTCCCCCGCGGGGCCGTCGGACACCCTCGCGCGGCCGCCGCTGGGGCGCCGCCTGTGGATTCGGCTCATCCCGTTCGGCTTGGTCCTCCTCGTCGTCTACGTCGTCGACTCCACCGTCTCGGCCTGGTCGGCGGTGTACCTGCGCCAGACCCTCGCCGCGTCCCTCACGGTCGCGCCGCTGGCGTACGCGGCCTACCAGGCCGGCACAGTCGTCGGCCGCGCCGCCACCGATCGCCTCGTGCAACGGTTCGGAGCGGTCGCCGTCGTCAACACCGCGGCCCTGCTGGTCGCGGGAGCCCTGGTAGGCATGGCCGCCGCGCCGAGCTGGCCGTTCGCCGTTCTTGCGGCCGGGGCGGTGGGTCTGGGGGCGTCCGTCCTGGCTCCGCTGTGTCTGGCCTCCGCCGCGCGGTTGCGCCCCGCTGCCTCGGAGATGGTCCTGGCGCGCCTGAATCTCTTCAATTACGTCGGCGTCATCACCGGAGGCGCGGTGAGCGGGCTCCTCGGCTCCACCGGCCGGTTCCGTCTCGCCTACGCGGTACCGGCCGCCCTGGCGCTCCTTCTCCTGGCCGCCGCCCGCCACTTCACCCAGCCGTCGGCCCGGCCCGTGCGGAGAGCGACTCTCCCGTCGTCCGGGCAGGCTCCTCCACCCGTCGGCTGAGATTCCCGCATCGCGGGTTTCGGGGCATGGATGTCGCCCGGGACGGAGCCTCTGCGCGTTGGAATGAGAATCCGCTATGCGCGGGTTCGAGGCCCCTTCCTCAGCTGGCGGGATCGGGCCCACAGCTCCTTCAGCACGTCCATTCCGGGCTCGTTCGGGACGTGTTCGGGACGCAAGGATAGGAACAGGCCGACAAAGGCGAACGAGGGCCAACACTGCTCACCCCTTCTCACCAGCGAAAACGTCAAGGAGGAGCACTGATCGGCAAGGGTCGCCAAGATCACAGAAGGACTCATAATCCGTCGGCCGTGGGTTCGAGTCCCACCCGCCCCACCGCGCGCTACACGCGCAGAACCGTTTCCACTCGCGAGAGCGCGAGGACCGCGGTGCGGCTCCAGGGCGGCGCACCCGGTTCACCCGCCCGCCCCGCCGGCAGGAGCCGTCGGGCAGGGGACTGCTGACGGTCCGTCCGCCGGGGTCGCGCCGTGGTGGCGTTGGCGGCCGGTGTACGCGGTGATCGCCTGCCAGAGGTCGCGGCGGTCCGTGTCGGGCCAGAGGCCGGGGGTGAAGTGCAGTTCGGCGTAGGCCGTGTGCCAGGGCAGGAAGTTGGAGACGCGCTGTTCACCGCCCGTGCGCCACAGCAGGTCCACGTCCGGCAGGTCCGCCAGGGGCAGGTGCCGTGCGAAGTCGTCCTCGGCGATCAGGCCGGGCTCCAGACGGCCGGCCCGGACCCGGCCGGCCAGGGCGGCGGCCGTGCGGGTGAGCTCGTCCCGGCCGCCGTAGTCGATGCACATCGTCAGGGTCAGGCCGGTGCGGGCACGGGTGGTGCGCTCGCGCAGCTGGAGGACGTCGACCAGGTCGGGCGGCAGGCGGCCGGCGCGGCCGTGCCAGCGCAGCCGGACGTCCAGGTCGCGGAAGGGATTCTCGGTCATTTCGCGGCGCAGCAGGTCGAGGATGGCGTCGACCTCCTCCGGGTCGCGGTGCCAGTTCTCGGTGGAGAAGGTGTAGAGCGTCAGGTGGCGCAGGCCGATGTCCAGCGCGCCGTGGACCACTTCGCGGACCGCGTCGGCCCCGGCGCGGTGGCCCTCGTGCCGGGGCAGGCCGCGCTGCTGGGCCCAGCGGCCGTTGCCGTCCATGATCACGGCGACGTGGGCGGGCAGATCACCGGACGGGATCCCGGGGGGCCGCTCGCCGCTGGGGTGGGGCGGCGGCCGCAGGAAGGTGCCGGTGGGCGCCGGCAGGGCGGCTGCCGGTGGCCGCTGGGCGCCGGGGTGCTGGGGCGGCGGCACCGTCAGCGGGGTCAGGCTCCAGGCCAGGGCCGCGCGGGCCCGGGCGGGGGCGAGGATGCGGGCCCGGGTGGGGAGCGCGGGCCGGGGCGGGGAGCGCAGGAGCGCCGGGCCGGCCGCGTCGACGGCGTCGAGCTGTGCGTGCAGCAGGGCGGCCATGGTGTCCAGGACCGTCGCGGGGCCCGGGTGCATGCCGCGGGTGAGGGTCTCCTGGGCCACCCACTGGCGGGCCAGGCCGGTCAGGTGCGTGACCAGGGCGGCGACGCCGGGGCTCCAGCGGCGCTGCACCAGGTCGGCGGCCGAACCGGGGTGCAGGTCGAGGGCCTCGGCGGGCAGCAGGAGGTCGCCCTGGGCGAGGTCGGCGGACAGGTCGGTGAGGATGTCGGTGAGCCGGACGCCGTCGAGGAACTCCTCATAGGCCTCCCGGGTGTCCAGGCGCAGCGCCACGGGGACGCCGGCCCGGTCGAAGACCGTGCGGACCTGGCCGAACCAGGGCAGGAGGTTGTCCCGGCCCCAGGCGCGCCACTCCGCCCAGTCGGCGAAGTGCCTGCCGCGGGTGTCGTCCTGGACCTGGGCCATGGCGTCCCGCAGCTCGGACAGGTCCAGGCGCCAGCGGTTCGCGGTGTCCACCAGGGCGTGGCGGACCGGGTCCGGGCTGGAGCCGGTGGGCAGTTCGCGGTGCAGGGCCGTGATCCAGGCCTCGACCCGGGCGGCCCGCTCGGCCGCGGGCGCGGTGCGGTCGTCGCCGAGGTCGTCGAGGGCGTTGGCGGCGGCCCACAGGGCGTGCAGCGCCGGGCGCAGGGCCGCGGGCACCAGCTGGATCAGCGCGTACTCCGCCGGGTCCTCGTCCTTCGTCCGGCGCCGGCACAGTCGGTAGGCCGCCCGCAGGGCCGGATCGTCGCCGCTCACCGGGCCTCCGGCCGGGCCGGGGGTTCCGTGGGCCGTTCCTCGGTCTGCCGGTGCTGTGGTCGCGGGGGGCACGTCGGTCACACCGAGGACGATACGTCCTGGTTCGGCGCGGTGATCACAGGGGCCTGGCGCGCGTCAGGCGGGAAGTCATGGGCCCGGGCCCGGGTCGGGGTGCACGGCTTCGGTGATGCCGGCCCGGGCCGCTTCGAGCTGAGCGGCGAAGGCGATGCCGAGGAACAGGGCCACGCCGGTCAGATTGGCCCACAGCAGCAGAGCGACGAAGGCCGTCAGCGGGCCGTAGACGGCGCCGAAGGAGCCGCTCTTGGCGACGTAGAGCGCCAGCAGCCAGGTGGCCGTGATCCACAGCACCAGATGGACCGCGGAGCCGAACGCCAGCCAGGTGTAGCCCGGTTGGTCCCGGCGGGGCGCCCAGCGGAAGATCGCCGCCGAGGCCACCCAGGCCAGCACCACGCCCAGCGGCACGTCGAGGGCGGACCACCAGTCGAGCCAGGTGCGGGACCAGCCGAGGGCCTCCACCACCGCGCTGCCCACGGCGTCGCCCGCCACCAGCACGAGGAACCCCAGGACCATCGGCATGCCCGCGGCCATGGCGAGGAGCAGGGAACGGCCGTACTTGGCCAGGAAGGGCCGGTCGCGCTCGATGCCGTAGATGCGGTTGGCGCCCCGCTCGACCTGGGCCATCGCCGAGGCCAGGTTGAGTACGGCGAAGGCCAGGCCCAGCCACATGGCGACGGCGCCCCAGACGCCCGAACCGGCGCTGCGCGCGGTGCCGTCCAGGGCGTCCTCGACCAGGCCCGCGCTGGCGCCGGGCACGATCCGGCCGAGGGTGAGTTCGATGATCCGCCCCACGCTCTCCGTGTGCACGGTGGTGGCCACGCCGACCAGGGCGATGGTGAACGGCACCATGCCCAGGACGACCTGGAAGGCGAGGGAGCGGGAGCTGCTGAACCCGTCGGCGTAACGGAAGCGGGTGAACGCGTCGAGGAACAGCCGGCGGCCTCCGTAGCGCCGCAGCGCGGTGAACGCCTCGTCCCCGGAGAGTTCCTCCCCGATCATGTCCCGCGTCTGCGGGACATGCACTGCGGTGCCCATCGAGAAGTTCTCCTTCTGCCTGCCCTGCGTACTGGACCAGCATGCCGGGCGGCACGGCCGCGCGGTGGGTCAGAAGGGCATGCGGCCGCGGGTGCGGCGGCCGGCCGAGCCGCTGCGGCTCACCGCGCGGGAACTGGAGTGGAAGGGCTTGCTGAAGAGCCTGCCCAGCACTCCGGGTGCCTTGCTGCCGGCCCGGGCGCCGGCGCCGAGCGAACGCTGGGTGCCGCGCTCGGGGTGGTGCGAGAGGCGGGGGACGAGGAAGGCCAGCACGGCCAGGAGGACGCATCCGGCGATGACGACGGCGATGATCACGAGCAACTCCCTTGTGAGGTGGGGGAGTTACGGGTGCCCCGTCGTGTCGTCTCTATGTGGCCTCCTCCGTCGCGGTGGCCTCCGCCCGGTCGCCGTCGCCTTCCTCCCGGGCGTTCGTGTCGTCGCGGTCGCCCTCAGCCTGGGACGGAGTGGGACGCGGGGTCGTGTCCTGCTCGTCGTCGCGCTCGCCTTCGGCCTGGGACGGGGTGGGGTAGCTCATCGTGCACCTCCTCGCGCGGCTGTCGGCAGCCGGGTACCCCGCCGGGGCGGGGAGCACCGGCCCGGCACGCGGTACCCCGGGCCCCTGCCCCTCAGCCCCGGCGGCGCCTCGCGACGGCCCGCTGCAGCGCCGTGCGCAGCTCGGGCGACGGCGGCGGCCCGTCCGCCTCCGCGCTCGCCGTCACCGCCGCCGCGACGTCCCGCAGCTTCGTGTTCGACAGCTGGGACGTCTCCCGCAGGATGTGCCATGCCTCGTCCGAGGTGCAGGCGTGGGTGGCCATGAGGATGCCCCGGGCCTGGTCGATGACGGGGCGCGAGGCGATGGCCTGGCGGAGCTGCTCGACCTCCTCCTGCAGGACGTGCAGCCGCTCCGCGCGTTCCAGGGCGACCGCCGAGGAGGCCGGGGCGGCCGGCGCCACCGCGGAGACCGCACCGGCGGTGTCAGGACCGGCCAGCGGATCGGTCGTGTCCAGGCCCGCCAGCTCCAGGATCCGGCGCGGCTGGCCGTTCCAGTTCGCCGTCGTCACCGTCAGCGACCGCTGCCGGCCGTGGTCGGCCAGCACGTCCAGGAACTGCAGGCCGGCCGTGTCCATGAAGTGCACGCCCGCCATGTCCAGGTCGACCCGGGTGACGGTGGCCGGCAGGCCGACCAGGGTCTTCGCCAGGACGTCCGCGCAGCCGTGGACGAGCTCACCGCGGGGGGTGAGCTCGGCGCGGTCCGCGTCGACGCGGCCAGGGATGACCAGGGTGTCCAGCCCTCCTGTGAGATGTGGTGATGCCGCTGAGGTCATGTCACCGCCTTGTCGGTCCTCGTCTGTCGTGTTCGTCTCGCCGGACTGCACGACGTCACTCGCCCCCGTGGACGTCGGTGTGAGGTGCGCCTGCCCGCCGTACGGCGTACTACACACGTCCCGGGGGAATGAGCCTTTGCCTTACGGGTAAGAGCGCTGTGGTCCACAAGTGTGGGGAGAGGGGTTTGAACACTCGGCAGCAGCTGTCGGCGAACGGCCCTCGCGACCCCGCGCCCGGTCTGGCGGTGTTCCCGCTGGCCGGGCGGCGGGGCGTCCGGGCGGCCGGGGAGGTCGGCCTGACGACACGTGCGATCTGGGAAGGTGTACTGGAACAGGCTGTCCGTGAGGATGACGACGTGTACTACCTCGAACTGTCCGGCGTGACGTTCGTCGACGTAGCGGGCGCCGGTGCGCTCGCGGCCGCCGCCGGACAGCTCCGCGACGGCCGGCGGTTCGTGGTGCGCCGGCCGCCGCCCGCCCTGCGGCGCACGCTGGACCTGCTGTGGCCCGGCCAGAAGGGAATCGAGGTGTCCACATCATGACCAGCACGGTCACCGAGCCCTTCGGGCCCCTCGACCCCTTCGTCCACCCCGCGCTCTTCTACCGGGACGAGCAGGACTACCTCGACGGCACCCTCCCCTTCGTACGCGAGGGGCTGGAAGCCGGAGAACCCGTGGCCGTCGCCGTGCCCGGCAAGAACCTCGCCCTGATCCGGGACGCGCTGGGCGACGCCGCCGCCGCCGTGCGGCTCCTGGACATGCGCGAGGCCGGACGCAACCCCGGGCGGATCATCCCCGGCGTGCTGCGTGCCTTCGCCGACGCCCAGCCGGCCGGCCGCCGGGTACGCATCATCGGCGAGCCGATCTGGGCCGGCCGCTCCGACACCGAGTACCCGGCCTGCGCCCAGCACGAGGCGCTCATCAACGCCGCCTTCCGGGGCCGTACGGCGACGATCCTGTGCCCGTACGACGTCGAGCAGCTGCCCGAGCACGTCGTCGCCGACGCCTACGCCACCCACCCGACCGTCATCCACCCCGGCTCCCGCGCCGAGCAGCGCAGCGACGCGTACGCCCCCGAGGGCGTCGTCGCCCGCTACAACGAGCCGCTGCCGCCCGTGCCGGAAGCGCTGTCGTTCGCCTTCGACTCCGACTCCCTGCCCCACGCCCGGCACGTGGCCGTCGGGGAGGGCGCGCGGCTCGGCCTCGTCGGTGTGAAGCTGGACGACCTGGCCCTCGCCACGGCCGAACTCACCACCAACAGCGTGGTGCACGGCGGCGGTTCGGGCGTGCTGCGGGTGTGGGCCGAGGACGGGTACGTGGTGTGCGAGGTCCGCGACGAGGGGCACCTCGCGGACGCCCTGGCCGGACGCCGGCCCGTACCCCGCGACCAGCGCGGCGGCCGCGGGATCCTGCTGGTCAACCTGATCGCCGACCTGGTGCGGCTGCACCGGAGCGACAGCGGGACGACCGTGCGCTGCTGGTTCGCCCGCTGACCGGCGCCTCACTGACGTTCAGGTGCCCAGCGGGTCCAGCGCCAGCGGCGTGATCCTGCCCTCCAGCATCGCGCCGAGCCCCTGCACGGCGCACACGTCCGGGCGCTCGGCGATGTGCACCGGCATGCCGGTGGCCTGCCGCAGCATCTGGTCCAGGCCCGGCAGCAGGGCACTGCCGCCGACCATCATGATCCCCCGGTCGGCCAGGTCGGCGACCAGATCGGGCGGGCAGGCCCGCAGCACCTTGCCGATGCCGTCCAGGATCGCGGTGAGCGGCGCCTGGATGGCGTCCCGGACGGCCGCGGTGTCGACCTGGACGGACCGGGCCAGGCCCGTGGCGACGTCCCGGCCGTGGATCTCCGTGCAGGCCGGGCCCTGCGCGGTGAGGCCGTTGCCCGACAGGGCCAGTTGCAGGGGCCGCACCGACTGGCTCGGCAGAATCAGCTCGTGCTCGTGACGCAGGTGCTGCACGATCGCCTGATCGACGGCCTCGCCGCCCACCGGGAGGCGCTCGGCCGTGACGATCGAGCCGAGGGACAGCACGGCCACCTGCGTGGCCGCCGCCCCGCACACCATGATCATCGTGGCCTCGGGCTGCTCCACGGGCAGCCCGCAGCCGATGGCGGCGGCGATCAGCGTGTCGACCAGCTCCACCTTGCGCACCCCGAGACCGACCAGCGTCTCGATCGCGGCGCGCTGGGCCAGCGGGTCGGCGTCGTGCGGGGTGCAGGCCGCGGCGCGCAGGATCGGCTTGCGGCGCAGCGCGCGGCGCATCTTGTCACCGAGCAGGTGCCGCAGCATGCGCTGCGCCATCTCGATGTCGACCACGGTGCCGCCGGAGACCGGCCGGACCACCCGGATGTAGTGCGGGGTGCGGCCCGTCATCTTCTCGGCGAGCTCACCGACCGCGATCAGCGCGCCGGTGCGGGTGTTCACGGCGGCGGCGGACGGCTGGTCGACGACGAGCCCGGTGCCCTTGACGTAGACGCGTGTGCGGGCCGCCCCCAGGTCGACGGCGAAGTGGCAGCGGCGCAACTGCTCCAGACTGGCGGTCATGGCAGGTCCTCCCGAGAGCACAGACCGTGGGGGGCCGCCAGGTGGCGGGCCTCGCAGACGTGGGTCCGCCGGGCGGCGGGCCTCCTTCGCATCGTGCGCGGGAGGCGGCCGGGCCGCCTTTCCTGGGGGGCCGGGCGGGGCGCCGCCGAACGGGCGGTTCGGCGTTCGGTCACAGCGAGCGTGCGGCCTCCAGCAGCGGCGCGAGGGACGTCACCGTGGTTTCGCAGCCGGCCTCGCGCAGCTGCCGCTCGGTGGTGGCGTTGCGGGCGAGGCCGACGAAGCGCAGCCCGGCCCGCTGGGCGGCGGCCAGCTCGGCGACCGTGGAACCGATCACCAGGCCCGTCGCGGCCGACCCGTCGCAGGCGTCGAGGGCGCGCAGCATGCAGTCCGGGTGCGGGGTGAGCAGGGCCAGGTCCTCGGCGCGTCCGTGGACGCCGGCCAGGGGCAGGGCGCCGTAGGGCCGCAGGTATCGGGGTACGGCCTCGGCGCAGACGTCCGTGATCACACAGACGCGGCGGCCGGAGGCGTGCAGGGTGCGGACCAGGGGCGCGGAGTTGTGCGTCGCCGGGGCGTGCGGCACCGCCCGGAGTTCGATCTCGTCCAGGCGTTCGCGCAACAGCGGCCCGAGCGGGTCCTGCGCGAAGGCGCGGAGCACGTCCAGCGGATGGGCGAACGTCTCCCGCACCGCGCCGGGCAGGGCCTGCCCCGGGGCGCGGTGCTCGTCGGCCAGGGCGAGCAGGCCGAGCACGGCCTCGCGCGCGGTGCTCGCCGAGAACAGGCGGGCCATCGGGCCGTCGAAACCGACCAGGACCGTCTCGGCCTCGCCGAGGAGCCGCGGCAGCGGGAGCTGGGAGGCAGCGGCGCCCTGCGGTTCGGGCAGGGTCGCGCCCTCCCGGTCCAGTTGCACCGACGCCGTCACCGACAGCCCGGGCACCGGCCAGTGGCGCAGCGCGGCGCTGACCGCGCGCTGGGCGGCACCCGCCCGGCGCAGCGGATGCCTCCGGGTGATGCGGGCCGCCTCCTCCAGCAGGTGGCCGAGCAGCACCTCGGACACCCGGCCGGTCTCGGCCCGCACGAACGCCACGGGGTCCTCCACGTGCCAGGCCAGCTCGACCGCGGCGGCGAAGGCGCCCTTGCCCGAACTGGGCAGGGAGACCCGGTGGTGGGACTGGTGCGTGGTGAGGTCCACCTCGTAGTACGTCACGAGCCCCGGCGGCCGGCCGCCGTGCGGCCGGGCCGGGTTGAGGAGGGTCAGCGGGCCGTCGGGCCGGGTGTGGACGACGGCCGTGCGGCCCGGGGCCGGTATGCCGAGCCGGCGCAGGTCGCGGGTGATGAAGGGGCCCTGCACCAGGTCGCGGGCCCCGGGCTCCGGGGCCGTGGCGGGGGACAGCGGGCAGTACCAGGCGACGGGCGGAGTGTCGGTGGCGCCGTCCTGGAAGAGGGGCTGGAAGCGCTGGGGGCCCTGGGCGGCCGAGCTGGCGGCGAACTGCTCGTACAGGTCCGGGGAGACGATCACCTGGATGTCGGCGGGCACGCGCGGCGGCTCGGGCGGCGGGGCCGGCCGGTCCCAGAACGTGACGGTGAGGGGCGGCGGGTCCACGAGCCCGGTGAGGACCTCGGGCAGGCCGCGCAGGACGGCGGCCAGGACGGGGAGGAGGTAGGTACCGGGTTCGGTGTGGACGTCGTAGCCGCCGCTGCGGACGCGCACGTCGAACTGGTGGGGGGCGAGCGCGCCGCGGGAGAGCATCTCGTGCACCGCGTATTCGAGGGTGATGCGGGCCTCGGGGTGGCCGGTGAGGTCGTCGGCCTCGAAGAGGATCGTGGGGGCGGCGGCCTCCTGGGTGTCACCGACGGCTTTCCGGAGCCTCTCCAGCAGCGCGCGCAGGCGGTCCCGGGTGGCCGCGGCTGCGGGACCCGGGACGCCGTCGAGCGGGTCGCCGTACCAGAGGCCGAGGACCCGCCGGAGGTCGGTGCTGCCGCGCATTCGGTCGCTGAGGAGTTCTTCGCAGTGCAGCACGTCGACGTACAGGTCCGGCACGTGCAGGGCGTACGAGTCGGAGAACGCGACGAGGCCGCCGTCCGGCAGCACCTGCCGGACCTCCGCCGCCAGGGCGTCGAGGCGGTGGGCGGCCTCGCTCTCCGGCAGGGGTTCCTCCCACAGCCCGCGGGCCAGTTCGGAGTGGGGCACGCGCCGGCCGTGCCGGAGGAGCAGCATGCACAGCAGCGCCCGGGCCTCGGGGGAGGGGGGTGCCACGGGCTCCGGGCCGGCGCTGATGCGCAGGGGGCCGAGCAGGGCGAAGGAGCGCGGCGGTGGCCACCCCGCGGGCAGGCGGGCGGCGTACGCGGCGGCTTCCCGCAGCTCGTGCCGGTCGATCAGTTCGAGCAGTTCCCGGTGCTCGGCGGGCACATGGGTGCCGGCGACCAGCTGCTTGAGCAGCCACCGGAACTCCGCGACGTCCGCCTCGGGGGCCTTGTTCCGGGACTCCTCGCCCAGGGTGACGCGGCTGAGCAGCACCGTGCCGTCGGGGCGTAGCAGCAGGCCGTCCGGCCCGCGCTCCCCGCGCGCCAGACCGCGCGCGTGCAGGGCCTCCAGCCCCGCCATGCCCTGGCACACCAGGCGGGCGAAGGCGGGGAAGGTGATGCCCGAGAGCACTTCGGAGACCGTCAGGCCGTCCACGAACTCCGTCACCAGGTAGGGCGCGTCGCTTTCCACCCCGAAGTCGAGCACCTTCACCACATGCGGATCGTCGACCCCGGCCAGGGCCCGCGCCTCGTTCAGGAACCGTTCCTGCGGGGCGGGCTGCTCACGGTACCGGCGCACGATCACCTGCCGGCCGGTGCGGACGTCCACGGCCCGGGACACGCGCCCTTCCCCGTCGCGCCGCCCGGTCAGCCGGTACCGTCCCGCGAACAGCGTCTCTCCGCCGAGTCGCCGCACGGTCTCCTCGCTGACCGTCGCGAACGCCGGACCCGCATCGCCCTTCCCGCCGTCCGTCTCGGCCCGGAACTCCCCGGCCGCGAACCCCGCCCGCTCGTCGATCAGACCCCCGACCCGTTCGAGGAACTCCCGGGTCCGGCCGCGGGCCGTGCGGGGCAGGGAGCGCAGCAGCAACTCCCGTACGCCGGGCCGGAACGCGTAGGAGCCGGGCGGGCCGGGCGCGGAGGTGAGCATGCCGCTGAGGATGACCTCGGCCAGGTGCTGGGGGCGCGGGTCGCGCTCCAGGGTGCGCTGGACGAGGCGCATCACCGGCACCGAGGGGACCGCCAGCGCGAGATGCCCGGCGAGGCGGAAGGCCTCCGGGGACGCCGTCGCGCGAAAGCGCAGGACCAGGTCCTCGGGGGAGGCGGTGGTGATGTCGGGGGTGGGCTCGGCGGGCGGTGCGGGTGCGGGCGGCAGCCAGGCCACCGCGCCCGGTGTCCGGGCGCCGCCCGGGTCGGCGAGCAGGGCCGCCCAGTGGGCGAGCCAGGGGGCGCCCGGTTCCAGGACCGGCAGCGGCAGGGCCCGGTCCGGGGCCGCTGACGTCGCGTCGTACGGGGTGAACGCGAGGGCCGCCGAGGGGGCCGCGGTGGACGGGGACGTCAGCAGGCCCGGCTCGGCGGGCAACGCCGTGCCGGCCCACAGGTGTTCGGGGAGGGGCTGGACCACGGCGAGCGGCATGCGGTGGGCCCACTGCCGCAGGGTGCGGTACCAGCGCTCGCCCGCCTCGCCCGGGCGCCACTGCGGGCCCATGCAGTCGCTGACGACGAGGGTGGCCGTGCGGCCGTCGTCGAGGACGGGGACCTGGCGGGCGCGGCCGTCGGGCGTGGCGGGGTGCAGGGTGACCGTGCGGAAGATGCCCGACTGGGCGAGCGCCGTGTGCAGTTCGCTCACCAGGGGGCGCCAGACCGGCATGGTGGGGCCGGTGTCGTGCACGAGGTTCAGGCGCAGCCAGCGGTCGGGCGCCGGCCGCAGCACGGGGAACCACACGTCCGGGTGGGCGCCGAGCCGCGCGATCCGGTCGGCCGTCGCCCGTTCGTCGAGGAGGCGCAGATGCGGGGAGGGCACCTTGCGCTGGAGCGGGCGCAGGGCGCGCTGGAGCGCGAGGGGGTGGGGCAGCATCGGGGGCGCGGGCGCGAGGAGGGGCGATCCGCCGCCGGAGTGGTGGCCGGGGCGGTCCGGGGAGCGCGGCGCGGGGAGGCGGAGCGGGACGCGGCCCGGGCCGGCCAGGGCGGAAGGCTCGGCGGTCTGCGGTGCTTCGGGGGCGGCCGGCTCCTCCGGGCCTGTTGCCGCTCCCGCGGTGACGGGAGCCTCCGGAGCGGTCGGCCGGCCTGTCCGGGGCTCGCCGGACGGCCGGTCCAACTGACCAGCCAGCCACAGCAGTTCGGCGATCTCCCGCGGGGTCGGCGCGGCCCCCGCCGCCGACAGGGCCGCCTGCAGCCGGGCGACCGGAGACGGCCCGGGTCCGCCGTCAGAAGCCATCGCCGTCGGCCGCCGCGCTGAGGTACGGCATCAGCTGCTCGGCGAGATCGTCGCGGGACTCGGCGTCCAGGCCCGCCACTCCGGTGAGGTAGAGGGCGTTCAGCAGCTGGTCGGTGGCCAGTTCGCCGCCGGACGCCCGCTCCAGGAAGCGGGTGATCAGACGGTCCGCGTCCCCGCTCGGAGTGTCCAGATGGGCCCGGACGATATGGGTGAGCTGGTCCCGGCCGGGGCGGCGCAGCTTCAGCCGGACGCAGCGGCGCAGGAAGGCGGGCGGGAACTCGCGCTCCCCGTTGCTGGTCAGCACGACGAACGGAAACGCCCGGCAGCGGACCCGGCCGCGGCGCACGGTCACCGGCGTGTCCGTGCCGTCGGCGAGCACCTCGGCCGCGCCGTCGCCGGAGTGCCGGGCGGTACGCACCAGTTCCGGGATCTCGTACTGGCCCTCCTCCAGAACGTTCAGCAGGTCGTTCGGCAGGTCCAGGTCGCTCTTGTCGATCTCGTCGACGAGCAGGGCGCGGGGCCGGTCGTAGGGGAGCAGGGCCGTGCCGAGCGGGCCGAGACGCAGGTGGTCCTCGACACCGCCCCGTTCCTCCCGCGCATCCCGGGCCGCGTACAGCCGGGACAGCGGGTCGTACTGGTAGAGGCCGTCCGCCAGCGAGCTGCGGCTGGTGATGTTCCAGCGCAGCACCGGGCCGAGCCGGAGCTCCCGCGCCACCGCGTAGGCGAGGGACGACTTGCCGGTGCCGGGCGGGCCGGTGACGAGCAGGGGGCGGCGCAGGCAGAGCGCGGCGTTGACGAGCCGGACGCTCTCCTCGCCGGCGACGTACGACTTCGCCCGGTGCACACGGTCGGGGGAGACGGCCGTCGCGTCGTCGCCGTCGTGCGGCGGCGGCAGGGCCGGCCCGCCGTCGAAGGCGCGCCAGGGCGGCGGGGCGGGCAGGTCGTCGATGCCGTCGTGCGGCTCGTTCCGGCCGGTGTAGACGGACCAGTGCGGCATGGGGAGTGGTCTCGCTCTCCGTTTTCGTGCGGGTGTCTCTCGTGGCGCGTCGCCTGCGGGTGGTGTCAGGCCACCGGCGACCTCGTGTGCGCGGTGGCGACGGCGTGCGGGTCGGTGAAGACCCGCGGGTCGTCCCAGAGCAGCTGGATGCCGCGGGCCCAGTGGTCCTCCTCCGCGTGCGCCTCCTCGCGCAGCGCGAGGACCTGGCGCGGGAGCTCGGCGGGCGGTACGGCCATGACGTGCGCGTCGAGCGCGTCGAGGAACGCCTTGCCGGTGCAGCCGTCCGCACCGGCGCACTCCTCCTGCCCGGAGCCGCAGCCGCCCCGCGACCACACGATCACCGGGGCGGGTGCGGTGAGCGAGGTGTCGAAGTGGGGCCGGGTGCGGGCGGCGGCCGGGGCGGTGCCGAACCCGGCGAGGCAGGCGTCGCGCTGCCGCAGCCGCAACCGCAGCCGCCCGGGCTCCTCCGGCACACCGCACTCCACCCGGTGCATCCGCGCGCCCGGCCAGGAGTCCAGGCGCTTCCACGTCCGGGTCAGCACGTGCCGGGTGCTGGCTTTGCGGCGGGCGTGGTCGGTGACGACCAGCGGGTAGACACAGCCGAGCGGCGTGTCGTCGTCCGGGGCGCTCTCCCAGCGGTCGACCGGCCAGTCCAGCCAGTCCCGGGGCAGCGCGAACGCGACCAGCTCGTCCGCGCCGGGCGTCAGATACCGGAAGGCCGCCTCGATCCCCTCCTGCACGTACGCGTGCAGCCGGTGCTGCTCGACCGTGCCGGAGTCGACGGGGTGGCGCCGCCCTTCGCTGTACGCGGACACCTCGACCCGGACCAGGCCGTCGCCCGCCCCGCTGTGCCCGAGTTCGACGAGGATCGGCGACCAGTCCGGGGCCGACGGCTCCACGGCCGGGGCGTGCAGCAGATCCTGGAGCCGGTCGGCGAAGCGGGCGACGGTGCGGGCGGCGCCCGGGCCGTCGAGTTCGCACAGCACGAACAGGGCCGCCGACCACAGCGAGTCGAACCCCTCCTCGGGCGGCGGAGGGTCGAACGGGTCGGCCGCCGCCGTGTACAGCCGCACCGGTTCGCAGTCGACGCCCGCGCGGGCCGCCTTCTCGACCAGGGCGCGCAGCCGGGCGCGGTCGGCGGTGGCGTGGTCGGAGGTCGGGACCAGGCCCTGCAGGCCCGGCCAGTAGCGGGCCATGACCTGGGTGGGCATCATCCGGCCGGTGCGCACCTCGCCGCTGCCGGCGTCCGCCGTGACCATGCCGACGACCTCGCCGGTGTCGGCCAGGGTGACGGCGGCCCCGCTGAAGCCGGGGGCCAGGGGCTGGCCGCCCTGGTGCCAGGCCTCCAGCTGGAGCCACTCCCGCCGGATCAACTGCGATGCCGTGACACGGCATTCGGTGAGGACGCCCTCGTCGAAGCCGCGCGGGAAGCCGTAGACGACGAGCTTGCGGTCCGTCGTGCCGTGCGCCGCGTCGGCCGGGGCCAGCGCGGCCGGGGCGACCGGCACCTCCCGGTCGAGCTCCAGCACGGCCAGGTCACCGGGGTCGGTGATGCCACCGGCCCAGCCGCCGTGCGCGACGACCCGGGCGGACACGGCCGGGGTGCCGGGCCGCTCGGTGAAGGTCACCGCCAGGTCCTCGCCGTCGCCCACGACATGAGCGCACGTCAGTACCGTGCTCGGGGTGACGAGGAAACCCGCTCCGGCCACCCGGCCCCGTAACTCGATCCGTGCGTGCCACTCGGCGCTGTTCATGAGGGGGAGCTCGCCCCGGGGGCGTCCGGGGACCAGGTCAGCTTGACCACGAGATGGCCCTCGGCGGTGCCCTTGGCGATGAACGCGCCCGTCTCGGCGGCCAGTTTCACCCCGAACTCGATCTCCACGCCGTCGGGCCTCAGCGAGCCGTCCCGGAAGACGCGCAGCGCGGACTCGGCCGCCGCCCGCACACCCTCCAGGGCGCCCTCGAAGGTGCGGGCCGCCTGGACCGTGCCGTCGCCGCGGGAGACCAGACGGGAGCCGGACCGTTCCTCCACCGCCTCGACCGCGACCACGGCTCCGTCACCGGTTCTGAACTCGACCAAACCGTCCACGACACCCCCGTCGTCCGATTGCGCTGGGCAGCACCATTGTGACGGAAGGTGCTCGATGGCGCAGGGGGCATTCACGGAACTCACCCACCGACGGTCCCCCGGATCACCCCCAGCTCCACCAGGTCCTGTGGCCGGATGCGGAGTTGGTCCGCCGTCGCCTCCACCTCGCGCGGGGGGCGTTTGAGGATGGCCGCCGCCAGTTCCGGCGCGATCACCGAGAAGTAACTGTCTGGTGTGGCCCAGGTGTTGCCCGGCGCGGCGAGGGCCAGTGCGCCGCCGGAGCCGCCCTCGCCGATCACCAGCGTCGTCACCGGGGTGCGGGCACCCGCCACCGCGGCGAACAGGTCGGCGATCGCCGCGCCCGCGCCCTGCCGCTCCGCCTCCGCGTCGTTGGCCGCCCCCGGGGTGTCCACGAGGGTCAGCACCGGGACGCCGAGCCGGTCCGCGAGGCGGATCAGCCGGGCGGCGGTGCGGTATCCGGCGGGGCGGGTCGCGGTCCCGGTCTGCGCGGCGTAGGCGACCGTCCGGCCCTCGTGCGTGCCGAAGCCGCACAGCATGCCGTCCGGGTCGGTGCCGCCGCAGCGGTCGCCGCTGATCGCGGCCCGGTCCGTGAAGTAGGCGTCCAAGTAGGCCGTGGCGCGCGGCCGTTGCGGGGAACGGGCGCGGCGGACGGCGTCCCAGCCGGTGGCGGGCAGGACCGCGGAGCCGCCGAGCGGTTCCGGCGGCGGCGCGGGAGTCGTGGACGGGCAGGTCAGCAGCCGCAGCCACCGCCCGAGCGTCTCCCGCAGTTCCTCCGGCCGTACGACCGAGTCCGCCGCGCCCGCCGCGAGCTGCGCCTCCGCGGTGTACGCCGCCGGGTCCGCGTCCGCCGGCCGCACCCGGGAACCGGCGAAACCGACCTGGGCGCCGGGCAGCGCGAGCACCACGTCGGCGCCCGCGCCCAGGGTGGCCCAGCCGCCCCCGGTCGTCGGGTCGCGCACCACCGCGACCTGCGCGAGACCGGCTTCCCGGGTGAGCGCCGACTGGCGGGCCACCCGCTGGAGCTGGGTCAGCGCGAGCATGCCCTCCTGCATCCGGCTGCCGCCCGTCGCCACCAGCGGCACGACGGGGAAGCGGCGTTCCCGGGCGTACGTGTACGCCGCCTCCAGCCGGTCGCCGGTGCCCTCGCCCAGGGAGCCGCCGAGGAAGCCGAACTCGAACGCGATCAGCACGGCCCGGGTGCCGCCGATCCGGGCGGTGCCGCACACCACGGACTCCTGCTCGCCGGTGCGTTCGGCGGCCCGGGCGCGGGAGGCGTCGTAGCCCGGCCAGCCGAGCGGGCCGTCGGGCTTCGGCCTCCGTGCGGGGACGGGGAGTTCGGCGAAGGTGGCGTCGTCGGCGAGGGCGGTGACGGCCTCGCGGGCGGAGAAGCGCTCAGCCATGGGCCAGCGCCCGCTTCATGATCTTCCCCATGTCGTTGCGGGGCAGCGCGTCGAGGTGGTGCACGACCCGCGGCCGCTTGTGCGGGGCGAGCCGCCGCGCCACATGCCCGGCCAACTCCTCCAGGCCGGGCGGCGACTGGGGATCCGCCGGCACGATCCACGCCACGATCCGCTCACCCAGATCGGCGTCGGGCTCCCCGGTGACGGCCGCCTCCCGCACCCCGGGGTGTTCCAGGAGCGCGTTCTCGATCTCACCGGCCCCGATCTTGTAACCGCCGCTCTTGATCAGGTCGGTGGCCTTGCGGCCGACGATCCGGACGTAGCCGTCGGGGTCGCGCACCGCCATGTCGCCGGTGCGGAAGAATCCGTCGGCGGTGAAGGCGGCGGCGGTGGCGTCGGGACGGTTGAGGTACTCGGTGAACAGGTTCGGACCGCGCACCTGGATCTCGCCCACCGTCTCCCCGTCGTACGCGGTGACCTCCGAACCGTCCTCCTCGGCCAGCCGCAGCTCCACGCCCGGCAGCGGCACGCCGACCGTGCCCGGGCGGGCCTCGCCGTCGGCGCGGACGCTGGTGTTCATCAGCGTCTCCGTCATGCCGTACCGCTCGATCACCCGTCGTCCGGTCGCGGTCGCGATCCGGCCGTGGTCGTGCACGGGCAGCGCCGCGGAACCGGAGACCAGCAGCCGCGCCCCGGTCAGCGCCTTCACCAGTTCCGGATCGCTCGTCACGGCTTCGGCGATCCGGTGGTACATCGTCGGCACGCCGAACAGCATGGTCGCGCCGGCGTTGAGCTCGCGGGCGACGCCCTGGGTGCTGAAGCGGCCCAGGTGCCGCACCGATCCGCCGCGCCGCAGCGGGCCGAGGATGCCCAGGACCAGGCCGTGCACGTGGAACAGCGGCAGTCCGTGGACGAGGACGTCGTCACCGGTCCACCGCCAGGCGTCGGCCAGGGCGTCGAGGGTGCTCGCGACGGCCCGGCGCGGGACGACGGCGCCCTTGGGCGGGCCGGTGGTGCCGGAGGTGTAGACGATCAGGGCCGGGGCGCTCTCGTCGGCGGGCTCCGCGGGGGCGGTGCCGGTGCCGTGCACGTCGACGTCGAGCCGGGTCAAGCCCTGTACTGCCTCCGGGAGTTGGTCGTCGGGCGCGGTGAGCACCAGGTCGGGGGCGCTGTCGGTCAGGATGTGGCCGAGTTCCTTCTCGCCGGACTTGGGGTTGAGCGGCACGGCGGGCACTCCGGCCAGCAGCGCGGCGACGACGGCGACCGCCGTCTCCATCGTGGGCGTCGCCCAGACGGCGACCCGGCGGGCGTCCCCGATGCGGTCGGCCGTCGCACCGGCCGCGGCGGCGAGTTCCCCGTACGTCAGTGAGCGCTCGCCGAACCGCAGGGCGGGCCGGTCGGCCGAGCCGCCGGTCAGGGCCGGGAAGAGGGAGGTCACGCGTCACGTCTCCTTAGCTGTTCGCCTGTCACGGATCATCGGTACGGCTATCCCCAGCCGGGGACGACCATCACCAGCCACGCCGCCGCGGGGACGACCGCGACCACGATCCCTCCGTACACCATCAACTGCCGGAAGAAACGCTCGCGGTCGATGTCCGGTGCGGCGGCGAGGACGAGTGCGCCGTTCGTGGAGAACGGGCTGACGTCGACCACCGTCGCCGAGACGGCGAGCGCGGCGACCATGCCGATCGCGCCGATCTCGCCCCGCTCCAGGAACGGCACGGCCAGCGGGATCAGCGCGCCCATGATTCCCACGGACGAGGCGAACGCCGAGACCAGGGCGCCGATGTAGCAGAGAAGGACGGCCGCGAGGAGGGGGACGCCGATGCCGCCCACGCCCTCGCCGGCCCAGGTGATGGTGCCCATCTCGTCGAGGACGCCCACGTAGGTGAGGACGCCGCAGATGAGGAGGACCGTGGGCCAGGCGATCTGGCCGGTCGCCTTGCGGCTGTCCTCCGGCCAGGCGGTGCTGAGGATGACGGCGAGGGTGATGGCGGTGAGGCCCGCGTCCAGGTCGAGGACGAGGACGGCGACGACCAGGGCCAGCAGGGACGTCAGCGTGGCGATGCGGGCCGGGGTGAGGCGGGTGGTGCCGGGTGCCGCCGACTGTGCCGGCACGGCGGTGACGGTCGCGGTGCCGCCGGGGGAGGGCCGGTTCCCGCCGGTACCACCCGCGGGGCCCGGCTCGCCCGCACCGCCGTCGGCGTCGGTGCCGGGCCCCTCCACCGCCCCCCGGGCCCACAGCTTCAGCCCTCCGCACACCACGAACACCACCGCCGCGATGACCAGGTTCGCCGCGAGTGACGCCAGGAACAGGACGACCTCGCTGCCCGGGAGCTTCTCGCGTTCGACGATGCCGTTGACGATCGAGCCGTAGATGCTGATCGGGGAGAAGCCGCCGGCCTGGGCGCCGTGGACGACCATCGCGCCCATCAGGAGCGGGCTGATCCCGTAGCGGGCGGCGAAGCTCAGCGCGATCGGGGCGACGATCGCGACGGCGGCCGGGCTGACCGCGCCGATGGCTGTGAGGGCGCCGGTCAGGGCGAACATCACCCAGGGGATGAGCGCCACCCGCCCCCGCACGACCCGGACGGCGGCGTGCACCAGCCAGTCGGTGGTGCCGTTGGCGCGGGCGATCGCGAAGAGGTACGTGACGCCGACCAGGACGACGAACAGGTCGCCGGGGAACCCGGCGAAGATGCCGTCCGCGTCGAGGTCCGCGACCAGCCCGCCGACCGCGAACGCGGCGGCGAAGGCGAGGGCGCCCATGTTGACGGAACGGGTGGTGGCGATGACGAACACCACGACGAGGACGAGGATCGAGATGAGTTCGGGGGACATACGGGCTCCCGTCGTTGGGCCCCGGAGCGGCTGGGATCACTCCCAGTGGACGAGTGGCTGAACCACTTGAGGTGCGTTGGTCGAACAGCGTGGGCGCGACCCGGGCCCCCGTCAAGGGGGTGCGCGGGAATTGGCTCAGCCACTCCGCCACTGTGAAGGTCCGGTGTTACGCTCCCGGCGAGAGGGGGAGCCCGTGACCGACGCCCTGCGCCCCATGACGAAACAGCGCCTCTACGAACAGGTGCTGGAGCGGCTGCGCCAGTACGTCGCCGAGGGCGGTCTGCGCGCCGGTGACCGGCTGCCGCCCGAGCGGGATCTGGCCCAGCGGCTCGGGGTCAGCCGGGCCTCGGTGAAGCAGGCCATCGTGGTGCTGGAGGTCCAGGGCCTGGTGGAGGCCCGGCACGGCGGGGGCACCTACCTCGTGAGGGACAGTCTCGACACCGAACCGGTCGAGCGGATGGTCGAACGCCGGAGGCGCCTGCCCGATGTCCTGGAGGCCCGGGAGGCGCTGGAGACGAAGCTCGCGGAGCTGGCCGCCGAGCGGCGCACGGAGGACGACCTGGCGGCGATGCGCTCGGCGCTCGCCCTGATGACCGGGGAGATCGAGGCGGGCGGCCACGGCGTCGAGGGCGACCGGCTGTTCCACGCGGCCGTGACGGCGGCGGCCCACAGCAGTCTGCTCGCGGAGTTCATGCGCTCCATCGCCGAGCAGATCGCCGAGAGCCGCACCGAGTCGCTGCGTCAGCCCGGCCGCCCGTCCCGCTCCCTCTCGCAGCACCGGGCGATCCTGGACGCGATCGCCGCCGGACAGCCGAGGCAGGCGGCCACGGCCATGCGGCGGCACGTCCGCACGGTGGCGAAGGTACGGCTGCTGGACTGGGAGCCGGGGGAGGAGTAGCCCGGGCTCAGGCCCCGCCGCCGGCGCCGGGCGCCACGAACCGCCGGTGGGCCGGCGAGAACTCCACCTCGGGCTGCCCCGGCAGTCCGACCTCCTGCACGGCCGATGCCAGGCGCTCGGCGAAGAAGCGCTGGAAGTCCCCCTCGGCGTTCCACACGTCGGTCACGTGCATGACACCCGGCTCGAACCAGGCCACGTGCAGGACGAGACCGTCCGGCACCTGCTTCTCCCAGCCCACCGTGTCGAGCATCGCGTCGTACTGCTCGGGCGTCACCCCGGCCCAGCGCAGCGTCAGCACCACAGCCATGGGAATCCCTTCCTCCGTCGGTCTTCCGGCCAGTAGACCGGCCCGGGATCCCCATGGCCCGTGGTCCTACGCCGTCCGGGTCAGGGCTCCACCACGTCCGCCACCACGCAGCTGACGTTGTCCGGGCCGCCCGCCGCGTTCGCCGCCCCGACCAGGGCCCGGACCGTTTCAGCGGGGGACAGGGGCGAGGCGAGGAGTTCCCTGACGCGGTGTTCGGGGACGACGCCCGACAGGCCGTCGGAGCAGAGGAGATATCTGTCGCCGGCCCGGGTGTCGTGGAGGCGGAGGTCCGGGGACGCGCTGGCCCTGCCTCCGGTAAGGGCCTTCAGGAGCAGGGCGCGCTCGGGGTGGGAGGCCGCCTCCTCGGGCGCCAGCCGGCCCTCGTCGACCATCGACTGGACCATCGTGTGGTCGTGCGTGATGCGGAACAGCTCGCCGTCGCGCAGCAGATACGCGCGGGAGTCGCCGATGTGCACCAGCGCCAGCCGCGAGCCCGTCCACAGCAGGGCCGTCAGAGTCGTGCCGACCTCGTCGGAGCCGTCGGCGACGTCCCGCACGGCCTGTTCGGCGCCCCGTACCGCGTCCTCCAGGATGTCCAGGACGCCGCCGGACGGTACCTCGTCCGTGTCCAGGAAGCGCAGGGCCTCCACGGCGGCGCTGCTCGCGGGCGCGCCCGCCGGTCCGAAGCCGTCGGCCACGGCGAGCAGCCGGGTGCCCGCGTAGGCGGTGTCCTGGTTGGCGGGGCGTACGCGGCCGGTGTCCGAGTGGGCGGAGTAACGCAGTTCCAGCATGGCGGTGTCCTTCCCGGGCCCGTCCGGGCCCGTCGTCAGGTGATCGACCAGGAACGCGGCGAGGTCCCGCCGGGCCGCCGTCTCCGTCTCGACCCGCGCCCAGTAGGCACGGACCTCGCGGGCGGCGGCCGTGGAGTCGCGGTCGTGCAGGAGGCACACCCGGCGGATCTCGGCCAGCGGCATGCCCAGCCGTCGCAGCCACGCCACCAGCCGGGCCTGCTCCAGCTGCCCGGCCGCGTAGTACCGGTATCCGGTGTCCGGGTCCACGCGGGCGGGCCGCAGCAGGTCCAGCTCGTCGTACAGGCGCAGTGCCTTCGGTGAGAGCCGGCACGCCTTCGCGAACGCGCCGATCGTCAGCATGGCCATGTGACCCCCTGCGGTCCCCGCGCGCTCCTCGCGCTCGTTCCGCCACCGATGCTGGGGCTTCACCGAAGGTGAAGGTCAAACGGGGTGTCGCGGTTCCGGAGGGGATTGTTAGCCTGCGACGGACATCGAATCGAGCGTCCGTACGAGGATGGAGTCGCCGTGGCCGGCACCCCGCGCATCGCCGTCGTCACCTACGACCCCCGCGGCGAGGAGCACAAGGACCGCGACCTGCCGGTGCTGGTGCAGGCGCTGCGGGAGGCCGGGGCCGACGCCGTCGCCGTTCCCTGGGACGACCCGGACGTGGACTGGGCCGGCTTCGACCTCGCCCTCATCCGCTCCACCTGGGACTACAGCTGGCGCGCCGAGGAGTTCACGGCGTGGGCCGAGCGGTGCGGCGAGGCGACACGGCTCGCCAACCCGCTCGGGGTCGTGACATGGAACGCCGACAAGCGCTACCTCGGGCAGCTCGCGGAGGCCGGAGTGCCCGTCGTGCCCACCCGGTACTTCGCGCCCGGCGACCCCCTCGACCTGCCCGCCGACCGCGAGTTCGTCGTGAAGCCCGCCTCCGGCGCCGGTGCCCGCTACGCCGCCCGCTACCCGGCCGGGGAGCGGGACGCCGCCGTCCGGCAGGCCGAGCGCATGCACCGCGAGGGGTTCACCGTCATGGTGCAGCCCTACCTGAGCAGCATCGACACCCACGGCGAGCGGGCCCTGCAGTTCTTCGGCGGACGCCTGCTGCACGCCGGCGTCAAGGGCGCCGTCCTCGCGCCGGGCACACCGTACGACGCCGACAAGGTCGCCCACCCCGACCTCCGCCCCTGGGAGCCGACCGCCGCCGAACTGGCCGTCGCCGAGAAGGCGCTGGCCGCCGTGCCCGGCGACGCGGAGCTGCTGTACGCGCGCGTGGACCTGGTCACCGGGCCCGACGGCGAGCCGTGCGTGATGGAGCTGGAGCTGATCGAGCCGAACCTGTTCCTCCATCTGCATCCGGACTCCGTGCCGAAGGTGGTGGAGGCGGTGCTGGCCGCCGCCGGCTGAGCACGCCGCGCGAGGCATACGCCCCTGGGTGAGGCTTTTGGTGTAGTGATGCCACCATGCCCCCCGAGCAACGGACCTGGGCACCGCTGCTCGCGGTGTGCGCCGGGTACTTCATGGTGATCCTGGACGTGACGGTGATCAACGTCGCCGTGCCGGTGGTCGGGCGGGAGCTGTCGGCCTCGCTCACCGGGATCCAGTGGATCACCGACGGGTACACGCTGGTCTTCGCCGGGTTCCTGCTGACGGGCGGGGCGCTGGGGGACCGGCTGGGCAACCGGCGGGTCTTCTGCTGGGGCGTGGCGGTGTTCACCGTGTCCTCGGCGGCCTGCGCGCTCGCGCCCGGCACCGCCTTCCTGGTGGTGGCCCGGCTGGTGGAGGGGCTCGGCGCGGCGTTGATCGTGCCCGGTTCGCTGGCCCTGCTCCAGCAGGCCTACCCGGAGCCGGACGTACGCTCACGGGCCTTCGGGCTGTGGGGTTCGATGGCGGGCATCGCGGCCTCCGCGGGGCCGCTGCTGGGCGGGCTGCTCGTCTCCACGGTGGGCTGGCGCTGGGTGTTCCTCATCAACCTGCCCGTCGGCGCCGTCTGCCTGGCGCTCACCCTGCGGCACGTGGCCCGCTCGCCCCGGCGCGCCGACCGGGCCCTGGACTGGCCGGCGCAGGTCGCCGTCGTCGCGGCCGTCGCCCTGCTGACCGCGGCGCTCAACGAGGCCGGACGGCGCGGCTGGTCCGACCCGGCCGTGCTCGCCGGTCTGGGCCTGGCCGTACTGTCCGCCGCGGCCTTCGCCCTGCGCGAGCGGCTGGCCCGGTCTCCCGCCCTCCCGCTGAGCCTGCTGCACTCTCGCGCCATGGGCGGCGGAGCCGTCATCGGCCTGCTGTTCAACTTCGGCTTCTACGGCATGGTGTTCACCGCCAGCCTGGAGTTCCAGCACCAGCGCGGCTACAGCGCCCTCGGCACCGGCCTCGCGCTGTTCCCGGCGGTGGCGATGACGATGTTCGCCTCGGTCCTGTCCGGCCGGCTGTCCCGCCGGACCGGCGACCGCCCGCTGGTGGTCTCGGGCATGCTCCTGGCCGCGCTGGGTCTGGCCGGCTGGGCCGCGGCGGGCCCCGACCCCGCCTACGGGCTCCTGGTGCTCCCGATGATGGCCGCCGGTTTCGGCACGTCCTTCGCCCTCACCGGCTCCACCGCCACCGTGATGGGCGCCGCGCCCCCGGCCTATTCGGGGGCCGCCTCCGCCCTGTTCAACACCACCCGCCAGGTCGGCAGCGCCACCGGCGTCGCCGTCGGCGGCAGCCTGCTCGCCTCCGCCGCGAACTACGGCACCGGGATCCGGACCAGCATGGGCATCGGAGCCCTCGCCTACCTGGGCGCGGCGGTCCTCGCCTGGTGGTGCGTACCGGCGAAGACCCGCCGTCCTCCAGGACTCACGCAGCTCAGCCCTGGGCGCCGGTGACGGCCACCCGCTGCACCAGCCCCCAGGTGAACTCCGCGACCGCCTCCCGCCGCACCCCCTGCGCGTCCGGCGCGGTGAACGCCAGACCCCAGCGCGTCGGAGCCGTGCCCTCCAGGGGACGCGCCGGGGCGAAGGCCCGGGCCGCCTCGTCGACGGTGCAGGACCAGGGGGTGAGATCGTCGAGCGCGCGCAGCTCCGGGCCCGAGGCCCCGGGGGCGCGCACCAGCCACTCGTTCCACACCGCGCCCTTCGGGGTGGTCAGCACCTCGAAGCGCAGGGAGGGCCACAGCGGCACCGGCCACAGCCAGGCCTCGCAGTCGAGATCGCCGATCCGGCGGGGCGTGCGGGACTCGGGGGCGCCCAGGACCTGGCGGTAGCGGGACAGCGGCGCCCGGGAGCGCGGGGAGCGGACCATCGCCTGCCACCGCCGGTTCGCCTCGCGCATGTCGGCGATCGACACCCCCAGCTCATGGCGGGCGTCCTCCACGAGCCCGGGGTTGTGGTCGGCCATGCGGCGCAGCAGCACCAGCTGGAAGTCGAGCGGGGTGAAGGGGCTAGCGGGGTGCTTTCCGGAGGGCATGGGACCCATGGTCGCCCACCGGGGTCCTGCCCGGGCGGCGGCCGTCGGGGAGGAACAGGACGGAGTTGACGTAGCGCGGGCCCCGCAGGAACGGGGAGGGCAGGACACGGCGGAGCAGGCCGTGGGAGACGACGTAGGACGCGCGGGCCTGGTGGTCCTCCAGCGGGAACTTCGCCAGCGGCACCCAGGTGTCGCCGGGCAGCACCCAGCCGTCGTAGCCCAGCAGGGACAGATAGGTCACCACCGGCGCGATCGGCTGAATGCGGGACTCCAGCTCCACGAACAGGGCCGGCCGGTCGCGGGCCAGCAGGCCCGTCGCGCCGCGCAGCACCGCCGGCTCGTTGCCGTCCACGTCGATCTTGATGAAGCCGACGTCGCGCAGGCCCAGTTCGTCCAGCGTGACGCAGGGGACGTCCAGCGCACGGCCGTGGATGTCGCGGCGGACCAGTGAGGACACGCCCCGGTCGCCCGAGTCGTCCGAGGGCAGCCAGAGGCGGGCGATGCCCGGCCGGTCCGAGGCGGCCGCCCGGACCACGCGGACGTTCGGCGGGGCGGCGGCGGTCAGCAGCCGGGCCAGATGGGGCACGGGCTCGACCGTCACGACCTGCTCGGCGAGGCCGGACAGGCGGTGTGTCCAGGGCCCGTACCAGCCGCCGACGTCCACCGCCGTACGGCAGCCCGGCGGGCACAGCTCGGCGAGCCGGGCCAGCTCCGGTTCGAACCGGGGGTAGAGCGCCCGGGCCGCCGCGGCCACCAGCCGGGTGGGCAGCAGAGGGGCGACACGGGCCGCCAGGCTGGTCACGGCGCCATCCTCTTCAGAAGTTCCTCGTGCTCGTCGTCCGGCACCTGCTCCCCCGAGGACGGCAGCAGCTGCGGAATGCCGTCGGTGATCGGGTAACGGCGGTGCAGACGCGGGTTGTACAGCGCCTCCTCCTGCCCGGCCTCCTCGGCCAGCAGATGGAGCGGACCCTTGTCGAGCGGGCACGCCAGGATCTTCAGCAGCGGGTCGTCGGGCTTCATGGGGATGCCAGCTCCTTGGCGGGTGGGGAGGGTTGGGGAGCGGAGTCGTGCTTCGGCATGGTCAGCAGGACGGCGACCGCCAGGGCCGTGCCCGCCACCCGCAGCGCGAGCCGCAGCGGCTCGTCCGGCAGGGCCTCGCCGAACGACAGCGTGCCGAGCACCGCCGTGAACAGGGACGTCACGGTCGTGCACACCGGCACGATCAGCGAGGCCCGGCAGCGTTGCAGCGCCGCCTGGGACATCACCAGGCCGAACACACCGGTGAACAGCAGCAGATACGGATAGGGGGAACTCAGCAGGTCCAGCAGGGCGCCGCCGATGCCGTGGGTCGTCAGCCGGCTGGAGACGCCCTTGATGGCCAGTGAGCTGACCCCGTAGAGCAGGCCCACGGCCACGCCGTACTCGACGCCGGTCGTCGGCCTCCGGTGCCGGTTGCGGGTGCGCCGCTCGGCCGAGGCGTACAGCCACACCCCGGCCGCCAGCGACGGCACGCACACCAGCAGGATCAGCTGGTAGGGCGCGTCCTGGCTGACGGTGTCCGACCCCTCCCGCAGGGACAGCACCACCATCAGCAGCGCCAGCAGGATCGCGCCCAGCGCGTACCGCTCCCGGCCGGACGTCTCCTCCCCGAGCAGCCGCGCCGACAGCAGCACCAGCAGCACCAGGCCGGAGACGAAGATGCCCTGGGCGGCGGCGATGGGCAGGGTGCGGTAGACGACGAGCTGCGCGGCGAAACCCGAGGCCAGGGCGAGGGATCCGCCGATCCACAGCGGGCTGCCGATGACGAGGCGCAGCAGCCGGGCCGGTTGCCGGATGCTCACCTCCGGGAGAGAGGTGAGCGCCCGTTTCTCCAGCACGAAGCCCAGGCTGTACAGGGTGTTCGCCAGCAGGGCCGCGGCCACTCCCCACCACATGGGCTACGTCCTCCTGGCGTGCAGCAGCAGGATCGACGCGAGCTGCGGCCGGGCGCAGGCCAGCCGGTCCAGCGGGCGCAGCGGGCGCGGCACGCCGTGGAAGGGAGCCCCTTCCAGCCGTTCGACCGTGAAGCCGGACGCGGCGACGAACTCCTTGAGCGCGCGGGCGGTGTAGAGGCGCAGATGTCCCACGACCTCCTTGCCCGGGCGGCCGTGGATGCCGCGCAGGCTGACCTCCGAGAACACCGGCTGCACACCGGCCAGCAGCAGGCCGCGGTTGTACCAGGCGGCCAGATTCGGCGTGGACAGCATCAGATGGCCGCCGGGACGCAGGATCCGCCGGATCTCGTCGAGGGCCGCGTCGGGGTCGACGAGGTGCTCGACGACCTCGCTGAACAGCACGGCGTCGGCCGACCCGGAGGCGAACGGCAGCCCGCCGCCGGTGAGTTCGCCGCGCACCGCGTACGGGATGCGGGTGCGGGCGCGGCGCAGGGCGTCCTGGGACCAGTCGACGCCGATGACGCGGTGGCCGGGCAGGAGCGGGGCGGCGGTGGCGGCGGCGGTGCCGTCCCCGCAGCCGATGTCGAGGATCGTCTGCGGTCCCGCGGTCGCCGGGCCGTTCAGGGCGCGGGCCAGCATGCGGGCCTGGCGGAGGCTGCGCGGGGTGCCGGAGGCGACCGGGACGGCGGGGTTCTCGTAGAAGTCGCGCAGGTCGCGGGGCGGGGGTCCGGTGGTGGTCGGCGTCGTCACGGGGTCACCTCCGTGGTGTGCAGGTAGTGCTCGAACAGGTCGCGGAGGTGGGCGCCGTCGCCGTGGCTGAGCAGGGCCTTCGACCAGCGCAGGGCCAGATGGAGGCGGCCGGCCGTGGAGGCGGTGGTCACGGTGAGGCCGCGCGGCATGCGGGCGGGCGCGGAGAACCAGACCGCGTGTGCGCGGCCCGCCTCGTCGCCGAAGTCCAGGGGGTAGGGGATGCGGCCGATGTTGCTGAGCAGGGTCGTCGACGTCCAGGGCGCGGCGGCCCGGCGCAGGGTGCGGGTGAGGGCCGCGCGGGCGGTGACGGGTGCCCAGGGGGAGGTCAGGAGGGCCGCCCCGTGGCCGAGTTGGGGGCGTGGGAGGGATTTCAGGGCGCGGGTCCGCTCCGCGGTGCGGCGCAGCAGGGCCGGCATGTCGGTGACGTCGAGTTCCCCTGGCGCGTACGGGACCTCCACCAGGCGGGTGCCGTTGCCGATGGGCATGGTGGTGTCGCGGGGGCGGTCGTCCACGGGCATCGTGATGCGCAGGGGGCGGGGGCGGGCGCCGTGCTCCCGGTTCCAGTGGGCGATGGTGAGGGCCGTGGTGACCATGAGCTGGTCGTTGACGGTGTACGGGGACCCCTTGGGGCGGTGCGGGAGGGGCAGCTCGGCGACGAGCATGCCGTTGCCCGGGGAGGGGTCGGGGGTGCCGTGCGCCACCCGCGCCGGGGGCGACCAGCCGGCCGGGGTGTCGGGGGGTTCCTGCCGGGGTTCGGCGGGACGGGTCGGGGGCGCCGCCGGGGCGTTGTCCCGGCCGCCGTACAGCTCGGCGGCCGTGGCCAGGACGCGCAGGCAGGCCGGGCCGTCCAGGGCGGTGTGGTTGATGGTGAGCAGCAGGACCGAGTCCACCACTTCCAGCCGTATCGGCGGGGACGCAGACAGCGGCGGGGCTGCCGCGAGGGCCCGGGTCCGGGCGTCCAGCAGGGCTCGTGGGCCCGGCGGGGCGAAGGTCACCACCTCCACGTCCGGCTCCGGCGTCAGCTCCCACTCGTACTGCCGCCGGTACCACGGCCCCCGCGCCTCCCGCATCAGGATCCGCGGATGCCGGTGCAGGGCCTCCAGGAAGGCCTTGCGCAGCCGCGCCCGGTCGAGGGGGCCCGGGAGGTGGACCTCGATGTGGACCGTCTCAGGCTCCTCCTCCTGGAGGCAGTGCCGGGAGACCTCGTCCACCACCGGGAACGGAATGCGTACCGGTGCCGTCATGCGGGTTTGCCCTCCCCCGTCTCCGTCCTCGGCAGCCGTTGGGTCGGAGCCTCCGGGGCCGGTCGCTCGCGCAGGCTCACCAGGGCCGCGAACAGGCCGATCAGCGCCAGCAGTTGGGCCAGATGCCCGAACGCCCCCTCGCCCGCGCCCACCGGCTCCCCGGCCCCGGAGGCCGCGACGATCCCGGCTGCGGCCAGGGCGGCGAAGGCGATGGGCACCAGCAGGGTGTGCCGCCGGGCGGCGAGCAGCGCCAGCGCCGGCACCAGCAGGGCGAACCAGCCCGCGATCACGACACCGACCAGCGTCAGCGCCACCGTGCCGAGCCACAGGCCGGGCAGCGGCGGGGCCGGCTGGGGCGCGTCGGGGCTGGGGGCGCGGCGCCGCCACAGTGCCAGGCCCAGCAGAACCGCGATGCCGGCGCCGCTGCCGATCAGGGCCGCGTCGTACGTCGTGGCCGGCTCGTAGGACAGCTTGACGTCGCCGCCCGCCCCGGCCGGAACGCGCCAGCCCTGCTGCCAGCCGTCCAGCCGCACCGGGGTCAGCTCCTTGCCGTCCAGGGTGGCCTTCCAGCCGTCGTTGAAGTTCTCGTACGTCGTGAGGTACGAGGCGGCGCCCGAGCCGACCGTGACCGCGCGCCGGTCGCCCAGCCAGTCCCGGATCCGCAGGTCACGCCCGGCTGCCGCGGTCTCGGGGACCGTGCCGCGGGTCAGCGTCACGTCCGTGAGCGCGAGCGGGCCGGCGTCTCCGCCCTCCAGCCGGTGCTCTCCGGCGGGGAGCCGCACCTCGGCGTCGCCCCGGCCGTCCTGGCAGAGGGTCACCTCCACGCCCCGGCGCTCCACCAGATCCCGCACGGTGCCCCTCGCGCTCGTCTGGTACAGCTCGCCGTCCAGCGCCACGTCCGGGCCCTTGCCGCACGGCAGGGAGAACTTCCGGGTGCCGTCCGGCTGCGGGGTGCGGTACTGGTCTAGGGAGGGCAGGTAGGCCTCCGTGAGGCCCACCGGGAGGCGCAGGTCCTCGTCGGCGACCGGGTTGTGCAGGGTCAGCTCGGCCGTCTCGGTGATCGTGATGTCGAGCCGGTCCGTGGTGATCGGCGGGAAGCGGACCCAGCCGTTCTCGTCGACGCCGGCGATGGCCGCGCCGTCCGGGGAGCTGATGTGCACCTCGGAGGCGCGGGCGGACAGCCCGCCCGCGGGGGCCAGGACCAGTTCGCCGACCGGCTGCTTGCCCTCCCAGCGCAGGTGGATCGTCGGCCGGTCGCCCGCGATCCACGCCGTCGTCAGATCGCCGTCGGTGAGGTTGCGTGCCGTGAGGCCCGCGCCGAGGCGTGCCGTGGAGTCGGCGGTGGCGACGATCCGGGCCTGCTGCTCGGGTGCCACCTCGTAAAGCAGCTCGTCGAATTCCTCGCCCGGCACCGGCACCGCGCTCGCCTTCACCTCGTACGTCCCGGCGGCCGGTGTCGTGAAGCGGCGGTGCAATCCGGCCTCGGTGCCGGTCGCGGACAGACCCGTCGGGTCGGAGGCGCGGTGCAGGGAGACGACGGTCGCGGCCGACGTGGCGTTCTCGGCGTCCGCCGGGAGCCGCAGCAGCCGGGTCACCTGCACGTCCGGCAGGTCGACCTCGGAGAAGCCGGCGCCGGTGAGGCCGCTCCGGCGCTCCACGGAGTCCACGATCGTCAGCTTCATCCACCCCGTCGCACCCTCGGGCGCCTTGATCCGCTGCGTCTTGCCGTTCGGCTGGAGGAAGCTGGTCTTCTCGCCCTTCTCGGTCTCCACCCGCACCTTCGTGGCCGCCGCCCGCACGCTCTCCTGCGGCAGCGGCGTCACCTTGAAGGAGGACGGCATGTCGTAAGGGCCGGTGAAGCCGATGCGCAGCCACTGCCCGTCCGGCGTGTCCGGCGCGCCCTCCGCCCACGCGGTGCCCGGGTTGCCGTCGAAGGCGTTCACCGGGTCGTACTGCGGGAGGTGGAACAGCCAGTTGCCGTACGAGGACGCCGACACCGAGCGGGCGCCGCGCAGTTCGGCCACCGTCTGGTGATCGACGCCCTCGGCGGGCAGGATCTGCCGCGGCTTCTCGCCCGGGTCCTGCTGGGCGTCAGGCGCGTTGCGCTCGTCACGCGTGTACGTGTACGACGTACCGGCGTTGACCAGCCCGAACCGGGTGTCCGCCCGCCGCAGCCCGTCACCCACCACCTGCACGGCCGGCGTGCCGAGCCCGGGATGGTTGTCGCCGGTCAGGACGCTCGCCCGCCCGCGCAGCCGCTCCGCCAGCGGCAGCAGCGCCTCGGGCCCGCCGGACACCACGGCCGTGTCGGCGACCGGGGCGAGCCCGGCCTGCCCGGGCCGGACCACGTCCTCACCCGTCGGCCGGTAGATCTCCACGGCCCGCTGCCGCGGGTACAGCCCCTCCACCTGGAGCGGCGCGTCCTGCGCGATCCGGCCGCCGGTCATCACCGGCCCGAGCCCCGTCACCCGCTCGTACCCCGACTGCTCCAGGGTGCGCTTGACGGTCGCGGTGGGCACATGGCCGATCTGGTCGGGGTCGAGGTCGTTGCGTACGACGACGTAGTACAGCCCGGCCCTGCTCAAGTAGTCGGCGAGCCCCGGCACGTGGGAGCCGGACAGCAGCGCCTGCTCGACGGCGTCCATGGCACGCCGGTTGCCGGGCGTGCCGAACGGCACGTAGTCGCGCTGCGCCCACCGCGACTCGGCGAGCACGTCGAGCGGCTGGTCGATGGGGGAGCCCCAGGAGTAGACGCCGTGCGCGGTCGCCGGGACGACCAGGGCGCGCGAGTCGGGCGAGTACTTCTCCAGCCAGTCGGCGGTGGCCTGCCAGTAGGTGGGGAGCTTCTGGAAGGAACCCGGGTTGAGGATCGAGCCGTTGAGGTAGGGCCACAGCAGCCCCGGCAGGATCAGCACGGCCGCGATCAGCGGGGCGAAGCGCCGGCCGCGCACCTGCCGGGCCCCGCGCGGCTCGGAGGCCACGCCCACCAGATGCGCCAGACCCAGCACGAGCGCCAGCGCCACACCGGTCTGGAACTTGTAGATGTTCCTGAACGGCGACAGCCACCCGTCCAGCCAGCCCTGCACGACCCCGTGGAACGGCGCCCCGAACGCCCCGCCGTACCCGGCGAGCAGCACTGCCGCGGCCACGAGCACCGTCAGCACCAGCCACCGCCGCTCGGGCATGTCCCGCCGGGCGAGTCCGGCCAGCCCGAGTCCGGCCGCGAGCGCCGAGCAGAGGATCACGATCACGGAGGAGGCCACGGCCCAGCCGGCCGGCAGCCACGCCTCACCGAGGTGCAGATAGGCGACCCAGTTGCCGGCCCCGCGCAGCGCCTCGGTCGCCGCCATGGTGTCCGTCGTCGTCTGCGAGGTCTCTATATAGGGGAGGAAGTTCTCGCCGTAGACGCCGAGCAGCAGCAGCGGCACCCACCACCAGGCCGTCACCACGATCACGGCGGGTGCCCACCAGGCGATCAGCTTGCGCTGCCGCGGCCCGGGCGGCCGGGACAGCAGGTACAGCCCGACCGGCAGCAGCGACGCCAGGGTCGCCGACGCGTTCACCCCGCCCATGAACGGCACGAGCAGCGCCGACCGCAGGGCCGCGACCCGGGCGGCGTACCGCTCGTTCGTCAGCGGCAGCAGCGCCCACGGCAGGAACGCCCCCGGCAGCGCGGCGGCCGACGTCGACCCGATGACGGTCGTGAACACCGGCCACAGCGCGTACGCCACCGCGCCCAGCAGCCGGGACGTCCCGCTCCCCACCCGCAGCCGCTCCGCCAGCCGCAGCGCCCCCCAGAAGGCGACGGACACGATCAGCGACAGCCACAGCCGCTCCGCCAGCCACACCGGCAGCCGCACGAGGTCGCACAGCCAGTAGAACGGCAGCATCGGCCACAGATAGCCGACGTACTGGTCCTGGATCCCGCCGAACCCGGCCCGGTCGTGCCACAACTGGCCCAGATCGGCGAGGAACTGCCCCGGGTCGACCGTGACACCGAGCTTGGTGTCGAAGGTCTGCCGCCCGGGTTGCACCACGAGGAACAACACGAACACCACGGCCCAGAAACCCAGCAGCCAGCGCCGCGACCGCGGGCCGTCGGGCGGGCCCGCGGTGGTCGCGGAGGTGGGGACGGCTGCCGGGGGAGGAGCCTGGACCGTGGTTGTCATGTAGGACACCGCCGCAGAATGAGGAGGAGGTTCCAGGTGGCGAACTCGCGGATGCCGGGCGCCTTGACGACGGCCTCCGCGAGGAACGGCCAGTAGCGGGAGCGCGCCGAGACGACCGTGACGTCGTCCCGGGCCCGCACCTGCCGCAGGGTGGAGCCGATGTGCACGGCGAACAGGTTCTCGCCGAGGGTGTGCTTGGCCGGCCTGCCGGTCCGCCGCAGGTAGCGGGCCCGGGCCCGGTCGGCGCCGAAGTAGTGCCAGGGGGCCCACTCGTGCCCGCCCCACGGCGACAGCCAGTTGGTGAACGACACGTAGATCAGCCCGCCGGGCCGCGTCACCCGGGCCAGCTCACTGAGGAACGTCTCCGGATCGGCCACGTGCTCCAGCACGTTGGAGGAGAAGGTGACGTCGGCGGCGCCGTCGCGCACGGGCAGCAGGTACCCGTCGGCGACGACGGCCGAGTCGGGGGGCTTCTCACCGAGCTCGGCCAGGTCGGGCTCGAAGAGGAACGCGTTCGCCCCGCGGCGCCGGAACTCCCCGGTGAAGTACCCGCCGCCGCCACCGACGTCGAGCACGGTACGCCCGGCGACCGGCCCGTCGTAGGACTCGACCTGGTCGACGGCGTCGCGGGCGAGCAGCGAGTAGCAGGCCTCGGGATCGTCCTGCTCGTGGAGGAAGGCACGGAACAGGGCGAGGGACCTCCGGAACGAGGGGTCGCGCACAGAGGGGCCGGGGGCTGAGAGGTCTGCGGGTCCGCCGTGCGGGCGCGTGGGCGGCTTCACGGAGCCCAGCTCCTCACCGCCTCCGTGGCGACCGCCCTGAACTGCCGCACCGTCCGGTCCCACCGGAACTGCGCAGCCCGCTCCCGCGCCGCCTTCCCCATCAGCTCCCGCCGTCGCCCGGAGAGGGCGAGCGCGCACCACGCCGCGGCGAAGGAGGACTCGCCCCGCGCGAGGACGCCGGTCTCACCGTCGACCACGGAGTCCTTGAGCCCCGGCACGTCGAAGGCGACGGCAGGCGTCTCACGGGCCGCGGCCTCCGTCACCACCAGCCCCCACCCCTCCACGGCGGACGGGTGCAGCAGCAGCCAGGCCGCACACAGCAGCCGGTGCTTCTCGGCTTCGGAGACATATCCGGTGAACTCGACGCCGGGCCCGGCCAGTTGCTCCAGACGGCCTCGTTCGGGCCCGTCCCCGACGATCACCAGGCGCCCGCCGGTCACCGGCCGTACCCGCTCCCACAGCCGCAGCAGCAGATCGATCCGCTTGTACTCGACGAGCCGTCCGACGGCGACGAACAACGGCTCCGGCGAACGCTCGGCCCTCGGCCCCGGTTCCTCGACTCCGTTGTGCACGACCCGGATCCGGTCCCGCTCGACGCCGATCGCCCGCAGGGCGTGCGCGGTCGAGGAGGACACGGCGACGAGCAGACTCCGCTGCTGCGCCCCGGTCAGTGCCCAGTGTTCGAGTCTTCGGCCGATCCGCGCCGCCGGGGCCAGCGGCCCGCCGAAGCGCATCGGCCACAGGTCCGTGTGGACGTGGTTGACCAGGGTCAGCGTCGGCCCCCGGTGCCACAGCGGCGCCAGGTAGGGCATGCCGTTGCACACCTCGACCAGCAGGTCGCAGTCGCCGATCTGCCGGGTGAAGGCCGACCGGGCGCGCAGATAGTGGCCGTAAGGGCCGCCGGCGGAGACGACCCGGTAGTCGCGGAAGGCGGCCGGCCCTCCGCACAGCAGGGTCACCTGGTGACCCAGCCGGGTCAGTCCGTCGGCGAGTCGGTCGACCAGCAGCTCGGAGCCGCCGGCGGACGGGTTGTCCAGATCACGATGGGCGAGAAAAACGATCCGGCGCGGGTGTGGGGGGAGCGCCGAAAGGGGCTGCGACGCACTGGGGAGCGCGGCACGCAGCCGGGACGGTACGTGCTGGGGCATGGGTGCTCCAACTCGTGTTGGGGTGCGGAACTCAGCGTGGGGAAAACGTGGGGGGTGTGGTCGTCACAGGGGGTCGGTCTGTGCGGAGCCTGAGCTCTTCCTGGGAGGGGAGTGTGGACGGGATGTGCTCGGGTGGGGTTGGACAGTTTTCGCCCGGACGTTCGCCACGGCTACTCACCGGCGTGACAATTTCCGGCTTTGTTGGACCTGACGTCACATCACATCGTGAGGGTGGGCTGGGGCGTACCGGACGTATCGGCCGGAACGGGGCTCTCCGGCTCCTTCCGCCCACGCGCCACGAGAACGCCACCCACCACCGCCAGCACGAAGCCCCCCACGGCCGCTCCGATCGGCAGCGTCGTGCCCACCATCCGCAGTTGCCCGCTGTCCCGCTTCGCCTGCCGCACCGCTTCCTTCTGCGTCGCCGTCGTGAACGAGACCTTCCGGCTGTCCAGCAGCACCGCCGCGTCCTTCTTCCCGCCCGGCGCCCGCAGGGTCCGCTTCGGACCGGTCTGCGCGTAGATCACGCGGCCCGTCGCCTGGTCCACGACCAGTTCGAAGCCGTGGTTGGAGTACCACTCCTCGGCCAGCACCTGCGGCCGGTTCTTCTGGTCGACGAGGCTGCCGGGCACCATACGCGTGCCGGTCCTGGTCGGCGGCACGGAGCCGGTGAACTTGTAGCCCGTGTAGCCCTGGATCTTCGCGGTGCCCCGGTAGCGCAGCACGACCGTGTCGCCGAGGGTGTTGTCCCACCACTGGTAGGAGCGTTTCTGCACGTCGAAGGGGAATTTCAGGTACGCCTCGCCCTCGATGTAGGGCTTCTCGCCGCAGCAGTGCACCGGCCGTGTGGTCTTCCGGTCCATCACCCAGCGGTGCGGCACGAAGTCCAGCGCGTCGTGCGGATCGGCGGCCGGCAGCGACTTGTCGGTGTCGACCGTGGTCGTCACGTCCCAGACGGCGTTGCCGCTGCGTTCGCTGTCCTCGACGTTGCCCCGCACCCGCTGGGTCACGGTGATCTTCCGGCCGGGCACCGTCTCGATCCGGTCAGTGTCGAACACGCTGCCCCGGCCGGTGTACACGGCGGTCGTGTCGATGTCGATCGGGTTCACCGCTGCACGGGGCTCCACGTACCAGGCGAGCAGGGGCGCCAGCACCAGCAGGAACGTACCGAGACCCAGCAGGACCAGGGAAAAGGGAGAGGTTGTACGGCGCATCCGGGCACTCCAGTGGCTTGGGACGGCTCGACGTACGAGAGGGCCGGCACGGCGGCGGAATGCGCACGTGCGGTTGGGCCGGGAACCGTAGGCGGCTCTTGACGGGGTGTCAATGCTTGTCGAGACTGGGCGCGACAGGCAGGGACGGGACGCCGGGGTGGGGAAACCTCCGGACGATCTCCGGATGAATCCGGACAGAGAGGCTGACCCTGCGATGTCGAGACTGCTCGCTGCCGCGCTGACCGTCGCGCTCGCCGCCGCCCTCGCCGTGGGCGCCGCGCTGGGCGTCGTCGCGCTGCTCGAAGCCACACCCGACCAACCGAACACCCCGCTGATCACGTACGAGCAAACGGACCAGGGGAGTTGACCGTGACGGCCGCCCGCACCGCAGCCGCCCTCTCGACGCGCTCGGCCTGGCACGAGGTACCGCGCTTCCAGGTACGCCGGTTCGCCGCGATCGCCATGGCCGAGGCGCCCGCCCTCGCCGAGGAGATCCTCCGCGAGATCCAGCGGGAGTACCCGCATCTGCCCGTCGTCCTCGACGACTCCGGCGAGCCGATGGCCCTGGTCGGCATCCGCCGCGCCATCGAGGTGTTCGTGCAGCACCTGGAGCACTCGGAGGGACGCCCGACCGTCCCGCCCGGAGTCTTCCAGGACTTCGGCCGGGGCGAGGGCCTCAACGGGCGCTCCCTCGACTCCCTCCAGGCCATCTACCGCATGGGCGTACGGCTGGCCTGGCGGCGCTTCGCCGACATCGGCCAGCGCGTGGAGATCCCGCCCCCGGCGATGTACGAACTCGTCGACGCCGGCTACGAGTACCTCGACGGCCTGGTCGACCAGTCCGTACGCGGCTACGCCGAGGCCGCGGCCCGCCAGGCCGGCGAACGCCTGCGCCTGCAACGCCGCCTCATGGAACTGCTCCTCGCCGAGCACCACCGCGGCGACCCCTCCGAGGCCCTGACCGAACGCGCCGCCCGGATCGGCTGGCCCTTACCGGCGAAGGTCGCGGTCGGCGTCCTGCTCCGCCCCGCCCGCGAGGCGATGGCCCCCGCGGTCGGCCAGGGCGTCCTGCTGGACATGGAGTACGAGCAGCCCCGCATGGTCGTGCCCGAGCCGGACGCGGCGGGCCGCTCCGAGCTCATGCACCGGGCCCTGGCCGGCTGGTCCGGCGCGATCGGCCCACCGGTCCCGCTCACCGAAGCGGCCAAGTCCCTGCGCTGGGCGGAGGCGGCGGTCCGCCTGATGGAACGGGACCTCCTCCCCTCCGGCGAGGTCCTCTACTGCACCGAACACACCGAGGCCCTGGTCCTCCTCCAGCCCGAGGAACTCATCGACGACCTGGCCCTGAGGTGCCTGGCCCCCCTGACCCACTGCGGCCCCACCCACGGCCGGCGCCTCGCCGAGACCCTCCTGGCCTGGCTGGAAACCCGCGGCGGCGCCCCGGAGGTGGCCACCCGCCTAGGCGTCCACCCCCAGACGGTCCGCTACCGCCTGCGCCAGATCCGCGAACTGTGGGGCGACGAGATCGACGACCCCGACCGCCGCTTCGAACTGGAACTGGTGCTGCGCGCACAGCGGTTGAGGGGAGAGCTGGGAGGGGTGCGGGGGCGGCGGCGGGGGCGGGCCTGAGCGCCTCTCTCAGCGGGGCGGCTCGGTCACGAACGTGCCCGGCGGCGGCTGCTTCTCGGCCATCGCGTGGCCTCCGGCGAGCTTCGCCCTGAGCCGGATGACGGTCCCCGGCGGCAGGCCCGCCACCAGTGCGCCGGGCACCGCGAGTTCCAGGCGCCCGCCCACGTACCGGGACAGCAGGTCGGCCCGGCCGGCGACCGGCCGGGCGTCGAGCACGTCGACGACCAGCCGGTCCCAGCCCTTCAGCCGCGGATGGGGTTGCGAGGTGACCAGGCGGGTGGTCAGCGCGGTGAGGTTCTCGATCGCCTGCACCATGAGGTCACCTCCGGGTGTCTCCTACGGCCGGCGATAGGTGTGGAGCCTGCCGCCGACGGTCTCCTTCACCGGGGCCGGCGTGCCGTTGAACTCCGGTTGCGAGCCGGCCGCGGCGAGCGGCTTTGGCCTGCGCGCCTCATCCACCGTCTGCTCCAGCGCCTCCAGCCGGGCCCGGAGGGCGTGGACCATCTCGGGCAGACCGGTCTCGGCGGCCGGTTCCGCACGTGACGCACCGGCGTGGACGGGCAGGTGGACGGGGCCCGGCACGGTGACGTCGACGGTGGCCGTCATGGTGGGGCCGGACGCGGAGATGCCGGTGACGGAGACGCCGGTCGGGGCGCCCGCGTGGGAGTGCGAACTCGGGGCGGTCGCCGGACCGAAGGCGGTGTTGTTGGTGCTTCCGGGGTAGGGGTCGCCGGGATCACCGCGGTTCGTTGCGTGCTCCAGGTCCTGCGCGTCGTCGGCCTGCACCAGGCCCACCATGTAGTGGGTCTCGTCGGAGTTGTCCGGCTGGTGCGCGTCGATGTGCCAGATCTGGAGCCCGGACGCGGGCAGCGAGGCGTCGTAGCCGGTCTGCTGCCGGTTCTCCAGCAGGAAGTACTCGCTGCCGGGCAGCCCGCCGGTCCACAGCCGGTGCACCTGGTGGCTGTTCTTCACGTCGGGCAGCGAGAGGCTGGCCGGGCCGGTGACGTTGACCACCGTCGCCCAGCCCTGGTCGACCTTGCAGAAGGCCGACGGGTGGGTCGGCCGGTCGCCACCGAGCCCCCACGAACCGCCGCCCATCAGGCACCAGTTGCCGACGCCCTCCGACGTGCCGTCGATGTCGTACAGGTCCGGGAAGCCGAACACGAGGTGGCCCAGCTCATGGGCGCACACACCGATCTTCGCGTCCTCGGGAATGGTCAGGTAGGCGAAGATCCGCGCACCGTCCGCGTTGTAGGCGCTCGGCAGGACCCACTTGTGCGACCAGATGTCCCCGGGGTCGCCTGTGACCTCGCCGCCCCGGCCCGCGTGCACGACGATGAAGGCGTCGACGAAGCCGTTGCCGTCGTTGTCGTACGGCGCGTAGTTGATCTGCGGGTCGGCGGTGACCGCGGTGTCCCGGGCCATGAAGTGCGCCCTGGGGTCCCCGGAGGGACGGCCGATGCCGAAGTTGCCGTTCGCGTACCAGGAGAGCTTCTGCGGCAGCCGCACGGGGCCGACGACCTCGCCGACGATGTCGACCAGACCGTGCGTCACTTCCCGGAAGTACTCCCGGACGCTGCCGTGCTCCATGGCGCCGAGGGAGAAGAACAGCTTCTCGAAGTGCGCCTGACCGGCCGTCATCTCCTTGTCGGAGAAGTCGGCGAGGATGACGACCACGCGCACGGCACCGGTGAGCGGGGCGCGTTCGGCCGCCGCGGCGGCGATGGACTCACGCGGAGTGCCGATGGGGTACTCGTGGGCCGGCTTGATCATGCCGTCGTCGAGACCGGGGTAGCGCGGCCCGCCGCCCATGACGAACCGGCCGCCGAGCGACGAGGCGGACTCGACGCGCTGCCGCTCTTCCTGGAACCGCTCGCGCAGTTCGGGACTGGGGGACACGGCGCAGAAGTCGGACCAGACGGCGCCGGTGGGGTGGGTGAGGTGATCGGACATGATGGTGCCCCTCGATGCGGGAAAGTGGGGTCGGTGCCAGTCACGCACGCGCCCCGGGCCGCCGCAACCGCAGTCCCCGGCCCACGCGAACGCGGGCTCATCTCCCCGCCGTACGGCCCCCGGTGTGCGTGTGCGGGGCGGGCGAAAACGAGGTTTGATGGAAGGGAGCGCCGGGCCTGCCGCCCGCGCGAAGTCCCCAACAGGACGGCACAACGTTCAACTTCATCGGGGCGCCCCCCGGTCCCCCGCAGGCGCGGACCCTCGCACGCGTCACCCCGCGCCCCTCCACCGGCACACTCTCCGTGGAGCACCCTCATGCCTGGCATCCCGGATTCGAACCGCCCTCCGCTCTCCGCAGCGGAGATCCGCACCTCCCCCCTGCACGTTCCCCAGCACCAGGTCCCCGACCCCAACGGCCTCAAGCCCGTCGAGCTGCCCAAGTCGACGGTGGTGCCCGTGAAGACCCCGGCGGCCGGGGCTCAGCCGGCCGCCGACCTCCAGCCGTCGATGCCGGACCACCAGGACGGCATCAGCTTCGAACCGAACCGCTTCCAGGTCGGCGAACCTCCCCAGCTCGTCTTCGCCGGGCAGGAACTGGAACCGCTCCTGGTCTTCAACCCCGACGGCCGGCGCGTCTACGACGACCGGTCCTTCCCCTGGGTGCTGGCCTGCAACGTGTCCTCGGGCTCCGGGAGCGGCTCCGGCGCCCTGATCGGCCCGCGGCACGTCCTGACCGCCAGCCACGTCATCGACTGGCAGGCGCTCACCGTCTCCGTGAGCCTCGTCCAGGGCTCCACCCAGCTCGCGAGCGCGGGCGGCACCCACATCATGGCCTACGAGCACATCGTGGACGTGACGTACAGCAACGCCGACGACGACTACGCGGTGGTCATGCTCGACAGGCGGCTCGGTGACGGCTTCGGCTTCTTCGGCTGCCGCACCTACGACTCCGGCTGGGACAACGAGACCGCGAACTGGTTCAACATCGCCTACGAGCGGATCATCCACTCCACGGCGGCGAACTTCCAGACCGGCTTCTTCCTCGACGAGGACGACTTCGACCTCGGCGGCGGCCGCATGCTGATCACCAAGACCGGCGACTTCCTCAAGGGCATGTCGGGCAGTCCGGTCTTCGGCTTCTGGAACGAGGGGCCCTTCGTGGTCGGCGTGGCCAGCGCCGGTGCCGGCGGCGGCCTCGGCGGCAACTACAACGCCATAGCCGGCGGCAACAACCTCACCCGTCTCGTGAACAAGGCCAGGGCCGACTTCCCCTGACGACGGCCCCCCTGTGCACCGGCAGGAGCCGCCGCAGGAACGCGGCTCCTGCCGGTGTGCGTCTGCCCATTGCGTGCCTCTGCCCATTGCCCGGACATACCTCTATGGCTAGCCTGTGTTCGTCATGCCGATCGCCTGTTGAAATCTCGAACGCAGGCGCCTGAGACATATTAGGGAGGGGGCCGGTCGTGGGACGCCTCGTACCAGCCGTGACCCGGGCTCTCGACATTCTGGAGCTCTTCCTCGACGGGGACGGGACGCTCTCCGCCCCCGACATCGTGCGCAAGCTCCAGCTGCCGCGCACCACCGTGCACGAGCTGGTGACCACGCTCGCCGCCCGGAAGTACATCGTCCCGATGCCCGGTCAGCCCGGACGCTACCGGCTCGGCGTACGTCCGTACCAGCTCGGTGCCCGCTACTCCGAGCAGCTCGACCTCGCGGCCGAGGGCCAGCAGGTCGCCCGGACCGTCGCCGAGACCTGCGACGAGACCGTCCACGTGGCGATTCTGGAGGACACGGACGTCATCTACATCGCCAAGGTCGACTCCACGCACGCCGTGCGGATGGTGTCGGCGGCCGGCCGCAGGCTGCCCGCCCACTGCACCTCCGTCGGCAAGATGCTGCTGGCCTCCCTTCCCGAGCCGGAGCTCACCGCGCGCATCCCGGACAGCGCCCGGCTGGTCGCGATGACCCCCAACAGCATCACCGACCCGGGCGCGCTGCGCGAGGCCCTTGCCGAGATCCGTGAGCGGGGCCTCGCCGTGGAGAACCGCGAGTCCAACCCGGACGTGTCCTGCGTGGCCGCGCCGGTCCGCGACCGCACCGGGCAGGTCGTCGCCGCCCTGTCGATCTCCGTGCCCATGATCCGCTGGAGCGAGGAGCGCCGCGCCGAGCTGGAGCAGCTCGCCGTCAAGGGCGCCGCCGAGCTGTCCGAGCACCTCGGTCACCGGAGCATGGCATGACGATGCCGTACGACGTCGCGGTGCGGGCCGAGGCCGAGCTCGGCGAGGGACCCACCTGGGACGCGACGGCCGGCCGGCTGCTGTGGATCGACATCCTCGGCTCCCGCATGCACACCTACGACCCGGCCACCGGGCGCCGCACCGTCCGCCGCACGGAACAGCACATCGGCGCCGTCAAGCCGCGCGCCGGCGGCGGCCTGGTGCTGAACCTGCGCGACGGGATCGGCCTCCTCGACCCGGACGACAGCTTCCGCTGGCTCCACCACGAGCCGGTCCCGGGCCGCCGCGCCAACGACGCCGCGATCGCGCCCGACGGCGCGCTGTGGGCGGGCACCATGCGCTACGACGAGGCGCCGGGGGGCGGCACGCTGTCCCGCGTCACCGGCGGCGGCACCGTGGAGGCCGTGCTCGACGACGTCGCCGTCAGCAACGGCACGGGGTGGAGCCCCGACGGGCGGCTCATGTACTACATCGACTCCCCGACCCGGCGGGTCGACGTCTTCGACTACGCGGACGGGCGGATCTCCGGCCGGCGGACCCTCACCGTCATCGAGGAGGGCGCGGGCTTCCCGGACGGGCTGACCGTGGACGCCGAGGGGTGCGTGTGGGTCGCCCTGTGGCAGGGCTCGGCGGTGCGGCGGTACACCCCCGGCGGTGAGTTGGACCGGGTGATCGAGCTGCCGGTGTCGCTGGTGACGGCCTGCGCGTTCGGCGGGCCCGACCTGACCGACCTGTACATCACCACGGCCCGTACGGGGCTGACCGGGCCGCCCGCACTGGCGGGCTCCCTGTTCGTGGTGCCCGGGGCGGGCAAGGGACTGGCGCAGCCCGCGTTCGCCGGCTGACGCGGGACGGGGCGGCCGGGCCCCCGGGACTCCCGCCCGCGTGCGTACGCGGACGGGGGAGGGCCGGACCGCCCCTGCCTCAGTCTCCCGTGCGGTCCAGGCGCCGCAGCACCGCCCGCTCGTCCTCCGTCAGCGGCGCCCCCACCGCCGCGGGCAACGGCGGCCCGCTCAGCGTCGCCAGGACCGTCGAGGGCCGGAGCAGCCTGGCCGGCCCCGTCGTCATGCTCATCACGTCCCAGACCGCCGACGCCGCCGTGTACGAGCCGGTCGCCGTGCGGATCATGCGGCGGGTGTAGGCGGTGACCAGCCGGTCGGCGACCCCGGGCGAGCCCCCACGCGTCCCGGGGTACCAGACGTCCTGGCTCACCGCCATCGTCCACGCGGACTCCACCGGCCTGGCCACCCGCCGCTGCACCCGCCGGGCGAGCCCGGGCTCGCCGAGGCCGGACCGCCGCAGCTCGCGGTCCAGCTCCCGGGCGCCCAGCGCGGCCACCGACATGCCCTGGCCGTAGGCGGGGTTGAACGTGGCCAGCGCGTCACCGAGGACGACGAGGCGGTCGGGCCAGGAGCGGACCTTCTCCAGATACCGGCGGTGATTGCTGGTGCTGCGGCTGACATGGACGTCGGTGAGCGGTTCCGCGCCGGAGATCAGCCGGCCCACGATGGGGTCGGGCAGGTCCAGGGTGTACCGGAGGAACGCGTCCGGATCGGACGGCGGTTCGCCGCCGCCCCGCGTGCCGGCGAGGCTGACCATCCAGCGGTCGCCCTCGATCGGCAGCACCATGCCGCTGCGGCCGGGCCGCCCCTGGTACGGATCGGCCTGCACCATGGTCAGGGGGAAACGCCCGGCCCCCTCGGGAGTGCGGTAGAGGCGGGTGGCGTTCACCAGGCCGGCGTCCACCGTCTTCTCGCGCACGTCGTCGACGCCCAGCGCCGCCAGCCAGTTCACGATCCGTGAGCCGCGTCCGCTCGCGTCCACCACGAAGTCGGCGGCGAGGTCCTCCTCCCCGGCGGCGGTCGAGAGGCGGACCCCGGTCACCCGCTGCCGCGACCCCGTCAGCTCCAGCACCCGTGCCTTGCGGATCACCACCCCGGTGCTGTCCAGCACAGCCCCCCGCACCGCCCAGTCGAGCAGCGCCCGGGTGCAGGTCAGCATCCGCGGTCCGGGGTGACGCCAGCGCCGGAACCAGCCCTCGGGCGTCAGCGCGACCATGCCCGAGCCGAGCGGAATCTCGTGCGCACCGGCGGCGAGCAGGTGCTTGCGCATGCTCACGCCCGGCACCAGCTCCTCCATGGGGGCCAGACCGCCGGCCATGAGGAGATGCGCGTGACGTCCCTGCGGCAGGCCCTTGCGGTGCTCCGGCCCCTCGGGCAGGTCGTCGCGGTCGAGCACGACCACCTCGTCCGCGACGGCGGACAGGGCCGCCGCGGCCAGCATGCCGGCCAGACCCGCACCGATGACGACAGCTCTACGCGACATGCGACTCCCCGCACTCAGCCATGAAGGCTCCTTTGCCCTGAGGGCATTCCCCGTCGTCCGGCAAAAGCCGCGCGGCGCACAACACCCGTCCGCCGGCACCGGTTTCGAGCCATACAGGCCTCGTTCCGGACGGCTCTCACCGTACCTTCACGTACCGTGCGCGGCCCCCGCGCGGGTCTCGTCCGTGCAATCCGCCGGATACCACGGGCACCGGCCGCTGCCGGACCCGGCACCCGTGGGTGACCCGCGGCCCGGTCAGCCCGTGAGCGACTTGCCGTCCGTGTGGTCACGTGCCAGGGCGCGGATCGCCCGGAGGTCCTCCGTGCGGCGCAGGACGCGGGACACCGCGCCGATCTCGCGCAGCAGCTCCGTGGTGTCCCGGGCACCGGTGCCGTCGTCCTCCTGTGTCCGGGTCCCGGCGTCGGCCGCGTCCAGGATCGCCGCGGTGGCGGCGAGTGTCCTGGCCAGGCCGGGCGGGTGGCCGAGGGCGAGGGCGGCGTCGTGGAACCGTTCGCGCCGGTCCTCGTCGATGTGCCGGGCCAGCGGCAGCAGCACGTCGCGGATGAACGTCTCCCGGCGGACCAGCCGCAGCTCCGGCGTCGCGCGCAGCAGCAAGGGGACCCCCGTGCCGTTCACGGACCTCATCAGCAGGTACAGCGGCCGCAGTTCGTGGTGGGCGAGGCGGACGTGCCAGCGGCCGTGCAGGTACTGCCCGGCGTGCGGAAGGATGAAGCCGACCGCGATGAGCACCGCGGACAGGCAGGCGAGCGGCGGGGCGACGGCCGTGCTCAGCCAGTCCACGTTCCGCCCGGACCAACGCGCCACCACGGCACTGATCTTGGCGGCGTCGAAGAACAACTGCGCCGCGTAGCCCACGCCGAGGAACTTCAGCCCCCAGCGCAGCAGCGAGTCGAGCCCGTCCGTGCGGACCCAGTTCCAGATCAGCCCGTTGGTGACCAGCGCGGCCACGGTGTGCGCGAGCAGGTACAGCACGATCACCTCGCGCATGTACGGGGTGTTCGCGTAGTACGTGTCGAGATCCCGCAGCCGCTCCACCGGCACGTCCGCGAGGGCGAACAGCACCCACATCGCGACGATCACACCCGAGTAGACCGCCACGACCCCGCGCATCGCCCGCCGGGTGCGCTCCGAGCGGTCGGACAGGCCGTTGCGCCAGGAGATGATCAGCAGCAGGCAGAAGGCGCAGAACGCGGTGAGCAGCGAGTAGACCCAGGGTCCGGAGAAGTTCGCCACCCCGGTGAGCCGGTTGACCCGGGCGATCGTCGACGGCGCCACGAAGACGAACACCGCGCAGGCGAGCAGCAGCAGCCCGCCGACCGCGCGCAGCATCGGGTCCTTCCAGAGCCGGATGATGCTCGGCAGCTTGATGGCCAGGGCGGCGGCCAGGACCCCCGCGGGGATCCACCAGAAGTTCGGATAGAACTGGTTGACGAACTCGGCCGGGGTCAGTGCCACCGTCGTCACGGTGCCGCACCTCCTCGCGGCCCCCGGTAGTACAGCGACCGCTGTACGGGTTCGAGGGGTTCCTCCGGCTCGCGCCGCCCGCCCGGCAGCAGCGCCCGGCACCCCGCCGCCAGCCGGTGCCCGAAGGCGTCGGCCTCGGCCTCGTCCCGTTCCCGGGAGCCGTTGCGGGCGGCCACCGCGAGCGCGACGTCGTCCCACTCCGGCCGGCCGGCGAACGCGTGGGCCGCCGCCGCACCCGCCCCGTGGTGGTGTCCGTGCCCCGCGTGCAGATGCCACAGTTCGTGCCCGAGGATGACCAGCTGCTGCACCGCCTCGGCCCGTTCCTCGACGATGACGAGGTCGAAGTCCTGGAACTCCACCCACAGGCCGGTCACTTCGATCTCGTCGGGGAAGCGCTCGAAGCGCAGCTCGACGGGCCGCCCGCCGCGCCGGCTGCTCATCTCCTCGCACAGTGCCCGGCACAGGGACCGTACGTCGGCGGGGTACTCGGGTCTTTTCCGCACCGCGGTGGTCAGTTCGGCGGCCAGGCCGCGCATGGCCGAGCCACTGCGTGAGCGCCTGAGCGCGGCGGAGAGTCGTGCGGCCCGGGCCCGCGCGCCCGCGATGTCCATCGCTCCCCCTTCTCACCACCGGCCGACGGCCTGTCGCGGGTCCGAGACTACGCGCCCGAAAGTGTGCGCGTCATGCGATCCGACGTTCGATGTTCACAAGGGAACGACTGCTCCTGTCCGGAAAAGTCCCGCCCCAAGTCTGGCCGGACCATTGACGCGCAAGCGCTTCGAATTTACGGTCCCGTTCGAAGTAACGAGCGTCATCCGAAATATCGAACGGCTATCCGTCATCGATCACAAGGGCAGGGCATGGGACGACCTGACCTGAACCGCAGGCAGCTTCTCGGCGGGCTCGGCGGCCTCTTCGTCGCGAGCAGTTTCGGCTTCGCCGCACTCGGCACCGGCGCCGACGCACTCGCCTCCGACGCCGACACCCGGGTGCGTTACTGGAACCTCTTCAGCGGCGGCGACGGCTCCAACATGATCGCGATGCTGGACGCCTTCCGTCAGGCCAACCCGGACATCGCCGTCAAGGACTCCACCCTCCAGTGGGGCAGCCCCTTCTACACCAAACTGGCCATGGCGGCGGCGGGCAACCGCGCCCCCGACCTCGGCGTCATGCACCTCGGCCGCGTCACCGGCTTCGCACCCGGCCGCCTCCTCGACCCCTGGGACCTCGGCCTGCTCGCCAAGTACGGCGTCCGGGAGCAGGACTACAACCCCACCCTGTGGAAGCGGGGCGTCATCGACGGCAAGCTCTACGCCCTCCCGCTCGACATCCACGTCCAGCTCTGCTTCTACCGCAAGGACGTCCTGAAGAAGGCGGGGCTCCTCGGCGACGACGGCCGGATCGTGCCCGTCACCTCCACCGACGAGTGGTTCGACGTCCTGAAGGAGGCCAAGCGGGCCACGAAGAAGGGGCTCCAGACCATCGGCATGTGGAACGCCGACCAGAACTTCCAGTGGTGGTTCTTCGTCGCCTTCTACACCCAGCTCGGCGGCACCTGGTTCAACGACGCCGGCACCGAGGTCACCTTCGACACCGACAAGGCCGTCCACGTGCTGGAGTTCCTGCGCCGGCACGTCACCGACGGGTACTCCGACCCGGGCTTCGGAGGCCTCGCGAGCGCCGAACAGTTCATCAACGGCTCCCCCTTCGTCTGGGAGGGCAACTGGTCGGTCCCCGTCTACTCCGGAGCGAAGCTCGACTACGGAGCGACCCCCCTGCCGCCCGTCTTCGGCAGGCAGGCCACCCACGCCGAGTCCCACTCCTTCGTCCTGCCGCACCAGTCCGACCGCGGCGGCCCCGCCAACGAGGCCGCCCACCGGCTCGCCGCCTACGTCGTCCAGCACGCCCAGCAGTGGGCGGCCGGCGGCCACATCCCCGCGTACACCCCCACCCTGTCCACGGCGGCGTACAAGAAGCTGGACCCGCAGAGCGCGTACGTCTCCGCCATGGACCACCAGGCCACCGAGCCCAAGGTGTGGTTCGCGGGCTCCACCGGCATCCTCGCCCAGCGCGTCGGTCCCGTCGTCGTCTCCTCCACGATGGGCTCCGCCGAGCCGCAGACCGCGGCCGACCGCATGAAGAAGGCGCTCACCCAGCTCCTCGCCACGAAGAACCCCATGGACGGGAAGACCGCCGCAGAAGGAGGTGCCGCCTGATGGCGACCAGCGCCCACACCATCGCCGCACCCGCACGCGCGAGGACCGCCGCCGGCAGCGCCACCCTCCGCCGCAGACAGGGCTTCCAGCACGGCGGCTGGTTCGTCGCCCCGTTCCTGCTGCTCTTCGCCCTGTTCGTGATCTGGCCGCTGCTGCGCGGCGTCTACCTCAGCTTCACCGACGCCAACATCACGGGCGAGGGCGCGAGCTTCGTCGGCCTCGACAACTACCGCGAGGCCCTGGACGACCCCCTGGTGTGGGACTCCCTCGGCCACAGCGCGTACTTCACGCTCCTGGTCGTCCCCTGCATCACCGTCCTCGCCTTCCTCCTCGCGATGCTCGCCCACCACATCGAACGCGGCAAGTGGCTGTGGCGGCTCTGCTTCTTCGCCCCGTTCCTGCTGCCGTCCACCGTCGCCGCCAACCTGTGGCAGTGGCTGTTCAACCCCGGCACCGGCATGATCGACCACGTCTTCGGCCTGGAGACGCCCTGGCTGACCGACAAGTCCTACGCGATGCTCGCCATCGTCATCACCACCCTGTGGTGGACCGTCGGCTTCAGCTTCCTGCTCTACCTCGCCGCCCTCCAGGGCATCCCGGACCACCTCTACGAGGCCGCCAGACTGGACGGCGCGAACGCCTGGCACCGCACGGTCCACATCACCCTGCCGATGCTGCGCAGCATCACCGGCCTGGTCATCGCCCTCCAGGTCCTCGCCTCGCTCCAGGTCTTCGACCAGGCCGTCGTGATGATGGACTTCCTCCCCGGACCGGAGGGATCGACCCGCACCTTCGTGCAGTACACCCTCGAAGAGGGCTTCACCAGCTACCGCGTGGGCTACGCCTCCGCGATCTCCGTCATCTTCTTCGTGATCATCGCGGCCGTCGCCCTCGCCCGGATGTGGCTGCTGCGCAACCGTGAGGAGAGCGCCCGATGACCACCAAGGCGTGGACGCCCAGCCAGATCCTGCTCACCCTCCTCGGCACGGCCGTGTCGGTCGTCTTCCTCGCCCCCTTCGCCTGGGGCCTGTTCACCTCGCTCAAGTCCGAGACCGAGGCGGTGGAGGTCCCGGCGCACTGGCTCCCCGAGGACTGGACGGGCCAGGCCTGGCAGGCCCTGTTCGACTCCGGCAACATCACCAACTGGTTCGTGAACTCCCTGGTCGTCTCGGTCTGCGTGACGTCCGTCGTCCTGCTGGTGAGCGCCCTGGCCGGCTACGGCTTCGCCCGCACCGAGTTCCGCGGCAAGAACGTCCTGATGGGCCTGGTCATGGCGGGCCTGATGATCTCGCCCGCCGTCCTCGGCGTGCCGCTGTTCACCACCGTCCAGCAGATGGGCATGGTCGACACCTACTGGGGCATGATCCTGCCGCAGTGCGCGCCCGCCGCGATGGTCTACATCCTCTACAAGTTCTTCCAGGGCATCCCGCGTGAACTGGAGGAGGCCGCCTTCATCGACGGCGCCGGCCGCTGGCGCGTCTTCTTCACCATCGTCCTCCCGCTCTCCCGCCCCTCCCTGGCGGCGGTCGGCATCTTCACCTTCATCGCCTCGTGGAACAACTTCCTCTGGCCGTACATGGTGACCAACAACCCCGACCTGATGACCATGCCGAACGGCATCGCGACCGTCATGAACTCCTACGGCATCCAATGGGCCCAGCTCATGGCCGGCGGCCTGATGGCGGGCCTGCCACTGATCATCGTGTTCGTGTTCTTCCAGAGGCAGATAGTGGCGGGCGTGGCCCACACGGGTCTGGCAGGCCAGTGATCATGTCGGCTGCGCGGCAGCCGCCCACGAAAGACGAACCACCCACCCCGAAAGGCGAACATGCACAAGGCCCGCTTCACCCTCGACCCCGCATTCACCGTCGGTGAGGTCAACCCTCGCCTCTTCGGCAGCTTCGTGGAACACCTCGGCCGCTGCGTCTACACCGGCATCTTCGAACCCGGCCACCCCGCAGCCGACGAAGCCGGCCTCCGCCAGGACGTCCTGGACCTCGTCCGCGAACTCGGCGTCACGGCCATCCGCTACCCCGGCGGCAACTTCGTCTCCGGCTACAAGTGGGAGGACTCGGTCGGCCCGGTCGAGGACCGTCCCCGCCGCCTCGACCTTGCATGGCGCTCCACGGAGACCAACCGCTTCGGCCTCTCCGAGTACATCGCCTTCCTGAAGAAGATCGGCCCCCAGGCCGAGCCCATGATGGCCCTCAACCTCGGCACCCGGGGTGTCGCCGAGGCCCTCGAACTCCAGGAGTACGCCAACCACCCCGCCGGCACGGCCCTGTCCGACCTCCGGGCCGCGCACGGCGACAAGGACCCCTTCGGCATCACCCTCTGGTGCCTCGGCAACGAGATGGACGGCCCCTGGCAGACCGGCCACAAGACCGCCCAGGAGTACGGCCGGACCGCCGCCGAGACCGCCCGCGCGATGCGCCAGATCGATCCGGGCGTCGAACTCGTCGCCTGCGGCTCCTCCAGCCAGTCCATGCCGACCTTCGCCGCGTGGGAGGCGACGGTCCTGGAGGAGACGTACGACCTCGTCGACTACATCTCCCTGCACGCCTACTACCAGCCCGAGGACGGCGACCTCGACTCCTTCCTGGCCTCCGCCGTCGACATGGAGTCCTTCATCGAGAACGTGGTCGCCACCGCCGACCACATCGGCGCGAAGCTGAAGTCGAAGAAGAAGATCAACCTCTCCTTCGACGAGTGGAACGTCTGGTACATCTCTCAGTGGCACGAGATCGAGAACTCCGGCGCGCGGGACTGGGCCGAGGCCCCGCGCCTGCTGGAGGACAACTACAGCGTCATGGACGCGGTCGTCTTCGGCTCGCTCCTCATCGCCCTGCTCCGGCACGCCGACCGCGTCACGGTCGCCTGCCTCGCGCAGCTCGTCAACGTCATCGCGCCGATCATGACCGAGCCCGGCGGCCCGGCCTGGCGCCAGACCACGTTCTTCCCGTTCGCGCAGGCGAGCAAGTACGGCCGCGGCCGGGTCCTGGACGTCCGCGTGGACTCGCCGAAGCACGAGACGAAGAAGTACGGCGAGACCGACCTGCTGCACGCCACCGCCGTGCGCGCCGAGGACGGCACCGTCACCGTCTTCGCCGTCAACCGCAGCCGCACCGACGCTCTGCCGCTCGACGTCGCCCTCAGCGGCCTCGACCTGACCCGCGTGGTCGAGCACAGCGCCCTCGCGGACGCCGACCCCGACGCCCGCAACACCCTGGACGACCCCGAGCGGGTCGCCCCCCACCCGGTCGACGGCACGGCCCTGCGGGACGGCACGCTGAGCGCCGTCCTGGAGCCGCTGTCCTGGAACGTGATCCGGCTGGCCTGACGGCCCCCGGCCGGTCCGGTCAGACCGGTTTCACGGGCACTCCTCCGGCCGCGGCGCCCAGCAGCGTCAGCCGCACCTCGCCCGGCCCGGAGGGGGTGGTCCCGTCCGACAGCACCGCCAGCGCCAGGGTGTTGGCACCCCGCGTGCGCAGGATGCCGTTCGGCAGCACGAAGGTGTGCTGCGGGCCCACGTCGTTGATGTACTGGCCCATGTTCCAGCCGTTCAGGAAGATCTGGACGCGGTACGCCCGTTCGGGATCGTCGTCGAGGACGAGCCCGACCGAGGCGTCGACGCCCGGGGCGACGTCCAGCCGGAAGCCGGTCCGGTACCAGGTGACGCCCTGCCGCCGGTCGCTCCGGGGGAGTTCGGCGTCCTTCCAGTCCCCGTCGTCGTACTCGGGCAGGTGCCAGCCCTCGCGCTCCCCGTGCAGCCCGCCGCTGTTCATCGGCCCGCGCACGGGGTCCGGCGTGGTCGCGCCCTGGATACGCCACTTCACCCCGGGGGAGCCGCCCTCGAAGGTGACGGCGGTCAGCCCGCGCGCGGCCTTGTGCGTGTCGAGGGCCTCGCCGTCCATGTCGTGCTGCATCCGCCGGACGAGCACGGACAGCACGTGCCGCTGCTCCGGCTCTCCCTCGCGGAGCTTCTCCCGCAGCCGCTTCGGCAGGTCGAAGCCGGCCTTCGCGGTCCACGTGCCCTGCCGCGCCCGCTCCTTGTCCGGCACGGGCATCCGGTGCGTGCCCAGTGGCTCGCCGTCCAGCCAGGCCATCAGCAGGCCCTGCGTGCCCGTGCTGTAGGCAAGGGACACGGACTCGATGCCGCTGTCGCCGGTCCACTCGCCGCGGTACCAGACGTCGCCGTAGTGGAAGCCGTAGTCGTCGGCGAAGAGGACGGGCTGCCCGTCGGGCACGGGCGTGGTGCTGAACGTGGTCTCCTTGTCGGCCGCCGTCCAGTCCGAGTCGTCGAAGTCCGGCTCGGCCTCCGGGTTCCCGGCCCGCCGCCGCCAGCCGTCCAGGGTGGGCAGGGCCGGCCGGGTCACACCGGGCAGCGGCCGCAGCGCCAGCAGACTTCCGGAGGCGCTGATCCGGGTGGGGACCGGGCGCCCGTTCCAGGTGACGTGGGTGATCCCGCGCGGCCCCCACACCTCCAGGCCCGTCTGCCCGGTGGTGTCGCCGGTGAGATGGACCGTGGAGCCGCGCAGCTCGGCCGAGCGCAGCAGGGCGGGGCCGTAGACGAGCAGCGGGCCGGACGGGGTCTCGTAGGGCCACAGCCGCAGGGCGGTGGCGTCGTCGGCGAACAGCACCAGCATCGGCGTGTCCACACCGTCGCCCTCGACCCGCACGCGGCTCAGCCCGCCGGCGCCGAGCGGAGCGGTGATGTTCAGCTTGCCGAGGTTCCAGGACCAGGCGGGCTCCGCGTCCAGCCGCATGGGCGTCGGCTCGTCCGCGCACTCCAGCACGACCTGGGCCATCTCGCCCCGGCGGCCCGCGAACACCGCGATGTCCAGCCGCCCGGCGGTCAGGCTCACCATGGGCTGCACGGTGGAGTGCACCAGCGTCCGCCGCCCGAGCCGCAGATTCGCCGCGATCAGTTTGGCGTCGCGGGCCGGGACGGTGACCGGCACGTCGATCCCGGCGTCCGGAAGCGGCGAGGAGACCGCCTCGCCGGTGTCGTTGCGCAGGACGTAGAAGCGGGCCCCGGTGTCGGGGTTGGCCAGGTGGTAGACCTTGATCCGCTCGTCGGCCGCCCGCACGGACTCCGCCCGGTTCAGCCTGGCCAGGTCGGGCACGGACCGCAGCAACTGCCCGATCTGGTGCATCGGGGCGAGCTTCGGGGTGGCGTTGCGGGCCTCGTCGAACGCGGCGCCGTAGTCGTACGAGGTGTACACGGCGGGTGCGGGCAGCCAGCCCCAGGAGGTGCCGCCGTACGTCATGTAGACGTTGTGCAGCGTGATGCCGTTGGCGAGGTTGGTGAGGTAGAAGCGCCGCTCGTACGCCGCGTCCCGGGTCCGGCGCGCCTCGGCGTACCCCTTGCCGTCGAACCAGGACCCGCCCCACGGGTCGAACCAGCCCCCGCCGAACTCGGGCACGAACCCGGGCGTCTTCGGACTGGCCGAAGCCCCGCCCTTTCTGCCGCCGGTCCCGAACGACCCCCAGTCCGGCGGCACCTCGTCCGGCTCGGGGTATCCGTCGAACCCGTACAGCCAGCGCCCCTTCTCGCCGCCGGTGCCGAACGAGCCGGGCGCCCAGTAGCCGTTCCTGCCCTTGTCGTTGTGGAACAGCGGCACGTCGATGCCGTCGGCGCGGACCTTCTCGTACAGGTACGACATGTAGGCGCGCCCGGACGTCTCGTCGACGTGCGCGTCGTACTCGTTCTCGATCTGGTAGAGCAGCACCGTGCCCGTGCCTCGTGTGAACAGGCGTTTCGCGACGATGGCGTTGACGGCGGTCAGCCACTCGTCGACATAGCGCAGATACGTCGGGTCGGAGGTCCTGGCCCGGCCCTCGGTGGCGGTCAGCCAGCCGGGGAAGCCGCCGGCGTCGACCTCCGCGTTGATGTACGGCCCCGGCCGCAGGATCACGTACATCCCCGTCTCGGCGGCCGTCCGCAGGAACAGGTCCAGGTCGCGCACGCCGGTGAAGTCGTAGCGGCCGGGGGCGGGGGAGTGGTGGTTCCAGGCGACGTACGCGCTGACGGCGTTGTAGCCGTGGGCGCGCATCTTCTCCAGCACGTCCCGCCACAGCGACGGGCTCGGCAGCCGGAAGGGGTGCATCTCGCCCGACCAGAGGACCAGGCGGCGGCCGTCGACGATCAGCGAGTGGTGGTCGAAGCCGATCTCGTGCGGTCGGCCGTCCGCGCTCGGCACCGGGGGCGGCGGGCCGGTGGGCGGGGTGCGTGCCGGGTTGGCGGAGGTCGGCGACCCGCTGCCGGTCAGCGCGAAGCCGAGCGCCGCCGTGCCGGCCAGAGCGTGGAAGGTACGCCTGCTGAGCTCCAAGGGAGCGCCTCCTGTTGTGCCATGCGATAGGTGGTGCGTGTGCTTGTCGTACGGGGTGCGTGTGTTCGTTGTGGTGCGGGGTGCGTGTGCTCAATGTCTACAGGGTGACGGCCACAATGGTCCTATGAGGATCTCGGCACGTGCGGACTACGCGGTACGAGCGGTCGTGGAGCTGGCCGTCCGGCAGGGGGAGGGGCCGGTCAAGGCGGAGGCCGTCGCCACCGCGCAGGACATCCCCCACAAGTTCCTGGAGGGGATCCTCGGCGATCTGCGGCGCGGCGGCGTCGTCGACAGCCGGCGCGGCGGGGGCGGCGGCTACCGGCTGGCCCGGGAGGCCTCGGAGATCACGGTCGCGGACGTGATCCGGGCCGTGGACGGGCCGATCGTGTCGGTGCGCGGCGAGCGGCCGACGGGCCTCGCCTACTCCGGCACCGCCGAGCCGCTGCTGCCGCTGTGGATCGCCCTGCGGGCCAATGTCCGCAGGATCCTGGAGGGCGTGACGATCGCCGACCTCGCGGCCGGGGCCCTGCCGGAGCCGGTGGAGCGGCTGGCGGCGGAACCGGCGGCCTGGGAGAACCCCTGAGCGGCGGCGGCCGTGATCGGCGCTGTGCGTGATCCTCATTCCGTCCTCGGGATGTCCTCGGGATGTCCTCGGTCGGACGCACTGCTGCAACGCACCCTATGCGTCCGCCGGTACCGGGTGAATTCCCGCCAGTGTGAATGGCCGGAGAGCGACCTGGTCCACCCCTGCCGCCCTGCGTACGATGCCACCGCTCCCGCTCTTCACATCTCCTTCATGGAATGGTCACAGGCCGGGGGTGTGTGTACTTGTCGCTTTGACATGTGCATGCTCATGCACTTTCACGACTCACCCCCCACGAACGGATGGGAGAACCATGGCCGGTGGCCTGCTTCTGAGCGGCGCGATCGCCGCGCTGCTCACCAGCGCACTTCCCGCACAATCCCCGTCCTCCGGGTTCGACGACCCGCCCCCGGACAAGATCATCATCCAGGTCGCCACGGTGAACGGCTCCGGCTGCCCGCAGGGCACGGCAGCGGTCGCCGTCTCCGAGGACAACACGGCGTTCACGGTCACCTACAGCGACTACCTCGCCCAGGCCGGCGGGAACTCCGACCCGACCGCGTTCCGCAGGAACTGCCAGCTCAACCTGAAGGTCCACGTCCCCGGCGGCTTCACCTACGCCATCGCGAGCGCGGACTACCGGGGATTCGCCTCCCTCCAGCGCGGCGCCAGCGCCACCCAGCGGGCCTCGTACTACTTCCAGGGCTCGCCCAGCACGGTGTCCAGGAACCATCCGTTCAGCGGCCCCCTCAACGACAACTGGCAGGCCACCGACGAGACGGACTGGGCCCAACTGGTCTACGCACCCTGCGGAGTGCAGCGCAACTTCAACATCAACACCGAGATCCGCGTCAACGCCGGCACCCAGTCGGCCGACAAGGTCAGCTTCATGACGATGGACTCCACGGACGGGGACATCAGCACGGTGTATCACCTGGCGTGGAAGGAGTGCCCGAAGAAGTCGTGACGGTGTGAACGGGGGGCGGCTTCACCGGCCTTGTGGTCCGGTGGGTCGCCCTTCCTGGTCCGGCGCGTCGTCCGGCCGGTGGCCGACGCCGGCCACGGCCGTACCGAGAAGGACGTACGCGGCGAGGGCCGGAACCGGTATGTGCCCGCCGGCGCGGTCGATGTCGTCGCTGAAGTATCCGGAGAGCATCACCCAGGCCGACCCGCCGACGAGCACGAGCAGGGTGTTGCCGCTCTCCCGCATCACCAGCATGCCGGCCCACAGCAGCAGTGGCATGAGCGCCCAGGAGGCGGCCGTGGTGAGCAGGAACTCGAAGGCGCCGGCCCACGTGTCGTCCTCGCTCGTGGCCGCGCTTTCGCGTGCCCCCGCGAAGCCGGCGTACATGAGGGAGTGGCAGGCGGCGGTGGAGACGGCGACGGTGACGGCGCCTTTGACGAACCGTACGTACCGCATGGCAGGGGCGTCCTCGTTCTTCGGTGAGGGCCGGTCAGTCCTGGGGCGCGAGAGCGGCGGCGGTGGCCGCCACGAAGGCCTCCGGGTTGTCCAGCATGATGTTGTGGCCGCAGTCGGGGAGCGCGACGACGGAAACCCCTGCCTCGGTGAGGGCGTCGGCGCCCGGGAGCGGGCCGTCCGCCGCGGGGAGCAGGAAGGTGCGGGGGATCTTCAGGTCCAGCAGGAGCTCGCGCATGGTCGGGGTCGTGCCCCGGGTGAGGTGGAACGCGCTGCGGTGCAGGGCCTCGCGGCCGGCCAGGCGCATCGTGGCCCACCAGTGCGGGCCGACCCGGTCACGGACCTCCTCCCATCCGCCGCCCGTCACGAACTCCTCCTCGGAGTAGGCGGCGATGCCGCTGCTGCCCGAGGAGCCAGGGGCACGCGGGAGAGGGTCCAGGTTCGCGTCGATCAGGACCAGGCGGGAAACCAGGTGGGGGTGGCGGGCCGCCAGGACGATCGCGACCGAGCCGCCCATGCTGTGGGCGATCACCTCGGCGGCCGAGACACCCGCCGCCGTCAGAGCGTTGGCGAGTGCGTCGGCGTGCGACTCCAGCGTGTAGTCGAAGTGCGTCGGGCGGTCGCTGATGCCGTGGCCCAGGAGGTCCAGGAGCAGGGAGCGGTGACCGGACAGCTTGGGGTCGATCGCGGCTTCCGTGAAGTAGGCCGGTGATGTGGCGCCCAGTCCGTGCACGTAGACGCGTGGCGGCTCCTGCCCCGGCAGTTCGACCCAGCGGATCTGGTCGCCCTCGGGCGTTACGGCGGCACTGCGCACGGTCTGCTCTCCTGCGGTCACGATGACGGGAGACACGAGAGTAGCCACCGAGGTTGGATGAGCCATGGAGTTTTTCTGCTACCACCGCGACCGGCCCGGCTCCCTGCCCCTGCGTGAGGAGCTGGGGGAGGCGCACTGGGCCTATATGGACCGCTACGAGGCCGAGTTGATCGCCCGGGGGCCGACGTTCGCGGAGGACGGGGAGACGGTCACGGGCAGTGTCCACATCGTCGACCTGCCGGATGCCTCCGCCGCCCGCGCGTTCGCCTTCGACGAGCCCAACTACCAGGCCGGGGCGTACCGGGATGTGCTGGTGCGACGGTGGCGGAACCTGCTGGGCCGCACCATGTGGGAGTTCCCCGGCGGCCGGACGGGCGGGAAGCGGTACCTCGTTCTCGGGCTCGGCTCGGGGGACGGTGCCGACCTCGATGTGCCGGGTGCCCGGCAGGACGATCTGATCGCGTACGGGCCGCTGCTGTCCGACGACGGTGCCGTGTGGGTGGGCACGGCGGCACTGGTGCGGGCTGCGGATGCGGAGGCGGCACGTGCGGTGCTGACCTCGCAGCGGTACGCCGCGATCGAGGTGCATGACTGGGAGTTCGGCGGGCGACGGTGAGGCGCAGGGGGCACGCCCGTCCGTGTCCCTGCCGCTCCTAGGCTGTGTTGATCACCGTCGAGAGGAGATTTCCGTGTCCGGTCGGGTCGTGCTTGAGGTGGCGCAGTGGCAGGGGTCGGGAGCGGCGACCGCCGGCCGGTTGCGCGATGGGGCTGCCCGGCTCGCCGAGCTGATGCCCGAAGGCCGGCGGTGCACGGTCGCGCTCGACGGCGGCGTCGGGAGCGCGCGAGGCGGCGTACGGAACGCCGACGTGCTGGAGCGGAACCTGCGAGCGGTGCGCGAGGCACTGGCCGAGGTTCCGCCGGGTGACACGGTCGTGACCGTCGGCGGCGACTGCGGGGTCGATCTCGCCCCCGTCGAGACCGCGCTCTCCGTGTTCGGGGACCGGCTGGCGCTGGTGTGGTTCGACGCGCACGCAGACCTCAACACACCGGAGTCGTCGCCCTCCGGGGCGTTCCACGGCATGGTGCTGCGCGCGCTCATCGGTGACGGACCGGAGGGCCTGCGACCCGTGCGGAGCCTGTCGGCCGACCGTGTGGTGCTGGCGGGGGCCCGGTCCCTGGATCCGGACGAGCGGGACCTCGTCGAGCGCCGCGGCATCCGGCACGTCGGCGTAGAGCAGCTGGCCGAACCGGGTCCGCTCCTGGCCGCGGTGCGCGCGACCGGCGCCGAGGCGGTCTACGTCCACATCGACCTCGACGTCCTCGACCCGCGGGTCTTCCCGGCCGTCGGCACACCGGAACCCGGGGGTCTCGGCATCGACGACCTGCTGGGAGCGGTGCGGGCGCTGACGCGGGAATTCGCGCTCGCCGGCATCGCGCTGACCGAGTACGAGCGGGGGGAAGACACCGGTCAGGAGGAGGCCGCACTGCGGCGGATCGTCGACGGGCTCTTCGGGACCGCCCGGGGCTGAGCAGTGAAGTGGGCGGCGGCCCCGGCAGTTACTCGGCGGCGTGCGTGAGGAAGGCGGACCAGGCGGTGGGGGAGAGGCGGAGCTCGGGGCCCTGCCTGTTCTTCGAGTCCCGGATGTGGATGGTGTCGAGGTGAGGGGTTACGGCTACTTCGACGCAATCGCCGTCGCCACTGCTGCTGTAGCTGGACTTGGACCAGGCCAGTTCGACGGTGCTCATAGGTTTCCTCGCATCCGCTGCAACAGGCTCAAGGAGTCTTCGAGGGAGAGAGCCTGCGAACGCATCCTGGCATACCGCCTGTGAAGCACGCTGATCTCTTTCGGGTCAGAGATGAACTGGCCTCCGCGCTGGCCTTCGTTGTAGGCGAGCCACCGGTTCTCGGGTGTTTCCAGCAACTGCATGGGACCCGCCAATCCTGCGTGTGCCCCTTGCGCCACCGGCATGATCTGGACCTCGACGTTCCGCAGCTCCGCGATCTCCTGCAGATGATCGACGAGCTCACGGGTGACTTCACCCCCACCCAGGCATCGCAGGAACAGGTGCTCCTCCAGGATGAAGCTGAAGGCGGTGTTCGGTCGCCCCTTCAGTAGCTTCTGCCGCTCGGCCCGAGCGGCCCACCGTTCCTCGATCTGTCCGTCGTCCAGCGGCGGCAACTGATTGGCGAAGAGCGCTCGCGCGTATGCCTCGGTCTGCAACAAGCCAGGAATCATGCGGCACTCGTACGTGTACAACGTGATCGCCGCCTGCTCCAGCGCAGCCCACCGCCGAAACCAAGCCGCCAGTCCCGGCTGTCGCTCCAGACACCCCGCCGCCCTCCGCAACGCCCCCGTCCTCCCGAACACCTCCTCCGCCCGCTGCACGAATTCCGCGTCCGGCATCCTCCTCCCCAACTCCACCGAAGCCACCGTGTGTTTGGAGAACCGCACCAGCTCCCCGAACTCCTCCCGGCTCAGCCCCGCGTGCTCGCGCAAGCCCTGGACCACCGCTCCGAACGTCCGCAGACTGTCGGACGACTCCGGCTCGCCGGCCGTGCCCGTCCCCACCACGCCATCGACCACCGTCGGTCACCTCCCGGAGTGATCGTCACGGGTGGTAACCGGTACTGTCCAGTCCGTTACCGCGTACGCTGTCGCAGCGTACGCGGCGGCAGCCTGGAGAATCGCCCCTCTCAGCCGCCAGATTGGGCGCATGACGCCACAGTCCATCCCCCGGAACCTGGTCACCGTACGTGTGTTCAGACAGCGCCTCAGCTCCACCCCGCGCGGTGCCCGCCTCGCCCGCAACCTCACGCTGAACCAGTTGCACTCCTGGGGCATCCCCTACGGATCGGACGTCTCCTACGCGGCCGGCGCGATCGTGGCCGAGTTGGCGGCCAACGCCGTGACGCACGGGCGCGTTCCGGGCCGGGACTTCGAACTGCGGCTGGCGATCGTCACGGGCAGCGTCCGGGTGGAGGTGACCGACGCCCGCAGTGGGCCGCCGTATCCGCCCGCTCCGGGTGCCGTACGCCCGCCTCGGCCCTTCGACGAGCACGGCCGGGGGTTCGTCCTGGTCGACGCGCTCGCCGACCGCTGGGAGGTGCTCGACCGCGAGCCGCCCGGCAAGACCGTGCGTGCGGAGATCCAGCTGCCGGAGTGGATTTCGGAGCCGATTTCGAAATGACAGGGCACCGCCCGGTGTTGGCGATGTCATGACCGACAGACCGACGCCCCGCCTCCTGTCCGACGCAGCCCTCTCCGACCTTCTCGCCGCGCAGCAGTTCGGCACGCTCGCCACCGTCAAGCGCAGTGGCCACCCCCACCTGACCACCATGGTGTACAGCTGGGACGCCGAGTCCCGCACGGTGCGGTTCTCCACGACGGCCGACCGTGTCAAGGTCAAGCACCTGCGCCGCGAACCGCGTGCGGCGTTGCACGTGCAGGGCGCGGACGTCTGGTCGTTCGCCGTCGCCGAGGGCGATGCCGAGGTATCCGAGCCCACCACCGTTCCCGGCGACACGGTCGGCCGGGAACTGCTCGCGATGATCCCGGCGGGCGCCCAGCCGGAGGACGAGGACGCGTTCCTCCGGCAACTGGTCGACGAGCGGCGTGTCGTCATCCGGCTGAAGGTGGACCGGCTGTACGGGACCGCGCTCGACATCGAGGGATAGGGCTGCGGCACGATGAGCGCATGAACGCACAACGGGGAAGCACTGAGGAACCCTCCCTCGCGGAACTCGCCCGGCGGCTCCGCGCGGCGGACACCGGCGGCTGGACGCCGGAGGGGGTGAACGCCCTGGCGGACGGGCTCGGCTGGGCCCGGGGCGGCACGGCGGACCATCCGGTCCTGATCACCGGCCGGTCCTCGGGCGACGCCCGCCTGCGTCCCGTCGGCACCTACGAAGAGCCGTACACCGACGGCGAGTCGTATGTGGAGCTCGCGGTACCGGTGGCGGTCGCCGCACCCGACGCCCCCGCACAGGCCGTCGCCTTCCGCGCGGCCCGCGACGAACTGACCGCGGCCCTCGGTCGGCCGTCCGTCATGGGTTCACACGGCGACATGGGACCCTTCTACGACGGCGGGCCGTCGTGGGGCGCCCCCTTCCTGCGCTGGCGCGGCAGTACGGACACCCTGGAGCTGCGCGCCGGGAAGGCGGGGCCGGAGCTGGTGTTGCAGCCCACCGGCCCGGCGGAGAACTGGTTCTGGCGTCAGGGTCACGGCGAAGAGCACGCCATCAGCGGCTTCTTCGGCAGCAACAGCGACCCGGCCAACGCCGGCCTCGGCTTCCCCGGCGGCTGGACCGCGCGCAGCTGGGAGACCGCCACCCGGTCGCTGGGCGACTTCCTGGGAGCCCTGCCCGCTGAGGCCGTCGCCCTCGGTGTCGGTTTCGGCATGCCGTTCTACGGGCGGACCGGCGGTGGTGCGCCCCTCCTCTTCGACGTCACGTGCGGCGACCGGCTGTCGATCGGCTGCTTCGCCCCGGACGGCGTCGACGCCGCCTCGCTCGGCTGGGGCACCGTCGCCGAACACCCGGCTACGGCCTCGGTGTGGCGCGACGACGATCCGGTGTGGCGCGTGGACGCGGGAGGACCCGGCGAACCCAAGGGCCGCGCCCTCGCGGAGATGCTCGTGGCGACGGCCAGGGCGGCGGGTGTGGCCGAGCCGGCCGGTCTGATCGTCGGCGGTGAGGCCGAGTACGTGGACGGCTATCACATCAGGTACTACGGGCTGGGACTTCCGACCGGCTGACACCTCCGCGTCCCAGCCGAACTTCGATGGTCCGCGCGGTCGTTGCTGCGCGGACCATTGACGCGCAAGGGGTTCGATTCTACGGTCCCGTTCGAACTTGCGATCACTGTTCGAAATATCGGCCAGCGCTGTCACCCCCACCGCAAGGAGGACCGGCATGAGCCGCACCCCCGTGCGCAGGCGCACCGCCCTGCTCGCACTCCCCGCCGCAGCACTGCTCGCCCTGATTCCGAGCACGGCGTCCGCATACCCCAACCCCGGCCGGGTCACCGGCGACGTCGTCACCCACGACCCCTCGATGATCCGCACCTCGTCCGGGCAGTACCTGCTGTACGCCACCGGCGGCGCCATCGCCAACAAGACGTCCACCGACCGCACCGCCTTCCGCAACGGCAGCGACGCCTTCTCCAGCCGGCCGGGCTGGTGGCGGAACTACTCCTCCGTGCCGGAGGCCTGGGCGCCGGACATCTCGTACCACGGCGGCAAGTACCTGATGTACTACTCCGTCTCGAAGTTCGGCTCGAACACCTCCGCCATCGGCCTCGCCACCTCCAGCACCGGCCAGCCGGGCAGCTGGACCGACCAGGGCACCGTCTACACCTCGAACTCCGCGAGCGACTTCAACGCCATCGACCCGAACCTCTTCGTGAACGACGACGGCAAGTGGTGGCTGTCGTTCGGCAGTTGGTGGACCGGGATCAAGATGATCCAGATCAACCCGTCCACCGGGAAGCAGCTCTCCTCCAACACCACCCGGTACTCGCTCGCCTCCCGCCCCACCGGGACCAAGGCCGTCGAGGCGCCCTTCATCGTCAAGCGGGGCGGCTCCTACTACCTCTTCGCCTCGTACGACACCTGCTGCGCCGGCACCAGCTCGACGTACAAGGTGAAGGTCGGGCGCGCCTCCAGTGTCACCGGGCCGTACCGCGACAAGAACGGCGTCGACCTGATGAACAACGGCGGCACGCCCGTCCTGGAGTCGCACGGCAGCGTCATCGGCCCCGGCGGCCAGTCGATCCTGAAGGACGCCGACGGCGACCTGATCGTCTACCACTACTACGACGGCAACGCGAACGGCACGCCCAAGCTCGGCATCAACCTCCTGAACTGGAGCAACGGATGGCCCGTCGCCTACTGACCCTGCTGGCGGCCCTGCTGCTCGCGCTGAGCGTAGGCCAGCCCTCCGCGAGCGCCGCCTCCTTCTCCAACCCGGTCAAGTCCGTGAAGGGCGCCGACCCCTGGATCTCGTACCACGACGGCAACTACTACCTGGTGACGACCAGTTGGACCGACGTCATCACCATCCGCAAGTCCACCACCCTCGCCGGGCTCTCCACGGCCCCCGGCGTCCAGGTGTGGAAGGGCGACAACGCCTCCCGCTGCTGCAACATCTGGGCGCCGGAGCTGCACTTCCTGAACGGCCGCTGGTACCTGTACTACGTCGCCGGGCAGAACGTGTCGGACTACAACCCGACGCAGCGCAGCCATGTGCTGGAGAGCGCCGGCTCCGACCCCATGGGGCCGTACACCTACAAGGGGCAGCTCAACAGCGCCTGGATGCTCGACCCGAGCGTGCTGAACGTGGGCGGCCGGCTGTACATGCTCGGCAGTGCGATCACCGGCGGCACGCAGAACCTCGTCATCGCCCCGATGTCCAACCCGTACACCGTCAGCGGCTCCTACTCGACGATCTCGACCCCGACGTACGCCTGGGAGCGGCAGGGCGGCACGGTCAACGAGGGCGCGGAGATCCTGCAGCGGGGCGGCCGGACCTTCCTGATCTACTCGGCGAGCGGCTGCTGGACGCCCGACTACAAGCTCGGGCAACTGGAGCTGACCGGCTCCAACCCGCTGTCGGCCGCCTCCTGGACCAAGAAGTCCACGCCCGTCTTCCAGCGCAGTGACGCGAACGGGGTGTACGGCCCCGGCCACAACGGCTTCTTCACCTCGCCCGACGGCCGTGAGAACTGGATCGTCTACCACGCCAACGACTCCGCCTCGGAGGGCTGCGACAACGGCCGTACGACCCGGGCGCAGAAGTTCACCTGGAACTCCGACGGCACGCCGAACCTGGGCACGCCCGTCCGGCTGGGTGCCTCGCTCCCCGGGCCCTCCGGCGAACCGGTCACCACCTCGACGGCCTATACCGTCACCAACCGCAACAGCGGCAAGTGTCTGGAGGTGGCCGGGAGTTCCTCGGCCGACGGAGCCGACGTCCGGCAGTACGGCTGCAACGGGGGTGCCAACCAGCGCTGGCGCCTGGAGGACCTCGGTGACGACACCCACCGCCTGGTGAACGTCGCCACCGGCAAGGTCCTCGACACCGCCGACTGCTCGACGGCCGACGGCGCCGACCTGCGCCAGTGGTCCTGGCTGAACAACACGTGCCAGCGGTTCCAGTTCGTGGCGACGGACGGTGGTCATGTCCGCATCACCAACAAGGCCACGGGGAAGGTGGCGGACGTCGCCGGTTGCTCAACGGCCGACGGAGCCGACGTACGCCAGTGGTCCTGGCTCAACAACAACTGCCAGCAGTGGAAACTGGCTGCGGCATAGGCAACTCAGGGGCGCGGGGCCGTGCTTCATGTGCGGCTCCGCCGCGTGGGCGCGACAGGCCACGTCGCGCCCGCACCCGCCGAACTACCCCGCCTGCCCCATCCCCGCCGCGTTGGGCCAGCTCTGCGCGGCGGGCCACCCCGTGGCCGGCGCCGGCGTCAGCCCGTTCGTCCCCCGCACCTGCGCCGCCGTCAGGCCCCCACGGGCCGGAACACCGGGCGGCGTGGGTCCGGTGAACGGAGCGGCCATGGGCGACGGAGAGGCCATGGGCGACGGAGCGGCCGGCGCGGCCATGGGCGACGGAGCCGGAGCCGGAACCGGTACCGGCGCCTGTGCCGCAGGCGTCAGCGGCGGGGCCGGCGCGGCCATCGGCTGAGGCGCGGGCTGCGGCACCGCCTGCGGCATCGGGGGCTGGGGCATCTGCGGCTGCGGCATCTGCGCCGCAGCCGGCATCGGCATCCCGCCGCCCGCACCCGCCGGTACGGCGGACGCGGCGGCGGGGAGCGGCATGCCGATGCCGGTGGCCGGAGTGGGCGCCGGCATGGGCGCCGGAGCGGGAGCCGGGGCAGCGGCAGCCGGGGCGGCGGCGAGCCCCGGCCCGCCCACGCTCGCGGCCGCGGCAGCAGGTGCGAGCCCTGGCTCGCCGACCCCCGCGGCGGCCATCCCCACCGCCTGCGCCGCGAGCCCCCGCATGCCCGACCCGTTCGTCTCGCTCACCAGGCGGTCCACGGCCGCCGTACCCGAGCTGTAGCTGGTCCCATTGCCCAGCTCGGGTACGGCGGCTCCCCTCCTGGACGTCCCGTAGAGCACCTGTTCCAGGCCGGACACCAGGCGACGCACGTCCACCTGGGGGCGCACCACGAGACGCAGGAAGCGACTGGACGAGCCGATCTTGTTGCCGCACTCGCGGACCAGGATCCGGTGCTCGGTGAGCATCCGGTCCCGGACGACGGTGCCCTCGGCACCCACGGGGAGGCGCACGAAGAGGAAGTTGCCCTGCGACGGGTAGACCGTCAGCCCGGGCAGGGAGGAGAGCTGGCCGGCCATGTCGAGGCGGTCGCGGCGCACCTGCTGGAGGCTCTGCGCGTACTCGGCGCCGTGCTCCTTGAGCATGAAGACGACGTGCTCCGCGAAGGAGTTGAGGTTCCACTTGGGGAGCATCGAACGGATCCGGCCCGCGAGCGCCGGGTTGGCGACCAGGTAGCCGAAACGGATGCCGTGCAGGCCGAAGTTCTTGCCGAGGCTGCGCAGGACGACGACGTTGGGCCGCAGCATCGCCTCCTGCACGACGGACGGTTCGGCCTCGGCGTCCGCGAACTCCAGGAACGACTCGTCGATGACGACCAGGTCGAGGTCGGCCATGGCGTCCATGAACTGCACGATGGCGTGCTTGTGCAGGAAGCCGCCGTCGGGGTTGTTGGGGTTGCAGATCACCGCGACGCGGGTGCCCCGGGCCCGGATGAACTCGGCGTACTGCGCGAGGTCGAGGGCGAAGCCGCTGGACTCCTGGAGCGGGAACATGTCGACCCGTTTGCCGGTCTCCATGGGCTGGTCGGTCCAGCGGCCGAAGGTGGGGACGGGCACGGCGAGGGACTCGCGGACCAGCAGGTGGTCGATCCAGGTGATCAGCTCGGTCGAGCCGTTGCCCATGGCCACGCACTGCGGCGGCAGCTGGAGCAGGCTGCACAGCTCGGCCGTGATCGTGTCGGCGCTGCTCGGGTAGTACGTGATGATGTCGCGCAGCCTGCCCGCCATGTCCTCGAACATGGCCGGGGTGGGGAAGTACGGGTTGCAGGGGATACAGAAGTCCACGGGGCCGGCTCCCTCGCCGCCCTCGCGTGTCAGAGCCGCCATCGACGGGCTGTGGGCCGCGGTACTGCGGAACAGCGACGTGACGTTGTCGGCCATGGAACCTCCGTATGGGGCGGGCCCGTTGGGGACGGACGGGCCCGACGTTTAAGGGCGGCCCGCGCGGGGGAGCGCGGGCCGCCCATTCATACGGAGACCACGGTGACACTGTTCAACCGTCGGGAAAACGGTCGGAACATGTGTCGAGTCTGTGAAGACCTGTCAGTGGCCTCAGCAGCCGAACGTGTGGATCGTGGTCGTGCGGTACGTCTGCCCCGGTCGCAGCACCGTCGACGGGAACTTCGGCTTGTTCGGCGAGTCCGGGAAGTGCTGCGTCTCCAGGCACAGTGCGTCGCCCTGCCGGTAGGTGCGGCCTGACGGGCCGGTCAGCGTGCCGTCGAGGAAGTTGCCGGAGTAGAACTGCAGGCCCGGCTCGTTCGTGGCGATCTTCAGGGTGCGGCCGGAGGCCGGGTCGCGCAGGGTGGCGACGTGCTCGGGGCGGGCGGTGATGCCCTTGTCGAGGACCCAGTTGTGGTCGAAGCCCTTGGCGGTGACCAGCTGGGGGTGGGAAGCGCGGATGTCCCGCCCGATCGGCTTGGCCTTGCGGAAGTCGAAGGGGGTGCCCGCGACCTTGGCCAGCTCGCCCGTGGGGATCAGGCCCGCGTCGGTGGGCGTGTAGCGGGAGGCTGCGATCTGGAGCTCGTGGTCCTCGATCGTGCCGCTGCCCTCACCGGCGAGGTTGAAGTAGACGTGGCTGGTGAGGTTGACGACGGTGGCCTTGTCCGTGGTGGCCTCGTAATCGACGCGCCAGTCACCGTGCCGGGTGAGCGTGTACGTCACCTTCGTCTTGAGCGTGCCCGGGTAGCCCATCTCGGCGTCGACGCTCGTGCAGTACAGGTGCAGGCCGACGTCGGAGCCCTGCACGAACGGCTCGACGTCCCACACACGCTTGTCGAAGCCCTGGGTGCCGCCGTGCAGGCTCTGCTCACCGTCGTTGACGGACAGCTGGTAGTCCTTGCCGTCGAGGGTGAACTCGCCCTTGCCGATGCGGTTGCCGTACCGGCCGATCAGGGCGCCGAAGTACGGGGTCTTCGCGACGTAGTCGTCGATGTTGTCGAAGCCCGCGGAGACGTTGGCGTACCGGCCGCGACGGTCGGGGATCTCCAGGGACTGGACGACACCGCCCCAGGAGAGGACCTTCAGGCGGGTGCCGCCGTTCTCCAGCGACCAGCTGTAGATCTTGGTGCCGTCGGCGAGCTCGCCGAAGAGATTCTTCACCGGCTTCCTGCCTTCCGCGGCGTGCGCCGTGCCGCTGAGCGTCGTGGCGGCCACTTCCCGCCGCCGCTGCTCCCGCGATGACCGTGCGTCGGTTCAGTTCCACATGTGCGGCTCCACCGCATGGGGAAACTGCTGGCAAAGAGCCGGGCCCCGCCGGGCGGCGGGGCCCGGTCCCGCTTACGAACCGACCTTGCGCTTGTTCCACACGTCGAACCCGACCGCCGCCAGCAGCACCATGCCCTTGATGACCTGCTGCCAGTCGGTGCCGATGCCGACGAGGTTCATACCGTTGTTCAGCACGCCCAGGACCAGGCCACCGATGATCGCGCCGAGGACGGTGCCGACACCGCCGCTCATCGACGCACCGCCGATGAACGAGGCCGCGATCGCCTCCAGCTCGAAGTTGAGGCCGGCCTTGGGAGAGGCCGCGTTGAAGCGGGCGGCGAAGACCAGACCCGCCAGGGCCGCGAGCATGCCCATGTTCAGGAAGACAAGGAAGGTGACCTTCTTGTCCTTCACACCCGACAGCTTGGCCGCCGGGAGGTTGCCGCCGATCGCGTAGATGTGGCGGCCGATGATCGCGTTGCGCATGACGTAGCCGAAGCCGACGAGCAGCACGCCCAGGATGAGCAGCACGATCGGGGCGCCCTTGTAGCTGGCCAGCAGCATGGTGAGCGTCAGCACCGCGGCGCCGATCGCGACCAGCTTCAGCAGGAACAGCTTGGCGGGCGGGACGTCCAGGTTGAACTCCTGCTGCCGCTTGCGGTCACGGACCTCCTGGAAGATCACGAAGGCGATCATCGCGAAGCCCAGCAGCAGGGTGAGGTTGTGGTAGTTCGTGTTCGGGCCGACCTCGGGCAGGAACCCGTTGGCGACCTTCTGCAGACCGTCCGGGAACGGGCCGAGGGTCTGGCCCTCCAGGAAGATCTCCGTCAGACCGCGGAAGATCAGCATGCCCGCCAGGGTCACGATGAACGAGGGTATGCCGCCGTACGCGATGAAGAACCCTTGTACGGCACCCGCGACCGCGCCCACGGCCAGGCACAGCACCACCGCGAGGGGCCAGGGCAGATCCTGTTTGACCATGAACACGGCGGCCATCGACCCGACGAACGCCGTCAGCGATCCGACCGAGAGGTCGATGTGGCCGGCGATGATGACCAGCATCATGCCGATCGCGAGGATCAGGATGTAGCTGTTCTGCAGCACCAGGTTGGAGACGTTGCGCGGCAGCAGCAGGTCGCCGTCGGTCCAGACGGCGAACAGGACCACGATCAGGCCCAGCGCGATGAGCATGCCGTACTGCCGCATGTTGCGGCGCATGCCCTCCATCACCAGCTGCAGCAGGCCGTCGCCCGCGGCCCCTCCGCTCTTGCCCGGCGGCGCGGGGGCCGGGCTCTTGGCGGTCACGTCCGTGCTCATCGGGATACCTCTTTGTCCTTCGTCATCTGACGCATCAGCGATTCCTGGGAGGCCTCGGCCCGCGAGAACTCACCCGTCAGCCGTCCCGCGGCCATCGTGTAGATGCGGTCGCACATGCCGAGCAGCTCGGGCAGCTCGGAGGAGATGAAGACGACCGCCTTGCCCTGGGCCGCCAGCTGGTCGATGACCGTGTAGATCTCGTACTTGGCACCGACGTCGATACCGCGCGTCGGCTCGTCCAGGATCAGCACGTCCGGACCCGAGAAGATCCACTTGCTGAGGACGACCTTCTGCTGGTTGCCGCCGGACAGCTTGCCCACCGGCTCGAACACCGTCGGCGCCTTGATGTTCATGGACTTGCGGAAGCCCTCGGCGACCTGCCGCTCCTCGTGCTCGTCGACCACACCGCGCTTGGCGACCTTGCCCAGGGCGCTCAGCGAGATGTTCCGGTTGATGGTGTCGATGAGGTTGAGGCCGTAGTGCTTGCGGTCCTCGGTGACGTACGCGATGCCGTGCTTGACCGCCTCCGGGACGGTCTTCGTACGGATCTCCTTGCCGTCCTTGAGGACCGTGCCGTCCGCGTACCGGCCGTAGGTCCGCCCGAAGACGCTCATCGCGAGTTCGGTGCGGCCGGCGCCCATCAGGCCCGCGATGCCGACGATCTCCCCGCGCCGCACGTGCAGCGACACGTCGTCGCACACCTTGCGCTGCTGGTCGATCGGGTGGTGCACGGTCCAGCCCCGGATCTCCAGGGCCGGTGCCGCGCCCTCCTCGGGCTCGTGGGGCGACCGCTCCGGGAAGCGGTGCTCCAGGTCGCGGCCGACCATGCCGCTGATGATCCGGTCCTCGGTGGTCTCCTCGGCCTTCACATCGAGAGTCTCGATGGTCTGGCCGTCGCGCAGGATCGTCACCGAGTCGGCGACCTTGCGGATCTCGTTGAGCTTGTGGGAAATGATGATCGAGGTGATGCCCTGCTTCTTCAGCTCCAGGATGAGATCCAGGAGCTTGCCGCTGTCCTCGTCGTTCAGCGCGGCGGTCGGCTCATCCAGGATGAGCAGCTTGACCTTCTTCGACAGGGCCTTCGCGATCTCCACGAGCTGCTGCTTGCCCACGCCGATGTCGGCGACGCGGGTGTCGGGGTGGTCGGAGAGGCCGACCCGGCGGAGCAGTTCGGTGGCGTGCCGGAGGGTCTCGGTCCAGCTGATGATCCCCCGGGTGGCGTGCTCGTTGCCGAGGAAGATGTTCTCGGCGAGGGAGAGGTAGGGCACCAGGGCCAGTTCCTGGTGGATGATCACGATGCCGCGCTCTTCGCTGGCCCGGATGTCCTTGAACTGGCAGACCTCTCCCTCGAAGAGGATGTCGCCCTCGTACGTGCCGTGCGGGTGGACGCCGGAGAGGACCTTCATCAAGGTCGACTTGCCGGCGCCGTTCTCCCCGCAGATGGCGTGGACCTCGCCCTGCCGGACGGTCAGTGTGACGTCCGACAGCGCCTTGACGCCGGGAAAGGTCTTGACGATCGAGCGCATTTCCAGGACGGGTCCCGCCATGGTCGTGCCTTCCAATCAGTGGTGAATCGTCGGTGGGCGGCGGGGACTACTTGAGGTCGCTCTCCTTGATGTAGCCGGAGTCGACGACCTCCTTCTGGTAGTTCGCCTTGTCCACCGCGACCGGCTCCAGCAGGTACGCCGGGACGACCTTCGCGCCGTTGTCGTAGGTCTTGGTGTCGTTGACCTCGGGCTTCTTCTTGTTGAGCAGCGCGTCGACCATGTTCGAGGACACCTTGGCGAGCTGGCGGGTGTCCTTGTAGACGGTCATCGACTGCTGGCCGGCGATGATCGACTTCACCGAGGCGACCTCGGCGTCCTGGCCTGTGACGACCGGCAGCGGCTTGCTCTTGGAGCCGTAGTCGTCGGACTTCAGCGCCGACAGGATGCCGATGGAGATGCCGTCGTAGGGGGACAGGACGGCGTCGACGCGCTCGCTCTTGTAGGCCGAGGTCAGGATGTCGTCCATGCGCTTCTGGGCGGTGCCGCCGTCCCAGCGCAGGGTGGTGACCTGGTTGAGCTTGGTCTGCTTGGAGCGGACGACGAGCTGCTTCTTGTCGATGTAGGGCTGCAGGACGTTCATCGCGCCCTGGAAGAAGTAGCGGGTGTTGTTGTCGTCGTTGGAGCCGGCGAACAGCTCGATGTTGAAGGGGCCCTTCTTGGAGCCGTCCTTCAGGCCGAGCTTCTCGACGATGTAGCTGCCCTGGAGCTCGCCGACCTTCTCGTTGTCGAAGGAGGCGTAGTAGTCGACGTTCTGCGTGCCGAGGATCAGGCGGTCGTAGGAGATGACCGGGATGTTCGCGTCCTTGGCCTGCTGGAGGACGTTGTTCATCGACTTGTTGTCGATCGCGGCGATGATCAGCGCCTTGACGCCCTGCGTGATCAGGTTCTCGACCTGCGAGACCTGCTGGTCGGGGTCGTCCTCGCCGTAGACCAGCTTGGTCTTGTAGCCCTTGGACTCCAGGTCCGCGACGACGTTCTTGCCGTCGGCGATCCAGCGCTCGGAGGACTTGGTCGGCATCGCGATGCCGATGGTGGCGCCCTTGGTGTCGCCTCCGGACTCCTTGCTGCCTCCCTCACCGCTCTGGCCGCAGGCGGACAGGGTGAGGGCGAGGGACGCGGCTCCGGCTATGGCGGTGAGGGCGGCTCTGCGGTTACGCATGATCATCATCCTTGATCTGTGTGCAGGGCTCGGTCTGGGGGGCGCGAAGTCGCTCCGGGTGGTCGTGCCGGAAAGACCGAGAAGATGTGGTGGATTCTGGTTGGCTGTGTCGTCTTCTGTGAAGCCGAGTTTCCGGAACGTTATGCCGGGATTTCGAACCGTTGCAGATCGCCGGGCAGCCGCGAGCCCAGCGGCGCCATGTCGCCGTCCGCGCCGTGGCGGGCCAGCAGGTCCAGGGCGAGCCGGCCGCGACGCACCCGCTCCTTGGCGGTGGCCAGGGTCACATCCCGCATGTGGTGCCCGTAGGGGTAGATCCCGGGGGCCTTCGACAGGCCGAACTTCAGGTAGAGCGGCGCGCCGCGTCTGATCAGCTCGGCGACCTCGTACATCCGCACGTACCCGCCGAGGTCGTCGGGGGCCTCGATGTACATGTCCATGGGGGCGCCGGAGACCCGGCGGATTTCGGTGAGGTGGTCGAGGGTGAGATCGCTCGGCACGTTGATCGAGTCGCCGCCGAGGTTCTCGTACACGGCGTAGGCGGTCGGGTTGACCGGGCCGATCAGCGCCGACACCTTGAAGGTCGTGTCGGCGGGCAGGATCCCGGCGACACGGGCCCGGTGCAGCGTCCACAGCACGCCCTCGTCGGCGATGAGCAGGCACTTGACGCCCAGCTCGGTCGCGCGGACGGCGTCCTCCACACAGCCGGCGACCGCGTCGTGGCCACGGGCCCTGAGGCCGCCGCCCCTGGAGTCGGTACGGGTCGAGCCGCCGATGTCCCAGGTGCCGCGCGGGCCGGTGAAGAGGCAGAGCTCGATGTCACGCTCGGCCGTCGCCTCCACCATCTCGGTGATCTCGGCGTCGGTCAGCATCCAGACGCCGCTGCCCTGGCTGATCCGGTGGATCGGCACGTCGAGGCGCGAGGACTCCTTGAGGACCACGCCGAGCGCCTCGGGCCCCTCCACGGAGGGCACCTCGGTGCGCCAGCGCCCACCGCCCGGGAAGCTGTGCGGGGAGGCGTCGGCGGGGTCGAGGGCGGGCGCGCTCAGTCCGAGCGCGGTAAGCGCCTGCTCGCCGGGCCGGCGCGGCGACGGTGCGGTGGTGTCGGTCACTGGCTGTCCTTCACATTCGATATTTCGGACGAGGTTCGCGGCTCTGGGTACAACGAGATTGTGGGTGTACGCCGGTACGAAGTCGTCAGGTACCCCGCACCGGCGTACGACTGAGGGTGGGTCAAGGCCGCAGCAGGACCTTTCCGACCGTCGGGTCGCCGGACCCCACCAGCTCGATGGCCTGGGGGAACTCCTCCAGCGGAAGCTCGTGCGTGACGAGCGGCAGCGGATCGAGGAGCCCGGCCCCGAAGACCCGCACGGTGTGCGCCCAGGCGTCCGGCGCCGCGCCGAACACCGTCTGCACCTCGAGCTGGCGTACGACCAGATCCGTCGGGTCGAGCCCGTCCGCGCCCGGCGCCGGGATGCCCGTCAGGACCAGGCGGCCACCGCGCCGCAGCAGGGCGGCGGCGGTACGCGCGGCGTCCGCGGATCCGGCGGTCTCGATGACGACGTCGAAGTCGCCCGGAAGCTCCTGGTCCTTGGTCAGGAACTCCGTGGCGCCGAACCGCTTGGACAACTCGGCCCGGTCCGGACGGGTGCCCACGACGAGCAGCTCGGCCGGTGAGGCCGCCTTCAGGAACTGAACGGCGAACATGCCGAGCGTTCCGGTGCCCACGACCGCGACCCGCTCACCGGGAACGGCCCGCGCCTTGAGCGCGGCGGCCGCGATGCACGCGGCCGGCTCCAGCAGCGCCGCCGCCGTCAGATCGGCGTCGTCGGCCAGGACGTGCAGCAGACGGGCGGGGAGCGTCAACGTGGTGGCCATGGCGCCCGGCTGGGTGAAGCCGGTCTCCTCGTACCCCGCGGTGCACAGCGTGGTCTCGCCCGCGTGACAGCGGTCGCACACCTGGCAGTTGCGGAAGCCCTCGCCGACGACCTTGCGGCCTACGAGACTTGAAGGAACGCCGTCTCCGACCGCGGTCACCGTCCCGGACCACTCGTGGCCCGGGGTGAGGGGGTAACGGACGTATCCTTCGGGCCGGTTGCCCTGGAAGACCTCACGGTCGCTGCCGCAGATCCCCGAGGCGTGCACCCGGACCAGGGCCTCGCCGGCCTCCGGCTGTCGAGGCTCGTGCGGCACCAGCCGGTGCTCGCCCGGAGCCTCGATCACCACGGCGGAGTTCACTGGTTCCCCCTGGCGCCGGGGCGGCGGGTCCTCACTGGGTGCCCTTCGGCTTGCGCTGCTCCCAGCCCTCGGCCCACAGGTCGAAACGGGCCTGCTGCTGGGGGAACTCCGCCGCGGCGTCCACGTCCAGCTCGACACCGAGACCGGGCTCGTGGGAGAGGTGGAAGCAGCCGTCCTCGGGGTTGACCTGGGGGGCGCCCTTGATGACCTTCTTGATGTCCGCGTCCGCGAAGTCGTTGAAGTGCTCAAGGACCTTGAAGTTGGGGGCGGTGAAGCCGACCTGCAGCGAGGCGGCGGTCAGCACCGGCCCGCCCACGTTGTGCGGGGCGACCAGCATGTAGTGGGTCTCGGCCGTGGCGGCGAGCTTGCGGGTCTCCCAGATGCCGCCGATGTGGCCGACGTCGGGCTGGATGATGTCGACGGCCTGGCTCTCGAAGAGCTCGCGGAACTCGATGCGGTCGTGGATGCGCTCACCCGTGGCGACCGGCATGTCGACCTTGGCGGCGACTTTCTCCAGCGCCTTCAGGTTCTCCGGCGGCACCGGCTCCTCCAGCCACGCGGGCTTGAAGGGCGCCAGGTCCTTGGCGAGGCGGACGGCGGTGGAGGGCGAGAACCGGCCGTGCATCTCCAGCATCAGCTCGGCGTCCGGCCCGATGGCGTCGCGCACGGCCTCGATCAGCGAGACGGCGTACAGGCTCTCCTTGTGGTCCAGCTCGAAGTGGCCGGTGCCGAAGGGGTCGATCTTGAGCGCCCGGTATCCCCGCTCCATGACGCCCCGCGCCGCCTTGTGGTACGCCTCGGGCGTGCGCTCGGTGGTGTACCAGCCGTTGGCGTACGCCTTGACCTTGTCGGTGACCTTGCCGCCGAGCAACTGCCAGACGGGCACGCCGAGGGCCTTGCCCTTGATGTCCCAGCAGGCCATCTCGATCACGGCGATGCCGGACATCACGATCTCGCCGGCCCGGCCGTAGTCGCCGTACTTCATCCGCTTGACGAGATCCTCGACAGCGAACGGGTCCGAGCCGAGAATGTGGTTGGTCTTCGCCTCGTGCAGATAGCCGAGGAGCGCGTCGGTGTGGCCCAGCATGCGGGTCTCGCCGACTCCGGTGAGTCCCTCGTCGGTGTGCACCTGCACGTAGGTCAGATTCCGCCAGGGCGTTCCTACCACGTGTGTGCTGATTCCCGTGATGCGCACGGTACTCCCTGCCCTCATCGAGTTTGTTCGAGATTGTTCGAGATTTCGTCACCTGTTCGAAATGCTGGTCGCGACAGTAAGGACGACCGGTCGGGGTGTCAATGGGTCGACGTGACAACGGTTTCAGGTCGCCGACCGGGATCGTGACGAATAGGTGGAAACAACCCCCGCTCAGGCCCTGAGAAGTAGCGCTCATTGTGAGCGTGATGACCCGGATGTTGGTCATGTCCATAGCGGATGCCAGGTCGTACCGGCGGGGCGGACGGTCTCCGTGGGGTGGGTGTCGAGCGACTGTTCCCGGCCATGGTGGCATGGGCCGGGTGGTGATCGGTTTGAACGCTCCGAACTACCGAAAGGCGGCTCTGGCGGGCCGATCGGCCCTTGTATCGCCCCGATGCGCGGCGGCGGGGCGGCCCGCGTCAACGCGTTCGGGCCAACGGGCTGTCCCCGGCCGGGACGCACCCCGCAGGAGGCCGCCTTCGTGACATTCGGCGACCGGCGCGTTATTCAACCGTGACGGCCGACCTTGCGCAGCCCTCTTGACCGCCCTGAATTGTTAGCGCTCACAATGTCTCCGCATTCACCACTCGTCGCCCCATGGCCTCTGAGGAGGTACGAGCGTCGTGCCCCAACCGCGTCAACTCGCCTTCCCGTCCGGTGCCTCGGGGCGTACCGGAACCCCGACGTGAAGCCGGCCAAGCGGACTTGTCCGCCCGCGGCACAGGTCTTACCCGCAGCACAGGTCTTACCGGCAGACGATCACCAGGGAGGTGCGGCCGTGACCCACTCGCAGTTGCGACCGCCCACCATGGCCGACGTGGCACGCCAGGCCGGTGTGTCCCACCAGACCGTCTCCCGCGTACTGGGCGATCACCCCAATGTGCGGGAAGCGACCCGGGCCAAGGTGCTGCGGGCGATCGAGGAGATGGGCTACCGCCGCAACTTCTCCGCACGGGCCCTCGCCACCCGGCGCACCCGGACCCTGGGCGTGGTCGCCTCCAACACCACGCTCTACGGCCCGGCCAGCACACTCTTCGCGCTGGAGGAGGCGGCCCGGGCCCAGGGGTACCTCGTCTCGACGGTCAGTGTGCGTGAGCTGACGGTCGAGGCCCTGGCCGAGGCGCTGGACCGCCTCAGCGAGGGAGGGGTGGAGGGGGTGATCGCCCTCGCCCCGCAGCGCTCGGCCGTCCAGGCCCTCGCCGAACTCCGCCACCCCTTCCCGGTGGTGGCCGTCGGCACCGGGTCCGGCGCCGAGATCCCCAGCGTCAACGTCGACCAGCACCTGGGCGCGCGGCTCGCCACCGGCCACCTGCTGGCCGCCGGTCACCGCAGGGTCTGGCACCTCGCCGGACCCGAGGACTGGCAGGAGGCGCGGGACCGCACCGCAGGCTGGCGTGAGACTCTCGAAGAGGCAGGCGTGGAACCGCCGATGGCCCTGCGGGGGGACTGGAGCCCGCTGTCGGGCTACCGGGCCGGCCAGGAACTGGCGGGCTGGGTGGGCCGGGGCCTGACCGCCGTCTTCGTCGCCAACGACCAGATGGCACTGGGGGTGTTGCGGGCCCTGCGCGAGGCGGGCGTGCGCACTCCCCAGGACGTGGCGGTGGTCGGCTTCGACGACATCCCGGAGTCGGAGTTCTTCGCCCCACCGCTCACCACCGTCCGGCAGGACTTCTCCACGGTGGGCCAGCGAAGCATCGCCCTGCTGCTGGACCTCATCGAGGGGCGGACCCCGTCCGGCACCTCCACGGTCGCGATCGAACCCCAACTCGTCGTCCGTGCCAGTACGTTCCCGTACATCCCCCAACCGGGCACCGCGCCCGGCTGACGACCCACCGCCTCCTTGCGCCCCCCACTGCACATGTCCGAAATCTCGAACAATGCTCGACAGGCTGGACGCACTGCGGTCGGTCCCATCGAGTGACAACCGAGTACCAGGGGCCCTCCCCGAACCGGCTCTTCAAAGGAGAAGACACATGCTCAACAGACGGAACTTCCTCACCGCGGCGGTCGGCGTGGCGGCGGCGGGCACCCTGGCGGCCTGCGCCAAGGAGGACGGCGGCCCTTCCGACTCCTCCTCCGGCGGCAGCAAGGCGATCACCCTCGGCTTCGCCCAGGTCGGCTCCGAGAGCGGCTGGCGCACCGCCAACACCGACTCGGTGAAGTCGGCCGCCAAGGAGGCGGGCATCAAGCTGCAGTTCTCCGACGCGCAGCAGAAGCCGGAGAACCAGATCTCCGCGATCCGCAGCTTCATCGCGCAGAAGGTGGACGTCATCGCCTTCTCGCCGGTGGTCGTCAAGGGCTGGGACGCCGTGCTCAACGAGGCCAAGAGGGCGAACATCCCGGTCGTCCTGACCGACCGGTCCGTCGAGAGCGACGAGTCCCTGTTCGTCACCCTGGTCGGCTCCGACTTCACCGACGAGGGCCGCCGTGCCGCCAAGATCCTGGAGAAGGTTCTGGAGAAGGCCGGCCACAAGGGCAAGGTGAAGATCGCCCAGCTGGAGGGCACCACCGGTGCCGCCCCCGCGATCGAGCGCGCCAAGGGCTTCAAGGAGGTCATGGACGCGGAGCACAAGGACGACTGGGAGATCGTCGCCAGCCAGACCGGTGACTTCACCCGGGCCGGCGGCAAGCAGGTCATGGCGGCCTTCCTGCAGTCCAACCCGGACATCGACGTGCTGTTCGCGCACAACGACGACATGGGCCTCGGCGCCATCCAGGCCATCGAGGCGGCCGGCAAGAAGCCCGGCAAGGACATCCTCATCGTCACGGTCGACGGCGTGAAGGACGGCTTCATCGCCATGTCCGAAGGCAAGATCAACGCGATCGTCGAGTGCAACCCGCTGCTCGGCCCCCAGCTCATGGAGGTCGTGAAGAAGGTGCAGGCGGGCGAGACGGTCGAGCGCTGGATCAAGACCAAGGAGAGCGACTTCATGCAGGACCAGGCCAAGGACGCGCTCCCCACCCGTAAGTACTGACCGACCGCACCCACCGGCAGGGAGCCTCCGGCCGACCGGCGACCACCCGGTCCCGGGAGGCTCCCTGCGGGCCTGAACCCATTTCAAGGAGAGCGCTGCCATGGCAGAGCCGCGGCCCGTCCTGGAGATGACGGGCATTGTCAAAGAGTTTCCGGGGGTACGGGCTCTGTCGGGCGTCGACTTCCGGCTCTTCCCCGGCGAGATCCACGCCCTCATGGGCGAGAACGGGGCCGGGAAGTCCACCCTCATCAAGGTGCTGACCGGGGTCTACTCCCTGGACGGCGGCACCATCACCCTCGACGGCAAGGCCGTGCGGATCGGCAGCCCGCTTCAGGCACAGCACGCCGGCATCAGCACGGTCTACCAGGAGGTCAACCTCTGCCCCAACCTCTCGGTGGCGGAGAACATCTTCATCGGCCGTGAACCCACCCGCGCGGGCCGCATCCAGTGGAAGCAGATACGCAAGCAGGCCGCGGAGATGGTCGACCGGCTCGGCCTCGACATCGACGTGACGGCGCCGCTGTCCTCGTACCCGCTGGCCGTGCAGCAACTGGTCGCGATCGTACGGTCGGTGGGCCACGGCGACAGCGACGGCGAGGGCTCCGGCACCAAGGTGCTCGTCCTGGACGAGCCCACCTCGAGCCTCGACCGCGACGAGGTCCTCGAACTGTTCCGCCTGATGCGGCGGCTGCGGGACGAGGGCGTCGCGATCCTCTTCGTGTCGCACTTCCTCGACCAGATCTACGAGATCTGCGACCGCATGACCGTGCTGCGCAACGGCACCCTGGTCGGCGAGCACATGGTGGCCGACCTCGACCAGGTCGGGCTGATCGAGCTGATGATCGGCAAGGCCCTGGACCAGCTGGAGGAGCTCCACGAGCACCAGATGCGCTCCGACGTCGGCGAGACGCTTCTCAAGGCCGAGGGCCTCGGCCGCGCCGGCGGTATCGCCCCCTTCGACCTGGAGATCAAGAAGGGCGAGGTGCTCGGCCTCGCCGGACTGCTCGGCTCGGGCCGCACCGAACTGGCCCGGCTGCTGTTCGGCGCCGACCAGCCCGACAGCGGCAAGGTGAGCATCGCAGGCAAGCAGGTTTCGATGAGCGCCCCCAACGACGCCATCGGCGCCGGGGTCGCGTTCTGCTCGGAGAACCGCAAGACCGAGGGCCTCGTCCCCGATCTCACGGTGCGCGAGAACATCATCCTCGCCCTCCAGGCGTCCCGCGGCTGGACCCGGCCCATCCCGGCCTCCCAGCGCGACGAACTCGTCGCCAAGTACATCAAGGCCCTCGACATCCGCCCCGCCGACCCCGAGGCCCGCGTCGGCCGGCTCAGCGGCGGCAACCAGCAGAAGGTGCTGCTCGCCCGCTGGCTGATCACCCAGCCGAAGCTGCTGATCCTCGACGAGCCCACGCGCGGCATCGACGTCGGCGCCAAGGCCGAGATCCAGAAGCTCGTGGTCTCCCTGTCCGAGGACGGCATGTCGGTGCTGTACATCGCGGCCGAACTGGAGGAGGTGCTCCGGCTCAGCCACACCATCGGAGTGCTGCGCGACCGCAAGCTCGTCGCGCGCATCACCAACGGGCCGGAGATCACCACCAGCAAGATCCTGGAGACCATCGCGAGCGGAGAGCACCAGTGAGTACCCCGGCAGTGACCACCCCCTCCCGCTGGCGAGCACTGACGCACCACCACCTGTTCTGGCCGGTCGCGGTCCTGATCTTCCTGCTGCTCGTCAACGTCCCCTTCACCCCCGACTTCTTCGCGATCAGGATGACGGACGGCCACCTCTACGGCAGCCTCGTCTCGATCGTGCTGTACGGCTCACCGCTTATCCTCGTGGCGGTCGGCATGACCCTGGTCATCGCCACCGGCGGCATCGACCTCTCCGTCGGTGCCGTGGTCGCCATCACCGGCGCCCTGACCTGCTCGTACATCAGCGACCAGGCCGACCAGAACGCGCTGGCGGGGGTCTTCCTCGCCATGGGCGTCGGCCTGGTGGCGGCCGTGGTCTGCGGCCTGTGGAACGGCTTCCTGGTCGCCCGGATGGGCATCCAGCCCATCATCGCGACCCTCATCATCATGGTCGCCGGGCGCGGTGTCGCCCAGCTGATCACCGACGGCCAGATCATCACCACCAACAGCGAGCCGTACAAGTTCATCGGCGGCGGCTACTGGCTGACGCTGCCCTTCTCCATCTTCGTGGTGGCCGCCGTCGTGGCCGTCACGGTCGCGCTGACCCGCCGTACGGCGCTCGGCCTGCTCGTCGAGTCGGTCGGCGGCAACGCGGAGGCCAGCCGCCTGGTCGGCATCCGCTCCCGACGCATCAAGATCATGGTGTACATGTTCTGCGCCCTGTGCGCGGGCATCGCCGGCCTGATGATCAGCTCCAACACCTCGGCCGCGGACGGCAACAACGCCGGTCTGTGGATCGAGCTGGACGCGATCCTCGCGGTCGTCATCGGCGGCACCTCGCTGCTCGGCGGCCGGTTCTCCATCGGCGGCACCGTGATCGGCGCCCTCGTCATCCAGACCCTGACCACCACGATCTACACCATCGGCGTGCCCACGCAGACCAACCTGGTCTTCAAGGCCGCCGTCGTCATCGTCGTCTGTCTGCTGCAGTCCCCGAAGTTCCGGGCCAAGGTCTTCGGCGCGAAGGGCGCCCGGACCACCGCCCCGGCGGAGCCCGCCACCCCGGCCGACGCCGCCCCTGAGATGGAGGTGTCGCGATGAGCGCGACTACCAAGACCCGTACGGCAGCGGAAGGCCGTACGCCGTCCACGGCCGCGCGCCTGCTCGGCGATCAGCGGCTGCCCGTGCTGGTCACGGCCGGCCTGTTCCTCGCGATGTACATCGGCGGGCTCAGCCGCTACCAGAACTACGGTTTCGGTGAACCGCAGGTCTTCCTCAACCTGTTGATCGACAACAGCTACCTGCTGGTCGCCGCCGTCGGCGCCACCTTCGTCATCATGTCCGGCGGCATCGACCTGTCCGTCGGCTCGCTGATCGGCTTCACCACCATGTTCACGGCGTGGCTGGTGGAGCGTCAGGGGCTGCCGCTGCTGCTGGTCATCCCGCTCGCCCTGGGCGTGGGCGCGTTCGGCGGCTTCCTCATGGGCTATGTGATCCACAACTTCGAGATCCAGCCCTTCATCGTGACCCTCGCCGGCCTCTTCCTCTTCCGGGGCCTCTGCCTGGTCATCAACAAGGAGTCCATCTCCATCAGCGACTCCACGGTGAGCAGCATGGCCCAGACCCGGGTGTCGCTCGGACTGGGGGAGCTGTCGATCGGCGCGATCGTGGCGCTGGTGGTGCTGGGAGCCGCGTTCTACGTGTTGCACTACACGCGCTTCGGCCGCCGGGTGTACGCCGTCGGCGGCAACGAGCAGTCGGCGCTGCTGATGGGGCTTCCGCTGGGCGGCACGAAGATCGCCGTGTACACGTTGAGCGGCTTCTGCTCGGCGCTGGCAGGCCTGCTGTTCATGCTGTACATCCAGTCCGGTGACCCGCTGCACGCCGTCGGCATGGAACTCGACGCGATCGCCGCGGTCGTCATCGGCGGCACGCTGCTGACGGGCGGCTCCGGCTACGTCCTGGGCACCCTCTTCGGTGTCCTCGTGCTGGGCCTGATCAAGAGCATCATCCAGTTCGAGGGCACGCTCAGCTCCTGGTGGACGAAGATCGCCACCGGTGTCCTGCTCTGCGCGTTCATCCTGATCCAGCGGGCCATGACGAACCGTAAGCAGACCTGACCCGAGGAGAACGCCCGCGGACCCACGCGGTCCCTCCCACCCCACGCGGTCCGTCGCACACCCCCCGTGCGACGGACCGCGTGGCATGTCCGGGCCCGCCACCGGAGGATCGCGGCGAATGGTCGGGCTTGACCTCAAGTGGGCAAAGCGGAAAGGCGGGTTCCGCACACAACCTTCACATCGGCCTCTAGGAACGCCCCCCGTGCGGAACTTAGTCTTCCCGCGTCATGGACTACTGCGACCCGTGCCGACGGCACCTCAACGGCGCGCTGGCCTGCCCCGGGTGTGGCACCTCAGCGGAATCGCCGCGCTGGCGTGAGCCGGATCACGGCGGGTACGGCGCCGCCCCGTCCGGGGCCGAGGGCGAGGCGCCGCAGCGTCCGGAAGGGCCGGAAGGGCCCGACGGCGAGTACGGCGAGAGCGGCGGGTACGACGAGCGCGTCGACGACGCCGACGGTGAGCCGTCGGGGCGGGCTGACCGGCGGCGCGGACGCGGGCGCGGTCCCGCCGTCGACGGTCCGGGCGGCGCGAGCCGGCGGGACCGCAAGGCCGCGGCACACCGCAGGCGCCGCCGCCGGACCCTGTTCGTGGCGGCCGGGTTCGTGCTGGCGGCGGGCGGCCTGAGCCTCGCGGAGCTGGGCATGGACACCCCCCGTTCGACGCCGAAGCCGGCCGCGGCCGGAGGCGAGTCGGCGGACGGGGACGCCTCCGTGGAGGCGGGGAAGCCGAGCGGCGGTCCGGGCGGGAATGCCGCCGGGGCTGAAGGCCCGTCAGGCTCGCCCTCACCGGAGGCGTCCGACTCGCCGTCCGCTTCCGGATCCCCCGACGACGAGGAGTCGAAGTCCCCGAAGGACGGCGAACCGTCGAAGGACCCCGAGCCGGCGACGGCGGGAGGCGCCCCCAGCCGCCCGGCGTCCGCCCCCACCGCGGCCCCGCCGGCCCCGGACCCGGCCCCGACGTCGGACCCGACCACCCAGGCCCCGCAACCGGAGCCGTCCCCGTCCGAGCCCTGCAAGCGGTTCCTCTGGTGGTGCGCTTAGGGCCTGACCGGGCGTCCGCAACTGGTGCGTGTCCGCTGGCCGCGCGTCACCTCGGCCCGGCCATCCAGAGTTCCACTCGCTGCTGGGTGTCCTGCTCGCCCCCGACGACCCCGACGCGCGTGCCGACCTGGACCAGATGGCCGCCACGGTGACGCGATGAACGTGACAGGCGCCGGTCGCGCAGGGAAGCCGACCCGGGCCTTCGGCCTGTCGTACACGGCGATGGCCGTCGCCGGCACGGCCTCGGTCCTCACCGGGCGGCTTGCGGACCGCTGGGGCAGCCGGCCCGTCTTCGTGCAGGGCGCGCTGCCGTACGCGGCGGGCGTGGCGCTGCGGGGCGGGCGTGGCGTTGCGGGGCGGGCCCGCGGCACGATCCACGTGCGGATCGCGATGACAACACCGGAGGCGCCGAGGCCGGTCACGAAGACGGACGGCACGGCGACGACGGGACGGCGTCGGCCACGTCCCGCGGATCGCCGGGCTGGCAGCCCGGCGCCAGCGGCGCGTGCGCAGCGCCCTGTGCGCGGTCCTGGCCCTCAGAACCAGGCCGCGCGGCCCGCCCTCAGCCCAGCATCCGCCGCAGCGTGTCCCGCAGTGCCACCCGTTCGCCCTCGGAGAGCCCGGCCAGGGGCTCCCCGGCGAACCGCAGCGACTCCCGCAGGCTCCGGGCCACCTTCCGGCCCTCGGCCGTGGCCGCCGCCACCTTCACGCGGCGGTCGGCGGGGTCCGGCCGCCGCTCGACCAGGCCCCGCGCCTCCAGCCGGTCCACGATCCCCGTCACATTGGACGGCTCGCACTTCAGCTGCCGGGCCAGCCTGCGCATCGGCAGCGGTTCGAGGCACAGCAGGCTGAGCAGCCGCGCCTGCGCGCCGGTCAGGGCATGGTCCGCCGCCGCCGACTCGTAGTCCTCGTGGAACCGCGCCACGACCTCCCCGATCAGCTCGACGACCTCAAGGGTCAGCGGATCCGGGCGCTTGGTCAGGTCTTGGGGCGTCGGTGTGGTGGAGGCCATGCCATCGAGGGTACCCGGTTATTTGACAACCTGAAATTTTGAGGAGCATGGTTGTTTCAGGTACTGAAACATTCGCATCGAGCCAGTGAGGTAAGGCGCATCATGACCGACACCCCCACCCTCCCCGCCGTCAGCCGCGAGTGGCATCTGGCGAGCCGCCCCGTCGGCTGGCCGAAGCCCGAGGACTTCGCCTTCGTCGAGGCGGAGGTCCCGCAGCCGGCCGAGGGGCAGGTCCTCGTCCGGAACAAGTACCTCTCCGTGGACCCGTACATGCGTGGCCGGATGAGCGACGTCAAGTCCTACGTCGCCCCGTTCGAGCTCGGCAAGGTCATGCAGGGCGGTGCCGTCGGCGAGGTCCTGGCCTCGAACGCCGAGGGCCTGTCCGTCGGGGACCACGTCCTGCACTTCTTCGGGTGGCGCGAGTACGCGGTCGTCGGCGCGAAGAACGCCGTGAAGGTGGACCCGGAGGCCGCGCCGCTGTCGACGTACCTCGGTGTGCTGGGCATGACCGGCCTCACCGCCTACGCGGGCCTGCTGCGGACCGCCTCCTTCAAGGAGGGTGACACCGTCTTCGTGTCCGGTGCCGCCGGCGCCGTGGGCGGCCAGGTCGGGCAGATCGCCCGGCTGAAGGGCGCCTCGCGGGTCATCGGCTCCGCCGGGTCGGACGAGAAGGTGAAGCTCCTCACGGAGGAGTACGGCTTCGACGCCGCCTTCAACTACAAGGACGGGCCCGTGGCCCAGCAGCTGCGCGCCGCCGCCCCGGACGGGATCGACGTCTACTTCGACAACGTCGGCGGTGACCACCTGGAGGCGGCCATCGGCTCCCTCAACGAGGGCGGCCGGATCGCCGTCTGCGGCATGATCTCCGTCTACAACAACACCGAGCCCGCCCCGGGCCCGAAGAACCTCGCCCGCCTGATCGCGACCCGCGGCCGCATCGAGGGCTTCCTGGTCGGCGACCACTACGACCTCCAGCCGCAGTTCGTGCAGGAGGTCGCCCCCTGGGTCGCCTCCGGCGAGCTGAAGTACCGGGAGACCGTCGTCGAAGGCATCGAGAACAACCTGGAGGCGTTCCTGGGTGTTCTGCGCGGCGACAACACCGGGAAGATGATCGTCAAGCTCTGACGCCTTCTGTTGGTTTTCGGCATGCAGTAAGTTTTTTCCGAATCCGCTCGGCCCGGGCGCGAGCCGCGGCGGACGACCGAAGGAACACAACCACATGCCGATCCAGCAGCCCGACGTCCTGTACACCGCCGTCGCCACCGCCGAGAACGGGCGCGACGGGCGGGTCGCCACCGACGACGGCAGGCTCGACGTCGTCGTCAACCCGCCCAAGGAGATGGGCGGCAGCGGCGCCGGCACCAACCCGGAGCAGCTGTTCGCCGCCGGCTACAGCGCCTGCTTCCAGGGAGCCCTCGGCGTCGTCGCCCGTCAGGAGGGCGCCGACCTGACCGGTTCGACCGTCACCGCCAAGGTCGGCCTCGGCAGGAACGGGGACGGCTTCGGGATCATCGTCGAGATCTCGGCCGACATCCCCAAGGCCGACCGCGGGGTCGCCCGCTCACTGATCGAGAAGGCCCACGGGGTCTGCCCGTACTCGAAGGCGACCCGCGGCAACATCACCGTGACGCTGGTCTGACCACAGTCGTTGCGTACGCGGAGGCCGCACCCCTGGACGTGGGGTGCGGCCTCCGCCCGTGTCCGGGCTCAGGGGTCCTCAGAAGGCGAGTGCCGCCGTGTGGACCGCCCTCACCAGCCGGCCGTTCTCCGGAGCCGCCCCGCCCGGGAAGGCGAACCGGCGCCGCGTGTAGCCGTAGGCGAGGCCGCTCCACGGGTCCGCGAAGGCCTGGGAACCGCCCGCGCCGCTGTGCCCGATCGTCCCGGCGCCGAGGAACGGGTGCCACGTGTCAGCCGTCATCTGGAAACCGAGCCCGAACGACTTGTGGGCCCGGGCCACCAGGTCGTAGCCGGTCGAGTGGAACTGGCCGAACTCCGCCACGGTGTCCGGCTTCAGCAGCGCCGGCTGCTCGCCCACCTCGCTGATCGCCGCCGCGTACATCCCCGCAAGGCCCCGCGCGGACGCCACCCCGCCCACCGACGCCGGGCCCTTCGCCCGGATCAGCGGCATGTTCGGAAGGGAGACGAGGTCGGTCGGCTCCGCCGCGTTGCCGTTGAACGCTATCGAGGCCAGTGAGTGCGGGCCCGTGGGCGTGGCGTCCAGGACGGCCTGCTGCTCCGGGGTCGGGACCATCGGCTGGGTGGTGCGGAAACGCGGTTCCTCGGGCGCGGGCAGGCCCAGGTGGAAGTCCAGGCCGTACGGGGTCCGGATCCGCTCCTGGTAGACCTCCTGGAGCGTGCGGCCCGTCGCACGGCGCACGACCTCGCCGGCCAGGGCGCCGGCGCCCAGCGCGTGATAGCCGAACGCCGTGCCGGGGCGCCAGAACGGCCGCTGGTCGGCGAGGCGTTCGGCGAGCTGGCGGTCGTCGGCCAGCTCCGCGAGCGTGAAGCCGGTGTCGGTACCGACCACGCCCGCCCGGTGCGCGAGCAGGTCACGCACCGTCAGGGCGCCCTTGCCCTCGGCCGCGAACTCCGGCCAGTAGTACGTCACTTTGCGGTCCAGTTCCAGCGTGCCGTCCTGCACGAGCAGAGCCACGACCAGATAGGCGGCGCCCTTCGTGGACGAGAACACACCGTAGAGGGCGTCCGCGCCGGTCCCCGCCCACAGGTCGACGACCTTCCGGCCGTGGACGTAGGCGCACAGCTGCCCCTCGTAGTCGGCTCGCTCCCCGGCGACGAACGCGGCGAACTCCTCGCGCACCGCCTCGAAGCCGTCCGCCACGGTGCCGTGGATCTCCTGCGTCATCCGCTCTCCTTGACTGAAGCGCTGTGTGCCACTGTGAACAATGCCCTCGCCACCTGCGGGAATTCCCCCTTGGGGTGGTCCCGGAAGAGTGGTTCGGTGCCGAACAGAACGGTCCGGTCCCCGCTGACGACCGAGGCCTGCCCGGCGGCGGCGGTGGGACCGCCGGTGCCGTCCCCGAGCGGCCGCCAGTGCCCGGAGACCAGCGGGTTCCCGGTCGCGTACGACTGCTCCACGCGGACGCCGGGGCCCGGGTCGGTGAACCAGAGCGGGGCGTAGACGAAGCCGCGGTCCGGTGCGTCGTGCGTGACGGCGCCCGAGTTCGTCACCCGCACCACGCCGTTCGCATCCGCGTTGCCCTCCACCGGCTTGACGGCCAGCCGGCCCGCCGCCGCGTTCAGGGCGGCTCCGGTCGCGCCCCGGCCGACCAGGCCGTGCCCGTCCAGGAAGGCGTCCAGGGCCCGCCGGGCGGGGGCGGTCAGGGCCGCGCGGTCCAGGCCGGCGGACACGAACAGCACGTCCGCGCCGGACGTACGCCAGTCGAAGCCCGCGTTCAGGACAGCCGTCGAGACCGGCGTGACCTCGAAGCCCATCTCCCGCAGGGCGAACAGCTCACCCGGCGTGACGGCGGCGGCGACGCGAAGGCGGCCCAGCGGAGCCGTGCCGGTCTGCCGGGTCGCCGTGAAGGGCACGTCGTGGGCGCGGGCGGCCGTGCGCGCCTCGCGGCGGGCCGACGCCGGGACGATCACGCTGCCGTCCGCCGCCCGCCGGACCGGGACGCCCTGCCGCAGCAGGGAGTTGAGGGCCGCGATCTCGCGCGGGTCGGTCAGCCGCAGCCGCAGGTTGCCGTGCGCGGGCACGTGGGCCACGGGTGCGGCCTCGCCGACCGGGCGCAGGGGTGCGCCCCGCAGGCTGCCCGACGGCACCCGCTCGACCGTGGCGCCCCACAGACTGCCCAGGCTCCAGCCGGAGATGTCGTACATCACCGAGACCTTGCCGCTGATGTCCCGGCCGTCGGCCAGCAGCACGTTCGCCATGCCGCGTTTGGGCTGGTGCATGTCGACGACGTACGAGCCGCCGGGGTGGGTGCGTCCGTCGAGCCGGAAGGGGCGGGTGGCGCGGGCGACCCGGACGCCGTTGGCCAGCAGGTGGTCGACCAGACGGGTCGCGGCGGGTCCCGAGCGCTGGGTGCGGGCGCCGGCGGGCGGGATGACGTAGGCGCGCGGGAACGTGGTCGTGTAGACGTCCTCCGGGCCGATGCCGGGGACGCCGGGGACCGTCCGCGGGGACACCGGCACCTGCGCGGCGCCCGTGGCGCCACGGCGGAAGACCTCGATCTGGTCGGTGATCAGGGTGCCGCGGTGCTCGCGGACATGGTCCAGGGTCGCGCGGATCGCCGCGCCCGCCACGGCCGTGTTGACCGCGGAACGGCGGCGCAGCTCCGGCACCGGCAGCTCGTCGTACTCCTCGTTGTTCACCGCCAGCGGGATCTCCACCGTGTGGGCGGCCACCGTGCCGTGGAAGGCCGCGTACTGCGGGGTGAAGATCGGCGGCCAGTCGTCCCAGCCCTCCTCCTGGTCGCGGAAGGGGATCTGGGCCGCCTCCACACCGTCCTTCGCGGGCGTGTAGCCGAGGGCGTTGACCGCTGACTCCATGCCGAGGGCGTTGGCGTAGCTGTTCTTCAGGAAGAGGTCGTACTCGTAGTTCTCGCCGTGCGGGGGAGTGGTCGGCTCGATGAGGGTGCCGTTGACGTAGCCGTGCAGGTCGAGCAGGACGGCCGGCTGCTTGCCGAGCTCGATCTGCCGCATCGCCCGCGTCTCGGGCTGGGAGGCGGTGACGAAGTCGCGGTTGAGGTCGAAGCCGTTGGCGTTGGCGCGGGTCCCGGCGATCCGGCCGTCCGGGTTAGCCGTGATGTTGAAGTAGAGGCGGCTGTGTGCGAGGAGGTCCCTGGTCTTCGTGTCCTTCGCGGTGGCGAGCCGCTCGATGACCTTCAGGGAGGCGTCCGTGCCCTCCCACTCGTTGCCGTGGATGTTGCTGTTGACGAAGACCGGTGTCTTGTACTCCCGTTCGATCTCACGGGACTTGGCCGCCGCGGCGGGCGCGTTCTCGATCAGGTCGCGCATCCGCTCCTGGGCGAGGGCCTGCCGGGTGGACTCCGGGGCGGTGACCGTGACGAGGTAGAGGCGGTGGCCGCCGGCCGAGCGGCCCGTCACCTCCACGCTCACCCGGTCGCCGAGGCGTTGCAGGGCGTTCAGCTTCGGCGCGATCGCGTGGTACGGCGTCAGCCCCAGCTTCAGGGACTTGTCGCCGGGGTTCCGGGGGTCGGGGGAGAGGGTCTGGCGCCGGGGGTAGCCGCGGGTGGTGGTGGCGGTGGAGGAGTCCGCGGTCAACGCGCGTCGCGCCGCGCTCACGGGAGCCCGCGCCGCGCGGTCGTCCACGGCGGAGCCCTCACGGGTGACGGGTAACGGGTCGGCGCCGGCCGCGCCGGGGGCGAGCAGGAGTGAGCCCGCCGTGGCCAGGGCCAGGACGGCGATCAGTGCAGGTCTCGCGGGAACGCTTCTCGTGGTGCGCACGCGTGCCTCCTCCGGGGCTTCCTGAGATCGGTACGGCGAGGTGTACCGGTTCGACTCAACGGCAACAAGGGCGCCTTGGTGTCACCGAAGCCCCGTACGGCCCTGTCGGGGAGCTGCCCGGCCTGCCCCGATAGGGTTTCTCCATGCGCGATCTAGGGGCAGGTTTCCGGTACCTCCTGAAGGGCCAGCGATGGGTGGCCCGGCACGGCAGGAGCTACGGCTTCGGCCTGCTCCCGGGCCTGGTCACCCTCGTTCTGTACGCGGCGGTGCTGGTCGCGCTGGCGCTGTGGGGCGAGGACGCCGTGACCTGGGCGACGCCCTTCGCCGACGACTGGTCGAGCCCGTGGGCCGGCCTCTTCCGCGGCTTCCTGACCGCCGTGCTGTTCGCCCTCGCGCTGCTCCTCGCCGTCGTGACCTTCACCGCGGTGACCCTGCTGATCGGGCAGCCCTTCTACGAGAACCTCTCGGAGAAGGTCGACCGGGACGTGTCCCCGGACGGGTACGCCCCCGAGTCGGGGCTGCCGCTCTGGCGCGAGCTGTGGATCTCCGCCCGCGACAGCCTGCGGATCGTGGTGCGGGCCGCCCTGTGGGGTGTGCTGCTGTTCGGGTGCGGCTTCATCCCGGTGGTCGGGCAGACGGTCGTCCCGGTGGTCGGGGTCTTCGTCACCGGGTTCTTCCTCACCGAGGAGCTGACCGCCGTCGCCCTCCAGCGCCGCGGCGTCGAACTGCGCACCCGCCTCGCCCTGCTGCGCTCCCGCAAGACCCTCGTCTGGGGCTTCGGCGCGCCCCTCGCCGCGGCCTTCCTGGTGCCGTTCGTCGCGGTGTTCCTGATGCCGGGCGCGGTCGCGGGCGCCACCCTCATGGCGCGTGACCTCCTGGGTGAGGAGATCGACGAGGGTGGCGAGGCGGGCGAGCAGGCCGCTACGACGTTTCCGCAGCCACCTTCAGGATCGCCTTCACCTGGGCGATGATGTCCAGCCGGTTCCGCACGAACTCCGGGTCGGTGACCTCGGTGGTGTTCCCGGCCCCGAACTGCAGCACCGGCGTGTGCACATGCCCGCCCGGCAGCGTGTCGCGCAGCCCCAGCCGGTCCCGGAGCAGTGTCGCCCGGTAGGCGATCTCGTTGGAGAGGTAGTCCCCGCCGCCGCCCGCGCGGGCGGTCGAGCCGGGGGTGGGCCCCTCGGGTCGCACGACGGGCTGGGTACCGCCCGCCGGGATCTCGGTGACGCTCGTGTTGTCGTACACGGGGAAGCGGCCGGTGGGGGCGGCGACGATCGCCGCGTACGGCAGGGTGGTTGTCGTCCACTGGGGCTGCGAGGCGGGGTCGGCGACCGGGACGGTCTCGGTGCGGCCGACGTTCTCGTTGTCCCCGAAGCCGCCCCGCCAGGCCCCGTTGGTCCGCTCGATGTCGAAGCGCCCGACCCGGCCCTGGCTCACCGTCGTGAAGAGGTCGGCCTTCGGCAGGTACGGCCGCAGGGTCCGCTCCACCGTGCCGTCGGTGAAGTCCTGCCAGCGCACCGGGAACACGGCCGTCTCGACCCGGGCCGGGCCGTCCGCCGTCTCGATCACCGTGCCGTCGAGGGCCAGCGCGGTGGCACCGGACGGGTTGGAGATACGGATGTCCCGGTCCAGCGTGAACGGGTCGAAGCCGGTGAGCAGGATCCGCTTCAGGCCCTTGCCCTCCGGATAGCGGATGGCGTTCTGCCCGCGCGAGGAGCGCTCCAGCTCGTCCAGCAGCGTCGCCCGCTGCCCGTCCGTCAGGCCGAACTCCGGCTCCCAGGTGCGCACTTCACGCGTCATGCCGAGCCGCGCCCAGTAGAGCGGCCGGTCGTCGTCCCGGCTGAGGTCCCCGCCGGCCGGTCCGCCCCCCTGCGCCCGTTCGACGGCACGCTGCCACAGCCGCGCACCCTCGCGGCTGACCGCCCGGCGCGCCTCCCCGTAGGAGCGGGCCCCCTCCAGCGCCCGGGCCAGCCCCGGGGCCACGGTGTCGAACCCGGAGCGGCGCAGGATCTCCTGTGGGACGGCTCTGCCGAGCCGCTGCTCCTCGACGGTGGGGGACGGGGCCGCCGGGGCGGCGCTCGCGGCCGTCGGTGTGGTGAAACCGGTCAGCAGGGCGAGGCCGAGGACGCCGAGGCGAACGCGTATGGAGTTCAAGGGTGTTCGGGCCTTCCGTCGCGGTGGGGGGTCGGTGCCGGACGGACCGCAGTATCGCGTGACGGGTGGGGCCGACGCCATGGGCGGGGCTCAGGCGGGGATCTTCGCCGTCGCCTCCCGCACTGCGTCCAGGAAGGCCGAGGCCGCGTGGGTCAGGGACCGGCCGCGCACCGTCGCCGCGTACACCGCCCGGGCCGGGGCGCCCTCGTCCCGTACCCGCAGCAGCGTGATGTCCGGCCGTACGGACTCCGCCGCGAGCGCCGGAACGAGGGTCACGCCGAGCCCCGCGGCGACGTAGCCCTGCTTGGCGGTCCACTCGCCGACGACATGGGCGACCCGCGGCCGGAAGCCCTGGCGCAGGGCAGCGTCCAGGAGGGTGCCCTCGGGGCGCGCGCTGCCGGAGATCCAGTCGGCGTCCGCGAAACGGCCGAGCGGCACCGGCCCCTCGTGGGCCGCGAGAGGGTGGCCGTCCGGGACGGCGACGAACAGCGGCTCGTCGAGGATGTGGTGGAGCTCGTACGACTCCAGTGGTGCGCGGCCCGTCGTGGAGACGACCGCGAGGTCCAGGTGACCGGCCGTCAGCCGGTCGAGCAGCGCGGGCGTGAAACCCTCCTCGCGCAGGACCCGGACCCGGGGGTGGCGGGCGCGGAAGAGGGCCAGGGCGTGCGGCACCAGGGCCGCGTCGGCGGTGGCGAAGGCGCCGAACCGGAGCCGGCCGCCGGCCGCCTCGCGCAGGGCGCCCAGTTCGCGCCGGGCGTCGTGCAGCGCGCCGGTGACCGTCTCGGCGTACGGCACCAGCAGCCGCCCCGCCTCGGTCAGCGCCACCCCGCGCGGCAGCCGGTCGAAGAGCGGACCGCCGTCCAACGCGGCCTCCAGCGAGGCGACCTGCCGGGACACCGCGGACTGCGTCCAGCCGAGCGTCCGCGCCGCCACCGTGAACGAGCCGTGCCGGGCGACCTCCAGGAAGACCCGCAGCCAGACGGTCGAGACCTCGGACCCGGCGTCATGCGTGTTCGGCATATCAACCATGCTAGACATTCGCTTGTCGCATCTCCGCCGCCCCGCTTAGCGTCGGCGGCATGCAGATCACCGTGGACAACCCCGCCTCCGCGCCCCAGCCCCTGAGCCCCTACTACTCCCAGGTCGCCCGCATCGAACACCCCGACGGCAGCGCCCTGTTGTTCGTCTCCGGGCAGATCGCCGAGGGCGCCACGCTCGCCGAGCAGACCCGTGGCGTCTTCGAGACCCTCACCGCCCTGCTGAAGGCCCACGGCGCCGGTCTGGCCGACGTGGTCAACATCCGCACGTACCTCACCGACATCTCCAAGCTGGATGAATACGGCGCCGTACGACGGCAGTTCCTCACGGGGACCCCGCCGACCAGCATGACCTTCGAGGCGTCCCGCCTCTTCCGCCCCGAGGCCCTCGTCGAGGTGGAGGTCGTGGCCGCCGTACCCGCGCGCTAGCTCAGTCGTCGCCCTCGCCCAGCAGCGTCAGGAAGTCCCGGAACGCCGACGCCATGTCGACCGACTCCGGGTCCAGCAGCCACTGGTACTGCAGGCCGTCCAGGACCGCCACGAGGAGGGGTGCGGCCCGCTCGGGGGTGAGGCCGCTCGGCAGCCGGTCGCCGTACTCGGCGCGCAGCACCCCGGCCATGCCGGCCCGCACCCCGGCGTAGCGCTCCGTGAAGTAGGCCCGGGCCGGGTGCTCCTCCGTCACGCTCTCGCCGAGGAGCGCCGAGAAGGTCTGGACGATGGCGGGCCGCATGGCGTTGTACTTCTGGGTGAGTCCGACCCGTTCGGCGACCGCGGCCAGGCTCGCCCCCCGGTAACCGCGCTCGGCGATCACCTCCAGAGCGGCCCGCACGATCTCCGCGCGCCGTGCCCTCCTTTGCGGCTGAACCGCCGCCGCTCTCGCGGAGGTGGTTGCTCGCCATGGGGGTTGCTCGATGATTGGTCGCGGTCGCGAGTCCTTCGCATGCTGCCGAGGCAGGATGATGACGTACATCGACTTCGACGAGGAGGCCGACGTGGCGGAGACGACACAGGCGATGCAGGATGCGGCCCGCGAGGTCGTCGTCGAGACCGCCCTCGGCGCCCTCGACCTGGACGCCAAGACGCGGCTGCTGGCCGGCCAGGACGTGTGGAGCCTGCCCGCGCTGCCGGAGGCCGGACTGGCCTCACTGGTCATGTCCGACGGCCCGATCGGCGTCCGCGGAGTGCACTGGAGCGCCGACGACCCGTCCGTCGCCCTGCCCTCACCGACCGCCCTCGCCGCCACCTGGGACCCCGGCCTCGCGCACCGGGCCGGTGTGCTGCTGGCCCAGGAGGCCCGCCGCAAGGGCGTTCACGTCCTGCTCGCCCCCACGGTCAACCTGCACCGCTCCCCGCTCGGCGGCCGGCACTTCGAGGCCTACAGCGAGGACCCGTACCTCACCGGCCGGATCGGCACCGAGTACGTCCGCGGCGTCCAGTCCGGCGGCGTCGGCACCACCGTCAAGCACTTCGTGGCCAACGACGCCGAGACCGACCGCCTCACCGTGAACAACCTCGTCGGCGAACGCGCCCTGCGCGAGCTGTACCTGGCCCCCTTCGAGGCGATCGTCGAGAACGCCCACCCCTGGGGCATCATGACCGCCTACAACTCCGTCAACGGCCCGACCATGACCGAGCACCACCACCTGGTCAACGAGGTCCTGCGCGGCGCGTGGGGCTTCGACGGGGTCAACGTCTCCGACTGGACCGCCGCCCGCTCCACCACGGGAGCCCTCGCCGGCGGCCTCGACATCGCCATGCCCGGTCCCGGCACCGTCTTCGGCGAGGCCCTCGCCCGGGCCGTGCGCGACGGCGAGGCCGACGAGGCCCTGGTCGACGAGGCCGTGCGCCGCGTCCTGCGCCTCGCCGCCCGGGTCGGCGTCCTCGATGGGGCCGAACCGGTCGTCACCGACCCGCCCGACGCCGTCGACGGCGAGGCGCTGGCCCGCGAGATCGCCCGCCGCTCCTTCGTGCTCGTCCGCAACGACAACGGCGCTCTGCCGCTGAGGCCCGGCCGGGTCGCCCTGATCGGCGCCGCCGCCCGCGACGCCCGCGTCCTCGGCGGCGGCTCGGCCACCGTCTTCCCCGCCCGGGTCGTCTCCCCGCTCGACGGCCTCACCGCCGCCCTCCCCGACGGCACCCTCACCTACACCCTCGGCGCCGACCCCAACACCGAACTCCCCGTCGCGGACCGGGGCTTCGAGCTGCGCGCCGTCTGCCGCGACGCGACCGGCCAGGTCCTCGGCGCGCGCTCGGCCCCCAGCGGCCACCTTCAATGGACGGGCTCGGACCTCCCCGAGGGCGTCACCCACGAGAACCTGCACAGCGTCGAACTGACCGGCTCCTTCACCCCGCGCGAGAGCGGCACGCACACCTTCGGCATCAAGGGCCTCGGCCCCTTCCGGCTGACCGTCGCGGGCACCACGTACTACGACGGCGTCCAGCGCCCCGCCGGCGACGACCCCTTCCTGACCTTCTTCGGCCCGCCGGTGCCCCACGCCGGGGTCGAACTCACCGCGGGCGAACCGGTCGAGGTCTCCCTCACCTACACGGTCCCGCCGGCCGGCGACCACCCCCTGCGGGTCATCGGCTTCACCCTCGCCCACCAGGACCCGCAGCAGGACGCCGACGAGCGGATCGCCGAGGCCGCCGAGGCCGCCCGGGCCGCCGACACGGCCGTCGTCGTGGTCGCCACCACCGACCGCGTGGAGTCCGAGGGCTTCGACCGCACCGACCTGCGGCTGCCCGGCCGCCAGGACGACCTGGTCCGCGCCGTCGCCGCCGCCAACCCCAACACCGTCGTGGTCGTCAACTCCGGTTCCCCGGTGGAGCTGCCGTGGCGCGACGACGTCGCCGCCGTGCTCCTGTCCTGGTTCCCCGGCCAGGAGGGCGGCGCGGCCCTCGCCGACGTCCTCACCGGCGCCCACGAGCCCGGCGGCCGCCTGCCCACCACCTGGGGCAGCCTCACCGACGCCCCGGTCACCCAGGTCGTCCCGGAGAACGGCGAACTCCCCTACGCAGAGGGCGTCTTCATCGGCTACCGCGCCTGGGAGAAGCACGGCCGCAGCCCCGCCTACCCGTTCGGCCACGGCCTCGGCTACACCGACTGGACCTACGACTCCGTCGAGGTGGCGGAGGCCGCCGGGACCACCACCGCGAAGGTCCGCCTCCGCAACACCGGCGACCGCCCAGGCCGCGAGGTCGTCCAGCTGTACCTCGCCCCGGCCGACCCCGACCCCACCCGCCCGGCACGCTGGCTGGCCGGCTTCGCGAGCGTCGAGGCCGCACCGGGCGACGGCGCCGAGGCGACGGTCGAACTGCCGCGCCGCGCCTTCGAGATCTGGGACGAAGCGACCGGCTCGTGGTCGTTTGTGAAGGGTTCGTACGAGATCCAGGTCGGACGCTCGATCACGGACCGCAGGATCACCGCGACGATTAACGTCTGATCCGGGACAAGTTCCCCCACCAGCTGCCCCGGTCCGGGACCTGACCTCCGGACCGGGGCACCAGGTCCGCCGCGGGCACCCTCAGCGGGTGCCGAACCCGTACACCGTCTCCGAGCGGAACACCCCGCCCGGCCGCAGCACCGTCGTCGGGAACTCCGGCCGGTTCGGCGAGTCGGGGAAGTGCTGGGTCTCCAGCGCGATGCCGTCACCGGGCGCGAAGGGCTCGCCCAGGTGGTCGGCGGTGTACAGCTGGAGGCCCGGCTCGGTGGTCGCCACCGTCAGCACCCGCCCGGACGCCGGGTCGTGCAGCTCGGCGACCTCCACCGGAGCGTCCGTCACACCCTTGTCGAGCACGAAGTTGTGGTCGTAGCCGGAGCCGGTCTTGCGCGCCTCGCGGAAGTCGAAGCGCGTGCCGGCCACCTCCTCCGGAGCGCCGGCGGGAATCAGGTCCGCGTCGACCGGCGTGTACCGGGAGGCGGCCAGCCGCAGCTCATGACCGCCCGTGTCACCGGAACCGGCCAGGTTGAAGTAGCTGTGGTTGGTCAGGTTCACCACGGTCGGCGCGTCCGTCACCGCCTCGTACGCGATCCGCAGCGCACCGCTCCCGTCGAGCGTGTACGTCGCCGAGACCTCCAGCCGCCCCGGGAAACCCTCCTCGCCGTGCGGGCTGATCCGCGTCAGCCGCACCCCGTGCTCCACGGGCTCCGCGTCCCACACGCGCTTGTCGAAGCCCCGAGCGCCGCCGTGCAGCGAGTTCGGCCCGTTGTTCGGTTCCAGCGCATACGTCCGACCGTCCAGGGTGAACCGGCCTCCGGCGATCCGGTTGGCGTACCGCCCGACCAGGGCGCCGAAGTACGGCTCCGGGTGGGCCAGGTAGCCGTCGAAGTCCCGGAACCCCAGCACCACCTCGCCGGTCCGGCCCTGCCGGTCCGGCACCTCCACGGACTGCACGATCCCGCCGTACGACAGGACCCGCACCCGTACACCGGCCCGCTCCAGGCTCCAGCGGTACACCGGCGTCCCGTCGGAAAGTGTTCCGAAGAGTTCGTTCATGTGCGGAACTCTAGGCCAGGGCCCGCCTCAGGGCCTCTTCGCGGTGACGGCGCGGTACGCGATCTCCGCCAACCGGGCCTGTCCGTTCACGCTGGGGTGGAAGTAGTCCCAGCGGCTCAACTGGGTGGTCCCGAAGCGGTAGTCGTACACCGCGCCCCCGTCGTAGCGGCACCGCTTGTCCTCGGCGCAGACGTCCCTCAGGACCTTGTTGTAGTCCTCCACCCGCTTCTGCACCGTGTTCCGCCGCAGGGTGGCCGCCGAGTCCAGGGCGTCCGGGTCGCCCAGCATCGACGGGCAGATGCCCAGTTTCCACACCTGCTTGCCCATCGGGCTGGTACGCCCCTCCGACCACAGCCGCTTCAGGTTCGGCACGCTCGCCACGAACACCTGGGCCTTGGGCAGGGCCTTGCGCAGCGAGCGCAGGGAATCCTCGAAGTCGGCACGGAAGGCCGGGACCGGGGTCATCGCCGCGGGCGTCGACCGGCAGGCGTCGTTCGCCCCGACCATCACCGTCACCAACTGCGGCCTGCGCCCCACCGCCCGGGCCATCTGCCCGGGCAGATCGGCCATCCGGGCCCCGCTCACGGCGTAGTTCCAGCTCCGCTGCGCGGCGCCGGTCCTTCCCAGCAGCCGCACCGCGAGCGAATCGACCTCGGGACTGCCACCGGTCGCCCAGGAGGCCTCCGGGCAGTCCGACAGCACGTCACAGGCGTCGAACCCGCGCGTGATGGAGTCACCCACGGCCGCGACGGAACCCGGGCTGCGATCCCACAGGGGCGTGGGCTTGGGGGACGGCTTCGCGGACTCGGACGGGGCGGCGGAATCGCCCCCCACGGCATCACACCCGGTGACCCCCAGCACGCCCGCCGCGACGACGGCCAGAACGCCCTGTGTACGGCGGTCCCGCTTCCGCATCCCTGGTCCATCCCCTCGCCACGCCGTGCCTGTCTCCCCAACCCATAACAACGCACGAGGGTTCCCGACCGATCAGGTGCAACGGCTCACACCCGTACTAGCGTCCCCCTGGGTGAATGGCAGGCGTTTCCCGGCACCTGGACCGACCGTAGGTCACACTCCTTGCGCCACCGCACGGTAGCCTCGCCATCAACGTGACCCGCCCGGTCACAGCCGTTCCGCCCGTTTGCACCATGTCCCGCTCTGCCCGGAGGTTCCGGTGACGACACGTGGAGTTCTGTACGTGCACTCCGCGCCGCGCGCGCTGTGCCCGCACGTCGAGTGGGCCGTCGCCGGGGTGCTCGGCACACGCGTCAGCCTGGACTGGATCCGTCAGCCGGCCGCCCCGGGCACCTGGCGCTCGGAGTTCTCCTGGCAGGGCCAGGCGGGCACGGCGTCCAAGCTGGCCTCGGCGCTCCGCGGCTGGCACCTCCTCCGGTTCGAGGTCACCGCGGAACCCTGCGCCACCGCCGAGGGCGAGCGCTACAGCTGCACCCCCGACCTGGGCATCTACCACGCCGTCACCGGCATCCACGGCGACATCCTCATCCCCGAGGACCGGCTCAGAGCGGCCCTGCAGCGCAGTCGGCAGGGGGAGACCGACCTGGAGGCCGAACTCAACAAGCTGCTCGGCAAGCCCTGGGACGACGAACTGGAACCCTTCCGCTACGCAGGCGAAGGCGCCCCGGTCCGTTGGCTCCACCAGGTGGTGTAGACGGACTTGAGGGGGCGCGTCGTAAGGGGCGCGGGGCTGTTTCGATCTGCGGCTCCGCCGCGTGGGCGCGACCAGCCCCCACCGGCCGGCACCCGGCACACCACGTCACCGAAACGGCGAACGGCCCGAACCCCCCACCGGGAGTTCGGGCCGATCAACGCTCAGGATCAAACCGTCCGGAACGCCAGCACCACGTTGTGCCCACCGAACCCGAACGAGTCGTTCAGCGCGGCGATACGGCCCTCGACGGGCAGCTTCCGAGCCTCACCCCGGACGACGTCGGCATTCGCCTCGGCCTCGGGGTCCAGGTTCTCCACGTTGATCGTCGGCGGAGCCACCCGGTGGTACAGCGCCAGCACGGTCGCGACCGTCTCGACACCACCCGCACCACCCAGCAGATGCCCGGTCATCGACTTCGTCGCGGACACCGCGAAGTGGTCCGCGTCGTCGCCGAACACCTTCCGCAGCGCCTTCAGCTCGGCGATGTCGCCCGCCGGCGTGGACGTCGCGTGCGCGTTGACGTGCACGATCTCCGACGGGTCCAGGTCGTTGCGGTCCAGCAGGTTCTGCAGGGCGTGCGAGATGCCCCGCCCTTCCGGCTCCGGCTGCACGATGTCGTGCGCGTCGGCGGAGATGCCCTGCCCGACCGCCTCCGCGTACACCCGGGCACCGCGCTTGGCCGCGTGCTCGGCGGACTCCAGGACCACGACACCGGCGCCCTCACCGAGGACGAAACCGTCGCGGGCGGTGTCGTAGGGGCGCGACGCGCCCTGCGGGTCGTCGTTGTTCTTGGACATCGCCATCATGTTGCCGAAGGCGGCGATGGGCAGCGGGTGGATCGCCGCCTCCGTGCCACCCGCGACGACGACGTCGGCACGGCCGGTGCGGATCATCTCGATGGCGTAGCCGATGGCCTCGGCGCCCGAGGCACAGGCGGAAACCGGCGTGTGCACGCCCGCCCGGGCACCCACGGCCAGACCCACGTTGGCCGAGGGGCTGTTGGGCATCAGCATGGGCACGGTGTGCGGGGAGACGCGGCGGACGCCCCTCTCCTTCAGCACGTCGTACTGGTCGAGTAGCGTCGTCACGCCGCCGATACCGGAGGCGATGACCGCGCCGAGCCGGTCGGGGTCGATGTTCGGGTCCTCGCCGGCCTTCGCTTCGAAACCGGCGTCGGCCCAGGCCTCCTTGGCCGCGACCAGCGCGAACTGCGCCGAGCGGTCCAGACGGCGGGCCTGCGGCCGCGGGATGACCTCGGTCGGCTCCACGGCGACCGGGGCCGCGATACGGACCGCCTGGTCGGCGGCCCACTCCTGCTCCAGGGGCTTGACGCCGGACTTGCCGGCGATCAGGCCCTCCCAGGTAGAGGCTGCGTCGCCACCCAGCGGTGTGGTTGCGCCGATACCGGTGACGACCACGGTGCGATTGGTCGAGCTCACGGGAATTCTTTCTCCAACGGATACGAGGATTAAGCGGCGCCACCGCCGGGTGGCGGGGCAGTCAGACGGACGGCCTGATCGGCCGGTCAGCCCTGGTGCTTGAGGATGTAGTCGGTCGCGTCACCGACGGTCTTGAGGTTCTTGACGTCCTCGTCCGGGATCTTGACGTCGAAACGCTCTTCGGCGGCGACGACGACCTCGACCATGGACAGCGAGTCGACGTCCAGGTCGTCGGTGAAGGACTTGTCCAGCTGGACGTCCTCAACCGGGATGCCGGCGATCTCGTTCACGATCTCGGCGAGACCGGCGACGATCTCTTCCTGAGTGGCGGCCATGTCGGCGCTCCTTCGTAGATATTCAGAGGGTGTGGCAGGTGTTTCCTTCCGCACCGGATCGCATGATCCGGCACGGAGTGCCTAGGGGAGGGTAACGACAGTCGCGGCGTAGACGAGACCCGCCCCGAAGCCGATGACGAGCGCGGTGTCGCCGCTCTTCGCCTCTCCGGTCGCCAGGAGCCGCTCCATCGCGAGCGGGATCGAGGCGGCCGAGGTGTTGCCGGTGGTGCGGATGTCACGGGCGACCGTGACGTGCTCCGGCAGTTTCAGGGTCTTCACCATCGAGTCGATGATCCGCTCGTTGGCCTGGTGCGGGATGAAGACGTCCAGGTCGTCCGCGCTGATCCCGGCCGCGTCCAGCGCCTGCTGGGCGACCTTCGCCATCTCGAACACGGCCCAGCGGAACACCGCCTGGCCTTCCTGGGTGATCGCCGGGAACTTCTCGACCGTCCCGTCGCGGTAGTCCGTCCACGGCACGGTCTGCTTGATGGTCTCGGACTTGTCGCCCTCGGAGCCCCACACCGTGGGGCCGATCGCGGGCTCCTGGGCCGGGCCGACCACGACCGCGCCGGCACCGTCGCCGAACAGGAAGGCCGTCGCGCGGTCCTCCAAGTCGGTCAGGTCGCTCAGCCGCTCGACACCGATCACCAGGACGTACTCCGCCGAGCCCTCGACGATCATGCCCTTGGCGAGGGTGAGGCCGTAGCCGAAGCCCGCGCAGCCCGCCGAGATGTCGAACGCGGCGGCCTTGGCGGTGCCCAGCTTGTCGGCGATCTCGGTGGCGACGGCCGGGGTCTGCTTGAAGTGCGAGACGGTCGAGACGATCACGCCGCCGATCTGCTCGGCGGAGATCCCGGCGTCGGCGATCGCCTTGCCCGACGCCTCCACCGACATCGCGGCGACGGTCTCCTCGTCGGAGGCCCAGTGCCGCGTCTCGATGCCGGAGCGCGAGCGGATCCACTCGTCGGACGACTCGATCGTCTCCAGGATCACCTCGTTCGGCACGACCCGGGTCGGGCGGTAGCCGCCGACGCCGAGGATGCGCGCGTACGGGGCGCCCTTGCTGGGCTTGATCTTCGCCATGCTCTCGGGCTCCTTCTCAGGCACTCTGCTCGGCGATGAGCTCGCGAGCCGCGTCGAGGTCGGCGGGGGACTTGAGGGCCAGCGTCTTCACGCCGGGCAGGGCCCGCCTGGCGAGGCCGGTGAGGGTGCCGCCGGGGCACAGCTCGATCAGGGCCGTGACGCCGAGGCCCTTGAAGGTCTCCATGCACAGGTCCCAGCGGACGGGGTTGGCGACCTGGCCGACCAGACGCTCCAGCACCTCGGTGCCTGCGGCGACGGCCTGCCCGTCAGCGTTGGAGACGCAAGGGAGCTTCGGGTCGCCGGGCGCCAGGGCCTCGGCGGCCTTCGCGAGCGTGGCGACCGCGGGGGCCATGTGGTGCGTGTGGAACGCGCCGGCGACCTTCAGCGCGACGACCTTGCGCACGCCCTCGGGCTTGTCCGCCTCCAGCGCGGCGAGCTGCTCCTTGGTGCCGGCCGCGACGATCTGGCCCGCGCCGTTGATGTTGGCGGGGGTCAGGCCCAGCTTCGTCAGATGCGGGATCGTCACGTCCGGGTCACCGCCGAGGAGGGCGGCCATGCCGGTCTCGGTGACGGCGGCGGCCTCGGCCATGGCGAGCCCGCGGGTGCGGACCAGGCGGAGGGCGTCCTCGTGCGGCAGCACCCCGGCGAGCGAGGCGGCGGTGAACTCGCCGACGCTGTGCCCGGCGACGGCACCGACCTTCCCGGGCAGGTCGGCCGGGTCGTCGAAGAGCAGTTGCGCGGACGCCAGTCCGGCCGCGACCAGCAGCGGCTGCGCCACCGCGGTGTCGCGGATCTCCTCCGCGTCGGCCTCGGTGCCGTAACGGATCAGGTCGATCCCCGCGGCGTCGGACCATGCCTCAAGGGCACCGCGGACACCGGGGAGGTCGAGCCATTCAGTCAGGAAGCCGGGCGTCTGAGCGCCCTGGCCGGGAGCGACGAGTACGAGCACTCTCACACTCTCTCTTGGGGACGGGCACGGCCGCCCGTGAGGACAAGGACGAAGAACACGGGGGGGTTTTGTCGAGCCCCGACAAAACCTTAGAGCTGGAGATCTCCATCGACCAGACGCCCCAGGATCAGTGCGATCCGCAGGGTGAACGCAGAGCGTACATCGGAGGGTGACCAACCGGTGACGTCAGTCACACGTCGAAGCCGGTAGCGGACGGTGTTGGGATGGACGAACAGCATCCGGGCGGCCCCCTCCAGACTGCTCGCCTGTTCGAGATAGACGCTGAGGGTCTCCAGGAGCGCGGCCCCGGCCTCCTCCAGCGGTCTGTAGATCTCCTCCACCAGTTGCTCACGGGCCGAGGGGTCCCCGGCCATCGCGCGCTCCGGGAGCAGATCGTCCGCCAGGACCGGGCGCGGGGCGTCCTGCCAGGCGGAACACGCCTTCAGCCCGGCCGCTGCGGCCTGCGCGGACCGGGTCGCGGCCTGCAGGTCGGGCACGACCGGGCCTGCCACGACCGGTCCGGCGGCGAACGGGCCGATGAGCGACTTGGCCACGGCCAGCGGGTTGTCGCTGCCGCCCGCGATGACGACCAGCCGGTCGCCGAGCACACCGGTGAGCACCTGGAGCTTGGCGTGCCGGGCCGCACGCCGTATCGCCTCGACGGTCAGTTCGCTGTCCCCGTCGGGCGCCGTCCCGAGCACCACGCACACGTGCTCCGGCGAGTTCCACCCGAGGGCGGCGGCCCGCGACACGGCCCCCTCGTCGGCCTCGCCGCTGAGCACGGCGTTCACGACCAGGGACTCCAGCCGCGCGTCCCAGGCGCCCCGCGCCTCGGCGGCCTGGGCGTACACCTGGGCCGTCGCGAAGGCGATCTCCCGGGCGTAGACGAGCAGCGCCTCGCGCAGCACCCGCTCGTCGCCGGGGGCCGCGACCTCGTCGATCGCGCTCTCCATGACCTCGATGGTGGTGCGCACCATCTCCACGGTCTGGCGCAGCGTGATCGCCCGGGTCAGCTCGCGCGGCGCGGTGCCGAACACGTCGGTGGAGATGGCCTGCGGGGCGTCCGGATACCGGAACCACTCGGTGAACGCGGCGATGCCCGCCTGTGCGACCAGACCGATCCAGGAACGGTTCTCCGGGGGCATGGCCCGGTACCAGGGCAGCGTCTCGTCCATCCGCGCGATGGCCTGCGCGGCGAGCGATCCGGACGACTTCTCCAGCCGCTTCAGCGTCGCGGCATGCGGATGGACGTCATGGGCTGCGGCTTCGTTCTTACCGGTTTCGGGTTCGGGCACGGGACAAGACTGCCTTATCCGGACGGGAAGGTGGGTCGCCGGGTCTACGGTGGGCTCCGTGATGGACATTCGGCGCGCAGGCGAGCGCTACCAGGGCGGCGACCCGGCGGCCGGAATCGAGAGCCGGCACGCCTTCTCCTTCGGGTCCCACTACGACCCGGACAACCTCCGTTTCGGCGCGGTGCTCGCGTGCAACGAGGAGCGGCTGGCGCCCGGGGCCGGCTTCGACGAGCATCCGCACAGCCACACCGAGATCGTGACCTGGGTGGTGGAGGGCGAGCTGACGCACCGGGACTCCACCGGGCGCGAATCGGTCGTGCGGCACGGCGACGTGCAGCGGCTCAGTTCGGCGGGCGGCGTGCGGCACGTGGAGCGCAACGACGGCCCGGAACCCCTGACCTTCATCCAGATGTGGCTGGCCCCGCTGCGGCCCGGCGGCGACCCGTCCTACGAGGTCGTCCGCGGCATCGCCGACTCGACGCCCTACGCCGTCCCCGAGGCCGGGGCGATGCTGCACGTGCGGCGCCTCGGGCCCGGGGAGCGGACGGCGGTGCCGGACGGGGCGCACGCGTACCTGCACGTCGTCCGCGGCGAGGTACGCCTGGACGGCGAGACGCTGGGCGCCGGCGACGCGGCCCGGATCACGGACGCCAAGGGCCTGGAGGCGGAGGGTACGACCGGGGCGGAGCTGCTGATCTGGGAGATGGGCCCGGCCTAGGGCCCTTCTGATGGATCTCCGCGGCGTCGCGATGCCCGGCACGCACTCTCGCCGCACCGGACAAAAGCCCTAGTAGCTCCGCTACGAGGGCTTCCGCCCGGCACGCCGAGAGCACGCACCGAACACCGCTCCTTCCTCCACGGAGATCCATCAGAAGGGCCCTAGAGCTCGGCCCGCACCGCGTCCGTGAACGGCGGCCACGCCTCGATCGCCCACGGTCCGAACGCCCGGTCCGTCAGTGCCACGCAGGCCGCGCCCGCGTCCGGGTCGATCCACAGGAACGTACCCGACTGCCCGAAATGTCCGAAGGTGCGCGGCGAGGACGACGAGCCCGTCCAGTGCGGCGACTTGGAGTCGCGGATCTCGAAGCCGAGCCCCCAGTCGTTGGGGTTCTGGTGGCCGTACCCCGGCAGGACGCCCTTGGTGCCCGGGTAGTGCACGGTCATCGCCTCGGCGACCGTGCGGGGATCCAGCAGCCGCGGGGCCTGCACCTCGGCGGCGAACCGCAGCAGGTCCTCGACCGTCGACACGCCGTCCTTGGCCGGGGAGCCCTCCAGGGTCGTCGAGGTCATGCCCAGCGGCTCCAGCACGGCCTGCCGCAGGTACTCCCCGAACGGGATGTCGGTGGCCTTGGCCACATGGTCGCCCAGCTGCTCGAAGCCGGCGTTGGAGTACAGCCGCCGCTCCCCGGGCGGGGCCGTGACCTTGTGCTCGTCGAAGGCGAGGCCCGAGGTGTGCGCCAGCAGGTGCCGGACCGTCGACCCGGGAGGACCCGCGGGTTCGTCGAACTCGACGGCCCCCTCCTCGTACGCGACGAGCACCGCGTAGGCGGCCAGCGGCTTGGTCACCGACGCGAGCGGGAACCGCTGCCCGGCCGGCCCGTGGGTGCCGAGGACGGTGCCGTCCGCTCGTACGGCACCCGCCGCAGCGGTGGGAACCGGCCAGTTCTCGATCAGGGCGAGGCTCTTCAGCGACATGCGTTCGAGCCTATGCGCTCAGAGCGTGAGTTCCAGCAAGGGGTCGGGCTTGGGCCGGAACCCGAGGGAGACGTACAGCGGCTCGGCCTCCGGCGAGGCGGTGAGCTGCACGCGCCGGGCACCGCGCTCGCGGAACCAGGCAAGGAGCGTGGTCATGCAGGCGCGCGCGTAACCCCGGCGCCGCGCACCCGGGTCGGTGGCGACGCTGAACACGAAGCCCACCATGCCGTGCGGATCCCCCGGCTTGCCGATGCGGTAGTCGATCGTCCCGGCCACCAGGGAGGCCAGCGCCCCCGGCCGCTCGGGGTGGTCGACGACGAACGCCACGAAGTCCCCGTCCGTTTCGCCGAGTCTGGCCCGGAGGGTGGGGAGGGATTCCCCGTGCCAGGCGAAGGAGGAACCGGAGGCGAACACCGCGTCGATCATGACCTGACGCAGGCGCAGGACTTCCTCGGCGTCGGCGGGCAGGGCGCGACGTACAACACTCATGAGTCCGTACGCTAACCAGCCGGATCCGGAAACGTCCTGCCGATTTCTTACCGTCGGCGCTTGCTTGGAGCGCACTCCAAGGTTCTAGCGTTGGGGCCATGACGGTGATGGAGACCACGGGGACCAGGACCGACACCTGCGCCGGCCCGCCGCAGCAGAACCGGCGCCCGGACGGTGACGACCACTACACGATCAGCGAGGTCGTCGCCTTCACCGGCCTGACGGCACACACCCTGCGCTGGTACGAGCGCATCGGCCTGATGCCGCACATCGACCGGTCCCACACCGGCCAGCGCCGCTACACCAACCGCGACCTCGACTGGCTCGACCTCGTCGGCAAGCTCCGCCTGACGGGCATGCCGGTCGCGGACATGGTCCGGTACGCGGAACTGGTGCGCGAGGGCGACCACACCTACGGCGAGCGCTTCCAGCTGCTGAAGACGACCCGTGAGGACGTCCTGGCCAGGATCGACGAACTCCGGGGCACGCTCGCCGTGCTCGACCGGAAGATCAGTTTCTACGCGGACGCCGGGCACGCCCTGGCGTCGGAGAGGTCCCGATGACGGACGGCAGGATCACGACGGCGAAGCTCGGCGACAAGGGTCCCGAGGTGAGCGTCCAGGGCCTCGGCTGCATGGGCATGAGCTTCGGCTACGGCCCCTCGGACGCCGACGCGTCCCGGGCCACGCTGGAACGGGCGCTCGAACTGGGCGTCACCTTCTACGACACGGCCGACGCGTACGGGGCCGGCGAGAACGAGCGGTTCCTGTCGCCGTTCTTCAAGGCCCACCGCGACGAGGTCGTCATCGCGACCAAGTTCGCCCTGTCGATCCCCCCGGACGACCCCACCCGCCGGGTCATCCGCAACGACCCGCCCTACATCCGCCAGGCCGTCGAGGCGAGCCTGAAGCGCCTGGACGTCGACGTCATCGACCTCTACTACATGCACCGGCGCGATGTGAACGTGCCGATCGAGGAGAGCGTCGGCACGATGGCCGACCTGGTGCGCGAGGGCAAGGTCAAGCACCTCGGCCTGAGCGAGGTCACGGCGGACGAACTGCGGGCCGCGCACGCCGTCCACCCCATCGCCGCCGTGCAGTCGGAGTGGTCGCTGTTCAGCCGGGACATCGAGACGTACGTCGTCCCCGCGGCCCGTGACCTGGGCGTGGCCCTCGTCGCGTACTCGCCCCTCGGCCGGGGCTTCCTCACCGGCTCCTTCACCGACGCCGAGCAGGACCTGAGCGCCGGTGACTTCCGCCGCCAGCAGCCCCGCTTCACCGGCGACAACGCCACGGCGAACGCGACCCTGCTGGAGCTGATCCGCTCGGTGGCCGACGCCCATGACGCGACCCTCGGTCAGATAGCCCTGGCCTGGGCCCAGCAGCAGGCGACGGTCCACGACCTCCCGGTCATCCCGATCCCCGGCACCCGCAAGCCCTCCAGGATCGAGGAGAACACGGGGGCGACCAGGATCGTCCTGACCGACGGGCAACTGGACCTGCTGGACGGCATAGCGGCCCAGGTGGCGGGCACGCGGTATGCGGACATGGCGTTCACGTCGGCAGGCAGGGAGTAGGAAAGGCCCTTTGGGGGCGCGGGGAACTGCGCGAACAACCACACGCGACCCGCGCCCGCCCACCCACAGGCACCCGGCAGACGCTAAAGCTCCGCCAACAACTCCGCCTTTTTGACCGAAAACTCCTCATCCGTCACCAACCCGGCCTGATGCAACTCACCCAGGTGCCGAATCCGCTCGGCGATGTCCGCGGGGTCACGCCGCGGCGCGGGCACGGCCGCCACCGGACTCGACGTCCGCACCGCCGCCAACACCGCGGCAGCGAACGGCAGCGACTCGTGCACGGGGCCGTACCCCAGCCCGAACACCACCGCCGCGGGGTCCTGATCGGCCTGGGCCGCCGACATCTCCGCATCCCTGCGCAAAAGCCGCAAATGCCCTTCGAAGACCTCCGGCGATCGCCACTCCACCCCGTTCAGCTCCCCGACGGAGAAGCTCTGGTCGCCGGCCTTCCACTTCGCCGACGACGCCCCCGTCCAGAACCACCGGAAGTTCACGGTCCGTCCGTCGAAGGTCGCCTTCCCGTCGTACGCCTTGAAGGACAACGGCCCCTCGGGCGGCTTCACGAGGAACCGGTCCGCCGGCCCGGACTCGGTCAGCAGCGTGCGCAGCTCGTCGGCGTAGTACTCGGCGAGCACCTCCCGCTCGGCGGGCAGCACCAGCCGGTAGGGATCGCCGCTCTCCTTCAGCTGCCCGGCGGCCGCCTCCATCAACGGGTCCGCCCCGGGGCGCGGCTCGACGCGCAGCACGACCGTGCCGCGTTTCCCGCGGGTCAGCGTCACCCCGGCGATCGCCTCCAGGGGCACACGGCGTTCCCCGAGAGCCTGGAACAGCTTGGGTGTTCGAATCCCCCGTTCGTAGCGGATGAGCACGGAGTCGGACTCGAACTCCCAGGCGGCATGAAATCCGGCCAGTACGTCACCCATGCGGCTCATCGTATGCGGCACGCGCTCCTCCGTCCCCCTCCCGAGCAGACCGCAACTTCTTCGCCTCTACGCGCGTCAGGCCGCCGCCGTGCCGGACAAACCGGTACGGCAGACGCCGTCTTCGTGCGCGCAGTGCACCGAGCGGTATGCGCCAACGCCGATCTCTGCGAAATTGAACAGACTTGCCGTCCCGGGCTCGAAGTAGCCCGCGTGACCCTTCGCGCCGGCCGCCGACAGCACCCGCGCCCCGAACCCGGCGGACACCGGGTCGGCTCCGTGGCCCAGCCCGCCGACCTCCATGTAGGGCACGTCCTGGATCCAGTCGTCGGAGTCCCGCATCGCCCACACCCGGGCACTGGTGTGCAGCTGGGCCGCCCTCTCGACCCGCATGCCGGGGCTGCCCGCCACCGCGATGTCGGACACCCGGCCCGGCAGCGAGTGCGCGGCGACCCCGCACACCACGGAGCCGTAGCTGTGGCAGAACAGCGAGACCGGCGACTTGCCCGGCAGGGCCCGCACGAGCCCGTTCAGCCGTACGGCACCCTCCTCGGCGCGCATGGCCGTGGCCGAGTCGATGCCGAGGCCGCTGGGTGCCGTGTAGTCGGCCCAGGCGATGACGGCCGTACGGGTCGAGGGGCTCACCTGTCGCTCGGCCGCGTACAGGGACTTGGCCATGCCGACGGGCGCCGCGTACTTGCGCTGCGTGCGCTGGAAGGTGAGCAGGTCGGTGTCGACACCGGGGACGACGACCGAGACCCGCTCCGCCTCGCGCAGGTCGCCGAAGACCTCCGCCACCCGGCCCGAGCCCTCCGGGTCGAAGGCCAGGATGTGCCGGCCCTTCTCCAAGAGGTCCCCGAAACGGTGCATCCTGCGCCCGGCCTCGTGCTGTCCGGCCTGGGTGAGGCGCTTGTCGTGCATGCGTTCCCGCTCGACCTTGCGCGCCTTCGCGAGCGCGAGACGGTTGGCGCGGTAGCGCAGCTCGACCGGCGCGCCGTTCATGTTGCCCACCGCGAGCGAGTACTTGCGGACCAGGGTCGAACGGTCCTGCTCGGTGAGCGACGCGAAGAAGCGGGCCAGTCTCGTCGGCTCGGACTGCGGGTCCGGCAGCGGGTGCCCGCCGATCCGGCCGTGCTCCCAGGCGGTGAGCGAGGCCTGGAGCGGTGTGGCGCCCCGCTGGTTGCGCAGGGCCGTCCAGCCGGTGGTCGCCAGCATCACGAAGACGACGGCCAGGGCGAGCAGTGCGCGCCAGACGTTCAGTTGCGGGGAGGTGTCGAAGGAAGTCACTGAAAGGACACACTAGGAGAACGAGAGGGTCTCGCGTTAACCAAGTGACCGGGATCACGTTTCGGTGTATGCCCTAAGGGGACTGCTCCGCACGCCAGTTCCCGGCCAGTGCGGGACCCACCTGATCCAGGTATGTCGTGGTGAGTTGGCGCATGCCGTCCAGGGTGAGGTCGCCCCCGGTGGACCACAGTCGCTCGGTGACGCGAATCACCCCGCCGAAGAGGGCGACGACGATCCGCGGCCGGGGGTCCGTATCCACGTCGAGACCCTCGCGCTCGGCGATGATGCCCGCGAGCTGCTCCTCCAGCTCCGCCGACCGCCGCAGATGGGCGGCGAGCAGCGCGGGCGTCGACTCGATCACCCGGTAGACGCGCATATGGAGCTCCATCGGCACGAGCTCCACCACGGCCTCGTTGATCGCGTCCCAGCTCTCCAGCACGGCCCGGCGCAGCGCCTCCAGCGGCACCTCGTCCGGCGGTCGGGTGCGCAGGGCCTCGACGACGAGCGTCTCCGCGAGGCGCGGCACGAAGAACGCCGTCTCCTCCTTGCCGGCGAAGTAGCGGAAGAAGGTGCGCTGCGAGACGTCCACGGCGGCGGCGATGTCGTCGACGGTCGTCTCCTCGTACCCGCGCGTGGCGAAGAGTTCCAGCGCGGCCCGCAGCAGTGCGTCCCGGGTGCGCCGCTTCTTGCGTTCGCGCAGGTTCAAGGCCGGCCTCTCGTCTGAAGTGTTTGCCCAGTTCAGGCTATAGGGATGTCGTGTCAGTTACCGACTAGTGAATTGGTTTGTCAATTGTCAGTGGCTGTCACTAGCCTCGAAGGATGACTAGTCAGACCACCATCGACACGACGGGGCCGGGGGGCAAGGTACCGGCGACGCCGTCGGACGCGACGCCGGGCAAGGGGCTGCGAGGGCACCCCTGGCTCACCCTCATCACCGTCGCTGTGGGGGTCATGATGGTGGCCCTCGACGGCACCATCGTGGCCATAGCCAACCCGGCGATCGGCAAGGACCTGGGCGCCTCATGGTCGGATCTCCAGTGGATCACCAACGCCTACTTCCTCGCCCTCGCGGTGTCCCTGATCACCGCCGGCAAGCTCGGTGACCGTTTCGGCCACCGGCAGACCTTCCTCATCGGCGTGGCGGGCTTCGCCGCCTCCTCGGCCGCCATCGGGCTGTCCCAGGGCATCACGGCGGTCATCGTCTTCCGCGTCTTCCAGGGGCTCTTCGGCGCGCTGCTGATGCCGGCCGCGCTCGGCCTGCTGCGGGCCACCTTCCCTGCCGAGAAGCTGAACATGGCCATCGGCATCTGGGGCATGGTCATCGGCGCGTCCACCGCGGGCGGCCCGATCCTCGGCGGCGTGCTCGTCGAGCACGTCAACTGGCAGTCGGTGTTCTTCATCAACGTGCCGGTCGGCGTCCTCGCCCTCGTCCTCGGCGTGCTGATCCTGCTCGACCACCGCGCCGAGAACGCCCCGCGCTCCTTCGATCTCCTCGGCATCTTCCTGCTGTCCGCCGCGATGTTCTGCCTCGTCTGGGCTCTGATCAAGGCACCGGAGTGGGGCTGGGGCGATCTGAAGACCTGGGCGTTCATCGTCGCCTCGGTGGTCGGCTTCGGGCTCTTCGCCGTCTGGGAGACGAAGGTGAAGGAGCCGCTGATCCCGCTGGGGCTGTTCCGCTCCGTCCCGCTGTCGGCAGGTGTCGTCCTCATGGTCCTGATGGCCATCGCCTTCATGGGCGGCCTGTTCTTCGTGACGTTCTACCTCCAGAACGTGCACGGCATGAGCCCGATCGACGCCGGTCTGCACCTGCTGCCGCTCACCGGCATGATGATCGTCGGCTCCCCGCTCGCCGGCGTGATGATCACCAAGTTCGGCCCCCGCATCCCGCTGGCCGGCGGCATGGCGTTCACCGCGATCGCCATGTACGGCATGTCCACGCTGGACGCGCACACGGGCAGCGGCGTCATGTCCGTCTGGTTCGCCCTGCTGGGCCTCGGCCTCGCGCCGGTCATGGTGGGCGCCACCGAAGTCATCGTCGGCAACGCCCCGATGGAGCTCTCCGGTGTCGCGGGCGGTCTCCAGCAGGCGGCCATGCAGATCGGCGGCAGCCTCGGCACGGCCGTGCTGGGCGCCGTCATGGCCTCGAAGGTGGACAGCGAGTTCGCCGGCAACTGGGCCGACGCGGGGCTGCCGCCGCTCACCCCGGCCCAGTCCGAACAGGCCGCGCTGGCCGTTCAGCAGGGCGCTGCCCCGGTGCCCGAGGGCACCCCTGAGCAGATCGCCGCGAAGATCACCGAGGTCGCGCACACCACGTTCATCGACGGCATGAGCCTGGCCTCCCTGACCGCTGCGGGTGTGGCGGCCGTCGCCGTGTTCGTCGCGTTCCTCACCAAGCGCGGCGAGAACGCGGAGGCCGGTGCGGGCGCGGCGCACATCTGACGCTCCACGGCGGCTCGTTCGCCTATCCGGGTGAACACCACCGCCGAACTCTCCCCTCCGGCACGCGCCGCAGGTCACAGTGGGTCAAGTCCTCCGCAGGGCATGGAGGGCGCACGCTGCGGCGCGCTGCCGGAGGGGGGCAGCGCGCAGGCGGCGGGATTAACGCGCGGCTACGGGGTACTCGCCATGTCGTACCCGAAGAGAACCCCAACCGACCGAGGGTTTACGGGAGTTGATGATGGCGAGCTTCGGACACGGTACGCGCAGGCACCCCCGCTCACGTGGCCGGACGTGGTCACGGGCCGGGACGGATCGCGCGACGCTCGGACTCATCGGAGTCATCTGCGCCGTTGCAGGCTTCTTCGTGCTGGGGATCGTTCTCGGTCCCGCCGCGATGGTCTGCGGCTGGCTCGCCATGGGCCGCGCATGGTCGGGCGCACGCCCCACCGCGGCCGTGGTCGCCCTGGTCCTGGGCGCCATCGACACGCTCCTGGCCATCATCTGGCTGTCCGGAGCGGCCACACCGGGCTTTGGCATGATCTGACCCGAGTGCGGCGAGGGAAGGGCCTCCGGCGATGCGACCGGGGGCCCACCTTCGTGCCCCGGGCTACTCGGCCGGCGTCCTCTTGAGCGCCGCCAACTCCCCGCGCAGCGCCCGCACCTCGTCGGTCAGCTCCCGGATCGCCTCGGTCTGCCGCCGTTCCTCGACGTCGTCCTTCTCGAACCGTGCGATGAACCAGGCGGCGATGTTCGCCGTGACCACACCGAGCAGCGCGATCCCGGACAGCATCAGCCCGACCGCGAGTATCCGTCCCAGGCCGGTGGTCGGTGCCATGTCCCCGTACCCCACGGTGGTCATGGTGGTGAACGCCCACCAGACCGCGTCCCCCAGGGTGTGGATGGAGGCGCCGGGCTCGTCCCGTTCCACCTCCAGCACGGCCAGCGCACCGAAGACGAGCAGTCCGAGGCACGATCCCGCGACGTACGTGGTGACCCGTACCTGCGACGCCATCCGCGCCCGCTGCCCCGCGAGGAACAGCATCGACACCAGCTTCAGCAGCCGCAGCGGCTGGGCCAGCGGCAGCACCACGGCCAGCAGGGCCAGCGGATTGCCGCGCACGAACCGCAGCCGGTCCTCGGCCAGCCACAGACGGACCAGATAGTCGGCGGCGAAAGCGGCCCACACCACCCAGTTGGTGACATGGCATGCGGTGAGCAGGTCCTGCGGAGCCAGCGGGGCCACGATCGGTATGGCGTAGGCGATCGCGAACAGGACGGCCAGCGCCAGCAGCGGGCTCTGGGTACGCCGCTCCCAACGGGCCAGCGTGGTCGAGGCGGTCATCGGGAGCGTCATGGATGCATGGTAGGAAACGCGCGGGGCGGCACCGGTCAGGGTGCCGCCCCGGGGAAACCGCCCTCGGCGTCCTACGCGTCGCCGCCCGCGGCTCCCGGGTCGGCGGCCGACACGTCGAGCAGCTGGTAGCGGTCGATGGCCTGCTTGAGCACGGAGCGGTCGACCTTGCCCTCACGGGCCAGCTCGGTCAGCACGCCCACCACGATCGACTGCGCGTCGATGTGGAAGAACCGCCGGGCGGCGCCCCGCGTGTCCGCGAAGCCGAAGCCGTCCGCGCCGAGCGACTGGTACGTCTGCGGCACCCAGCGCGAGATCTGGTCCGGAACCGCGCGCATCCAGTCGGACACGGCCACGACCGGCCCCTGCGCGTCGGCGAGCTTGCGCGTCACGTACGGCACCCGCTGCTCCTCCTCGGGGTGCAGCAGGTTGTGCTCCTCGCAGCTCACGGCCTCGCGCCGCAGCTCGTTCCAGGAGGTCGCCGACCAGACGTCCGCCTTGACGTTCCAGTCCTCGGCCAGGATCTTCTGCGCCTCGATGGCCCAGGGCAGCGCGACACCGGACGCCAGGACCTGTGCCGGGATCTCGCCGGACGTGCCCTCGCTGAACCGGTAGAGGCCCTTGAGGATGCCGTCGACGTCCACGTTCTCGGGCTCGGCCGGGTGCTGGATGGGCTCGTTGTAGACGGTCAGGTAGTAGAAGACGTCCTCGCCGTGCGGGTGCTCCTCGGAGCCGCCGTACATCCGGCGCAGGCCGTCCTTGACGATGTGGGCGATCTCGAAGCCGAACGCCGGGTCGTAGGCGACGCAGCCCGGGTTCGTCGAGGCCAGCAGCTGCGAGTGTCCGTCCGCGTGCTGGAGGCCCTCACCGGTCAGGGTCGTACGGCCGGCGGTCGCACCCAGGACGAAACCGCGCGCCAGCTGGTCGGCCATCTGCCAGAACTGGTCGCCGGTGCGCTGGAAACCGAACATCGAGTAGAAGACGTAGACCGGGATGAGCGGCTCGCCGTGGGTCGCGTACGCGGAGCCGGCGGCGATCAGCGACGCCGTGCAGCCCGCCTCGGAGATGCCGTCGTGCAGCATCTGGCCGTTCGGCGCCTCCTTGTAGGCGAGCAGCAGGTCGCGGTCGACCGACTCGTACTGCTGGCCGAGCGGGTTGTAGATCTTCGCACTCGGGAAGAACGAGTCCATGCCGAACGTGCGGTACTCGTCCGGCGCGATCAGCACGAAGCGCTTGCCGATCTCCTTGTCCCGCATGAGGTCCTTCAGGAGCCGCACGAAGGCCATCGTCGTCGCGATGGACTGCTGACCCGAGCCCTTCTTCACGGTCGCGTACGTCTTGTCCTCGGGCAGCGCCAGCGGCTTGGAGCGGACCACGCGGGTGGGGACGTAACCGCCGAGGGACTTGCGGCGGTCGTGCATGTACTGGATCTCCTCCGAGTCCCGGCCCGGGTGGTAGTACGGCGGCACGCCGGACTCCAGCTCCTTGTCCGGGATCGGCAGGTGCAGACGGTCGCGGAAGCGCTTGAGGTCGTCGACCGTCAGCTTCTTCATCTGGTGCGTGGCGTTGCGGCCCTCGAAGTTCGGGCCCAGCGTCCAGCCCTTGATCGTCTTGGCGAGGATCACCGTCGGCTGGCCCTTGTGCTCCGCGGCCGCCTTGTACGCCGCGAAGATCTTCTTGTGGTCGTGACCGCCGCGGCCCAGGTGCAGGATCTGGTCGTCGGTCATGCCCTCGACCATCGCCCGCAGCCGGTGGTCGTCACCGAAGAAGTGGTCCCGGATGTACGCGCCGGTCTCCGTGGCGTATGTCTGGAACTGCCCGTCCGGCGTGGTGTTCATCTTGTTGACCAGCACGCCGTCGCGGTCCTGGGCGAGCAGCGGGTCCCAGCTGCGGTCCCAGACCAGCTTGATCACGTTCCAGCCGGCGCCGCGGAAGATCGACTCCAGCTCCTGGATGATCTTTCCGTTGCCGCGCACCGGGCCGTCGAGGCGCTGGAGGTTGCAGTTGACGACGAACGTGAGGTTGTCCAGGCCCTCGCGGGCGGCGATGGACAGCTGGCCCAGCGACTCCGGCTCGTCCATCTCGCCGTCGCCGAGGAACGCCCACACCTGCGACTTCGAGGTGTCGGCGATTCCGCGCGCCTCCATGTAGCGGTTCATCCGCGCCTGGTAGATCGCACCGATCGGGCCGAGGCCCATCGACACCGTCGGAAACTCCCAGAAGTCCGGCATCGACCGCGGGTGCGGGTACGACGACAGCGCGTGCGGCGCCTTCGACTTCTCCTGGCGGAAGCCGTCCAGGTGCTCCTCGCCGAGCCGGTCCAGCAGGAAGGCGCGGGCGTAGATGCCCGGCGAGGCGTGCCCCTGGAAGAAGACCTGGTCGCCGCCGTCGCCCTCGTCCTTGCCGCGGAAGAAGTGGTTGAAGCCGACGTCGTAGAGGGAGGCGGAGGACGCGAACGTGGCGATGTGCCCGCCGACGCCGATGCCGGGGCGCTGGGCCCGGGAGACCATCACCGCCGCGTTCCAGCGGGTGGCGTTGAGGACCTTGCGCTCGATGTCCTCGTTGCCCGGGAAGAACGGCTCGCTCTTGGTGGGGATGGTGTTGACGTAGTCCGTGCTGCGCATCTCCGGCACGGCCACGCGCTTCTCGCGGGCCCGCTCGATCAGCCGCAGCATCAGGTAGCGCGCCCGCTCGCGGCCGCGCTCGTCGACGGCGGCGTCGAGGGAGTCGAGCCACTCCTGAGTCTCTTCGGGATCGAAGTCAGGAACCTGACTCGGAAGGCCGCCAATGATGATCGGGTTGCGATCGGATGCGGAAGCCACGCTGTTCCTTACCTGTCAGAGGGCCTGCGAGGGCCGCTGTTTCGCTGTCGTCGCCGGGGGCGTCGTCGCCGGGGGGCGCGCCGCTCCCATGGTCCACCCAGGGGCCGGGAAACGTCATCTCTACCCAGCGGTAACCCAGACGTGAGATCGACTCCGTGACGTATGGGGCGAATACCTTCGAGTCTCGTACCCACAGACGATTCCCAAACGCCCAAACGGGGCAGAAAGGTGTGGTGTGCGTCACCTCGGACCATGATGGTGTGCCTGGAGTTGCGGTGACACCGCCAGGATCGTCACCGTTTCGGCGGTCTGAACGGCCGGGTACTTGCGCGATCCGTCCCGCCCGTGTGGACTACGGCCAATGCTTCGCGCACGCGCGTGGCTGAGTTATTCCCAAGACATGATCAGGAGGCAACCCGTGAGCGCGACCGCGGACCACGCGGAGGAGCGGACGAACCCTGCCGCCAGGCTGGGGTTCCAGCCCGGGCAGGTGGTCCAGGAGATCGGCTACGACGACGACGTGGACCAGGAGCTCCGCAAGGCCATCGAGGGCATCATCGAGGCCGACCTGGTGGACGAGGACTACGACGACGTGGCCGATGCCGTTGTGCTGTGGTTCCGTGACGACGACGGCGACCTGACGGACTCGCTGGTCGATGCCACCACGTACATCGAAGAGGGCGGCGCGATCCTGCTCCTGACCCCGAAGACCGGCCGTTCGGGATACGTGGAGCCGAGCGACATCTCGGAAGCCGCCACCACGGCGGGTCTGACGGCGTCCAAGAGCGTCAGCGTCGGCAAGGACTGGAGCGGCAGCCGGCTGGCCACGCCCAAGGCCGCCAAGTCCAAGCGGTAGCAGTACGGCGGGCGGGCCGGCGTCGTCGGCCCGCCCATCGGCCTGTGCCGGTGCCTGCGTAGGGTGGTCCCATCCGAAAAGCCCCATGAAGGGACACCCACAGCGATGGCGATCCAGCCCGGCGAGAAGGCCCCTGACTTCGAGCTCAAGGACAACCACGGCAGGACCGTGAAGCTGTCCGACTTCCGGGGCCGCAAGAACGTGGTGCTGCTCTTCTACCCCTTCGCCTTCACCGGCGTGTGCACGGGCGAGCTGTGCGAGCTGCGCGACAACCTGCCGCAGTTCTCCGACCGCGACACCGAGCTGCTCGCCGTCTCCAACGACTCCATCCACACCCTGCGCGTCTTCGCCGAGCAGGAGGGCCTGGAGTACCCGCTGCTGTCCGACTTCTGGCCGCACGGCAACGTCTCGCGGGCCTACGGCGTCTTCGACGAGGACAAGGGCTGCGCCGTGCGCGGCACCTTCGTCATCGACAAGGAGGGCGTCGTGCGGTGGACCGTCGTCAACGGCCTGCCGGACGCGCGCGACCTGAACGACTACGTGAAGGCGCTCGACTCCCTGTGACCCGGTCGGGCGGCATGCGCCCGACACCCGCTGAATTCCAGGCTTCAGGGCCTGGGTGGGGCGGGAACCCGTCACTAGGATCGACTCGTTGATCCGACATCCGAGCACAACGGGGCATCCCGCCCCTGGACACCAATGGAGGACTCGTGGGAGTCAGCCTCAGCAAGGGCGGCAACGTATCGCTGAGCAAGGAGGCGCCGGGCCTGACCGCGGTCATCATCGGTCTGGGGTGGGACATCCGCACCACGACCGGCACGGACTTCGACCTGGACGCCAGCGCGCTGCTGCTGAACAACTCCGGCAAGGTCGGCAACGACCAGCACTTCATCTTCTTCAACAACCTCAAGACCCCGGACGGCTCCGTGGAGCACACCGGTGACAACCTCACCGGTGAGGGCGAGGGCGACGACGAGCAGATCAAGGTCAACCTCGCCACCGTCCCGGCCGACGTGGAAAAGATCGTCTTCCCGGTCTCGATCTACGACGCCGAGACCCGCCAGCAGTCCTTCGGCCAGGTGCGCAACGCGTTCATCCGCGTCGTGAACCAGGCGGGCGGCACCGAGATCGCCCGGTACGACCTGAGTGAGGACGCCTCCACCGAGACCGCCATGGTCTTCGGTGAGCTCTACCGGCACGGCGCGGACTGGAAGTTCCGCGCCATCGGCCAGGGCTACGCCTCGGGCCTGCGCGGCATCGCGCAGGACTTCGGCGTGAACGTCTGAACCACCGGAAGGGCCCTGGAGACAGGGCCCGAAGGTCTTCTTGTCCGGCGCCGCACGGTTTACGTGCGGCGCCGGACGTGCAGGACCACCTCAGTGACACCACCGGGCCTGTGGCCCCAAGGGGAGGGACAGCATCATGGGCGTCACGCTCGCCAAAGGGGGCAATGTCTCCCTGTCCAAGGCCGCGCCGAACCTCACTCAGGTGCTGGTCGGGCTCGGCTGGGACGCACGCTCCACCACCGGAGCGCCCTTCGACCTCGACGCCAGCGCTCTGATGTGCAGCAGCGGGCGCGTGCTCGGGGACGAGTGGTTCGTCTTCTACAACCAGCTCAAGAGCCCGGACGGCTCGGTCGAGCACACCGGCGACAACCTCACCGGCGAGGGCGACGGCGACGACGAGTCGCTCCTGATCGACCTGCCCAAGGTGCCGCCGCAGTGCGACAAGATCGTGTTCCCCGTCTCGATCCACATGGCCGACGAGCGCGGCCAGACCTTCGGCCAGGTCAGCAACGCCTTCATCCGCGTCGTCAACCAGGCCGACGGCCAGGAGCTCGCCCGCTACGACCTCAGCGAGGACGCCTCCACGGAGACCGCGATGATCTTCGGCGAGCTCTATCGCTATCAGGGCGAATGGAAGTTCAGGGCCGTGGGGCAGGGGTACGCGTCGGGGCTGCGGGGCATCGCACTGGACTTCGGGGTCAGCGTCTCATAACGCGTTATGAGCAAAAACCGGGGCCCAGTGGGGTGCTGAGGGGGGACGACTAGACTTCGGCTTCAAAGTTTCGTAAAGCCGGGTACGGCGCGGGGGAGCCCCGTACACACACGATTGGGTAGCCAGTGGTTCTGAAAACCTTCGGGTGGTCGTTCGCGGTCACCGCGCTCGGCCTGGTCGCAGCGGTTCTCTACGGAGGGTGGACCGCGTTCGGCGTCGTAGCGATCCTGTCCGTCCTCGAGATCTCGCTGTCCTTCGACAACGCGGTGGTCAACGCCGGAATCCTGAAGAAGATGAATGCCTTCTGGCAGAAGATCTTCCTCACCATCGGCATCCTGATCGCCGTCTTCGGCATGCGGCTGGTCTTCCCTGTCGTGATCGTCGCGCTCAGCGCCCAGCTGGGCCCGATCGAGGCCGTCGACCTCGCGCTCACCGACAAGGACCAGTACCAGCAGTACGTCACCGACGCCCACCCGTCGATCGCCGCCTTCGGTGGCATGTTCCTGCTGATGATCTTCCTGGACTTCATCTTCGAGGACCGTGACATCAAGTGGCTCGGCTGGCTGGAGCGCCCGCTGGCCAAGCTCGGCAAGGTCGACATGCTGTCGGTCTGCATCGCCCTGATCGTCCTGCTGATCTCCTCGATCACCTTCGGCGCCAACGCCCACCAGCACGGCGGCACCCACGCCGACAAGGCCGAGACCGTCCTGCTCTCCGGTATCGCAGGTCTGATCACCTACATGATCGTCGGCGGTCTCTCCGGCTACTTCGAGGACAAACTCGAAGAGGAGGAGGAGCGCGAGCACGAGGCCGAGGAGAAGGCGGCGCGCGAGGGCAAGCCCAAGTCGGCGGTGAAACTGGCCGGCAAGGCCGCGTTCTTCATGTTCCTCTACCTGGAGGTCCTGGACGCGTCGTTCTCCTTCGACGGTGTGATCGGCGCCTTCGCCATCACCAACGACATCGTCCTGATGGCCCTCGGCCTCGGTATCGGCGCCATGTACGTCCGGTCGCTGACGGTCTACCTGGTCCGCGAGGGCACCCTCGACGACTACGTCTACCTGGAGCACGGCGCGCACTACGCCATCGGCGCGCTCGCCCTGGTCCTCCTCGTCACCATCCAGTACGAGATCAACGAGTTCATCACCGGCTCCATCGGCGTCATCCTGATCGGTGCCTCGTTCTGGTCCTCCGTCCGCCGCAACAAGCGGCTCGCCGCGGCCGAGGGGGACGCCGGCTCGGACTCGAAGACTGAGGTCTCGTCCGGGGTGTGACACCCCTCCGGGTGAGGAACGCTCTGTGCGGGGCGGCCGCCGAGGACTCCTCGGCGGCCGCCCCGTCGGTCGTCATGGGCCGTGGGTACGGTGATGACCTGCGGTCTCCGAGTGAACGTGGGGGCTAAATGGGCCTGTTCGACGGACTTCGGCGTGGGCGCGAGGCGCAGTTCGACTCGGGCGACGCGTCGACCAACGCGATCGAGCTGACCAAACGGCGCGCGCAGATATCACTGACCAAACAGGGGGCGGCCACCGGCCATCTGCGCGTCAACCTGAGCTGGCGGATGCGCACCTCCGACTTCGGCGGATCCCAGCGCGAGAGCCTGCTGCGCCACCCCTTCCGGGCCCTCAAGCCCCCCGAGGTCGTCGGGCACAGCCAGAGCATGGTCAACGTCGACCTCGACCTCGGCTGCCTCTACGAACTCCAGGACGGCAGCAAGGGCGTCGTCCAGCCCCTGGGCGGCTACTTCGGGGACACCAACGCCGCGCCGTACGTCAAGCTCAGCGGCGACGACCGCTTCGGCTCCGCGTCCGGCGAGACGATGTACATCAACCTCGACCACCGCGACAACATCAAGCGGCTGCTGGTGTTCGTCTACATCTACGACCAGACGCCCGCCTTCGACCGCGCCCACGCCATCGTCACCCTCTACCCGAGCAACGGCCCCCGCATCGAGATCCACCTCGACGAACGCCAGCCGCAGGCCCGCTCCTGCGCCGTCGTCATGATCGAGAAGGTGAAGAACGAGATCATCGTCCGCCGCGAGGCGAAGTTCGTCTACGGCTTCCAGGCCGAGCTGGACCGGCTGTACGGGTGGGGACTGCAGTGGGGGCGGGGCTACAAGACCAAGGTCGACCGCTGACCGCGGAGCCCTGAGGGGCCCCGCCCCGGAGTTCCGCTCAGCGCCCGACGAACTGCGGGCCCTGCGGGGGCAGCCGGAAGTCCGGGTCGGGGACCGCGGTGACCGGCGGCGGGTAGCCGTAGCCGGTCTGCGCCCCCGCGGCACCCGCCGCCGCCGGTGCCTGGGGGTAGCCGTACGCGGGCCTGCCGGTGTTCTGCGGGTAGCCGTAGGCCGGCTGTGTCGCCGGCGGCTGCTGCGGCGGATATCCGTAGCCGGGCTGGCCGGGCACCGCGGTCGGCTGCTCCGGGGGCAGCGGCACGGAGACCTCGGGGGACTGCGGGGAGGCTCCCGCCGTCGTCGGCTGCGCGGCCGTGTTCGTGGTGGGGGGCGTGGGGACCGTCGTGGTCGCCTCTTCGGCAGCCGCCGCCTCCGACTCGTCCACCGAGATGCCGAAGTCGGTCGCGAGCCCCTTCAGCCCGTTCGAATAGCCCTCGCCCAGCGCCCGGAACTTCCAGCCCTCCCCGCGCCGGTACAGCTCGCCGCAGATCAGCGCGGTCTCCTCGCCCGTCTCCGGCGTGACGTCGAAATACGCCAGCGCCTCGGTGCCGCTGTCCGCCGCGTCGTACAGCAGGATGCGCAGCTCCCGCACGCGGTCGAACGTCACGCCGTCCGCCGATGCGACCAGCAGAATCCGGCTGACCTCGGACTCGACACCGGTGAGCTCTGTCTGGATCGTGTCGGTAAGGCCCTCGGCGACCCGCTTCTTGCCGAGCCGCCACACCTTCCCGGCCGGGTGCCGGGGCTGGTTGTAGAAGACGAAGTCCTCGTCGGAGCGCACACGGCCGTCGGGGCCGAGGAGCAGCGCGGAGGCGTCGACGTCCGGAACCCCCTGCCCCGGTGTCCAGCGCAGCACGGCGCGCACCGTGGTGGCTTCCAGCGGGACGTTCGACCCCTTCAGCATGGCGTGCGTCATGCGGTCATCCTGCCTGCTCGGTCCTGCTCACGACAACGCGGGGCCCCTGGTCGCGAGCGGCGCCGACCGCCGTCGCGGACTACGGTTGTCATGGCTGGGTACTGGCTGTGATTGCCCGCGTTACCTGAAATTCATGCCTGATGGGAACCTCCGACACGGACTTCTACGTACTATTACCGGCCACCTTTCGTCGATTCGCAGGTCGCACCATCACCACGGGGGAGCTTTATGCGTCATTTCGGGCACGTCGCCCCTGAGGTGCGGAAGCGTCTCTTCTTCCGCGAGCCGGGCGTGTTCACGCCGGACTCCCCGGCCCGGCTGCTCGCGGCCGCCCTCGGCGCCACGCTGTACAGCCCCGCCACCCGGCCGCGCCTGGCCGACGACGTCCTCAAGCAGGCCGCCCGCGGTGTGGTCTCGATGGTGTTGTGCCTGGAGGACTCGATCGACGACGCGGACGTCGGCCCCGGCGAGGAGAACCTCGTCCGCCAGCTGACGGCCCTGGACGAGCTCCCGGACGCCGACCTGCCGCTGCTGTTCATCCGGGTCCGCGCCCCCGAGCAGATACCCGACCTGGTGCGCCGCCTCGGCCCCGCCGTCCGGCAGCTGTCCGGATTCGTCCTGCCCAAGTTCACCGAGGAACGCGGCATCCCCTTCCTGGAGGCCCTGGCCATCGCCGAGGCCGAAAGCGGCCGTCGCCTTTTCGCCATGCCCGTGCTGGAGTCCCCGGAGCTGCTCTACCGGGAGTCGCGCGTGGAGACCCTGGAAGGCATCTCCCGGGCCGTCGACAAGTACCGCGACCGCGTCCTCGCCCTGCGCCTCGGTGTGACGGACTTCTGCTCCTCCTACGGGCTGCGCAGAGGCCCCGACATGACGGCCTACGACGTGCAGATCGTCGCCTCCGTGATCGCCGACGTGGTGAACATGCTGGGCCGCGCCGACGGGACCGGCTTCACCGTCACCGGGCCGGTGTGGGAGTACTTCCGGGTCCAGGAGCGCATGTTCAAGCCGCTGCTGCGGCAGAGCCCGTTCCTGGAGGTGCAGGCCGCGGAGCTGCGCGAGAAGCTGATTGAGCACGCCATGGACGGTCTGCTGAGGGAGATCTCCCTGGACCACGCCAACGGACTGCTGGGCAAGACCTGCATCCACCCCTCGCACGTGCTGCCGGTGCACGCCCTGTCGGTCGTCAGCCACGAGGAGTTCACGGACGCCCAGGACATCCTGCGCCCCGAGCGCGGCGGCGGAGGTGTGCTGAGATCGGCGTACACGAACAAGATGAACGAGGTGAAGCCGCACCGGGCCTGGGCCGAGCGGACCCTGCTGCGTGCCGAGGTTTTCGGCGTGGCGAACCAGGACATCGGCTTCGTGGAACTGCTGGCGGCGGGACTGCCGGCCTGACCGCACGGCTTCCGAGGATGCGAAGGGTTCATGGAGAAGGCAGTGAACGAGGGGGAGCACCGCGAGGTGCGCGACGACGCGGACGGCGTCTGGTCCGGCAGCTGGGTCGCCGAGCGGCTCGGCGTCGAGCTCGCCGGTGACGGCCGGCTGACCGGTCTGCTGGGGCTGGCGCTGCGCCGCAACCCCAAGCGGGCCCACCTGCTGGTGTCGAACGTCCTGGGCAAGCACGTGCCGCAGTCGCCGTCCGTGGTGTACGGCTACGGAGTGGAGCTCGGCCGCCGGGTGCGGGACCTGCTGGGCGACGACGAGGCCCGCAGGGCCGTCGTCCTCGGCTACGCCGAGACCGCGACCGGCCTCGGCCACTCCGTCGCCGACGGGCTGGGCCTCGCGCCCTACCTGCACTCCACCCGCCGCCCGGTCGCCGGTGTCACCCCGGCCGGCGGCTTCGAGGAGTCCCACTCCCACGCGACGTCGCACCTGCTGCTGCCGGAGGATCCCGCGCTGTTCACCGGCGACGGGCCGCTGGTCCTGGTCGACGACGAGTTCTCCACGGGGAACACGGTGCTGAACACCGTGCGCGATCTTCATGCGCGGTATCCGCGGCGGAGGTATGTCGTGGTGGCGCTGGTCGACATGCGGTCCGCTGCCGATGCGGGTCGCCTCGCGGATTTCGCCGAGGAGATCGGCGCCCGGGTCGACCTGGTCGCGGCGGCCTCGGGGACTGTACGGCTGCCCGAGGGGGTGCTGGAGAAGGGTCAGGAGCTGGTGGCGCGGTACGGATCGGAGGGGTCGTCGGCGGGTGCGGCGCCGTCGCGGCCGGTCGCGCAGTTCCCCGCGCCCCTTGAGGGCGCTGCCGACACGCCCCTTTCAGGGGCGCGGGGAACTGCGCGACCAGCCCCCACCGGCCCGCAGCCGGAGTACGAGCGCATCGACCTGCACTGGCCCGCCGACCTGCCGGACGGCGCCCGGCACGGGTTCACGCCCGCCCACCGCGCCCGGCTGGAGGCCGCCCTGCCCGCGATGGCGGCCAGGATCGCCGAGGCTCTGCCGCACAACGCCCGCCGCGTGCACATCCTCGGCTTCGAGGAGCTGATGTACGCGCCGCTGAGGCTGGCCCGGGAGCTGGAACGTACGACGGACATCGAGGTCCGCTATTCCACCACCACCCGCTCACCCGTCCTGGCCGTCGACGACCCGGGCTACGCGATACGCACCCGCCTCGCCTTCCCCGCCCACGACGACCCCGCCGACGGCCCCGGCGAGCGCTACGCCTACAACGTCGCCGGCGCCGGCTTCGACGCCGTCGTCGCGGTCGTCGACTCGGCCGCGGACACCCCCGCGCTGCACGCGCCCGACGGTCTGCTGTCCCGCCTCGCCGCGCACACGCCGCGGGTCCTCCTCGCCGTCATACCGTCGTACGCCCCCGAAAGGCCCTCCATGCTGCCCGAGCCCCTCCGCGGCCCCGCCTTCTCCTCGTACGCGCCCGAGGAGGTCGGCTGGCTGCTCCAGGACCTCTCGGACGTGACGCTGGAGGCGCCGACCGAGGAGCGCGAGGAGGCGATCCAGAGCGGCGGCGCGCACTACGCGGAGTCGCTGCCCGTGGAGTACCAGCCGACCGAGCAGTACCAGGAGCTGTTCCACGCCGCGCTGAAGGAGTCGGCGGCCCGGATCGCCCAGGCGGTCGGCGTCGTCACCGAGACGGTCCTCGCGGAGCGGTCGCCGCGTCCCGTGCTGGTCTCCCTGGCCCGTGCCGGGACGCCCGTCGGCATCCTCATGCGCCGCTGGGCCCGGCACCGGCACGGCCTGGACCTGCCGCACTACGCCGTGTCGATCGTCCGCGGCCGGGGCATCGACGCCAACGCGCTGCGCTGGCTCGCCCGGCACCACGACCCCCGGGACGTCGTCTTCGTCGACGGCTGGACCGGCAAGGGCGCCATCACCCGCGAACTCGCCCAGGCCCTGGAGGAGTTCGAGAAGTCCGACGGCATCACCGGCTTCGACCCCGAGATCGCCGTCCTGGCCGACCCGGGCTCCTGCGTCCGCACCTACGGCACCCGCGAGGACTTCCTCATCCCCTCCGCCTGCCTCAACTCCACCGTCTCCGGCCTGATCTCGCGGACCGTGCTGCGCGCGGACCTGGTCGGCCCCGACGACTTCCACGGCGCGAAGTTCTACCGCGAACTCGCCGGCACCGACGTCTCGGTGGCCTTCCTGGACGCCGTGTCCGCCCGCTTCCCCGAGGTCACCGACGCCGCCTGCGCCCAGGCCAAGGAACTGCTCGCGACCGACCGCTCGCCCACCTGGGAGGGCTGGGCCGCCGTCGAGCGCATCAGCGAGGAGTACGCCATCCACGACGTGAACCTCGTCAAGCCCGGCGTCGGCGAGACCACCCGGGTCATGCTGCGCCGCGTGCCCTGGAAGGTCCTGGCACGCGCCGGGGCGGGCAGCGACCTCGACCACGTGCGCCTGCTGGCCGAGCAGCGCGGGGTGCCCGTGGAGGAGGTCGACGGTCTGCCCTACACCTGCGTCGGCCTGATCCACCCCAAGTACACCCGCGGCGCGACCGGCGCCGACGGCAAGGCGGTGTCGGTCTGATGCCCGTCCTCGTCGCGAGCGACCTCGATCGCACCCTGATCTACTCCGCCGCCGCCCTGGCACTCACCATGCCGGACGCGCGAGCGCCCCGGCTGCTGTGCGTGGAGGTGCACGAGAGCAAGCCGCTGTCGTACATGACGGAGACGGCGGCGCAGCTCCTCACCGACCTGGGCGACGCGGCCGTGTTCGTGCCGACGACGACCCGGACGCGCAAGCAGTACCAGCGCATCAACCTGCCGGGCCCGGAGCCCACGTACGCGATCTGCGCGAACGGCGGCCACCTCATGGTCGACGGCGTCTCCGACCCCGACTGGCACGCGCAGGTCACCGCGCGGCTGGCCGACCAGTGCGCGCCGCTCGCCGAGGTGCAGGAGCACCTGCTGCGGGCCGCCGACCCGGTCTGGGTGCGCAAGCACCGCGTCGCCGACGACCTCTTCGCCTACCTCGTCGTCGAGCGCGAGCTGCTCGACGAGGACTGGGTGAAGGAACTCGCGGTGTGGGCGGAGAACCGCGGCTGGACCGTGTCCCTCCAGGGCCGCAAGATCTACGCCGTTCCCAAGCCGCTCACCAAGAGCGCGGCGATGCGGGAGGTCGCCCGGCGGACCGGGGCCGATCTCACGCTCGCCGCGGGTGACTCGCTGCTCGACACCGACCTGCTCCTCGCGGCGGACCAGGGCTGGCGGCCGGGCCACGGGGAGCTGGCCGACACCGGCTTCGCGGCTCCCTCGATCAGAGTGCTTCCCGACCGGGGTGTCCTCGCCGGGGAGCGGATCCTGCGGGAGTTTGTGGGGGCAGTACGGGGCGCTGGCGCTGGGCCTCAGCCGGGCGCCTGAGGACTCGGGTGTCCTGGTCGTCGTGCGGGTGCGGCTGCGTGGTGGCTTGTCGCGCCCCGCGGCGGAGCCGCTGATCGACAGGGCCCCGCGCCCCTTCAGGGCGTCGCCGGAGCCGTACGGCGATGAACACCACCACCGCCAGCGCCGCCACGGCGAGGACCACCTTCGAGTACGTGGAGACGATGTCCGACACCTGGTGCCAGTTCGCGCCGAGGAAGTAGCCCGCGAGCACGAACACCGTGTTCCAGATGGCGCTGCCCAGGGTGGTCAGTCCCAGGAACACGGGCAGGCGCATGCGCTCGACGCCCGCCGGCACGGAGATCAGGCTGCGGAAGATCGGGATCATCCGGCCGAAGAACACGGCCTTGGTGCCGTGCTTCAGGAACCATGCCTCGGTCTTCTCGATGTCCGAGACCTTCACCAGCGGCAGCCGGGCCGCGATCGCCACCGTCCGGTCACGGCCGAGCAGCGCGCCGACCCCGTACAACGCGAGCGCGCCGATCACCGAGCCGGCCGTCGTCCACAGCAGGACGGCGAGCAGGCTCATCCGGCCGCTGCTCGCGGCGAACCCGGCCAGCGGCAGGATCACCTCGCTGGGCAGCGGCGGGAACAGGTTTTCCAGGGCGATGGCGAGACCGGCTCCCGGCGCGCCCAGCGCGTCCATCAGGTCGTTGACCCACTGCGGTCCGGCGTCCGCTGCGATGGCTGTCATGCCGCCACGTTAGGGACCCGAAGCTGAAGGACTCCTGAGGAAATCCGGGGAGGGACGTCAGCCGCAGCAGCCGCCACCGCAGCAGCCGCCCCCGCCGCCGCCCGCGCGGGGCGCCGGAGCCGGGGCGGAGGCCGAGCCCCCGACCGCGACCGTCGAGAGGAGCTTCACCGTGTCCTCATGACCGGAAGGGCAGGCCGCGGGGTCGGAGGACTCGGCCATGGGACGACTGAGTTCGAAGGTGTCGCCGCAGGTCCGGCAGCGGTACTCGTAGCGAGGCATGGGGACAGGTTAATCCGCGACGGCGGAAGTGCCGCCCCTCCGGGCTCCGTTTGATCACTCTTGCCGTACCGGTGTGGAGGAACTGTAAAGGCCGCTGGTAACTTTCGAACGCCGCGAGAAGCCGTAAGGGCGGGGGAACGTGAGGGCTCGCTGCCGTCGACCACGGCAGCCATGTCCTTCCGCGCGAGCACCACCGTGAGCGGGAGGGAGACGCAGCCGTGTCCAAGGCTGGGCGGGAATCGGACGAGACCATGCAGTTGAAGGTCCCCGCTTCCCCGAACGCGGACGAGACCATGATGTTGCGCGCCGTCGAGCCGGCCGCCACCGGCCGCGCGGACACGCGCTCCGGCACGGCGCCGGACGGCAGCGGCCGCGGCAGGTCACGCCGCCGGCGCAAGGCCCCCCGTGCCTCCGCCCTGTCCCGTCTCCCCGCCGCACCCCCGGGGCTGACGCGGCTCGTCACCCGCCTCGCGTCCGACGCCCGCCGCCTGCGGCCCCGGTACCCGCACGCCGACCGGGCCGGCTGGCGGCGCTGGGCACCCTCCTGGCGGCAGTGGCTCGGCGCCGCGCTGGCGTTCACCGGCCTGAGCGTCGTCCTCCTCGGCTCCGCCTACGCCGCCACCGACATCCCGGAGAACCTCAACTCGTACGCCACCCAGCAGGACAACGTCTACTTCTGGTCCGACGGGACGCCCATGGCCCGCACCGGCTGGGTGCGGCGGCAGGCGATGCCGCTCGACGACATACCGGAGGACGTCCGCGACGCGGTGCTGGCGGCGGAGAACGCGAGCTTCTACAGCGACCCCGGCATATCCCTCAGCGGCCTCGCCCGCGCCCTGTGGCGCACCGTCGGCCAGGGAGACACCCAGGGCGGCTCCACCATCACCCAGCAGTACGTCAAGAACGTCTACCTCAGCCAGGACCGCTCGGTCGGCCGCAAGTTCACCGAGGCCATGCTCGCCCTCAAGCTCGACAACCAGATGAGCAAGGACGACATCCTGGAGGGCTACCTCAACACGAGCTGGTTCGGCCGCGGCACCTACGGCATCCAGCGCGCCGCCCAGGCCTACTACGGCAAGGAGGTCGGCGACCTCGACGTCAGCGAGGCCGCCTTCCTCGCCTCCCTCCTCAAGGGCGCGGGGCTCTACGACCCGGCCCTGAGCGAGGCCAACCACGACCGGGCGGTGGAGCGCTGGTCCTGGATCCTCGACCGCATGGCCGAGACCGGCACCCTGTCGAAGGCCGAGCGGGCCCGGTACACGAAGTTCCCCGAACCGCTCAAGCGGGCGCCCGGGTTCGACACCGGCAAGCAGAGCGACTACCTCGTGGAACTGGCCGCCCGGTACGCCAAGAAGGCGGCGCACCTCTCGGACAAGGAGTTCGACTTCGGCGGCTTCCAGATCTACACGACCTTCGACCGCAAGCAGGAGAGCGCACTCACCGAAGCCGTCGCCGAAGCCCGCAAGCAGGCGCGGAAGACGGACGCGGCCAAGGCGAAGTCCCTGCACTTCGGCGCCTCCTCGGTGGCCACCGACGGGCGGATCCTCGCCGTCCACGGCGGCCCCGACCACCGCACCCAGGGCTACAACGAGTCGAACGCGACCACCGTGCCCGCCGGTTCGGCCTTCCTGCCCTTCGTCTACGCCGCCGCCCTGGAGAACGGCGTGCACAAGACCCGGGACGGCGCCGCGACCGAGGTGACCCCGCAGACGCTGTACGACGGGGACGACGGCATCGCCGTCAGGACACCCGAGGGCCCCTACTGGGACCGCGGCGGCAAGCAGGTCACCTCCCACAACGACGGCAAGAAGTCCTACGGGCGGATCGGCCTGGGCCGGGCGCTCGCCCTGTCGGTGAACACGCCGTTCATGCAGCTCGGCATGGACACCGGCCTGGACCAGGTCCGGGACACCGCCCAGCGGGCCGGCCTGCTCCCCTCCAGCTTCGGCCCGCAGGTGCCCGCGATGTCCCTCGGCAGTGCCACGCCCAGCGCGATCCGCATGGCCAGCGGATACGCCACGTTCGCCGCCGCCGGCAAGCACGTCGAGCCGTACTCGGTGTCCCGCATCACCCGCAACGGTTCCGGGATCGCGCTGACGAAGCCGGCCTCGCGCCGCGCGGTGAAGGCGAGCGTGGCCGCGGCGGTCCAGTCCGCCCTCACGGACGCCTTCCGCACCGCCCGCCCGGGGGCGGACCCGGCCGCCACGGTGGCCGGGAAGGCCGGCACCACGCAGAACGACACCGCCGCCTGGTACGTCGGCACGGCCCACTCCGTGTCGACGGCCGTGGTGGCCTACCGCATCGACCTCGGCAAGAGCCTCGAACCCCTCCCGCTGAACGGGATCGCGGGCTCCCCGGGGAACAGCGTCCCGTACCGCATCTGGTCCGGTGCCCGCGGCATCGGCTGACCCCGCGCCCGGCACCGCCCCGTACCCCCCACCCCCTTTCGCAGAATGAGCCGCGCATGAAATCGCCCTCCGGCCGCCGCCGACGACCCCGCGCCTCCCGCCGCAGCGCACCCCCGGGGATCCTGACCCTGGCGGCCCTCCTCGTCGTCGCGTCCCTGGTCGCGGGCTATCTGATCCTGACCGGCTCGGACACCACCGCCCCGGCCGCCTCTTCCGGGGCCCGTAGGGAGCCCGCCGCGAAGCCGGACCGGGAACCCGAGTGGGACGGCAGGACGAAGGTCCTCGGGGACGGCTCCACCTCCTACACCGGCCCCCCGAAGGGCCAGTTGAAGCCGGTGCCGCTCAAGCCGGGCCAGAAGCCGCCCCAGTTCGTCGTCTTCTCCTGGGACGGCGCGCTGCAGGGCGACGACGGCCTCTTCTCGCACTACCGGGAGCTGGCCGAGGAGTACGACGCCCACATGACCTTCTTCCTCACGGGCATCTACCTCGTGCCCAAGAGCAAGAAGGACCTCTACGCCCCGCCCCAGCACTCCAAGGGCTCGGCGGCCATCAGCTTCGCCACCGACGAGCACATACGCACCACGCTGGAGCAGCTCGGCAAGGCGTGGCAGGGCGGCAACGAGATAGGCACCCACTTCAACGGCCACTTCTGCGGCGAGAAGGGCGGCGGCGACTGGAGCGTCGCGGAGTGGAAGAGCGAGATCGACCAGTTCTACGACTTCGCCGAGAAGTGGAAGACCAACACCGGTTTCCGGGAACTCGATCCGCTGCCGTTCGACTTCAGGAAGGAGGTCACCGGCGGCCGGGCGCCCTGCCTGGAGGGCCAGGAGAACCTGCTGACGGCCGCCAAGGACTACAAGTGGCGCTACGACGCCAGTTCCGCCGGCGACTTCCAGATATGGCCCCGCAAGAAGAACGGCATATGGGACTTCCCGCTCCAGATGCTCCCTTACGAGGGCGGCAAGTACCAGGGCCTGTCGATGGACTTCAACTTCCTCTACAACCAGTCCGAGGGTGAGACCGAGGGCGACCCGGCGAACTACCCCCAGTGGGAGGAAGAGACCGTCGCCTCCTACATGTCCGGCTTCGACCGCGTGTACTACGGCAGTCGGGCTCCGCTGTTCATCGGCAACCACTTCGAGGACTGGAACGGCGGCATCTACATGAGGGCCGTCGACCGGGTCGTCAAGACCATGTGCACGAAGAAGGACGTCAAATGCGTGTCCTTCAGGGAACTGGCCGACTGGCTCGACGTGCAGAAGCCCGGAACCCTGCAACGGCTCCGCGGCCTGGACCCCGCACAGTCACCCGACTGGTCGACGGTCGTGAAGTGACCAGGCCCGAAAGTAATAGGCGCAACACCCTTCACAGTAGTCACACATTCCATGCAAAGATCTCCTACCCCGGCAACCCTTTGGCCGGGGCAAGAGGGGAAACACCAGTGAAATCACGGAAATTGAGCGGGACGCGACGCCGCGTCACGATAGTCGGCGCCGCGGCGACGTCGGTCGTCGCCGGAGTCGCCCTGCTGCCCAACTGGAGCGCGGGCGCGGCGGTCAGCGACGACCCGACGGTGGACGCCCGGACCAGGGCCACCTTCCAGCGGCTGGCCGACGCGGTCTTCACCGACCGCACCAACGCCCTGGTCGGCGGCGGGCGGGCCGACGCGGACAAGCCGCTGACCGACGGCTTCTCCGGCGACGTCGCGCTGTCCTCCGGCACGGCCCGCACCGAGGACGCCACCCGGTCCGCGCTGGGGCAGCGCAAGGAGAAGCTGGCCCGGGCCGGCGAGACGTACCGCGACGCCAGCACCACCGTCACCCTGAACGCCACGCGGGTGACGGGCCGTACGGCCAAGGCGGAGGTCACCGAGACCACGACGCTGACCTACGCCCGGACCCGCGGCAACGCGCCGAAGACCACCGGCTTCCAGGCCCGGCACGAACTGACCTTCACGGCCGACCGTCGGGGCGACTGGCGGCTGACGGGCGTCCGCGACGCCGATCAGGGCGGTCTCGCGGTGAACACGCTCTCCAAGCCGGCCCCCGTCAAGGCGACCGCCGCCGCCGACACCATGCCGAACGCCCCGCGCGCGGCGACCACCCGCAACCCGGCCGCCGCCCCGAAGACCGGCACGACGTACGACTACAAGGCCATGGCGGCCTACGCCGAGAAGCACTGGAACGCCTACAACAAGGACTACCCGGACTTCAGCGGCCGCGGCGCCGGCGGCGACTGCACCAACTTCGTCAGCCAGTCCCTGAAGGCGGGCGGCTGGAAGCACGTCCCCGGCTACGTGCACGACTACACCAGGTGGTTCGGCAACGCCGACATCCAGTCGCACTCGTTCATCGGCGTCAACGAGTGGTCCTGGTTCACCCAGAACTCCAAGCGGACCACGCCGCTCGCCAACGTCTACCAGCTGGAGGTCGGCGACGTCCTCCAGGTGGACTTCGACAAGGACGGGTCCAAGGACCACACGATGATCGTCACGTACAAGAGCGGCGGGGTGCCGTACCTGACTTACCACTCCAACAACACCCTCCGCAGGTCGGTGGCGAGCATCGTCGCGTCGTACCCGAACGCGTACTACTACGCCTACCGCACCTGAGACCGGACGGGGGCCGGGCTCAGTGTCCGGCCCCTCGCTCCTCGCGGATCCCGTCCACCACCCGGGCCACCGACCGCCGGATCCCCTCCGTCTCCGTGAGGAAGTGCCAGTAGTCGGGGTGGCGGCCTTCGAGGCCGGCGACGGCGCGGTCCAGGCGGGCCACGGCGTCGTCCAGGGGGCGGGCGTGGCGCGGGTCGGGGGTGTTGCGGCCGGCCATGGCGAGGCGCTGGGCGTCGCGGATGGCGAAGCGGGTGCGGTCGATCTCCTGCCGGGGGTCCTTCTGCACCGCGTTCAGGCGGTGCAGGCGGTCCCCGGCGGCCGACACGGCCTCGTCGGTGTTGTTCAGCAGGGCCCGCACGGTCGACAGCAGGGCCGTCGCGTCGGCCCAGCGCTGTTCGCCGCGGGCGGTGCGGGCCTCGGCCAGTCTCGTCTCGGCCTGGCGGACGTTCTCGGCGGCGGCGTCCGGGACGTGCTGGAGGTCCTGCCAGCAGGCCGCGGTGAAGCGGCGCCGGAGTTCGCTCAGGGTCGGTTCGACCTGCTCGGAGCGGGTGGTGAGGGCTTGGGCGCGGGTGCGCAGGGAGACGAGCCGGTGGTCGATCTCGGCGGCGCGGTCGGGCAGCCGCTCGGCCTCCACCCGGACCGCCTCGGCCTCGCGCGTGACCCGCTCGGCCCGCTCCAGGGTCTGCGGCACGCCGTGCTGCCCGGCGCCCTGGTTCAGCTTGGTCAGCTCCGGGGAGAGGGCGGCGAGCCGGGCGGCGAGGTCGTCCGCCCTGAGACCCGACGCTCGTACGGCGTCCAGCGCGTTGGAGGCGGCGAGCAGGGCCTGACGGGCGCGTTCCACCGCGGGGGCGAGACGGGCCAGCTGGGTCTCCGCCTTGCCGAGGAGCGGGCCGAGACCGTCGGTGAACCGGTCGAGCTCCTGCTTGACCCGGCCGAGTTCCTCCTTGGCGGCGGTCAGTTCGCCGCGGGCACGGGACGCGGCGGACGCCTCCAGGTCGTCGCGGTCGAGATCATGCGCGTCGACGGCGTTGATGTACCGGCGACTGGCCTCGTCGATCCGCCGGCCCAGCGCGTCGAAGTCGGCGACGGCCCGCCGGGCTGCGGGGGAGTCGTCGACGGCGGTGATCGTCTCGATCGAGATGCGCAGGTCGCGCTGGGCGGTGTCGAGCTCGTAGAAGGCCGCCGCGGCGTCGTCCTTCGCGGCCTGGGCCTCGGCCCGCTGGTTCTCGGCCCGGCCGCCGAACCAGCGCCGGGTGCCCCCGCCCGCGAAGGCGGCGGCCAGGGCCGGAGCGGCCAGCAGCGGGAGCGCGGCCACGACGAGCGTGTCGCGCAGCGGCCCGGGGATGCGGAGGAGGGGCCCGAGGGCGCGGAGGGGCCCGGGGACGCGTGGGCTGCGGCGGCGCGGACGATGTGCGCGCGGCACCGACGGCGAGTCCGGCTGTCCTGGTGTCGCCGTCACATCCCTCTCCCGTGCTGTGGTCCACCCTGCCCGGTGTCATTCTCCCACCGGTAGAGGACGAACACACGGGCCGTTCAGTTCACTGTTCGCACCGTCACGCTGCCGTCGCCGGTGTGGGCGGACACCCGGTGGGAGCTGCTCTCGTCGCGGGGCACGGACACGTCGACGCCGCCGTCACCGGTCTCGGTGGTCACGCGGTAGGTGGCCCGGGGCAGTGCGATGGTCACGGAGCCGTCGCTGCTGCGGGACTCGACACGGTCCGGCACGGCACCGAGTTCGAGGCGGGCCGAACCGTCGCCGGTGTGGGTGCGGACGTCGAGGGAGGAGACGTTCGCACGGATGGATCCGTCGCCAGTGCGCATCCGCAGGGGACCACTGGTGCCGGTGACGCGGATGGACCCGTCGCCGGTGCGCACCTCCACGGGGCCGGTGGTGTCGGTGACGCGGACGGATCCGTCGCCGGTGCGGATGTTCAGGGGGTCCTGGAAGCCCCGGGCGTGGACCGTGCCGTCGCCGTCCCGGACCTTGACGGTGATGCCGCGGGGGACCTCGACGCGGTGCTTGGCCGAGCAGTCGGCGACGATGCCGGAGCACTTCAGACGCAGCACCAGACGGTCGTCGCGCATGGCCCAGGTGACCTCGGGTTCCTTCCCGACGACGACCGAGCCCTGGAACCACCGGGTGACCTCGACCTTGCCCGCCGGGCTCTCGTCGGAGGCGACGATCTCCAGGGCCGAGTCGTCGGAGTCGACGGTGAGGGTGCGGCCCTGGAGGCCGAAGGACCGGTGGTCGGGGTCCGTGTCCTCCCCGGCGGACGCCCCGCAGGCGCTGAGCCCGGCGACGAGCACGACGACGGCCCCGGCGAGGGCGGTGGCGCGGGCGGTGGCGTTGCGTGCGGTCATGACGGTCTCCCCCTGGACGGACGGTGGGCGCTCCGGTGCGCTCTACGACCGTATGGACCCGGGGCCCGCCGGGGGATCCGGGCCACTCCCGGATCAACGGTGGGGTTACCCCCAGGTGCGGCACCCCGGACGCTCCCGCGATACGGGTTTGCGGGACTGCGCCCCGGGCCATGTAGGCTGTCGACTCGTCCTGGGCGCATGGCCCGGGAGCCGGGTGCGTAGCTCAGGGGTAGAGCGCCTGCCTTACAAGCAGGATGTCGGCGGTTCGAAACCGTCCGCGCCCACAGTGTCGAGCAATGCGTCAGGGGCCTCCTGGGAACTTCCCGGGAGGCCTTTCCCATGACCGCCGCCGATGCCCTCCTGAGTGGTCCCTGCACAGCACCGGCCAGGCCCCTTCCCTCGGTCTCGGGGGCTGTCACTACGATGGGCGCGTGAACAGCCCCGCCCGTGCTCAGCGACCCCCCCTGCGGCGGTGGCATGTGCTGTGCGTGCTGGGGCTGTTGGCGGGGTTGCTGGGGATGCACGGGCTGGCGCCCGGGGGTGGTCTGTCTCAGCGGGCGCATGTGATGCAGGGTCACCAGGCCCGGACGGCCCCGGCCTCCGTGCCGACGACCCACGTCATGCCCTATCTGCACTGCCCTGACGGGCATGTCCGGCACGCCGACGCGACCTGTGCGTCGGCCGCCGTGGGCGGGGGGCCGGTGCTGCCCCCGCTGGTTCCCGACCCGGTCCCCGTGTCCGTGGGGGAGAGCGCCGTTCGGGCGTACGCGGTCGTGGATTCGGACGGTGCCAGGGCCCCGCCTTCCCTGGCCGAGCTCCAGCTTCTGCGGATCTAGACACAACGCATCACGCCGACCGGTGACGGCGTGGTGCTCCGTCGTGTCCGGAATTCTCAGTTCCTTGCAGAAGCAGGAGTTCACGCATGAGCAACAGCATTCGTATCCTGGCGCGCCGCGCCGCCCTGGTGGCGGCCACGGGTGCCGCGGCGGTCGTCCTCGCGGCCTGTGGCGGTGACGGCGCCGACCGTGCCGCGGGCGGTGCCGGGCATGGCGACGCCGGAAGTCACGGCCCCACCGGGACCCCGTCGGCCGGCGGTGCCCACAACCCCCAGGACGTCACCTTCGCGCAGGGCATGATCCCGCATCACCGGCAGGCGCTGGAGATGGCGCGGCTGGCCGGCGGCCGGGCCTCCTCCGGGGCGGTCAAGGACCTCGCCGGGCGGATCGAGAAGGCGCAGGATCCGGAGATCCGGACCATGACCGGCTGGCTGAAGACCTGGGGCGAGGACGTGCCCCGGGCGGGCGGCGGCATGGACCACTCCGCGTCGGGCCACTCCGGCATGCCCGGGATGATGGGCGACGAGGACATGGCCGCACTGGAGAAGCTGACGGGCAAGGCCTTCGACCACCAGTTCCTGACCTTGATGGTCGAGCACCACGAGGGGGCCGTGGAGATGGCCCGGACCGAGCAGAGCAAGGGCCGCTACGGCCCCGCCAAGGCCATGGCAGGGGACATCGTCACCGCCCAGCAGGCCGAGATCCGCGAGATGAACGGGATGCTGGGCGACAAGAGCTGATCCCGTAGGCCGTCACGAGGTTCCGCCGGTCTCCTCCGGCGGGACCTCGTGCGCGTGCTTCAGCTCCGAGCGGGCCGCCACCCGCTCGGAGCCGGCGAGATCGGACCAGTAGCGGTGGGTGCTGACGAACACCGCCAGCTCGTGCTCCCGCCGCCGGAGTTTCTCCACTTCGGCCTGTTCGTCGGCGCTCCAGCCGGGAGAGGCGGGGCGTTCCACCTTGCGCCAGCCGTTGTCGTCGCTGAAGCCGTCCAGCGGCTCCACCGACCAGGGAAGCCGCTTCAGCAGGGCCGACAGCTCGGCCCGGACCTGATGGAGTTCCTCCTGACCGGCCAGGAGGTCACTCGGAAAGTCATAGGTCGTAGCCACGACCCAATGATACGCCTGTTCGAATTTGCCGAGCGAGTTCCTTCCTGTGGTTCATGCGAACGGGTGTGCTGGCAGCGACGGCTCCGTATCAGCGCCGGGCCGTGCCCCCGGCCCCGTCCGACAGCTCGCGCACCACCCGTGCCGCCACCGGGGCCGCAACTCCGTGGCGCTCGGCCGCGCGGAGCAACGCGCCGCCGATGGCGTCCAGTTCGAGGGGCCGGCCGGCCTCGGCGTCGCGCTGCATCGACGACTTCGTCGCCGCCGGGAACGCGTCGTAGCGGGCGATGGCCTGGGCGGGGTCCGCCGGGCCACCGCACGCGTCGCTGATCGCGGCGGTCTCCTCCACCAGGGCGGTCAGCTCGTCGCGGTGGCGGGTGCGGACGTCGCCGAGGGGGAGACCGTAGCGCGTGGTCAGCAGGGCGAACGGCGCCAGGAACGACATCTTCGCCCACAGGGCCGCCGTCTCGTCCGCCAGGACCCGGGTGGCCGGACCGGCCGCGGCGAAGGCCTCGGCGAGGGCGTCCAGGCGCGGCCGGGGCACGTCGGTGCCGGTCAGGTCGATCTCCGCGAAGGGGCTGCCGTGTTCGACGACGCCCGGTGCGACCCGGGTGGACTCGACCCGGATCACGGCGGGGGCCACGCGGTCGGGCCGGTAGCGGGCGCGCAGGGCCGCCGGGTGTTCGACACCGTTCAGGAACGGCACGAGAAGGCCGTCGCCCAGCACCGGGGCGGGGACCCGCGCCGACGCGGCGTCCAGAGCGGTGTCCTTGACGGTGACCAGGCACGCGTCGACCGGCTCGCGCAGTTCGGTGTCCGCCTCGACACGGGCCGTGAAGTCGCCGAAGCGCGCGCTGCGCACCTGGATGCCGCCGGTGCGCAGGGTCTTTGCGGTCTGCTCGCCGGACAGGCAGATCACGCGGTGGCCGGAGCGGGAGAGCAGGGCGGCGAGCAGGCCGCCCACGCCGCCGGGGCCCAGGACGGCCACGGTGAGTTCGTTCGTCACGAGGAGTTCCTCTCGTCGGTCGGCCCCGGAATGGTGGCCGCCTCGGAGTGATCATGACAGGCGCCGCTGTCGCAGGAGGGCCGGACGGGTGAAACTGGGGGCATGTGCCGGAGTATCAAGACGCTGCGTCCGCCCGCGATGCCCGAAGAGGCCACCGAGGCCGACGTGCGCGCTGCCGCCCTGCAGTACGTGCGGAAGATCTCGGGATTCCGCGCCCCCGCCGCTCACAACCAGGAGGTGTTCGACCGTGCCGTGGAGGCCGTGGCGCAGGCCACGGCCGAGTTGCTGGACGGTCTGGAGGTCCGCGGGGCCGGGACGCGGAAGGCGACGAGCCGGGCCTGACCGGACGCGGCGACGGCCGGGGCCGTGCGGTCCGCGCGCGGCCAGGGTTGGTCGGACCGCCGCGCGGCCCTGGCCGGTCCGTACGCCCCGGGCCTCAGACCGCCAGTTCCGGCTGCGGCTCGGGGCGCGGTGCCGGTACGGCCTCCGCTTCCCACAGCCGGGTGGTCCGCAGGTAGCCGTAGACCACCGAGGCCATCGCCAGCAGGAGCAGGGGGCCGGACAGCCACGGGTGGGCGGCCATCTCCAGCGGCACGAAGCGGTAGGACGCCAGCAGCACCGTGAAGACGGCCGCCCCGTACGCGATCAGCCGCACTCCCGCCCGGTCCCAGCCGCGGTCGTGCGTGCGCAGCGCCGCCTCGACCGTGTACGCGAACACCACGCCGGCGATGAGGTCGACGCCGTAGTGCCAGCCGAATCCCAGCGTGGCGGCGAGGGTGGCGACCAGCCAGAACGTGCCGGCGTACCGCAGGGCGCGCGGGCCCTTGCGGGAGTGGATGAAGATCGTGGTGGCCCAGGCCGTGTGCAGGCTGGGCATGCAGTTGCGCGGGGTGATCTCGTCGAACGGCAGCTCGTAGGGGGTGGTGATCGGGGGCAGGGTGTCCGGCCACAGGTTGGCCGCCGCCCAGTGCCCGCCCTCGGGGCCGTAGGCGAACATCGGCCCGACCACGGGGTAGATCATGTAGAAGGCCGGTCCGAGCAGGCCGATCAGCAGGAAGGTGCGCACCAGGTGGTGGCGCGGGAAGCGCTGCTCGGCCGCCACGTTGCGCAGCTGGTACAGCGCCACGCAGACCGCCGCCACGGCGAGCTGGGCGTAGACGTAGTCGAGGGCGTGCTCGCCGACCGGGCCGCTCGCCCGCAGGAGCCGGCCCGCCAGCCACGACGGGTTGCCCAGCGCGTGATCGGCCATGGCGACGTACGGGTCGAGTGTGACCGGGCGGGTCTGCGACGTGATCAGCAGCCAGGTGTCACCCGTCTTGCGGCCGGTCACCAGCAGCAGGCCGAGCCCGACGCCCTTCAGCATCAGGACGCGTTCCGGGCCGGTGCGGCGGACGAGGGCGAAGACCGCGACGCCCAGGATCACCCACAGCGCGCCGTTGCCGAACGGGTGGCCTTCGGCGGGATAGGTGCCGGTCGCCCACCGCACCAGCAGGAAGACGAGGTCGATGCCGACCGCGGTGCCGAGGGCGATGAGCCGTTGCCGCCAGGTGAGCACCACCATCATCAGCGCCATGCTCGCGTAGAGCAGGAACCCCGACTTGGGGGCGTGGATCACCTCGCGGGCCTGCGTGGTGATCGGCCCCGGTATGCCGAGGTGGTGTGCGGTGATCTGGAGCGCGACGAGGAACCCGAGCGTGATCACGCCGGCGGCGGCCCACAGCATCGCCCGGGGCCGCCGCCTCGCGGCGAGCGCGATCCGTCCTATTCGGGAGGCTTCCCGCGACGCTGTGGTTGTCAATGTCTCAGCCGCTTCCAGGTCTCGGAGTGGTCGTGGTGGCCGGTCGGAGGTCTACGACGTCCGCGGCTCGCGCCGCATCAGGTACGCCGCCCCCGCCCCGGCGCCGAACAGCGCCCCCACCGACACCGCCGTGGCCACCCAGCTCGCGCCCAGCAGATGGGCGCCGAAGTAGCCGAGGGCGACGCTGTACGCGGCCCAGGTGAGACCGGCCAGGGCCGACCAGGGCAGGAAGTCGCGGGCGCGGCGGCGGGCGGCGCCCGCGCCGAGGGAGACCACCGAGCGGCCGGCGGGAGCGAACCGGGCGAGGACGACGAGGGCGCCGCCGCCGCGCGCGAGGGCCGCGCCGAGGTGCTCCTGGGCGGTGGTCAGCCGCCGGGAACGCGCGATCGCCCGGTCCAGCCGGGCGCCGCCGCGCCAGGCGAGGCGGTAGGCCAGCAGGTCGCCCAGGACGGAGGCGGTGGCCGCGCAGAGGGTCAGGGCGAGGATGTCGGGCACCTCGGCCGCCGTGCCCGCTGCCGCCGCCGTGGCCGCCGTGATCACCAGGACGCCGCTGGGCAGCACCGGCAGGAACACGTCGAGCAGGACGGACAAGGCCACCACCGCGTAGATCCATGGGCTGCCGATCAGCAACCCCAAGTGCTCCGGCACCGCGACTCCCCATGACTCCCCCGTGGGCCAGACCGTGCCGCGATGGCGCGGGCGGAGACGGCAGGAGTGGCCATGACAGCCATAGAGCGTACGCCTGGGGTGTGACGGGCGGTTCACGGGGGGCTCATACGTTCGGTGCGGAGTGTTCACCTCGTCGCGCATCGCCCCGGATTGTCGGCATATATGCGGGTGCCGTCCTCATCGCGCTGAGGCCGGGCCGGTACAGACGCAGCGGCGCCTCCCCCGCTGGGGAAGGCGCCGCCGGCTGTCCGAGGGGCCGGGCGGATCAGGCGGCCACCGGGGCCTGGCCCGCGGAGCGCTGCTCCTGCGTCGAGGTGCGCTTGGCCAGCAGCCGGTCCAGGCCGAACGCGCCGGAGCCCGTGAAGATCAGCAGGAACATGGCCCAGCAGTACATGGCCGCGCCCTCGCCGCTGTTCTCGATCGGCCACAGGCCCTGGGGCTGGTGGACCTTGAAGTACGCGTACGCCATCGCGCCGGAGGAGATGAACGCCGCGATGCGGGTGCCGAGGCCCAGCAGCACCAGGGTGCCGCCGACGAGTTCGATGACGGCCGCGTACCAGTTCGGCCAGGCACCGGTCGCGGCGGTGCCGCCCTTGCCGTCCACGCCTCCGAGGACGCCGAAGAGTGCGACGGCTCCGTGGCAGGCGAAGAGCAGACCGACGACGATCCGGAACAGTCCGAGCGCGTACGGCTGTGCGCCGTTGAGGCGAGCGGTCATGTGGGGGGTCTCTCCTTCGGTTGGCCGGCCCTGGGGAGGCCGGTCGGGGACGGATACCGCGGAGTAGCCCACGTTAGGTGTGCCTAATTGATGCTTGCAAGTTCAACATTTGGCCACGGCTTTGCCTCTGATTGGGGCTCGATTTCGCGCCCAGTCGCACGTAGAACGGCTCTCGCCACCGCGTCCGCGTCCGAAAGAGTGACCGAATCCACCCCTGGGCGAGCTCCGGCGGCGGTCACCCAATGCACGCCTTCTGTCGGCACGCCGAACGCGAACAGCCTTGTGTGTGCAACTCCTTGACGATCCATCAGACGATAGGGGCGGGATGTTACGTCCAGTCCGCCTGTCTCATAACCGTCGACGGTGTGCGGCCGGCACCGTCCGCTGCGCAGCAGGCCGGCCAGGAGGGCGTCGGCGGTGTCCCGCAGGTCCGGTTCCGGCAGGCGCGCCTCTATGAGGGTTCTCACACGGACGGCCGAGCCCGGAACGTCGGGGGAGTGCGCGGCCCAGGCCCCGTCCTCCTCCGTCACCCGCAGCCGCGGCCCCAGTACCTCCACGACACCCGCCTCGATGAGGGCCACGAGTTCCTCGATGCGGCGCCGCGGCGGGCCGATGGACAGGAACGCGTTGAGCGGGGTGTACCAGCGGTCCAGGTGGTCCCGGCGGGAGGCGCCGGCGAGGCCGCCGTGGTCCACGATCAGCCGCAGCTCGTTGCGCAGGTCGCGCAGCACGTCCAGCGCCGCCTTCAGCGGGCCGTGCACATTGCCCAGGGCGGCCTGGGCGGCGTCCTCGCGCAGATGTGCCAGCAGCCAGTCGCGCCACCGGACGGGGTGCGCGACGTCCCGTCCGGCGTACGGGCGGGAGATCCGCTCCCAGCACCAGCGGTCGCCGTCCGGCACCCCGAACTCCTCCAGCAGCGAAGCCTCCCGGGGGTCGCCGTGCGGAACGGCGAGGAAGCGGTCGGCGAACTCCCGCTCGGGTCCGGCGAACTCCCGCTCGGGTCCGGCGAACTCCTGCTCCGGTCCGGCGAACTCCTGCTCGGGTCCGGCGAGCTTCCGCTGGGCTCCGGAGAGCTCCCGCTCCCGCCCGCCGAACTCCCGCTCCCGCTCCCGCCCGGCGCGGTCCGCGGCCCGGCGGATCAGCCCGGTGTAGTAGACCGTCTCCACCTCCTTCGCCACCAACGGCCAGATCTCCGCGAGGAAGTCGGGCGCCTCCCCGGAGTCGGCGCGCTTGCGGAACCCGGCGATCACCTCCGGGGTGAGGACGAGCGGAACGTGCCGGCCGTACGGCCCCTTCGCGTTGTCGCCGCGTGCCTGGTACGGGACGCCGCGCCGGGAACCGGCGAAGAGCCGCGGCTCACGGCCGGAGGGCAGATAGCGCAGACCGTCGGCGTCCCGTACGAAACGGCCACCCCGGCCGGTCGTCAACAGGGCCGTGTGGTCGAAGAAGTTGAGGCCGAGGCCGCGCAGCAGAACGGGCTCGTCCGGGGGTATGGAGGACAGGTCGACATCGGCCGGGTTGGCGGGCGGGACGTGGCGCAGGCCGTTCCGCGCGGCGTGGGCCGCGTGCCGCAGCAGGTCGGGGCCGGCGAGCCTGGGCAGGTGCCCCTGGGCCAGCACCACCGCGGACAGGCCGGTCAGGACGCGGCCGTCGTCGAGGGTGAGGGCCTGGCGGTCCCCGGGTGTGTCGTCGAGCCGCACCGCGCGCGCCCGGTGCGTCTCGACCCGTACGGCCGGCGGCGCCTGCCGTACGACCTCGGCGAACACCCACTCCAGGTAGCGGCCGTAGTCGGCCCGGGTCGGGTACTCGTCCGGGCCCAGTCCGCCGTCCGCCCACTCGTGCAGGCTCGGGCCCGGGCGGATCGGGCCCGAGCAGTCCACGCTGTCGTCGGTGAACAGGGTGACTTGGCAGGCCACGGTGTTCATCAGCAGCTCGGGCGACTGGGCCGTGCGCCAGACGCGGCCGGCGCCGGGCGGGTCCGGGTCGATCACATGGACCGTCAGCAGGGCACCCGGCGGCAGCAGCTCCGGGGCGGAGGCGCACAGGCGTTCCAGGACGCTGGTGCCGCGTGGTCCGGCCCCGACCAGGGCGACGGAGACCCGCACGGGCCCCGGAACCGGACCGGGACCTCCGGCCGGTTCGGGACCCCCGGCCGGTTCGGATTCCTCGGTTTCCTCGAAGGCTTCCTCGAAGGTTCCCTGGAAGGTTTCCTCGGAGGTTTCCTCGGGCGACGCAGACAAGGGTGGAACTCCCGGGCGTGGGGGGCGCGTGTCGGCGGTCCGCCGGGCAGGAAGCGGACGGTCCGCCTCATCATGCCGCCGCCGGGAGCGGTAACCGAGACTCGTGGGGAAGGATTGACGGTCGCTGTGGGATGCCTCACTGCCATCACGGGGCATCAAGGAACACAGCGGCAACAAGCGGGCGCAAACGGTGGGTTAGGGGGCGAGCTCGGAGTCCAGGAGCGTCGTCATGCGAGGGCCCGTGCCCTCGCGGGGCTTGGCCTGCTCCAGTCGCAGCCGGGCCGAACGGCCGCGCAGGGTCAGGGTCATGAGCTGGTTGCCGAACCAGGGGCCGCCCGTCTTGCGCCAGCCGACCGGCGGCTTCGGGAGGCGGCCGTGCCGGGCGAGCCCGCGGCCCAGGCGCCGCGCCATCGCGCTCCAGCCGATGCGGAACGCCAGCCGCATCGACAGCGGGACGGAGTTGTGCACGGGGGAGCAGACCAGCTGCACCACCCGGGCGTCCGGGCCCCGGCCGGGCCACGAGGGCTCGGCGATGTAGGCGTGGTGCACGTCCCCGGAGAGCACGCACACCGTCGCCGGCGCGTGATCGCCCGAGCCCGCCTCGGCGATCAGCTCCGCCAGCCCCGCGAAGGACTCGGGGAACGCCGACCAGTGCTCCAGGTCGGCGGCGCGCCGCACCTTCTCCCCGAATCGCGCCCAGCGCTCGCCGCGTTCACCGCCGCACAGCGCCGCGTTCCAACCCTCGGCGTCGTGCACCAGATGCGGCAGCAGCCAGGGCAGCGAGGTGCCGATCAGCAGGTGGTCGTACGCCTCGCGCGAGTCCAGCACCTGCTCGCGCAGCCAGGCTTCCTCGCCCGGGTCGAGCATCGCGCGCTCGTCCTCGGCGAGGACCCGGGCGGCCCGGCTGTCCACCATCACCAGGCGTACGCGCCCGAAGTCGCGTCGGTAGCTCCAGCGGGCCGTGGCCGCGTCGGCGTCGGCCCGGGAGGCGAAGGCGCGCAGCACATCGGTCCCGTCGGGGGCCTCACGGACCGCCTCGTACACCGGGTCGGCCGCCAGCTCCTCCAGGGAGAGGTTGCCGAGGTGCTGGTGGACCCAGTACGACATCAGGCCGCTCAGCAGCCGCTCCTGCCACCAGTCGGTGGAGCGCATGTCGGCGAGCCAGGCGGCGGAGGTGTTCCAGTCATCGATCACGTCGTGGTCGTCGAAGATCATGAAGCTGGGCACGGTGGACAGCAGCCAGCGGATGCGCGGGTCGAGCCAGGACTCGTAGTACAGATGGGTGTACTCCTCGTAGTCCGCGACCCCGTTGCCCGGCTCCTCCTTCAGGTCGCGGCGGCCCGCCAGCCAGCGTTGCGTGGCGTCGGAGGTCTCGTCGGCGTACACCTGGTCGCCGAGCAGCAGCAGGACGTGCGGCCGCTCGCCCTCGGGGTCGGCCGCGAGGCGGGTGGCGAGGGCGTCCAGGGCGTCCGGGCCCACGGGGTCGTCCCCGCCCGCCGGGGGAGAGGCCCAGCGGCAGGAGCCGAAGGCGACGTTGAGGCCGCCCTCCGGGCCCGGCGCGTGGATCGCCGAGGGCGGGAAGGGGGAGCCGGGCAGGGGCCACACCCGGGTGCCGTCGAGCAGCACCTCGTACGTCGTGGTCGTACCCGCCGTCAGGCCGGTCACCGGGATCAGCGCGTAGTGGTGGCCCGCGATCTGGAAGCTGTGGGCCGTGCCGCCGGCGCCGTCGGCGCAGCGCACCTCGGCGGTGCACGGACGGCTCGTCTCGACCCACACGGTCGCGGACGAGCCGTCGGTGTACCTCAGCAGCGGTCCGAGGCGCAGTGCGCTCATGTCGTTCCCCTCTCCGTCGCCCCGTACGGTACGCAGCGACGGAGGTCAGCGGGGAGGTCCCGACACGAAATCAGCGTGTCAGCAGCTCGCGAGGTAGTTCTGCAGCGCGGACTTCTCGGCCGAGTCGACGGAGAGGCCGTAGTAGTACTTCACCTGCACCCAGGCGCGGACGTAGGTGCAGCGGTACGCCGTCCGGGAGGGCATCCAGGTGGCCGGGTCCTGGTCGCCCTTGGCCTGGTTGACGTTGTCGGTGACCGCGATGAGCTGCGGGCGGGTCAGGTCGTTGGCGAAGGACTGGCGGCGGGACGTCGTCCAGGAGTCGGCACCGGAGTCCCAGGCCTCGGCGAGCGGGACCAGGTGGTCGATGTCGACGTCGGAGGCGGCGGTCCAGGTGGCGCCCTCGTAGACGGAGTACCAGCTGCCGCTGGTGGCGGCGCAGGAGGAGTCCTGCTGGACGTTGGAGCCGTCGCGCTTGAGGACGACCTCGCGGGTGTTGCAGGAGCCGGACTGGGTGATCCAGTGCGGGAAGAGGTCGCGGTTGTAGCCGGTGCGGTCCTCGGTCGCCACGGTGAGCGAGGCGAGGTAGGAGCGGGCGGTGGCGCCGCTCACGGGGGTGGGGAGGGCGGCTGAGGCCGTGGGGGCGTTGAAGAGGGCCACGGACGATATGAGCGCGGTGGCGCCCGCGGCCATGCTCAGCCGTCGACGCGCGTAGAACCTGGGCATGCGAACTCCCTGGGGAGAGGGGGGTGTTGGCGTACGAGCGAGGGGAATGCTCGCGGTGCCGTGTTGCGCACAGGTGTGCGCCCGGTGAGAAGTTAGTGACACGTGCATGACATGACAAGGTTCACGGGGAAAGTTTTCGCGCGAGGGTGTCGCGTACGATGGACGGCGCAGAAGGGGAGTAGCTCTTCGCCGGACCGTCGACATACTGCTCAGCCCGCCTGAGCCGGCGCCCGGAGGCCGGTCCTTTCCCGGACCTGCCAGCGAGACCTTCGGCAAAGCAGTGCACGCCCGCGCTTCCCGGCGCGGGTGCCGTGTGTGCTGCCGTGCCGAGGTGTCGTGTGCGAAGGTCCAGCACTCTCGGTGGGGCAGCCCCGACCGATTGAGGAACCCTTGATCAGCCTGACCGTGACGGCCGTCGTCTTCGGCGTCGTCTTCCTCGCGGAACTGCCGGACAAGACCGCCCTCGCGGGCCTCGTCCTCGGCACCCGCTACCGCGCCTCCTACGTCTTCGCCGGTGTCGCCGCCGCCTTCGCGCTGCACGTCGCGCTGGCCGTCGCCGCCGGCAGTGTGCTGACGCTGCTGCCGCAGCAGATCGTGCAGGCCCTCACGGGCGTGCTGTTCCTGGGCGGGGCCGCGGTGCTGCTGCTGAGGAAGGGGGAGGACGAGGAGGAGGTCCGCAAGCCGGAGAACCAGTCCTTCTGGAAGGTCTCGGGCGCCGGATTCATGCTCATCCTGGTCGCCGAGTTCGGTGACCTGACGCAGATCATGACCGCGAACCTGGCCGCCCGCTACGACGACCCGCTCTCCGTCGGCCTGGGAGCGGTGCTCGCGCTGTGGGCCGTGGCCGGGCTCGGCATCGTCGGCGGCAAGGCGCTGATGAAGAAGGTGCCGCTGCGGCTGATCACGCAGGTCGCGGCGCTGGTCATGCTGGCGCTCGGCGTGTGGAGCCTGTGGGAGGCCGTGACCGGCTGAGCAGGGCGAGCCGAACAGTGGGTGAACGTCCGGTGGGGCCCCCTGGCGCGAAGGCCGCCTTGTTTTGTACCGTAGAGAAACAAAGTGGCCTCCGCCCGTTTTCCCTGACCGGCGGGCGGGGCCGCCTTGTCTCCCGGGGCGTGCCGGTCGCGATCCGTCGTCCGCCCCCCTCCCGCGCTGGAACGCGCCCCGAGCCTTGGAGCTGCCGATGACGGCCACCGCCGTGCTCACCGCCCGCGCCCTCCTGCTGGACATGGACGGCACCCTCGTCAACTCGGACGCCTCGGTCGAACGCGTCTGGCGGCGCTGGGCCCAGCGTCACGGGCTCGACGGGGACGAGGTCATGAAGGTCGTCCACGGCCGGCAGGGCTACGCCTCCATGGCGCTGCTGCTGCCCGAGCGGCCGATGGAGCAGAACCACGCCGACAACGCCCGGATGCTCGCCGAGGAGACGGCCGACACCGACGGCGTCGTCGCGATCCCCGGGGCACCGGAGTTCCTGGCCTCGCTGCGCGGACTCCCGCACGCGCTGGTGACCTCGGCCGACGTGCCGCTCTCGACGGCGCGGATGGCCGCGGCCGGTCTGGAGCAGCCCGGGGTGCGGGTGACCGCGGAGTCCGTCGGGGCGAGCAAGCCCGACCCGGAGGGCTTCCTGAAGGGCGCCGCCGAGCTGGGCGTCGCCCCCGAGGACTGTGTGGTCTTCGAGGACTCCGGGGCCGGGATAGCGGCCGGGCGCGCCGCCGGGATGACGGTGGTCGGGGTCGGGCCCCGGGCCGCGGCCCACGAGCCGGACGTCGTGGTGGAGGACCTCACGAAGGTGCGGGTGCAGGCCGGCGCTGACGGGACGATCCGGCTGCACATCGGGTGAACGCCGGTTGTGCCGGTCACTCGGGCGGCGCGGGCGCACCCGTCACCTGGGCGTCACCCGGGCGGCGAGGGCGCACCCGTCACCCGGGCGGCGATGACGCGCGCGCACTCCAGGGACTCGGTGTGGGTCGTGTCCACCTCCACGTCGTAGCTCATCCCCTCGTGCACGACCAGCGCCTGTGACGCGGCCATGCCCTTGACCCGGTCTCCCCGGGCGATCTCGCGGCCCGCGGCGACCTCGGCGTCGCACCGGACGCCGACCCACAGCACGGTGAGTCCGGCGAGAGCCTTCTCCCACCGCTGCCGGGAGGCCGCGCCGCCGAGGAAGACGTCGTCGACGACGATCCCGGCGCCGGCGCGGGCCATGGCGGCGATGCCCTCGGTCCAGGTCGCCTCCAGGGCCCGGAACTCCGCGCCGACGCTCACGCCGCCGTCCGCCGCGAATGTGATCCCGCCCTCCGAGCCCTGGAGCTTCGCCGGCAGCGCCTCGACGAACGAGTCGACGCCGAAGGCCATCCACGGACCGGGCAGGACCTCTTGCAGGCATCGGACGATCCCCGACTTGCCCGAGCTGGAACCGCCGTTGAGAACGATCACCTGAGTGGTCACGGCGTCACGATAGGGCGGCCAGGCGGGTCAGGGCTCCCGGGTTTCCGACTCCAGCTTCGCCCGGGTCTCCCGGTCGTAGACGCCGAGGTCTTCGGCCTCGATGCCGCGGGACCACTGGTAGGTGCGGACCGCGTCCTCCAGCCGGTCGTCGAAGCGGCCGTCGGTGTCGTCGTCGTACAGGTACAACTGCCGCAGACGGAGCTGGAGTTCGGTGACCTCCGGGCCGTTGTCGCCGAGGCGGAGGACGGCCGGGCCCTTGTTCTGGCGGGAGTTGTCCGGAGCCGCCTGCCCGGGGCCGGTCGCCGATGCCGACGGCTGCGATGCCGACGGGGAGGGCGACTGCGACGGGCTCGCCGAGGCGCTGGGCGCGGACGGCGACGGTGAGGCGGACGGGCTCGCGGTGCGCGACGGCGACGGCCGCGGCGCTGCCGGGGCCGGCGGGGCCACCGAGGCGCTGCCCTGCGGGGGCGTGGACGCCGCGCTGCTCGACGGGGCGTCCGGCACGCTCGCGCGGATGTCGTCCGGCAGTGCCGTGTCCCGGGACGGGCTCTCGTAGGAGAACAGCCCGCTCGCGTACCCGGCCGCCGCGACGACGGCGACGCAGGCGCCGGCGGCGGCGACGAGGAGGTTCCGGCGCCGTCGCCCGGACCTCCGCGCTCCGGGCCCGCCCGCTGCCGTCGCGCCGCGATCCGCCCCCGCCGTGCCGTCGAACATGCGCAGATCGGTGACGCTCGGCTCGGTCGCGGCAGGAGCCAGGGGTGTCGGGATCGCCGAGGTGGCGGAGGCCGTCGGCAGTACGGCGGTCGCGTCCGGGTCGACGGGGCGCAAGGGCATGGTGGCGTCGGCGGGGGAGGGCGGCCGGGCGGCACCGCCGGGGCGTGAGACCTCGGTGTGCGGGCGGCTGCCGGCACTGGCCGCCGCGGCGGCCTGGCCCGGTGTGCCTGCGGTCCGAGACCGCGGCGCCGTGCCGCTGCTGTCCATCGCGGCCTGGCGCGGTGTGCCCTCGGCCCGAGACCGCGGCGGCCTGCCACTTCCGTCCATCGGGGGCCGGCCCGGTGTGCCCTCGGGCGTGGGCCCGGCGTCCTGGGTCCGCGGGGCCTCTGCGGAACCGTTTCCTGGTGGCCGAAGGGGGTCTCCGTGCGCAAGCGCGGCGCCGTTGTCCGACGCGGACCGGCCTCGGGCGCCCTCGGCCGTCGGGCCGGGGCGGCCCTGGGCGCGTGGCGCTTCCGCCGGACCGGTTCCCGGCCGTCGGGCGGTGCCGTCCGGGGCGTACGGGGTGGGCTCGGCCGGGGGTGCCGTGACCGGGGTGCCTTCGAACGACGCCCCCGTGGGCCCCCCCGGGCGCGGCGCCGTCGTCGCCCCCGCCGGTGAGGACGGCTGCCCCTCGCCGACGGCGGGTGCCGCTCCCCCGTCCGGTCCGCCGGAGGCCTCCCCGCCGTCGATCTCCACGTATGGGCGGATCCGCAGCGGGTCGAAGTCCTCCGCTGCCGCCGCCTGGGTCGTGCGGGCGTCGCGGAGGGCCTCGGCGGCACGGTCGGTGCAGGCGCAGGCGGGGGTGTTGTCCCGCTGTCTGGGCGCGCCGCACTCCGGGCACGGGTGGCCGTTGGGCGGTTCCACGCGTTCCTCCCTCCCCTCGCGAACTCCAGAGATTATCCAGATCTTCTCCACAGTGCGGTCGAGGAGCCCCCGGAAGCGCAGCTTCCAAAAGGGCCCGGCGGGCCATAACAGGTCACAGCGGTCACGATGGAAAATGTCACAGGAGACGCGGGAGGTCGGATGGCCGAGGACGGGAACGCCACCACGCTGACGCCCCAGGGCGCGGCCCCCGGGGAGCAGGTGTCCGGGAACGTCCTGGTCTCCATCGGAGCCCTGCTCCTCGGCATGCTGCTCGCCGCCCTCGACCAGACCATCGTGTCGACCGCGCTGCCCACGATCGTCAGCGATCTCGGCGGTCTGGATCACCTCTCCTGGGTGGTCACCGCGTATCTGCTGGCCGCGACCGCCGCGACCCCCCTGTGGGGCAAGCTCGGCGACCAGTACGGGCGCAAGCGGCTGTTCCAGACGGCGATCGTGATCTTCCTGGTCGGGTCCGCGCTGTGCGGCGCCGCGCAGGACATGGCGCAGCTGATCGCGTTCCGGGCCCTGCAGGGCCTCGGCGGCGGCGGGCTGATCGTGCTGTCGATGGCGATCGTCGGCGATCTGGTGTCGCCGCGTGAACGCGGCCGCTACCAGGGCCTGTTCGGCGCCGTCTTCGGCGCGACCAGCGTGCTCGGGCCGCTGCTCGGCGGGCTGTTCACCCAGCATCTGAGCTGGCGCTGGGTGTTCTACGTCAACCTGCCCGTCGGCGTCGTCGCGCTCGCCGTGATCGCCGCCGTCCTGCACATCCCGCGCACGGCGCAGCGCCACGTCATCGACTACCTCGGCACCTTCCTCATCGCCGCCGTCGCCACCTGCCTGGTACTGGTCGCCTCGCTCGGCGGGACGACCTGGGCCTGGGGGTCCTGGCAGATCGTCGGCCTGGCGGTCCTGGGCGTCGTCCTCGCCGGCGCCTTCGTCGCCGTCGAGCGGCGGGCCGCCGAACCCGTCCTGCCGCTCAAGCTGTTCCGCGTACGGACCTTCACGCTCGCCGCCGTGATCAGCTTCGTCGTCGGGTTCGCCATGTTCGGCGCCATGACCTACCTGCCGACCTTCCTCCAGGTCGTCCAGGGCATCAGCCCGACCATGTCCGGTGTCCACATGCTGCCGATGGTGCTGGGCCTGCTGCTGGCCTCGACGGCCTCCGGACAGATCATCAGCCGCACCGGCCGCTGGAAGGTGTTCCCGATCGCCGGCACCGGCGTCACCACGCTCGGGCTGCTCCTGCTCCACCAGCTGGACGAGCACAGCTCCACCGCCGAGCTGAGCGGCTTCTTCTTCGTCTTCGGGCTCGGCCTCGGCCTGGTGATGCAGGTCCTCGTCCTCATCGTGCAGAACGCCGTCCCCTACGAGGACCTGGGCGTGGCCACCTCAGGTGCGACCTTCTTCCGCTCCATCGGCGCCTCGTTCGGGGTCGCCGTCTTCGGCACGGTCTTCGCCGGCCGCCTCGGCGAGCAGCTCACCGACGCCTTCCGCGGTGCCACGCTGCCGCCCGGCGTCTCGGTGGACGCCCTGGAGGCCGACCCGCGCGGCATCGCCGCCCTGCCGCCCGGCCTGCGCCCGCCGGCCCTGCACGCCTACGCCGTCTCCATCACGGACGTCTTCCTGTACGCCGCCCCCGTCGCGCTCCTCGGCTTCGTGCTGGCCTGGTTCCTGAAGGAGGACCGGCTGCGCGGCTCGGTCACCGCGCCGGACGTCACCGAGACCCTGGCCAGCAACCCCGTCGAGCGGTCCTCGTACGACGAGGTGTGCCGGGCCCTGTCGGTGCTCGGCACCCGCGCGGGGCGGCGCGAGATCTACCGGAAGATCACCGCACGGGCGGGCTACGACCTGCTGCCCGCGACGAGTTGGCTGCTGCTGCGGATGCGGCGCCACGGCTCGGTGGAGCCGGGCGTCCTCGCCGACGCCATGCCCGTGCCCCTGACCGTGATCATGGAGGCCGCCCGGCAGGCCGAGGAACGCCGCCTCGCCGTGCGCCGGGGTGTCGACATGGTCCTGACCGAGCAGGGGCGCGAGGTCGCCGGCCGGCTGGCCGAGGCCCGCGAGGAGTCCCTCGCCGAGCTGCTCGGCGACTGGTGGGGGCCGGACCGGCCGACCGACCTGGAGCGGCTCGTGCGGGAGCTGACCGGCGAACTGTGCGGATCGCGCCGCGAGCGGCCGTACAGCACGGGCTCCACGCGGGAAAGGGTCTGAACTTCAGCCCAGCTCCTTGCTGAACCAGTGCTCCGCGTATCGGCCGTCGTTGTGGGGTGCGGTCTCCGTGTAGCCGAGGCGGGCGTAGAGGCCGCGGGCCTCGACGAGGTCGCCGCGGGTGTCGAGGATCATCCGGGCGGCACCCAGCGAACGAGCGGCCTCCTCGGCCGCCCGGACCAGGAGCGGGGCGCCGCCCCGGCCGCGCACCGGCTCGTGCAGGAACACCCGCGTGAGCTCGGCGGTCGCGCCGTCCAGCAGCCGTACGCCCGCGCTGCCGGCCGGCTCACCGTCGTACCGGGCGACGAGCAGCCGCCCGCCCGGCGGGGCGAGGTCGGCACCCGGCTGGGCGGCGATCTCCCGCTCCAGCTCGGCCGGCTCGGTCCGGCGTCCCTCGTGCAGCAGGTACCAGCGGTCGCTGACCTCGGTGTAGTACGCCCGCCACAGCGCGGCGGCCACGGGGGAGTCGTACGGTTCCGGAGTCACGGTCCAGGTCATGGACCGCATTCTTCGCAGGCGTCCCATCGGACACGCAAGCGAATAGTCCCGGCCACCTGTTCGCGCCCGGTAGCGCCCGCGCGCCGTTTGGAGACGGGCTTTGGGGACACCCGACGGGCGAACCGGCTCGCGAGGAGAGCCGGTTGGGCCGAGAACCCGGAAGGCATTCATGTCCACTGGCCTGATCATTGCTCTGATCGTGATCGCGGCGGTCGTCATCATCGCGGCCGTCATGACCCTGCGCGCCCGCGGGCCTCGGCAGGGCCCGAGCCTGAAGCGGCGCTTCGGACCCGAGTACGACCGGGCCGTCGCCCGGCACGACGGTGACGCCAAAGCGGCCGAGCGCGAACTGACCGAGCGCGTGCAGCGCCACGGCGAGCTGCGCGAGCGGCCGCTGGAGCCGGCGCAGCGCGAGCAGTACGAGGCGCGCTGGACGGCCGCCCAGGAGCGGTTCGTCGACTCGCCGCGCGACGCCGTCGCCGAGGCGGACCGGCTGCTCGCCGAGCTCGCCGGTGCCCGGGGCTTCCCGGACGGCGGGCAGTACGAGGAACAGCTGTCCGCGCTGTCCGTGCACCACGCCCACCACGTGGACGGCTACCGGCGCGTGCACCGCGCCGCGCATCTGCGCGCGGAGGACGCCCGCGACGGCGGCCAGGGTACGGAAGACATGCGTGAGGCCATGGTGGCGGCCCGCGCCCTGTTCGAGGAGCTGGTGAAGCCGGCCCGCCACGGCGGCGGCGGCCACACCGGCGGACGGCACGACCACGGCCGCGAGCGCGCCGCCCTGGACGGCGGCCGCAAGGCCCCCACCCGCGGCGGGCACATGCCGTGGGCGATGAACCGACGTCAGGCGAAGGAGAGTTGAGGCAATGACCGACATGACCCGACCGCCGGGCGACCACACGCCGGACGCACCGGACGCCCGCGGCGAGAGCGCCCTGGGCACCGGCCGCCGCCCGGCCGCACCGGGCACCGACCGTCACGAGACGGCCCGGGGCCCGGAAACGGACCGCGGCGCCGCGCGCGGCATCGAGACCGACCGCGGTGCCCCGCACGGCACCGACGCGGACCGCGCGGCAGCGCACGGCACCGACGTACCCGCTGCCGACCTGCCCGGCACGGACCGGCACGGTACGGCCGGCACCGACCGGCTCGGCACGGACGGGCTCGGCACCGACCGGCACGATCCGGACCGGCTCGGCACCGAAGCACCCCGCGGTGACCACGGCACCGGCCCCGACAAGGTCGGCTCCGCCAAGAACCGGGCCCACCTCCTCGCCCACGACGACTCCGACAAGCTCGGCTCGCAGTTGCAGCACGCCGTCGCCGGGTTCGTCGACGGGCCCCGGGCCGCCGTCGAGGAGGCCGACCACGTGCTGGAGGAGATCGCGGCCCGCTTCACCGAGGCCGTGACACAGCGCCGCCGCACCCTGCGCCACTCCTGGCAGTCCGTCGAGGGCGGCGAGGGCAGGTCCGTGTCCTCGGCCGACACCGAGCAGCTCCGGCTGGCCCTGAAGGACTACCGCGAACTGGCCGAACGGCTGCTGCACGTGTGATCCCGGGGGGGAGAACCCCCGGTCACCCCCCCGGGGCACCCCCCGGTCACCGGTCCGCCCGGCGCTCCCGCCACTGCCGTACGACGTCCTCGACGTCGTACGGCTTCTTTCCCAGCGGGGGGCCGGGCGGCGGCTTGAACATCATGTCGCGGACCTTGTCGTTGATCTCGCCGATGATCTTCCGGACGATCCGCTCCGAGGGGGCCGCGAGGGCGGCCTCCAGCGCGTCCTCCGCCTCCTTGCGCAGCGCCAGCGTGGGCGGGAGGACGGAGAAGCCCTCGCGGGCCATCTTCCGCTTGACCCACCACAGTTCGTCGTAGGTGCTCTCGATCTCTCGGGGGAGCGGTTCGCCCGCGCCCGGCAGCCGGTCGAACTCCCCGCGCGTCTCCGCGTCACGGATCTGCTTGTCGACCCAGGACTCGAAGTCGACGCCCGGTGGCTTTCGCTCGGTCATGAGGCCATTGTGCCGGACACCGCGTGGCCGGGCGTTTTATCATGCGGCGGGCCAAGAACCTGTCTGGCCCACCGGGACGTCTCAGAAGGAGCGCACGTGCTCGAACTCACCATGGCCACCGTCGCGGAGGCGGAGGCGGGCGCCACGGCCGGCATGCTCATGGCCGACGCGCCGAGCGAGCCGGGCGCGGTGCTGCGGGTGGGCCGCGACAAGTCCGTGTGCCGGCTGAGCACGCCGGACGACTGGCTGTTCGTCTCCCGCGTCCACCTGGAGTTCCTGTGCGGACCGGAGGGGACCTGGCAGGTCACCTGGCTGCGCGGCTCCCAGCCCGACCCGTCCTCCGAAGTGCGGCTGACGATGGGGCAGTACGTCCAGCCCCTCGCCTACGGCGGCACCGTCCCGCTGCCCAGGGGCGGCAGCGGCGAGATCATCATCCAGGACCGCACCGCCCCGCGCAGCGTCAACGTGGGCTTCTACCACGAGGCGTGACGCCGGGCCCGCACGCCGTGTGACGGCTCGGCCTCACGCCAGCACGCGGGCCAGCGCGAACCCGTCGTAGCCCTTCATCCCCACCGTCTGGATCGCGGTGCCGCTCAGCCTCGGGTGGGCGGCGATCAGTTCGATCGCGGTGCGGGTGCCCGTCACGTCCGGGGCGGTGCTGTCCTCGTCGACGACCCGGCCGCCCCGTACGACGTTGTCGAGGACGATCAGGCTGCCCGTGCTGGTGAGCCTGATCGCCCACTCCACGTAGTGCGGGTTGTTGGCCTTGTCGGCGTCGATGAAGACGAGGTCGAACGGGGGCGGGTTCTCGTCGGCCAGCTTGGGCAGCGACTCCAGGGCCGGGCCGACCCGCACCTCGACCAGTTTGTCCAGGCCGGCGCGGGCGATGTTGCGGACGGCGACCTCGGCGTGCAGGGGGTCGTACTCCAGGGAGACCAGGCGGCCGTCGGCGGGCAGGGCGCGGCCCAGCCAGATGGTGCTGTAGCCGCCGAGCGTGCCGATCTCCAGGATGTGGCGGGCGCCCTGGATCTGGGCGAGGAGCTGAAGGAGCTTGCCCTGGTTGCCCGCGACGTTGATGTGCGGAAGCCCGGCGGCGTCGCTGTCGCGCAGGGCGGCCGCCAGGGCTTCGTCGTCCGGAGCGAGGTGGGCGGTGAAGTAGGCGTCGACCTCGTCCCAGACGTGCGACTCGCTCATGCACCTCTACCTTTCGTCAGCATAGTTAGCAGCCCTAACTACTGGCGCTGACGAAGATAGTTGGTGCGCGGGTCGCTGTCAGCGGGATTTCACTCGGCGTGTCGACCCGCCACGGAGGGCGCCGAGCCGGGCAGCGGACGCCCCGCCGACTCCGTCATGCGCCACACGGCGAAACCGCCGATCACGGCCGCGGCCATCATGTAGTACGCGGGCATCATCATGTTCCCGGTGGCGCCGATCAGGGCCGTGACCACCAGCGGGGTCGTGCCGCCGAACAGGGACACCGAGACGTTGAAGCCGATCGACAGCGAGCCGTAGCGGACCTTGGTCGGGAACAGCGCCGGGAGTGCCGAGGGCATCGCCGCCGTGAAGCAGACCAGCAGCAGGCCGAGGGCGCCCATGCCGAGCGCGACCGCGAGCAGGCTGCCCTCGCGGATCAGCAGCAGGGCCGGGACGGACAGCAGCAGGAAGCCCGCGCAGCCGGTGGCGATCACCGGGCGGCGTCCGACGCGGTCGGTCAGCGCGCCGGCGAACGGCTGGGCGATCATCATCACGGCCATCACGCCGAGGACGACCAGCAGGCCGTGCGTCTCGTCGTAGTGGAGCTGCCCGGTCAGGTAGCTCGGCATGTACGACAGCAGCATGTAGTCGGTGACGTTGAAGACCAGCACCAGGCCGACGCAGAGCAGCAGCGCGCGCCACTGGCCCGCGACCATCTCGCGCAGCGGCGTCTTCGGGCGGTTGTTCTCGGCCTTCTCCGCCTCGGCCGCGAAGGCCGGGGTCTCCTCCAGGCGCAGCCGCAGGTAGAGGCCGATGATGCCCATCGGGCCCGCGATCAGGAACGGGATGCGCCAGCCCCAGGAGGTCAGGTCGTCGGCGGAGAGCAGGGCGGTCATGATCGTGACGAGGCCCGCGCCGGCGATGTAGCCGGCGAGCGTGCCGAACTCCAGCCAGCTGCCGAGGAAGCCGCGCCGCTTGTCGGGGGCGTACTCGGCGATGAACGTGGAGGCGCCCGCGTACTCACCGCCGGTGGAGAAGCCCTGCACGAGGCGGGCCACCAGGAGCAGGATCGGCGCGCCGACGCCGATCGTCGCGTACGACGGGATCAGGCCGATCGCGAAGGTGCCCGCCGCCATCATGATCATGGTGAGGGCGAGGACCTTCTGGCGGCCGACGCGGTCGCCGAGCGGGCCGAAGACCATGCCGCCGAGCGGGCGGACCAGGAAGGCCGCGGCGAAGGCGCCGAACGTGGACAGCAGCTGGGCGGTGGGGTTGCCGGAGGGGAAGAAGACCTTGCCCAGCGTGACCGCGATGTAGCTGTAGACGCCGAAGTCGAACCACTCCATCGCGTTGCCCAGCGCGGCCGCCTTCACGGCACGCTTGACGAGCGCGGGGTCGGTGACGGTGGGGTCGGGGGCTTTCGCCGTGGGGGTCTTCACGGGGGACGCGGGGGCGACGACTGAGGCAGTCGACAAGACTCGCTCGCCTACCTTTCGACGGGGACAGGGACGCGGTCCCGCGCGGCGGCGCTGTCGTACGGGCCGAAAAAGCGACGATAGGCGGATTTGCGCCGCTTACGGGCGGTACGGAGTTGACTGCATACTGCATGTAAATCGGCGCTGTGCTGGCCCTTCTGCCCGTCGGGAAGCGGTTCACGGCCGATCTTGATGTGATCCTTATCGCTTCCGTGAGGGGTCATGGCTGCCGTCCGGGTGCGGACGCCGCCCCCGCCGCCCTCCTCTCGGAAGCCGCGCCTTCTTCCCGGAAGTCGTGCCTCATGCCCGGAAGCCGCCCGCTCCCCATAGGGTTTGCAGGAGAAATGCGCATATTCGGTGCATACGGGATGTACTGGTGTCGGAGGCCGACGAGGCGTGGCGAATGCGGATCACGGCGGCGGACGGCCGGCGGAAGGCTTCGGAGCGACGGCCGCCGGCGGGGACCGCCCACGTCTGCGGGTCGCCCGCGCGGGGCTGTGGCTGATCGCCGCCGTCCTCGCCGCCCGGCAGGTCGCCGCCGTCCTCGCCACCCCGCGCGGTGAACGGCTGACGGACCTGGAGACCTGGGTCGGGCCGAACGGCGTCCTGCATGTGAACGGCTCGCTCTACGACTCCACCCGCTTCACGGGCACGCCCTTCGGCGGGCTCGTCCTCAAGCCCCTCACCCGCTCGGCCGAACAGGCCCTCGGCTGGGGCTGGACCTTCGGCACGCTGCTGCTCGTCGTCGCCCTCGGGCTCATCGCTGCCCGCGCCCTGCCCCCGCCGGTCAGCCGCCGTACGGCCCTGCTGGCCGCGCCGGTCGCCGTCAGCCTGCTGATGCTGTCCCTGCCCGTGCGCAGCACCCTCTCGCTCGGCCAGACCAGCATCATCCCGGTCCTGCTCGTTCTGCTCGGCTGCTTCACCGCCCGCGGCCAGCGCACCAGCGGCCTGCTCATCGGCCTCGCGGCGGCGCTCCAGCCGACGCTGCTGCTGTTCACGCCCCTGCTGTGGTGCACCGGCCGCAGACGCGCAGCGCTCGCCACCGGCGTCACCTTCGCCGCCTGCTCCGGACTCGCCTGGGCGGCGATGCCGCACGACTCCCACCGCTACTGGGTCCACCACATGGCCGGCGTCGGCCTCGGCGGTCCGGCCGACGGCCTCGCCAACCAGTCCCTGCACGGCGCCCTCCTCCGCCTCGGCCTGAACGGCCCCCTGGAGATCGCGCTCTTCCTGACGCTCGGCGCGGCCGTCGCCGTCCTGGCCCTGCGCCGGGCCGTGCGGTACTTCGGCGACGGTCAACTGCTGCTCGCCGTCGCGATCACCGGCTGTGCCGCGATCGTCGTCTCGCCCACGGCCTGGGAGCATCAGCTGCTGTGGGTGCTGCTCGCGATCGTCGGCCGGGCCGGCACCCGCGCCTCGGACCGCTACGTCTGGCCGGTCGCCGTCGTCCTGGTCATGACCCTGCCGGCCCGGATGCTGCTACCGGACATGGCGTTCCTCCGGCCGCTGCGTGACAACGTCGTCCTGCTGGCCGCGCTCGTCGCCGCCACCGCGGTGCCGTTCCTGTCCCGCTCCTCGCCCGCCTACCGGTCACCGGCACCTCCCGCCCCCGCGCCCACCGCCCCGGCCCGCTTCCGGTTCGTGCCGCTGCTGCCGTTTCTGCGCCGGGTCCTCACCCGGCCGAACCTCCTGCTGGAACTGCTCCTCCTGCGCGTCACCTACGCCGCCTACTCCCAGGTCCGCCTCGCCGCGGGCGGCGGCAGCAACTCCGCCGGCCGCGCGGAGGCCGAGGAGCACGGCAGGCAGATCTACGACCTCGAGCGCGTCCTGCACCTCGACATCGAGCGCTGGGCCAACCACACCGTCGTCGGGATCGGCTGGCTGCGGGACTTCCTCGACCAGTACTACACGTCGTTCCACTTCATGGTCCCGCTGGCCGTCCTCGCGGTCCTCTACCGGCGCCGCCCCGGCGACTACCGCTGGGCCCGCTCCGTCCTGGGCTTCGCCACGCTGCTCGCCCTGGTCGGCTTCTGGCTCTACCCCCTGGCCCCGCCCCGTCTGATGCCGACGCTCGGTTTCATCGACACGGTGCACGGCGTCCAGGACTTCTCCCAGCCCGACTACGGCACGCTCACGGCCCTCACCAACCAGTACGCGGCCATGCCGTCCCTGCACTTCGGCTGGTCCCTGTGGTGTGGCGTCGTGATCGCCGTGCTGGCGACGCGCTGGTGGTTGAAGGCGCTGGGCCTGCTGCATCCGCTGCTCACGCTCGCGTCGATCGTGGCGACGGCGAACCACTGGGTGCTGGACGCGGCGGGGGGAGCGGTGGTGATCGCGGCGGGCTTCGGCATCACGTATCTCCTCCAGGGGCCGCGGGCGCGGACGGTGGCGGCGGCCGACCGCGAACGCACACCGACCCGGAAACCCGTACACGGTTGACAGGTTCCCGAGGCCCACGCCGCCTGGCTCCACCCCCTGGCGCGGCCATCCCCGAGATGCAACCTGGTTGAGGGCCGCGCACGATGAGAAAAGGGGTGCCCTTGCCCTCTGTGGAGGTGATCGGGATGCGATGTGTGCTCATCGCCGTGGCGGCTCTGGCTGTGCCGATCTCCCTGGTGGGAGCGCCGGCTGTCGCGGCATCACCTGGGACCTCTGCGACCGCGGTGGTGCAACCCGCCTAGGCCGCAGACAAGTTGAACCGTCCAACGGCTCTTGTGGCCCAGGGGCCGGATGACATCTGTGATTTCACCATCAACCGGCCGAACCTCCGTCTGAGGTCGTCCGGGGCGGTGGTCCAGCAGGCCCAGTGCTATCTGAACCAGGCGATCGACGCCGGTCTGGACGTGGACGGGGACTTCGGCCGCGTCACGCAGTCCGCGACGAGGGCCTTCCAGAGTTGCGCCGGCATCGTCGTCGACGGTCGCATCGGAGCCCAGACCTGGTCGTTCCTCTCCTTCTGGGCCAACGCGCCCGATGCTCCCTTCTGCTGACGGGTTCGGCGACGGTGCGTCTCCACGGGCGGGCCGTGGCTGCCGGACTACGCGTACGGGGCGAGCAGGGCACGCAGTTGCGGGGCCGCGAGGTAATGGACGACCTTGTGGAAGTCGAAGGCGTGGATCGGCCGTGTCTTGGGCTGTTCTCTGTCCACTCCTTCGAAGCAGCGCTCGACGCCTCCGGGCGGGAGCGCCACGATGTCGCCCGGGTCGGCCAGGTTCACCCACCGGCCGACGCCGGGCGGGCGCCCGCCACGCTCATCGACCGGGGCCGGCTGAAGCCGGGGGAACACAGCGTGCGGCAGGGCGAGGGGAGAGCCGAGCGTGACCAGCAACTCGACGTGCAGGGAAGGGTTCTCCCAGAGCGTTTCGTAGGTGACGACGGATCCCAGCGAATGGGCGAGCACCACGCGCGGCCGATGCCTGGCCACGAGGTCGGCCACCCGGTCACGCGCCTCCTGACGTGCCGGAGTCCGCAGATACGTGACGACTTCCCGGAAGAACCGCGCGACGAACCGCTCGGTGACCGGACGGCCCAGCCCGTGCGTTCGGGCCAGCCAGGCGAGCGCTTGGCGCAGGGGCGCGGTGGCACGGCCGGCGGCGGTGGCGTCGGGCAGACCGCACTCCTCCAGCCAGATGGCGACGAGTTCGCGTTCGAAGTCGTCCAGGGAGTCCAGGTCGATGTCGCCCCCCTGACGGCCCCGGTGGCCGTGGTGGTGCAGCAGGTCCGCGTAGTAGGCCGTGAAGACCTCGTGACCGGTGTCGAGGGCCGCAGCCCAGATCTCCGCGAGTGCGGCGCTCGCCGCCTCCGGTGTCAGGTCCGGGCGGTGGTTGCCGACTCCGTGTACGCCGAGGATGCGCATCAGACCCTCCCGGTCTTCCGTTCCATCACCACGACCCCGCTGCCCGTCCCGATCACCAGGGCGCCGTCCTGACCCAGCGCCACCGACGAGACTGGGCGCGGCATGGTGAGGATCTCGCACTGCCCGGTCCGGACGTCCCAGAGCCGCACGGTCCCGTCGTAGCTGCCGCTGACCACGACGGGCCGGTCCTCGACGACCGCGCACGCGACCGACTGCACGCTTCCCTTGTAGCCCACCAGGGACTGACCGGAGGGCCCTCCGGTCAGAAGGTCCCAGATGCGTACTGTTCCGTCGTAGCTGCCGCTGACCACGACGGGCCAGCCATCGATCACCGTGCACGCGACCGACCGCACACCACCCCTGTGGCCGACCAGGGGCGCCGTTGTCGGACGTCCCGTCAGGAGGTCCCAGATGCGCACCGTTCCGTCGTAGCTCCCGCTGACCACGACGGACCGGCCTTCGACCACTGCGCACGCGACCGACCGCACACCGGCGGTGTGCCCGGTCAGCGGTGCGCCGATCTGTCTGCCGGTCGCGAGGTCCCAGATGCGCACCGTCCGGTCGTCGCCGCCCGTCACCACGACGGGACGGCCCCCCGCATCCGCCGTGGCGACCGCCTTGACGCCGCCCGAGTGCCCGGTCAGCGGTTCCCCGACCGGCCTTCCGGTCGCGAGGTCCCAGATCCGCACCGTCCCGTCGAAACCCGCGGACAGGGCGGCCGGGCGGCCGCCGATGGTCGTGCACGTCACCCCGTCCACCCAGTCCGTGTGGGCGCGCAGGGGTTCACCCACCGGCTCTCCCGTGGCCAGGTCCCAGACACGGACCGTACGGTCGTTGCTCCCGGTCACGGCGACGGGTCGGCCCTCGACCTCCGTGACCTCGACCGCCGTCACTCCGCGCGTGTGCCCGTCCCTCGGGTCGCCGACGGCTGTGCGGGGGGTCGGGTCCCAGAGCTGCACCACCCCGTCCCTGGCGCCCGTGACCACGATGGGCAGATCGTCGATCAGGGTGCTCGCGACGGAGACGCAGGAGACACCGGTGAGCCGCCCCACGAGCTGACGGGTGACCAGGTTCCACAGGCGCACTATTCCACCGTTGTCGGCGACCGCAGTGACCGGCTGGCCTCGCAGGGTGGTGCACACGACCTGGGAGACCCGCGCGCCCTCCCCCGCCAGTTCCCAGAGGGGGTAGCGGCCGTACAGGTCCCAGACGCGCACAGTCCCGTCGTCGCTGCCGACCACTGCGACCGGATCGTCGTCGAGGATGGCGCAGGCGATCGCGGTCACGCCACCGGATGAGCCATTCAGCCCACCCAGGTGGAACCGGCCCCGGAACCAGACGTGCGCCGTCCCGTCGTTCCCGTGCGTCACCATGAATGGTGGCCGCCGTGGATCGTTCGTACACGCCACCGTCGTCATCTGCTTGGCATGCCGGCCCCGCACCGTGGCCACGCACTGACCGGTGGTCAGATCCCAGACCCGCAGCGTGCCGCCCGAGCACGAGACGGCGGCGGGCCGGCCCTCGTACGTGGTGCACGCCACCGCCAGCACATCTTCGTTGTGGCCGGTCAGCGGTTCACCGATGGGCTGACCGGTCCTCAGGTCCCAGACACGCAGGGTGTGGTCGTAGGAGGCGGTGACCGCGACGGGCCGCTCCCCGATGACCGTGCACGCCACGGAATTCACCCCGGCGGTGTGGCCTTCCAGCGGGGGACACATCGGTTGTCGGTCCACGAGATCCCATAACTGCACCGAAGAGTCACTGCCCGTGGTGACGGCGACGGGCCGATCGTCGACGGTCGTACACGCCACACCGGTCACCCAGCTGGAGTGGGCGTTGAGGAGGTCGACGAGGGCGGGGTCGGGCGCGCTGCCCGCCGCCCAGCGCGGTTGCCAGGCGGACACCGGCAGAGACCGGGTGAAGCGCCTCTGCAACTCCGTGTCACCGTAACGAGCTGCGTCCAGGGCGAGGAGTCGGCAGCGTTCCTCCCAGTGGGCGGTGCGATGGCGGTGGTAGGAAGCGTTGTAGACGGCCGCCGCCAGGAACGACTTGTCCGCTCGTGCGGCCAGCAGGGCGGGCGCGAGCGACCGTGGATCCGCGTGCACGAGGAAATCCGGGTCGGTGATCAGGGCGTCGGCCTGTCCCGCGTCCCTCGCGTGCTCGATCGCGTGACGCAGGAGGTAGGGAGCGGCGTGGGCCCAGACCAGGTGCGCCGCTCCCGCACGGGGCGTGAGCAGGACCGAGAGGACGCGGTCCGCGGCGGGAACACGGGGAGGGGGCACACTGCCGGGGCCGGAGGAGGGGCGGCGGTAGGGGTGGGAGCGGAGGTGGTCAGTCAGTCCCTGGTGGAACAGGCGGTACAGAGTGGTGCCGTCGGTGTCGGTGTGGGTGCGCAGGTAGAACAGGGACTCCTCGAGGACGCGGGAGAAGTCGGCGTCCCCGGGACCGGAAGCCGGACCATCGGGGCAGAAGGCACGCGCCAGAGGAAAGGCCAGTTCGGTGGGGATGCCCCCGCCCTTGCTGTGGGCGATGGCGGCCAGGAGCGCTCGGGTGGCTTCGGGCGCGGCGCGCGAGGTCAGATCCAGTTCGAAGACATCGGGCAGCGTCACCGGAGCCGCTGCACCCAGGCGGGCGGCGTCATCGACGTCGGTGACGGCACGCGTCGAGGCGAGATAGCTGGTGAAGACGGAGGCGACCAGAAACTCGCCCCACCGTTCCCCGCGTTGAGGAGTGCGGGCCAGGGTCGCGGCAGTGGATCCGGCCAGTCGCTCGCGCACGCTGCGTGCCCGGCCACTGCGGTATCCGTCCACACCGGTGAGGGCGTCGTTCAGGTAGGCGGCCAGGTCGTCCTCGAGTTCCGCCGGGTCGGTCCGGTCGAGGTCGATCATGAGGCCTTCCCGTGCGGCCAGCGTCTTGAGCTCGTCGAACTGCTCCCAGGGCCGCATCCCGACGAGCAGCCGGCAGACGGCACCGCCGTCGTAACGGCGCTCGGAGGTGAGGGGGAGGAGCAGGCGGTCGGTGATGTCCGCCGGGTCGAGGGCCTCGTCCAATGCGTCGAGCACTATGACGGGCGGATCGTGCAACGCCCGTACGGCGAACACGAAGTCCTCCGCGGTCCAGCCGCGGGCGGGAGCCACCAGCCTCAGCTGCTTCGCCAGCACGTCCAGAAGGGTCTCCAGACCGCGCTGCCGGGCCTGGACGGCGGCGATCGTCTCGTGCACGGCGGGCCGGCACGCGCCGGGGAGGCGTTCGCGGATGTGCCGCGCCTGCTCGGTCAGTTGCGGGTGCGCGGCGCACATCAAGGCACCGAGCAGAGCCGACTTTCCCGTCCCGGGACTGCCCACCACCACGCACAGACGTGATCCCGCCGGGTCGTCCAGCCAGGGAGCCAGTACCCGCAGTTGCGTGCGGCGCCCGGTGAAATGTCGTCCCGGCCGGTCGGTGAAGTGCCGTACGTCCAACGGGTCGAGCTCTTCGAGGAAGTCCCGGACCGTTGAGTCGAGGGCGGACCGGCCTGCGCGCTGGGGATCCTCGGCGAAAGCCGCGTACGCGGGATTGGGGAAGAACGGCAGGACGGGCTCCGGTGCGCTGGGGTCCATCAGCGTCGCCCGGACCGTCTGGACCCGCCCGTCGGCGGCCTCCAGCCGCATGCCGATGTGGCGGGCGACCAGGGAGAAGGCCACGAACTCCTGCGACTCGTCCGTGCCCAGGCCGGTGCGCGACAGCTCTTCCAGGACCTCGGCGACCGCGGTGCTGAAGCGTCCGTCGTACGCCTCCTCCTCGCTGTCGGAGGCGGCGATGACCCAGGCGAAGCCTTCCTCGCCCGCCTCGTGGACGTAGGACGGCAGCCGGGCGGCGACGCCGGATCCGCACAGATCGATCAGGAACAGCGTCAGCCGACGCTCGGCGTGACTGTCGGAGATCCATCCGGTGACATCCGTGTCCCGGCCCAGTCGCCCGTCGGCTGGCACCATGTCCAGCCGTGCGCGTCGTCCGTTCGCGCTTCCGTGGGAGACCACGTGGACGATGCGGTGCGCCTCCTGCGCGCCGCGGTTCTCCGAGTCGCACAACAGGTCTCTCAGCTCGCTGCGTACGGGGTCCAGCCGGTCGGTCACCCGGTACCCGAGCCGCCCGACGGCCCGGCGGACCCGGGCGAGCACCTCCGGCACGAAGACCAGGGGTTCCCACGTCGGTGACCCCAGCGGTACCTCTTCGCCGTCCGGCACGGGCGACCGGAACGTGCTGACGCCGATCACCACCGCTTCGCCCTGGCCCATGTCCCCCTCCTCAGAGCGGCACAGTACGGCAGTCGGGCCCTACGTCAGGACGGACTCGGCAACGCATTCGAACCACTCCACCCTCACACCGGCCGGCTGCCGCAGCAACAGCAGCGCGCAGCGGCGGTCCGGGACGTGCCGCACGACGTTGGCGAGCAGCTCGGTCACGCCCAGCTCGACGGCGTCCGACAGCTCGGGCATGCGCCACTCTGCGAGGAAGGAGCGGACGATACGGCGGATGTGCCGGGGGGCGTGTTCACCGACGGTGAGGCGCATCGCGTACTGGGCGGGAATGTATTCGTTCACGGGACGAGGCTGACGTGCGGTGACTACGCTCGGCTACAGAACGGATACAACCGGTTCCTTTGTGGGCCGAGTTGCGTGAGAGGGGCTTCTGCCGTGACCCACATCAACGCCCTTGACCCGGGTGCGTCGCCGCTCGACTACTACGGTTTCGAGCTGCGGCGGCACAGGGAGGCCGCCGGGCTGACGCAGCGGCAGTTGGGGGACATCCTCAACTACACGGGCTCCTTGGTGGGCCAGATCGAGACGGCTCGGAAGCTTCCGACGCCGGAGTTCAGCGAACGGGCGGATGCGGCGTTGGGAACGGACGGTATGTTCTCCCGGCTGGTTGAGCTGGTGCTGCGCAGTCGGCTTCCGGCGTGGTTCCAGCAGGTGGCAGAGCTGGAGGGGCGGGCGACGGAGATCAGCACCTTCCAGACTCATGCCATCCACGGACTTCTTCAGACCCCCCAGTACGCACGTGCCGTGCTCGGGGTGCTGGACGACACCGACCTGGAAGACCGCACCGCCGTCCGATTGGCACGACAGCGCATCCTTGAGAAGGGGCAGGCCGCGGTCATCTGGATGGTCATCAGCGAATCCGTCCTGTACCAGGAGGTGGGTGGTCGGGAGACCATGCGGGGGCAACTGGCTCATCTGTTGGCCTTCGAGCGCATCCCCGCGGTCAACATCCAGGTCTTGCCGTTCTCTGCCGGTGCGCATGCAGGAATGCAAGGCTCGTTCACCCTCTTTCGGTTCGCGAGCGACGCAGCCATCGTCTACACAGAGGGCTACGGCAGCGGGCATCCGGCCGCGAATCCGGACACTGTCAAGGACTGCTCGCTCCGTTACGATCATCTGCAGGCCGCCGCGCTCTCCCTCAGGGATTCGGCGGAGTTGATCCGGCGACTGATGGAGGAACGCTATGGCGAGCAACGCGCTTTCGGCGGGGACTCAGTGGCGTAAGTCCAGCTATAGCGGCGATCAGGGCGGAGAATGCGTCGAATGCGCGCCGATCGGGGCTCTGGCCTGGCGCAAGTCCGCGCACAGCGGCGACCAAGGCGGCCAGTGCCTCGAAGTCGCCGAAACCCCGGAAGACACTGTCGCCATACGCGACAGCAAGACCCCGGCGGGACCGATCCTCACCCTCGATCCCGCCACGTTCACCACCTTCGTCAACTGGACGTCTAAAGCCGCTGAATGATCGTGCCGGTGGCCAAACCGCCCCCCGCGCACATGGTGATCAGCGCGAACTCCTTGTCCGCGCGCTCCAGTTCGTGAAGTGCCGTCGTGATGAGCCGGGCCCCGGTCGCTCCCACCGGGTGCCCGAGCGCGATCGCGCCGCCGTTGACGTTGACCTTCGACAGGTCCTGGTCGAAGACCCGCGCCCAGCTGAGCACCACGGACGCGAACGCCTCGTTGATTTCCACCACGTCGATGTCCTTGAGGGACATCCCGGCCTTGCCCAGGACCGCCTTGGTCGCGTCGATCGGGCCGTCGAGGTGGAAGTGGGGGTCGGACCCCACCAGTGCCTGGGCCACGATCCGGGCCCGGGGGCGGAGCTTCAGCGCCCGGGTCATCCGCTTCGACGCCCACATGACCGCCGACGCCCCGTCCGAGATCTGCGACGAGTTGCCGGCCGTGTGCACCGCCGTCGGCATGATCGGCTTCAGGGAGGCCAGGGCCTCCGCTGTCGTGTCGCGCAGGCCCTCGTCCCGGTCGACCAGGCGCCACATGCCCTGCCCGGCGTGCTGTTCCTCCTCGGTGGTCGGGACCTGGACCGCGAACGTCTCCCGTTTGAAGCGCTCCTCCGCCCAGGCGTGGGCGGCCCGTTGCTGCGAGGCGAGACCGAGCGCGTCGACGCCCTCGCGGGTCAGGCCCCGGTGGCGGGCGATGCGCTCGGCCGCCTCGAACTGGTTGGGCAGGTCGACGTTCCACTCGTCGGGGAACGGCTTGCCCGGCCCGTGCTTCGAGCCCGACCCCAGCGGAACCCGTGACATCGACTCCACTCCGCAGGAGATGCCGACGTCGATCACGCCCGCCGCGACCATGTTGGCCACCATGTGCGAGGCCTGCTGGGACGACCCGCACTGCGCGTCGACGGTCGTGGCGGCCGTCTCGTACGGGAGCCCCATGGTCAGCCAGGCCGTGCGCGCGGGGTTCATGGACTGCTCGCCGGCGTGCGTGACCGTACCGCCGACGATCTGCTCGACGCAGTCGGCGGGGATGCCGGTGCGGCCGAGGAGTTCGCGATAGGTCTCGCCGAGGAGGTAGGCGGGGTGCAGGTTGGCGAGCGCGCCGCCGCGCTTGCCGATGGGGGTGCGTACGGCTTCGACGATCACGGGTTCGGCAGCCATGGGTGCGGGTCCTCTCCGGGAGGCTCAGCGGAACTAGTACGCGTTCTAGTTCTGTGCACAGTGTGCTGAGGGCCGCTCGGTGACCGCAATAGTCGTGCGGGCAATTGGCGGGGTCGTGCCTCTTGCTACTTGTAGAACCCGTTACTACCGTCACCGCAACTCCGCACAGCTGATGGACCGTCAGACCTCAGAGCCGGTACGAGTGGTGGGAGCCGCCCATGCCCTGTCCCGCGCTGCCCGACGGGTTCGACTTCACCGACCCCGACCTGCTGCACCACCGCGTACCCCTGCCGGAGTTCGCCGAGCTGCGCCGGGCCGAACCGGTCTGCTGGGTGCCGCAGCGGGCCGGACTCGCCGGCTTCCAGGACGAGGGCTACTGGGCCGTCACCCGGCACGCCGACGTCAAGTACGTGTCCACGCACCCCGAGTTGTTCTCGTCGTCCCTCAACACGGCGATCATCCGCTTCAACGAGCACATCGAGCGCGACTCCATCGACGCACAGCGGCTGATCCTGCTGAACATGGACCCGCCCGAGCACACCCGGGTCCGGCAGATCGTGCAGCGCGGGTTCACGCCCCGGGCGATCCGGGCGCTGGAGGACCGGCTGCGGGCGCGGGCCCACTCCATCGTCGCGTCCGCCCGCGCGCACACCGGGCCGTTCGACTTCGTCACCCAGGTCGCCTGCGAACTGCCCCTCCAGGCGATCGCCGAGCTGATGGGCGTGCCCCAGGAGGACCGGGACAAGATCTTCGACTGGTCCAACAAGATGATCGCGTACGACGATCCCGAGTACGCCATCACCGAGGAGGTCGGCGCCGAGTCGGCCACGGAGATCATCGCCTACGCGATGAACATGGCCGCCGACCGCAAGCAGTGCCCGGCCCACGACATCGTCACGCAGCTCGTCGCGGCGGAGGACGAGGGCAACCTCAGCTCCGACGAGTTCGGCTTCTTCGTGCTGATGCTGGCCGTCGCGGGCAACGAGACCACCCGCAACGCCATCACCCACGGCATGCACGCCTTCCTCACCCACCCGGAACAGTGGGAGCTGTACAAGAGCGACCGGCCGGAGACGACGGCGGAGGAGATCGTGCGCTGGGCGACCCCGGTCGCCGCCTTCCAGCGCACGGCCACCCAGGACACCGAACTCGGCGGCAAACGCATCCGCAAGGGCGACCGGCTGGGCCTGTTCTACGCCTCGGCCAACCACGACCCCGAGGTCTTCGACGACCCCGACACCTTCGACGTCACCCGCGACCCCAACCCGCACCTCGGTTTCGGCGGCGGCGGACCGCACTACTGCCTGGGCAAGTCCCTCGCGGTGCTGGAGATCAACCTCATCTTCAACGCGATCGCCGACGCCATGCCCGGGCTGAGGCTGGTCGGGGACCCGCGGCGGCTGCGGTCGGCGTGGATCAACGGAGTGAAGGAGCTGCCGGTGAGCACGGGCTGAACCACCGGTCCGGACATGGCACAGGCGACGGCCCCGGGGATCAGGGGGCCGTCGCCTGGTCGTCCAGGGAAACAGGGCCCGCCCGTGCCGGCAAAGCCCTCTCGTACTAGGCAGGGCAGCACGTCCGGCGCGGCACCGGGCCTCTGACCGGGAGCGTGTTCCTACGAACGCGCTTCGTACGTGACGTGGGTCATGTGGGAGGCCTCACTGCCGGGGCGGCTCGAACGTGACCGGCGTCTCGAAGGCCGCCCGGCGCGTCGCCCGGCGCAGCGCCCTGAGGACCGCCGGGCCGAGGACGAGCGTCAGGACGACCGTGACGAGGGCCCGCCCCAGGTCCCAGCCGAGCGACGTGGCGACGCAGTACGCGACGAAACGGGCCAGGTTCGCGGCGAGCGGCGCGTGCGGATCGAAGGCCACGTTCGAGGCGAGGGCGCTCATGAAGGGCCAGCCCGCCATGTTCATCACCGTGCCGTAGGCGAACGCGGCGAGGAAGCCGTAGCCGGCCAGCATCGCGAGTTCGGTCCGGCCGCGCAGCCGGTCCGGGCCCGGCAGCAGGCCCGCGCCCATCGCGAACCAGCCCATCGCCAGCATCTGGAACGGCAGCCACGGCCCAACCCCGCCCGTGAGCAGCGCGGACGCGAACATGGTCACCGAGCCGAGGACGAACCCGAAGCCCGGGCCGAGCACCCGGCCGCTCAGCACCATCAGGAAGAACATCGGCTCGATCCCGGCGGTACCGGCGCCGATCGGCCGCAGGGCCGCCCCCGTGGCCGCCAGCACGCCGAGCATCGCGACCGCCTTCGGGCCGAGACCGGACTCCGAGATCGCCGCGGCCACGACCGCCACCAGCAGCACCAGCAGGCCCGCGAAGAGCCAGGGCGCGTCCTGCGCGTGCGCGCCGATCCGCGAGCCGGGCGGGGCGAGGAAAGGCCAGCCGAAGCCGGCGACGCCCACCGCGCTGACCAGGGCCAGGGCGGTGAGGGAGCGGGGGCCGAGGCGGACGGCCCGGGCCTGGCGCCGGTCCGTGGGCGAGGTGGCCATCAGTCGGCCTCGGGGCGCAGGGCCTCGCGGACCTGCGCGACCGTGAGCCAGTGCTGGGGCGCCAGGATCTTGGTGACCTGCGGGGCGAAGGACGGCGAGGAGACCACGACCTCGGCCGTCGGGCCGTCCGCGATCACCTCGCCCTCCGCCAGCAGCACCACCCTGTGGGCGATCTCCGCCGCCAGCTCCACGTCGTGCGTGGCCAGGACGATGGCGTGCCCCTCGGCGGCCAGCGCGCGCAGTACCGTCACCAGCCGGGCCTTCGCCGCGTAGTCCAGGCCCCGGGTCGGCTCGTCCAGCAGGAGCAGCGGGGGCCGGGCCGTCAGCACGACGGCCAGGGCGAGCGCGAGCCGCTGCCCCTCGGAGAGGTCCCGGGGGTGGGCGTCGTCGGTGACGCCGGGCAGCAGCTCGGTGACCAGGGCCCGGCAGGTGCCCGGGTCCGCGCCGGCGTCCTGGTCGGCCGTCGCGCACTCGGCGGCGACGGTGTCGGCGTAGAGCAGGTCGCGCGGCTCCTGGGGGACCAGGCCGACCTTGCGGACGAGGTCCTTCGGCGGGGTGCGGTGGGGGGTGGCTTCGCCGACCCGGACGGTTCCCGAGGTGGGCTTGACGAGGCCGACCAGGGCGTTGAGGAGGGTGGACTTTCCGGCGCCGTTGCGGCCCATGAGGGCGATGGTCTCGCCGGGGGTGATGGTGAGGGTGATGTCGTGCAGGGCTTGGATGCGGGCGCGGGTGACGGAGAGGGCCTGGATGTGGGCGGCGCCTTCCGGGGCGGGCTGTGCGGGTCGTTTGCGGGTGCGGGCCGAATGTGCTTGATCGCGCCCACGCGGCGGCAGCCGCACATCGACTGCAGCCCCGCGCCCCTGAAGGGCGCTGCCCTCGCGTGCCTCAAGTCGTTGGCGTAGATCCCCTGCCCTGCGGCGGGCGTCGCGGACCGTCAGGGGCAGCGGGGTCCAGCCCGCGAGGCGCCCCAGGGCCACCACCGGCGGGTACACCGGGGACACCGCCATCACCTCGGCCGGGGCGCCCAGCACCGGGGCAGCGCCCGGTGCGGGCAGCAGGACGACCTGGTCGGCGTACTGGATGACGCGTTCCAGGCGGTGTTCGGCCATGAGGACCGTCGTGCCGAGGTCGTGGACGAGCCGCTGGAGGACCGCCAGCACCTCCTCCGCGGCCGCAGGGTCCAGCGCGGAGGTCGGCTCGTCCAGGACGAGGACGCTTGGGTGCGGGGTGAGGACCGAGCCGATCGCCACGCGCTGCTGCTGGCCGCCGGAGAGCGTCGCGATCGGCCGGTTGCGCAGGCCGGCCAGGCCCAGCAGATCGAGCGTCTCCTCGACGCGGCGGCGCATCACGTCCGGGGCCAGGCCCAGCGACTCCATGCCGTAGGCGAGTTCGTCCTCGACGGTGTCCGTGACGAAGTGGGACAGCGGATCCTGGCCGACCGTCCCCACGACATCGGCCAGTTCACGCGGCTTGTGGGTGCGGGTGTCGCGGCCGGCGACCGTGACCCGGCCGCGCAGGGTGCCGCCGGTGAAGTGCGGGACGAGTCCGCTGACCGCGCCCAGGACGGTGGACTTGCCGACACCGGACGGGCCCGCCAGCAGGACGAGTTCGCCTTCCGGGACCTCGAAGTCGATGCCCCGGACGGTGGGTTCGGAGGCCCCGTCATAGGTCACGGAGACATCCTCGAAGCGGATCACGACAGCTCCTTGGGGTCGGGGGCGACGAACGCGGGCAGCAGGCCGAGCAGTACGGCCGCGGCCGGCCAGAGGGGGAGGGCGGGGGCGACCAGGGGAACCACGCCGGGGTGCAGGGCCGCGGGGTCACGGGCCGCGGCGAGGGCGAGCAGGGCCGCTGTCGCGACGCCGGAGGCGACGACCAGCCAGGCGCGCACGTCCCAGCGGTCCGGGCGGTAGCGGGTGCGCAGCGAGCGGCGGCCGCCGAGCTTGAGGCCCGCGAGGGCGGCGGCCAGACCCGCGAGGAGGACGGGGAGACCGTAGGCGGCGCCTTCGGCCGTGAGGAGGCCGTACGTTCCCGCGCAGACGCCGAGCAGGCCGCCGAGGGTGAGGGCGGCGGTGGTACGGCGTACGCCGGGCGGGACCTGTGCGGTACGGCCGTAGCCGCGGGCGTCCATCGCGGCGGCCAGGGCGACGGAACGCTCCAGCGCCCCCTCCAGGACCGGGAGGCCCACGTGCAGCAGGCCCCTGATGCCGCTGTCCGGGCGCCCGCGCAGACGGCGTGCGGCGCGCAGCCGCTGGACGTCGGCGATGAGGCTCGGGGCGAAGGTGAGGGCGACGACGACCGCGACGCCCATCTCGTACAGGGCGCCCGGGAGGGACTTGAGGAGTCGGGAGGGGTTGGCGAGGGCGTTCGCGGCGCCCACGCAGATGAGGAGCGTGGCCAGCCGCATTCCGTCGTACAGCGCGAAGGTGAGCGCTTCCGCTGTGACCTCGCCGCCGAGGCGGATGCCCTGGGCCCAGGCGGGGAGGGGGAGTTCGGGCAGCGTGAGGAGGGTGTGCGTGCCCGGGACGGGGGAGCCGAGGACGATCGCGAAGACGAGGCGGATCAGGATCACCGCGAGGGCGAGTTTGACGAAGGCGCCGTAGGAGTGGGACCAGGGGGTGTCGGGGCGGCGGGTCGCCACGACGTAGGCGGAGACCGAGACGAGGAGCGCGAGGAGCAGGGGGTTGGTGGTGCGGGTGGCGGCGGTGCCGAGGGAGAGGGACCAGAGCCACCAGGCTCCCGGGTGCAGCTGTGCCCGGCGTTGCCGCCCCGGCCGGGGCGGCTGCGCGGCCCGGCGCTCCGGGGTGCCGGCCAGACCGCCCGCAGGCTGGGCGGGACGGCTAGCCACGCCGTCGTACCTGCCAGATCGCCGCGCCGCCCAGGGCCACCACCACGGCGACACCCGCGAGCAGGCCCAGGGACGGCCCGTCGTTCGACGGGGCGCTCTTCTCCGCCACCGGCTTCCGCTTCTGTTCGTCCCGGGAGACCTGTTCGCCGCAGCCCTTCTCCGGATAGCCCGAGATCGCGCACAGCAGGGCGTTGGTGTCGTAGCGCAGCGGCTCGGCCACCGCGGCCAGGGCCTCGGCCGTCGTCGCGTCGGGGGAGACCCGGGCGCAGGCCGTGCGGGCGGCGGGCGGGGATTCGCCGCCGGGGGCGTCCGACGGGGTGCCGAAGTCGATGACCAGGGCCACCCGCTTCCTGCCCTCCTGCGCCGGCGTCTTCGCGCAGATCGTCGCGAAGTCGGCCGTGCCGCGCGGCCGGACCGCGTTCGCGGAGTCCTCGCTCACCGCGAAGCGGAAGCCCTGGACGTCGCCGTCCGAGGGGCGGGCCAGGGACGGGCCCTGGGTGGCGTAGACCCAGCGGCCGGCGTCGCGCTCCCAGAACGACCAGTACCGGTAACCGGCGGCCTGGGCCTGGCCCGCACCCGCGCACAGCAGGAGCGAGGCCAGGAGCAGGAGAACGGCCCGGCGGATCACAGCTGCTGCTGCTTCTTGCGGCCGGTGAACAGGAAACCGATGCCGATGCCGGCGACCAGGCAGACGCCGACGTACCACCAGACCCCGAAGAAGTCCGAGCCGGAGTCCTCCTTCTCGTCCGAGGCCCCGGACGTGGTCTTCCCGGCGGTCTGCGGGGCCGGGCCCGTGGCGCCCAACTGCTTGACGAGGTCCGCGCCGCCGAAGTCACGCGGGTTCGTGCCCGTCGCGTGGGCGGCGAGGATCAGCTGCGCGTAGGCGGCCGGACCGCTCTGCGCGGCCCAGGACGCGGAGTTCTTCTCCAGCCACCGCACGGACTTCTCCGCCTGCGCGGTGTCCCCCTGCGCGGCGAGCGCGACGACCGCGTCGGCGGTGTTGCCGAAGTCGGGCTGGGGTTCGGCACCGGCCAGGGCGGACATGAGGTGGTCGCCGTCCTTGGCGAGGGCGGCGGTGAGGTAGCCCGCGCCGTTCGCCGCCGCCTGCCGCGGCGTCGCGGCCTTCTCGCAGGTCGCGTCGGACTTCTTGCCGGGCTCGACGACCATGCCCGTGCCCAGCGCGCCGAGCACACCGGCCGCCGTGGCGTCCGCGTTGGCGGCGAGCTCGCCCTTCTTGTCCGGCTGGAACGCGAAGGCGCCGTCGCCGTCCCCGCCGCAGGGCAGGGCGAGCTTCAGCAGCGCGTCGTAGGGGGACTTGCCGTCCTTCTCCACCTGGTCGGGCTTCTCGCCCGCGGCGGCGAGCGCGCCTATGACGATCGACGTCGAGTTGGTGTCGCTGGCCCCACCGGGCGAGTAGCCCCAGCCGCCGTCCTTGTTCTGCACGGCCTTCAGCCAGCCGACGGCCTTGCGGGTGACGTCGTCGTGCCCGCCGAGCGCGGTGAGGGCCTGCACGGCGGCGGACGTGGCGTTGGTGTCGAGCATGGTCTTGGCGTCGCACGCGGTGGTGGGGTCGGGGCGGTACGAGGCGAAGGAGCCGTCCGCGCACTGCTGACGCACCAGCCACTGGACGGACTTCGCGGCCGGCTTCACCCCCACGGTGTCCTGCGCGAGCAGCGCGAGCGACTGGCGCCAGACGCCGTCGAACTTCGGGTCCTTGTCGCCGTACAGGGCGGAGGGGAACGCCTGGGACGGCGACGGGGACGGGTCTGCGGCGGCCGGGGTGGCGGCGCCGATCACGGCGACGGCGGCCAGGACCGCGGCGCTGCGGCGGACGTTCATGATCGGCGGGTGCCTCTCCCTGTGGGGGAGCCGGGCAGCACGGGACACCCCGGCGGCTCGGCTCCGTATACCTCGACGGTGCCGTGACCGGCGGTCTGCCGGGCACGTGAGCCGGTCACGAAACCGTACGGGGCGATCCGGCTCACCACCTGGGCGGCGGTTCACGGTTGCGGGTCAGCGCCGGAATTGCACCGGCTTCCCCCCGTACGGTGTGATGACGACCCGCTTACTGTACCCGGACGTAGGAATCGGGCCGAGGGGGGCGGAGTGGGGGGGCTCGGGCCCCGGCTCATGGGAGGATCCTGAAGTGTTCGATTTCGGGATCGGCGGCTACCGGCCTCATTGGCTGAACGGTCGCTTCGCGGTCGAGGCAGCGCATGGCCGGCGATTGCGTGCTCTCATCGGCCGCCCGCTGGCCCGCGTCTGGCTTGTCCGGGACGTCCAGGACGACGAGTGGTTCTCCGACTGCCCCGTCCTGTTCGACTTCACCGGAGAACAGGTCGAGATCAACCACCAGAAGTTCGACGACCTCTCGATCACCTGGAACACGGTCGACCCCCGCCAGCCGGTCCGATGGGCCGACTTCGATCTCCAGTGGCGTCACGACAGGCGCCCCGAGCTGCACGCTCTGCAGGACCAGGTCCTTCAGGACGTACAGCTCCTCGAGTGGACGGGCGACGACATGGCCCAGGGAGCAGTCGCCGTCAGCTTCAGCTTCCCCCGCGGCCGGCTGACCATCGCCAACGCCCTCGACGACAACGAGCTCACCTTCGGGCCACCCGATTCGCGCTATCAGAAAAGAAGTCTCAGCATTCTCGAAGCTCAGCCGTCTTCCGCGGATCGTCCGCGAGAATGCGGGCCGCGAGCTGCCGTGCCTGCTCCTCCACGGACTGATCGTGGGTGACGAACAATTCGTACGCGTAAGAACATGCACGCTCTCCCGGTGCCTGGCCGTGCTGGAACTCGACATCGACGCCCTCGGGGCTGGTGAGCTCCTCGGCGACGCCGGGCTCTTTGCGGCGTGGCCAGACACCCGTGAGAACGCAGCCCCACCGCTCGAACCAGCCGCTGCCCGTAAGGGTCTGCTCAAGCAGCCGGGCCACGGTGTCTACCGGCTCCTCCCAGCTGCGGTCCGCTGCGGCGCGTGCGAGTTCGGCGTCGTACTGGGCGGCATCGAAGTGGATGTCCGCGAGCACGGCGGTGATGTTGCTGGTGTTTTCCCAGGCGTCCCAGACCACCCGGTCGCCCTCGCGGCGCATGGTGACGTACAGAGCGCCGCAGCAGCCGGCGGTGCAGGTCGGCTCGGTTAGCATGACTCTGCGTGGCTGATTCGTCGCTTTCAGCGGCCAGCTCTCGGCCGGGCCCCTCCAGTGTCGGCAGCTGAGTGCCACCCCTTCCGGATGGACTCCCTTCAGAAGGTCTACGCCGTCGATCAGGGGGCGCACCTCGGCCCAAGGGTCCGCCGCCCAGTCGTCCGGGATCCTGTGCTGCAAAGTCAGAACACTGATCGTCAGCTGATCGGTCATGCTCACATGATCGGCTGACGCCACGAAGCCGCGTACTCATTTCCTGAGCGTGCTCAGCCTCGGCCGGCCGTGCCAGGGCAGCCACCGCTCGTGATCGAGAAGCTCGCGCCCGCGGCGCCAGACGCGCGGTGACGCGGGCTGAACAGAACTCCTGGCTGCCGCAGCGGAGTTGATCCTCTCCCGGGCGCAGACCGACTAACGTGGGGCTCCCCGACCACACACGCAGGAGTGTCCATGACCGACCAGGCGGAGACCCCCGAGCAGGAGCCGTTCCCCAAGATCGACACCTCGGTGCCGCACTCGGCCCGGATCTGGAACTACTGGCTGGGCGGGAAGGACAACTACGAAGTCGACCGGGTGGCCGGCGACGCGTTCCGCGAGATCTTCCCCGGCATCGAGACGGGCGCCCGCGCCGCCCGCTACTTCCTCGCCCGGGCCGTCCGCCACCTGGCCGCCGAAGAGGGCATCCGCCAGTTCCTGGACATCGGCACCGGCCTGCCCAACGTGGACAACACCCACCAGATCGCCCAGCGGGTGGCCCCGGAGAGCCGGATCGTCTACGTCGACAACGACCCCCTGGTGCTGGCCCACGCCCGCGCGCTGCTCACCAGCACGGCGGAAGGTGTCACCAACTACGTCGACGCCGACCTGCGCGAGCCCGGCACGATCGTCCGGGAGGCCGGGAAGACCCTGGACTTCGACCGGCCCGTCGCCCTCATGCTGATGGGCATCCTCGGCCACATCGAGGACCACGACGAGGCGCGCTCGATCGTCCGGCAGCTCGTGGACGCCCTGCCCCCCGGCAGCTACCTCGTGCAGTACGACTCCACCGACACCAGCGAGGACTACGTCCGCGCCATCCAGCAGTACAACGACGGCGGTTCGATCCCGTACATCCTGCGCAGCCCCGAGCAGATCGAGCGCTACTTCGACGGCCTGGAACTGCTCGAACCGGGCGTGGCCTCCTGCTCGCGCTGGCGTCCCGACGCGGCGGCCCTGGGGCTTCCCGCCGAGGTGCACCAGTACGGCGGCGTCGCCCGCAAGAACTGAGCGCTCAGGTCTCCTGAAGGATGCGGTGCAGAATGGTCGGAGTCTCGTCCGGCGACTCGGCTTCGACCACCAGCCGGTTCATGGCGTCCCAGTAGCACTCGATGTCGGCCGGCCGGTCGGGGTAGAGCGCGGTGGTGAGCTGCCCCAGGTGGACCACGTCGGGCAACTGCCCGCCGGGCAGCCGCAGAATGGTGACCGGACCGCCCTCCGCGGCGTGCGCGCCGGCCACGAACGGCAGGATCTGCACCGTGACATGCGGGAGCCGGCACATCTCGATGAGATGCCTGAGCTGGTCCCGCATCACACGGATACCGCCCACCGGGCGGCGCAGCGCCGCCTCGTCGATCACGGCCCACAGCTGGGTCGCCGGCTGCCGGTGCAGGACCCGCTGGCGGGCCATCCGCAGCGCGACCCTGCGGTCGGTCTCCGCCGCACCGGCGTCCGGGTGGGCGAGCCGGACGTCGGCCCGGGCGTAGTCGGGGGTCTGCAGCAGGCCGGGGACGCGCTGGACCCGGAAGCAGCGGATGAGGCTCGCCGCCTGCTCGGCCCCGAGGTAGGTCTGCGTCCAGGTGGGCACGACGTCGCTGTAGTGCCGCCACCAGGCGGGGGTGTTGGCCTGCTCGGCCAGCGCCAGCAGGGTGGCCCGCTCGGCCTCGTCGGTGACGCCGTAGAGGGTGAGCAGATCGGCGACGTCACGCAGTTTGAAGCCGTGGCGGCCGGCCTCCATCCGGCTGATCTTGGAGGAGGAGGCACGGATGACGTGCCCTGCGTCGGCCCGGCCGATGCCCCGTTCCTCCCGCAGCGCGCGCAGCCGCGCGCCGAGGGCGAGGCGCGGCACCATGGGCCCGGTGCACCCGCCGTCCAGGGCCCCGCTGCCGGTCGTCGTGCGTGCGGCCTCTTCGGTGCCCATGGGCATCTCTCCCGGTGCGAGCGTTGCGTCCGACCATCCTAGGGGGCGCCCGGCAACGTCAAGAGCCGTATGACGCAGGCATGTTCGGACGCGGTGTGGGTCCGCCGAAGGGGAGATGGAGGGTCCGTGAGGCGAGCAGCCAGGTCCCGTCGCCGGCCCGGCGGAACGTGTCCTCGTAGTGCCCGATCTGGACCGGCGGCCCGGCCGGGATGACACCGCCCTCGTAGCCGTCGACGCGGTACGTCGTGAAGTAGGAGACCGCTTCGGCCGTGTCCCGCGAGGTCACCGTGACCAGGACGTTGGACATCATGCGGCGGGACAGCCGGTCGGCCGGACGGGATCCGAAGTACGCACGCAGGGCGTCACGCCCCTCGGCCCGCCGCCCGTCCTGCGGCCACTGCCAGACACCGTCCTCCGTGAACAGCCCGGCGACGGACGAGGGTTCACCCAGGTCGAGCCGGTGGACGAAGTCGAGGATCAAGCGCTCGCAGGCGCGTTCGGCGAGGAGGCGCTCCATGGGGTCCATGGGGGTTTCTAGCATTCCTTCGGGCCGCCCGGCGACGCGGTTGCACCTGGCATTGCCCGTTGCTTGCGCCGCCTTCACACCGCCGCGTACGTCACCGGGTCGCTCCCCGGCACCGCCTCCGCCCGGCCCAGCTTCACCAGCCGCCGCAGATGCGCCTCGGCCTCCGAGACGGCGATGGTGCGGGAGCCGTACGGGATCTCGGCCCAGGGGCGGTTCCACTCCATGCGCTCGGCGAGCTGCCAGGGCGTGAGGGGCTCGGCGAGCAGCGCCAGCAGGGCGGTCAGGCGTGACTCGTGGTGCGTGAGCAACTCGCGTACGCGCCCGGCGGCGTCGGGGAACGGGTGCTGGTGGGCCGGGAGGACCTCGGCGGGGGCCAGCCGGCCGACGCGCTCCAGGGAGTCGAGGTAGTCGCCCAGGGGGTCGGTGACAGTGGCGTCCTCCGGATCCTCGTAGAGGCCGATGTGCGGGGTGATCCCGGGCAGCAGGTGATCGCCGGAGAACAGGCGCCCCCGGCCCGGGAGCCGGGCCGGGTGGGTCTCCTCCAGGTGGAGGCAGACGTGGCCCGGTGTGTGCCCCGGGGTCCAGATCGCGCGCAGGCGGCGGCCGGGCAGCGCCAGGAGTTCGCCGGGGACGATGTCGCGGTCGGGCAGGGCGGGGGAGAGGCCGGGCAGGGTGCGGTGGCGGGGCTGCCGCAGGGGCGCGATGTGCTCCTCGGGGGCGCCGGCCGCGGCGAGCTTGGCCGCCATGTACGTGAACCAGCGCTCGGGGCGGGCCTCCCGGGTCCGCCGTACGACCGCGGTGTCCGCCGCGTGCATCGCGATCCACGCGCCCGACGCCTCCCGGACCCGGCCGGACAGGCCGTGGTGGTCCGGGTGGTGGTGGGTGATGACCACGCCGTGGATCTCGGCGGCCGAGGTGCCGCAGGCCGTGAGGCCCTCCGCGAGGGTGTCCCAGGACTCCGGGTCGTCCCAGCCGGTGTCGATCAGCACCGGTCCGCGGTCGGTGTCGACGACGTACACCAGCGTGTGGCCGAGCGGGTTGTCCGGGATCGGGACCCGGAGGGACCGGACCCCTCCGCCGTGATCGGTCACCTGTGTCATGGGCTCCCCTGTCGCCGGCTCCCCGTCACTATAACTAGAACCGGTTACAAAGGTTGCCCCCAGACACGGCCCAGCGATGGGAGGCGTTGATCGCTTCCGAGGTCACCTACTCAGGCCGGGTGCGCAATCGGCGCATCAGTTCGACAAGGGCCAGCAGGCTGATCACGGGAGAGAGGGCGGCGAAGAGCATTCCTGCCGAGTCGTCTTCCTTGCTGAGGGAGGCCCATAGGCTCCAAGCAAGCGCTGCCGCCACGCCCGTCATGGTGATAAGCCAGGAGGAAGATTCTCGCCGACCGTCAATGATGGCCGCTGTGATGCCCAATCCGCCGCACACCATAAGTCCCATGACGAGTGCCGCATGGCCCCAACTGGGAACACCGAGTGCTCCGTCGAAGACAGGTTCGGCGTCCAACTGCCGGTACGTGGCCCAAAGGCTGCCGATGTACACCACCATGAGCGCCAGCAGGCTCAGCACCTTGATCAGCCGCCCAAGCAGGCCGCGTTGCTCAGTTGTCATTTCGTCCTCACTGTTACCGTTGGGCTCTTTCTCTGCCAGAGAATCAAGGAAGCCGGCGCCGGTGCACCCTTGAAAGAGGCGCTCGGTTCACGGCGCTTTGGCAGCATGGCGAGTGCCAATCAATCCGGGACACGATTCAGGGGGACCGCAGTGATCTCGATGAGCCGGATGTGGCCACCGGGGATGATGACGTAGTCCGCGTCCGTGGACCGCGGGTGGTCTTCGCCGGGGCTGCGGATGGAGATGGGGTGGTGCAGGGCGACGTCGCGGTAGTAGGTGTCCCGCTCGTCGGACACCATGTGTCCACTGCCGTACACCAGCGTGCCGTCGTCCATCAGCACTTGCACCTCGGGGTCAGCCTCCCCCCGCCGGGGTTTGAGAAGTTCCGCCCATACAGTGCCGGGCGTGGTGGACCAGCTGCTCGCGCCGCTGTGACGGCCGCGCAGCTCCCCCAGCACGATGCAGGTGACGGTGCTGAGGGTGAGGATGAGGACTCCGGAACGGATGAGGTGCCAGGCATGCGAGCGGGCATAGGCGGCGCCGGACAGGACGCCGTCGAGCGTGGCGAGGCCCGGCACGTTCTCGGCGAGGGCGAGAACGCCTGCTGCGGTGGCAAGCGCCGCGAAGGTGCCGACCGTGAAGAGCTCGGCGACTTCCCTTGTGGCGCCTGGTCGTTCGCGCAGGCCGTGGCGTTCGTAGTGGATGAGGTAGAGATAGCCGGGGACGGCCGCGAACAGCAGGGCTATGAGCCCCACGAGGCTGGAGGGCATGAAGGGTCACTCGGCGGCTGGGGGTGTCGGGGGAGCCGGTGGAACCGGCGGAGAAGGCGGGGACGGACGGCGGTCGGTAGGTTTGTACTGGCTCTTGATGCCGCCCAGTGGGCGGTCCTCGTCCGCTTCGGCGTCCCTGTCCAGCAGGCTCCGTAACGCCTTGGCCTCCTCTTCCGCGGAGGGCGTGGGCGGTGTCGGCTGCGGCTCCGTCTCGTCCGTCATCGTCGTCCTTCCCGCTCGTGGTCGAGCGTCATCGTCGTCCTTCAAGGGCTGTGGTCACCTAGCTCCGTAGGCCGTTATGCCGGCCCACTTGTCGGTCTGCTCAGGTGAGTCGTCCTCGTCCAGCAGTGCCACCGCGGCCCGTCGAGCGGCTTCCAGCGGGGCGCTGCCGTGACAGCGGTGGACGATCCACTCGGCGCAGTGGTGAGTCGCCAGCCTCGACCGCATGGGGAAGGGGCTGGCCAGGACAAAGGCCGCTCCCGCCTCGTGGAAGGCGTGAACCAGCGCGTTGGCGACGTCACCGGCCAGTTCGAGCGGGCGTGGTGTGAGGGGCGTCAGGAATTCGAGTGCCCCATGCCCACCGCTGTGGTCGGCCGTGGCTCGCAGACTGGTGCTGCATGCTGTGAGCAGCACCTCTTGGAAGCACATGCGGCTCATGAGGACTTCGCCCGCTTCGAGTACGCCGTCGATCAGCTGCACCCCGGCGTCGAAAGGTGCCCCTGGGGCTGCCAGGCCGTGGGTGACGATGTGGAGTACGTCCGTGATGCTGCGGTCGGGCGGCCCGGAGTTCAGCAGGTCCCGCAGCGTCGCAACTGTGGCATGGTGACCGGTGATTGGATCCTCGCGAAGCCGGTGCGCTCCCAGGTACTCGGCCAGGCTGCGCACCGCCCGCCCTGCCTCCGGCAGCTCCTTGCCCTCGGGTTGTCGGGTGACGCCCAGCAGTGTGGCCCGGACCCGTCCGGCGGGGCGGTGGTCCAGGAGCGGCACACAGGACAGGTTGGGGACGATGCCGATGGCCGTTCGGCGGATCACATGATGGCCATGGTGGCGGGCGACCGTCCAGGGCAGGGTGTGCAGGCGTCCGTGCGGAGCCAGCAGACAGGTGCCGCTGTCGGCGATCTTGTCGGCGAAGGCCGGAGGGATCAGGTCGGCCAAGCCGATGCCGCGATGGCCCCAGAAATCCAGGAGCGCGGGCCCTTCTTGGAGTTCGCGCTGGTGTGCCTCCAGCGCGCTCAGAACCCTGTTGTCCAGCCGCCGGGTGCCCATGTGCAGTCCGCCGTCCGGTGTGGCCAGCACGGCCAGGACACTGTCGGGGCGTTCGTACAGGCTCAGTGCCACGCACGGGCCGGGATTGCCGCCCGTCGCGGCGGTGCCGTAGGCGGCCAGGAAGTGGCTGAGCCTGTCGAGGTCGAAGGGCGGATCATCCCTGATGAGACGCCAGCGAGGATCGATCGCTCGGATCTTGGTGAGCAGTCCGGCACGCTCGACGCGCAGGCGATCGGCTTCCTTCCAAGCGCCGCGTCGCTCGGCGCTCGCGAGCCGCCGGCTCACTTCCGTGAACGCGCCGTGGTCCGGTCCGTTCCGTACGTCCCGCCCCGTGGTGTCGGCCGAGGCGGCCGGCGTGCGCCACGCTTCCGAGCGGAGCAGGGACAACCGTGCCGAGAAGGCGCGGGCCTTGAGCAGATCGGTGACGACCGCACACAGCTGCGCATCGCCGGTCTCCTCAGCGAAGGCCTGGACCTCCTTGAACAACGGCTGGTGAAAGCGCAGATGCAGTGTGTCGAAGCGGTGACCCAGCGGCACGCGCAGCACCCGGTCGAGAGCGAGTGCCATCTGGCGATAAGCACGCACCGCACCTGTCTGGTCTCCGGTGGCGCGGTGGGCCCGGGCGCGCTCGGCGTGCAGGCCGGCCGCCAGCAGGTCGTCGGGATGGTCTGCCGTGCAGCGCTCACCGCGGTCGCACCAGCGCAGCGACTCCTTCCACCATCCGTCCCCATTCCCCAGCCGGGCAGCCTCGGCACGCAGGCGGCAGTACGCCGCGCCGCGTACCAACCGAAGATGTGCCCGCATCGACGTCCGGTCTCCGGCGTCGGCTCCGTCGAACAGCGGAGCGGCCAATTCCAGCAGCCGGTGTGCCTCGGCCACCGCGTCGCGGTCGAGCGCGCAACGGGCACGTTGCAGCAGTCCCACTTCCGTCAGACCGGACGCGGTGTAGAGCGGCATGCATCTCACAAACGCCCGCTCGGCCGCTTCCGGCCGGCCCGTGTCCCGCAACGCGCCCGCTTTCACATCCAGCAGCCGCATATAGACGGTGGATGCCTGGAGCAGCCGGGCGGCCGTCGCCGGTCCGTCGTCGCCGTGGCCGGAGCGGGCCGAGAGAAGACGCATCGCTTCGGGGTCGGTCTCGTCGATCGGCCCGTCAGGGAGGAGGGCGGCGAGCTCCGCCTCCAGAGGTGCCAGCACCTCCAGAACGGTCTCCTGATCGTGAAGCCGGTGCAGCACCTCGGCGTGCAGCACTCGCAGGTCTCCGTAAGGGGATGGCGGTGGGAGGGCAGGGCCGTCCGGCAGGTGGGTGGCCCGGTCCACGAGCGCCAGGGCCTCACTGGCCCGGCCCTCCTGAAGCTCGTACTGTGCTTTGCCCGCCAGGAAGTTGCGGAGCTGGTCCGGGGTCGCGTGGGACGTGAACTCCTCAGCCGCCGCCCAGAACTCCTCGACCTGCCGGTACGTCCGGGCTCCGGACGGGTGGGTGGTCAGCTCGCGGCCGTGGACGTCGAGCAGGATCCCCGCGACGTCGGACGCCTTGACCGGGCCCGGTGTGGCACCGCCGGGCCGGCCCAGCACCGTGAGCAGCCGCCGTCCGAGGAGGGTCAGTTGCTGAAATAGCCCTCCGGTCGGCTGCCCTGCGTCAGCCGCCTGCCAGTACTGCGCCTGCACCTCGAAGAAGTCCGTGGCCAGGTTGTGGAATTCCGTCATACGCCCCGTGCCCCCGTGTCCCCGAAATCGCTCCATGTCCCCGATGTCGTCGGCAGACGGACGGCCGCATGTCACCCAAGTGCCGTGGCATACCGAGCTGTTGCGGGAAATCCGATGCAGCCAGGCGGCCTGTCAGAACACCGTACGACCGCCAGTGCTCTTGCCGTACCACCGTGCCAGGGCCGAGCGTGGCGCGAATCAGGATGTTCCCTAGTTCCTGCGGGCGCGACGGGGGATCGGCCACACTCGTCACGCGGCGTATAGACGTCGCCACTGATCGGTCGTCTGTTGCTCGGGGGATGTTGTGATGACGCTGGGGGGACTGCGGGGACTACTGTCGCGGGCGGAGGAGCGGGCGCGTCTGCGGCAACTCGTCGCGGATGCCCGACGGGGGCGAAGCGGAGTACTCGTATTGCAGGGCGAGCCGGGAATCGGAAAGAGCGCCCTGCTGGAGGAGGTGGTGGCGGAGGCCGCGGGGATGGTGGTGCTGCGGGCCACGGCCATCGAAATGGAAGCCGAACTCGCCTTCGCCGGGCTCGGTGAGCTGGTGCGTCCCGTGGAGCACCTGATCAACCGGCTGCCGTCGGCACAGGCACGCGCCCTGCGCACCGCCCTGTCGCTGGAGGAGGGCCACACTCCGGACGGATTGACCTTAGGGGCAGCCACACTGACGCTGCTCACGGATGCCGCCGCCGCAACTCCTGTACTGGTCGCCGTGGACGACGCGCACTGGATGGACGAGGCAAGCACAAAGGCCCTGCTCTTCGCATTTCGGCGCTTACAGGCCGAGGCGGTGGCGGTGCTGGTCACGGCACGCGACGACGAGGACTGCCCCTTCACCGCGGCCGGGTTGCCGACGGTGCAACTCAGCGGTCTCGAGCCGACGGCAGCCGCCGCGCTGGTGCAAAGGGTGGCTGACGTACCCGCCGACAGCGAACCCTTCAAACGGCTCTACCGGGAGACCGCAGGCAACCCTCTGGCCCTCCTCGAAGCAGCGTCCGCTCTGCCCGACGCTCAGGTACTCGACGGGCCTTGGCCGGTGGGCCCGCGGCTGACCGCCGCCTACTCGGCCCGGCTGGCAGCCCTCCCGGAGGCCAGTCGCCGCGCGCTGACGGTTGCGGCAGCCGCATACACCGAGGAAGCCGCGGTGCTGACGGCGGCGCTGCGTCGACTCACCCTGAACGTCGAGGTTCTGCAGACACTCGAGGCAGCTCATGTCATCGACCGGTCAGGCGGCAAGGTGACGTTCGCGCACCCGCTGCTGCGCGCGGCCGCATACCACATGGCCGGAGCCGAGCAGCGGCGTGAGGCCCACCGAGCCCTGGCCGGGGCGCTCACTGACCGAACCGGCCCGGTGGACCGTGAGCAACGCAGCTGGCATCTTGCCGCCGCGGCGGCCGAGGCGGATTCTGCCGCAGCGGCGGCGCTGGCTGACACCGCCGCCAGGGCCCGCGACCGGGGCGCCTTGCCCGCCGCTGTCCGTGCCTACGAGCGTGCCGCCGATCTTTCGCCCCTCCCGGTCGACCGGGGACGCCACCTGTTGGCAGCCGCCGAGGTGGCACAGCTCGCCGGCCGAGGGGATCAGGCGTTGACTCTGGCCGAGACCGCCACGAACGCCACCGACGACGCGACGGTATGCGCCGGGGCGACCGGATTGCGCAGTCAGATCCTGCTTCTGCGCCAGCCACCGCGCCGTGTCCACGACCAGTTGGTCGACATGGCCGAGGGGCTCGAGACGGCGCATGCGGTGCCGCTGTTGGTCGCCGCCGCGGGTGCGGCATGTATGGGCGGCGGGATCGCCCAAGCGCGCGTGACCGCCGACCGGGCTTCCGCATTCGTCCGCCAGGATGGGGCCGCATCATTCGAAAAACCGGCGGCCCTGATGCGGGCGCACACGATGATGCTCTCCGGCGAACGCCGCGAGGCCGCCGCCGTATTCGACTCCTGTGAAAAGTTCCTCACTGAGACCGACCCGCTCTCCATCGGAGTCGAGGCGACGAGCTTCTCCGCAATGGATCTCATGTGGCTCGAGCGGTTCCCCGCGGCACGGACGCTGCTGGAACGAGCCATCCGGAGCGCACGCAGGATCGGCGCCTCGGAGCGGCTCGTCCCCTACCTGACCGTCTTGGCCGACCTGCAGCTGCGCACCGGCTGCTGGGACGACGCCTACGCCCTGGCCGGCGAAGGAACCGCCCTTGCTGCCGAGGTGGGACAGCCGGTCCTGCAGGCCTACGCAATCTCCACTTCGGCCCGGATAGAGGCTGCTCGGGGACGCACCGCGGAGTGCATCGAACATGCCCGCCAGTTTCGCCGACTCGTCGAGGGTCGGGGGGCGGACCTGGTCACCCCGTACATGGAAGCCGCAGTCGGTCTCCTCGACCTGGGCAGCGGCAAGGATTCCGAAGCCGCAGCCCGCCTTCATGACCTCCAGCAGCAGGTGGCGGCCTCGGGGCTTGGGGAACCGGCCGTCTTGCAGCACCAGCCCGACCTGATCGAAGCATGCTTGGCCGCAGACGACCCCTGCGGCGCCGAAGCGGCGCTGAGTGAACTCATGGGCCAGGTCCAGCGGGCGCCGTCCTCGTGGGGACAGGCGGTTACTGCACGGTGCCGAGGGCTCATCCATGCCGACGAAGACGCCTACGTGGAGGCCTTGCGGCATCACGAGCTACTGCCGGATCCCTTCGCGAAGGCCCGTACCGACCTCGCGTACGGACGATTCCTGCGGAGGGGAAGGAAGCGCGGTGCCGCCCGTCGTCCCCTCCTCGCCGCCCGACGGGTGTTCGAGCGCCTCCGCGCAGATCCGTGGACGGGGATCGCCGAGCGGGAACTTCGAGCGGCCGGATTCGAGACGCCCACCCGTCGCAGCCATGAGCCTGTCGCACTGACAGAGCGAGAGACGCAGGTCGCAGTGCTTGTCGCCAAGGGTCACACCAACCGCGAAGTGGCCGCGACGCTGTTCCTGTCCGAGAAGACGGTCGAGTATCACCTCAGCCATATCTACACCAAACTGCGCGTTCGGTCCCGAGTCCAACTCGCCAGTCGTCTGGCCGTCGGCACGCAGCATCCTGCATGAGGGACGCCGCGGTCCTCATTGCCGCCGAAGTGGTGAGGCGGAGTGGGCGACCGATGCCGGCACGGATGCGGAGCCCGGCACGGCTAGGGAAATCACTGGTATGTCCCAGCGGTGAAACTCCGTAACGTGCACAGCGTGCTTCCTCGGCCGCCGCAGCGATGCGCAGATGGGAAGGCACCCGACCAGCGCCTACACGCACCCGCGATGTTGAGCGATGTCATGCGGAAATCGTCGCTTCCGTCTGGGCCGAGGGGCGCCGAGACGAAGCGAGTTATGCGCCGTCCGTGAGGAGGACCGCGAACAGATGCGCCAGTTCATCATCTTCGTCGAATTCCTGGCGGCGATTGTCTTCCTGCTGACTTTGGTGTCGACATGCACGGCTCCGGAGTCGCCTCCTGCCAGCCCCTACCAGGTGCCCGCGCCGCCACCGCCCCCGCCACCGTGCTGCGACGCAACCACTTGCTGGTGTCCGCCCTGATGCGGAGAGGGGCTGACTCCGCGGCCGGCAAGCCCCCTGATGGCCCATGCGTTCCAAGCCCGTACCTGATCACTGGGGAAACCGATGGTCAGAGGATTCTCGTCCCGTCCGTGGACTACTCCAACTAGAACTGGTATCAGTTCTGAAGCGCCGTCAGAAAGGGCGTCGTCCCCCGGGAGGCATACGCCATGACCGAGCTCGTGGAACACGGACAGCTGTTCATCGGCGGGGAGTTGACCGACCCCCTGGGCCAGGACGTCATCGAGGTGATCTCGCCGCACACCGAGGAGGTCATCGGACGCGTCCCGCACGCCTCGACGGCGGACGTGGACCGGGCCGTGGCGGCGGCGCGGCGGGCGTTCGACGAGGGGCCCTGGCCGCGTATGAGCCTCGACGAGCGGATCGAGGTCGTGGGCCGGATCAAGGACGCCATCGCCGTCCGGCACGACGAGATCGCCCGCGTGATCTCCGCCCAGAACGGATCGCCGTACTCCTGGAGCGTCCTCGCCCAGGCGCTCGGCGCGGTGATGGTCTGGGACTCGGCGATCACCGTCGCCCGGGACTTCACCCACGAAGAGTGCCGGGACGGCGTGCTGGGCCGGATCCTCGTACGGCGTGAGCCCGTCGGGGTCGTGGCCGCCGTGGTCCCCTGGAACGTCCCGCAGTTCGTCGCCGCCGCCAAGCTCGCCCCGGCCCTGCTCACCGGCTGCACGGTCGTCCTCAAGCCCTCGCCCGAGTCCCCGCTCGACGCCTATCTGCTCGGCGAGATCGCCCGCGAGGCCGGGCTGCCGGAGGGCGTGCTGTCGATCCTGCCCGCCGACCGGGACGTCAGCGAGTACCTGGTCGGGCACCCCGGCGTCGACAAGGTGTCCTTCACCGGCTCGGTCGCAGCCGGCAAACGCGTGATGGAGGTCGCCGCCCGCAACCTCACCCGCGTGACGCTCGAACTGGGCGGCAAGTCGGCGGCCGTCGTCCTGCCCGACGCGGACGTCGAGACGGCCGTGGCGGGCATCGCCCCGGCGGCCTGGATGAACAACGGCCAGGCCTGCGTCGCCCAGACCCGCATCCTCCTGCCGCGCTCCCGCTACGACGAGTTCGCCGACGCCCTCGCCGCCGCGGCGGGCGCCCTGACGGTCGGCGACCCGCTGGACCCGGCGACCCAGGTGGGCCCGCTGGTGGCCCGGCGACAGCAGCAGCGCAACCTCGACTACATCCGGATCGGCCAGGAGGAGGGCGCCAAGATCCTCACCGGCGGCGGACGCCCGGCCGGCCTGGACCGCGGCTGGTACGTCGAGCCGACCCTCTTCGGCGACGTCGACAACTCCATGCGCATCGCCCGCGAGGAGATCTTCGGCCCGGTGATCTGCCTGCTGCCCTACGGCGACGAGTCCGACGCCGTGAAGATCGCCAACGACTCCGACTACGGGCTCAGCGGCAGCGTCTGGACGGCGGACGTGGAGCACGGCATCGACATCGCCCGGCAGGTCCGGACGGGCACGTACTCCGTCAACACCTTCAGCCTGGACATGCTCGGCCCCTTCGGCGGCTACAAGAACTCGGGCCTGGGGCGGGAGTTCGGGCCCGAGGGGTACGGCGAGTACCTGGAGCACAAGATGATCCACCTCCCGGCGCAGGGGTAGCGATGGGCGACCGCTGGCACGTCGAGGTCGACCGTTCCCTGTGCATCGGCTCGGCCCAGTGCCTCCACCACGCGCCGGACGGCTTCCGCCTGGACGCCGCCCGCCAGTCCCGTCCCACAGCGCCCGACATGGACGCGAACGAGCGGGTGCTGGAGGCGGCCGAATGCTGCCCGGCGGAGGCCATCACGATCACGCTGGGGGGCAGCGGGGAAGCGGTGTTCCCGCCGGAGGAGTAGCGCCCCCAGCGCCGGCACCGTGGCGCCCGAAAAATCATGGATAGAGGGGTTTCATTCCCTTGTGGGCGTTCTATCCTGGAAATCGGCCTACGAGGCGAGTGAGGGAGTCCGACCGGAGTAGCCGACGTCGGCGGGAAGTGAAGTTAGGGCTTCCGCTGGTGCCGACTGCGACGGTAGGGCTGAGAGGCCGGAAGGACGCAGGGCCGCAAGGCCGGGCGACCGGAAGGCGACCCCCATCACCTGATCCGGACCATGCCGGCGAAGGGAACCCGTCTCGTAGGTCCTTCGTCGTGTCCGGGCGCCTACGGAGTGGCCGGTGCCGTCAGGTCGATCAGACGGCACACCGTCTCGATGTCGATCTTCACCTGAGCGATCGAGGCCCGGCCCGACAGCCACGTGATCAGCGCGGAGTGCCAGGTGTGCTCGATGACCCGGACGGCCGAGAGCTGCTCCGGGGTCGGGTTCTCCTGGCCCATCGCGTCCAGGATGATCGCCGTCGTCTGACGGGAGACCTGGTCCACCTCGGGGCTCACGCTGCGGTCGGCGAACGTCAGCGCGCGGACCATCGCGTCGGCCAGATGCGGCTCGCGCTGGAGGGCGCGGAAGGCCCGCATCAGCGTCTCAGCCACCCGCTCGGCCGCCGTCTCGCCCTGCGGGGGCTTCTTCCGCAGCGTGCCGTGCATGTGCTCCAGCTGGTCCTGCATCGTGGCGACCAGCAGATGGATCTTGGAAGGGAAGTAGCGGTACAGCGTGCCGAGCGCCACCTGCGAGGACTCCGCGACCTCGCGCATCTGCACGGCGTCGAAGCCGCCCCGGCTGGCCAGCTGCGCACTCGCGTGCAGGATGCGGCGGCGGCGGGCCTCCTGCCGCTCCGTGAGGGGCGGGGAGGCGGGGGCTGCCGCTCCGGCTTCCACCTTGGCCGGCTTGTTCACCTTGGCGCTCACCTTGGCTTCCGCGGGCATGTGTCGGTCCCGTTCCGTGACCGTCCGTGAGGACGAGTGATCACACAGCATGGCACGGCGCCGGTCGTGGCGTGAATCACCTGATCCACTGCTCACAGCACCCCTACCTGCCGGTAGATTCAGAGCCTCCGAACGATCAAGTCTGAAACTTGTTCTAGATTAGCGTCCCGGCGTAATCTCGCGGGACAGTGCAGGGAGAAGGGGGCCCAGAGTGACCGCTGAGGCCAGTCAGGCCGGGGCTACGGAGGGCCCCGCCGCCGACGGCTTGCGACCGCTCCACATCGCGCTCCTCACCTATAAAGGGAACCCGTTCTGCGGCGGACAGGGCGTCTATGTCCGGCATCTCTCCCGCGAACTGGCCCGCCTCGGCCACCGCGTCGAGGTCATCGGCGCCCAGCCCTACCCCGTCCTCGACGAGGGCTACGACGGGCTGCGTCTCACCGAGCTGCCCAGCCTCGACCTGTACCGCCAGCCGGATCCCTTCCGCACGCCGGGGCGCGGCGAGTACCGCGACTGGATCGACGCGCTGGAAGTCGCGACGATGTGGACGGGCGGCTTCCCCGAACCGCTGACCTTCTCGCTGCGCGCCCGCCGCCACCTGCGCGCCCGCCGCGGCGAGTTCGACGTCGTGCACGACAACCAGACCCTCGGTTACGGCCTGCTGGGCGATGTCGGCGCGCCCCTGGTGACGACCATCCACCACCCCATCACCGTCGACCGGCAGCTGGAGCTGGACGCGGCGGACGGACGGAAGCGGCGCCTGTCGGTGCGGCGCTGGTACGCCTTCACGCGCATGCAGAAGCGCGTCGCGCGCAGGCTGCCGTCCGTGCTCACCGTGTCCGGCACCTCGCAGCAGGAGATCATCGACCACCTCGGCGTCCGGCGGGACCGCATCCACGTGGTCCACATCGGCGCCGACACCGACCTGTTCTCGCCCGACCCCTCGGTGCCGGTCGTGCCGGGCCGCATCGTGACGACGTCCAGCGCGGACGTGCCGCTGAAGGGCCTGGTGCACCTCGTCGAGGCGCTGGCCAAGGTCCGTACCGAGCATCCCGGCGCCCATCTCGTCGTCGTCGGCAAGCGGCCCGCCGAAGGTCCGGTCGCCCAGGCGATGGAGCGCTACGGCGTCGCCGAGGCCGTCGAGTTCGTCAAGGGCATCTCCGACGCTGAACTCGTCGACCTCGTGCGCTCGGCGCAGGTCGCCTGCGTGCCGTCGCTCTACGAGGGCTTCTCGCTCCCGGCCGCCGAGGCCATGGCGACGGGCACGCCCCTGCTCGCCACGACCGGCGGCGCCATACCCGAGGTCGCCGGCCGCGACGGCGAGACGTGCCTGGCGGTACCGCCCGGCGACGCGGGCGCGCTCGCCGCGGGCCTGGGCCGGCTGCTGGGCGACGCGGAGCTCCGCGCCCGCCTCGGCGCGGCCGGGCGCGAACGGGTGCTGCGCCACTTCACCTGGGCCAGGGCCGCGGAGGGCACGGTGGCCCGCTACCGCGAGGCGATCGACCGGGCCGGGGTGCGTACCGTGCCGCGGACTTCCGGCCTTACGGCCCCCTCGACCGGTGCCGCAGCCGTAGCCCCGGCAGGCACAGCAGGTGCTGTCCCCGCAGCCCCGGCAGATGTAGAAGGCGTCAACTCCGAAAGCAGGGCCACGTGCTGACCGTCGACTTCTCCCGGTTCCCGCTCGCCCCGGGCGACCGCGTCCTGGACCTCGGCTGCGGTGCCGGCCGGCACGCCTTCGAGTGCTACCGGCGTGGCGCGCAGGTCGTGGCCCTGGACCAGAACGCCGACGAGATCCGCGAGGTCGCCAAGTGGTTCGCGGCGATGAAGGAGGCCGGCGAGGCCCCCGAGGGCGCCACCGCCACGGCCATGGAGGGCGACGCCCTCGCGCTGCCCTTCCCCGACGAGTCCTTCGACGTCGTGATCATCTCCGAGGTGATGGAGCACATCCCGGACGACAAGGGCGTCCTCGCGGAGATGGTGCGGGTGCTGAAGCCCGGCGGGCGCATCGCCGTCACCGTCCCGCGCTACGGGCCCGAGAAGGTCTGCTGGGCCCTCTCCGACGCCTACCACGAGGTCGAGGGCGGCCACATCCGCATCTACAAGGCCGACGAGCTGGTGGAGAAGATCCGCGAGGCCGGCCTGGAGCCCTACGGCACGCACCACGCCCACGCCCTGCACTCGCCCTACTGGTGGCTCAAGTGCGCCTTCGGCGTCGACAACGACAAGGCGCTGCCGGTGCGGGCGTACCACAAGCTGCTCGTCTGGGACATCATGAAGAAGCCGCTGGCCACCCGGGTCGCCGAGCAGGCGCTGAACCCGCTGATCGGCAAGAGCTTCGTGGCGTACGCGACCAAGCCGCACCTGCCGCGTCTGGCCGACACCGGGGCGGACGCCACGTGACCACTCCCCGGACGGAACATCTGGTCCTGCCCGGGGTGCTCACCGCCGGGCAGGCCGCCGCGACCGTCGCCGGCATCCTCGCCGTGCAGCGCGAGGACGGGGCGATCCCCTGGTTCCGGGGGCACCACCTCGACCCGTGGGACCACGTCGAGGCGGCCATGGCCCTCGACACGGCCGGTGAGCACGAGGCCGCCGAACGCGCCTACCTGTGGCTGTCCCGGCACCAGAACGAGGACGGCTCCTGGTACGCCGCCTACACCGACGGCGACCCCGACGCGGTCACCGACCGGGGCCGGGAGACCAACTTCGTCGCCTACATAGCCGTCGGCGTCTGGCACCACTATCTCTCCACCGGCGACGACGCGTTCCTGGACCGGATGTGGCCGGCGGTGTACGCGGCCGTGGAGTTCGTGCTCCGCCTCCAGCAGCCCGGCGGGCAGATCGGCTGGCGGCGCGACGACGACGGCACGCAGACGGCGGACGCCCTGCTGACGGGCAGCTCCTCCATCCACCACGCGCTGCGCTGCGCTCTCGCCATCGCCGAACAGCGCGAAGAGGCCCAACCGGACTGGGAGTTGGCGGCGGGTGCGCTGCGGCACGCCATACGCCACCACCCCGAGCGGTTCCTCGACAAGAACCGCTACTCCATGGACTGGTACTACCCGGTGCTCGGCGGTGCGCTGACCGGTGCGGAGGCCAAGGCCCGGATCGAGGAGGACTGGGAACGGTTCGTCGTGCCCGGGCTGGGCGTGCGGTGTGTGGTTCCCAACCCGTGGGTGACGGGCGGTGAGTCGGCCGAACTCGCGCTCGCGCTCTGGGCGATGGGGGAGTCCGACAGGGCACTGGAGATCCTGCAGTCGATCCGGCATCTGCGGGACGAGGACAGCGGGCTGTACTGGACCGGGTATGTGTTTGACGACGACGCGATCTGGCCGCGGGAGCTGACCACGTGGACGGCCGGGTCGTTGCTGCTGGCCGTGGCCGCGCTGGGGGGACACGAGGCCACGTGCCAGGTGTTCGGTGGTGCGGAGTTGCCTGTGGGGCTTGAGTCGGAGTGCTGCGCCTGAGAGCTCGGCGGGCTCGCCCGTTGCGCGGGCGTGGGTGGTGCGTGGCTTGTCGCGCCCATGCGGCGGAGCCGCATATCGACACAGCCCCGCGCCCCTGGAGGGCGAGCCCCCCACCGCGTTCTCAGTGCCGGTGGGCGCGGTTGGCTATCGCGTGGCCTATGAACAGGTAGACCACCGCCGCCAGGCCGTAGCCGCAGACCACTCGGGCCCACGCCTCGTCGAAGGTGAACAGGTCGTGCGACCAGCCGGCGAGCCAGCGGGCCGCGTCGTGGATGAACTGGACGAACGAGTTGCCGGGGTTGGCGTCCAGGAGGTACATCAGGATCCAGAGACCCAGGATCAGGGCCATGATGTCGGCCACGACCGCCACGATCGTGCCGGCTTGATTCGCACCGTTGCGATATCGAGGGGACATACTCTCCGGATTGCCCTTGAACTCTGGATGAAACCCGGTCGGGTGTGCCACGTCCGCCGGCCTCCTCCGTGCGCTTCCCCGTGCGGCCAACCAACGTTCCCGCAAGGGTCGTTCGGGGTACACCCGCATCACCGACGATCCTGGCCCGGCCACTCGGGGAGAACGCCGGTGTCACGGGGGGAGCATGCAGGTGCCCGCGAACAGACCCGCAACCCAAGAGCCGCGGCTGACCGTCACCAGACCCCCGCGCCGGCGTCTGCGCAGAGCGCTGGCGTCGGCGCTGCCCGTCCCGGTCATCGGGCTGGCGCTGCTCGTGGCCACCGGGAACCTCCTGCTGCCGCTGCGGCACGTGGTCACCATCGAGGCCAAGATGGCCTCGAAGAGGGACTTCTTCCAGGACCCCGAGGTCGAGCGGCTGCTCATGAAGCACGGCTTCCGCATGCACATCACCAACATGGGTTCCCGGGAGATCGCCCAGCAGGACCACGAGGGGTACGACGTCGTCTTCCCCTCCGGCCAGCCCGCCGCCGACCTGATCAGCCGGGAGCGCGCCCGGGCGAACCGTCCGGTGCTGCTCTACCGCCCCTTCGTCAGCCCCATCGTGCTGGCCACCTACCGCGACTACGCCGAGGTCCTCACGGCGGAAGGCGTCGCGCAGCGCCTGCCGGGACCGGGCGGGCGGCCGCTGTACTACACCCTCGACATGCGGAAGTTCATCGATCTGGCCCGCGGCAAGCGGAACGGCACTCGGCGCGACGCCGACAACGGCTACCGCTGGGACGAGATCGACCGCCACGACCGCGTCCGCAACGGCAACAAGATCCTCGCCCAGACCTCGGACATCTGCGAGGCCAACTCCGCCGGCACCTACCTCGGTCTCGTGGCCTTCGTCGAGCACGGGAACGACGCGCCGGACCACGAGGCCGAGGCGGAGCAACTCGCCCGCACGATCAAGCCGCTCCTCGTCGAGCAGGGCCTGCCGTCCTCCGAACGGGCCGAAACGTATCTGTCCCCCGACGGGCAGAGCATCGCCCCCGTCTCGGTCATCTACGAGCACCAGTTCCTCGCCCACCAGATCAGGCACCAGGCCGAGAAGGGCGCGACGGACGACGAGCGCGTCCTGCTCTACCCGTCCACCCGGTTCGTCACCGAACCCCAGCTCGTCGCGCTGACCGGCGACGGCGCCCGGCTCGGCGAGCTGGTCAGCGAGGACCCCGAACTCCAGCACCGGGCCATGGAGCTGGGATTCAGGGCCCGCAACGCCACCGGCGGCGCGGCCGGTGACGAACTCACCCGGTTCCTCACCGAGCGGCGGATCCCGGTGCCGACCACATCCTCCGACGACACCCGGGCCGTGCTGCCCAGCCTGCCGCTGCTGGAGAAGATGATCGAGATCGTCGGCGACTGCCCGGACCGGACGGACAGCCGGTGAGGCGCGGCGCGGGCCTGCTGGCCCTCTGCCTCGTGCTCGTCGCCTCCCTCGTCACCGCCTGCTCGGGCGGCGACGGCGACGACCCGGTCCGGCTGCGCGTGCTGGCCGGCCCCGACCTCGCCGTACTGGCCCCGCTGCTCGGTGAGCTGCGGGACGAGACCGGTGTCGACCTGCGCATGGAGCACCGCGCCGACGCCGAGACGAGGAACCCGGACCGCGACCGGTACGACCTCGCGTGGCTGTCCTCCGACAGCTATCTGCGCCTCACCGACAAGAACGCGACCAGGGGGCTGCAACGCACGCCCACCATGACGTCCCCCGTCGTCGTCGGCCTGAAGCCCGAGGTGGCGCGGCAGTTGCGCGCCCGGGTTCCCGGTGCCCGGCTCACCTGGGCCGACATCGCCGACGCCGCCGCCACCGGCAGAGTCCGCTTCGGCATGGCCGACCCCCGGCACGCCGGCAGCGGGCTCGCCGCCCTCGTCGGCGTCGCCACCGCCGCGGCCGGCACCGGGGCCGCGCTGCGCCCCGAGGACGTCTCCTGCGACCGGCTGCGCGGCTTCCGCTCCGGCCAGACCCTCACCGCCGACACCGGACCTGCCCTCGTCGACTCCTACGCCGACCACCAGGGCGAGGCCGACGCCCTCATCACCTACGAGTCCGACCTGCTCGCCCTGAACGCCTCCGGCCGCCTCGACGACCGTCTGGAGGTCGTCCGCCCCGAGGACGGCATGGTCCTGGCGGACTTCCCGCTGCTCCTGCTGAACCCGGCCCACCGCACCGCGTACGACAAGGTCACGCAGTGGCTGCGCCGCGACTCGGTGCAGCGGCAGATCATGCGGCACACCCTGCGCCGCCCCGTGAACACGACCGTCACGCGGGACGCGCGGCTGCGCGAACCCGTCGGCAACGCGCTCTTCTACCCCGACCGGCCCGCCGTCGTCGAAACCCTGCTGGCGGACTACGGCGATCCCGGCCGCCGCACCACCAGCCAGGTGGTCTTCCTCCTCGACTTCTCCGGCTCGATGCGCGGCGCCCGGATGACCGCACTGCGCGAGGCCTTCGCCGGGCTCAGCGGCGCGGACCCCTCCGCCTCCGGCAAGTTCACCCGCTTCCACCGGGGCGAGCGGCTGACCGTCGTCCGCTTCGGCGGCCGGGTGCTGGGGGAGAAGACCGTCACCGTCACCGGGCCGAAGGACCTGGATGCCCTCGCCGACACCGTCGCCCGGGGCGGCTACGGCGACGCCACCGCCGTGTGGTCCGCCCTCGACCACGGCTACCGCACCGCCGCCCGAGCACGGGCCGCCGACCCCGACCGTTCCGTCTCCCTCGTCCTGATGACGGACGGCGAGAACAACGCGGGCCTGACCTACGCGGAGTTCGTCCGCCGCCACGACGCGCTGCCCGCCGCCGTGCGCGCCGCCGTCCCCACCTACCCCGTCCACTTCGGCGAGGCCGACGCCCGCGCGCTGCGGCGCGCGGCTGCGCGGACGGGCGGACGGATGGTGGAGGCCGCCCGCTCTTCCCTTTCCGAGGCTTTCAAGGAGATCCGTGGCTGTCACTGACGCACTGTGGTGGAGCCTTTGGTGGCCGTGGATGACGGTCTGGCTGGTGACGGCCGCCGGCGCCGTGGTGCTCGCCGTGGTCCTGGTGCGCCATGCCCGGGAGCGCCGCAGGCACCTGCGGCGCTGGCAGTCGGCGTACAGCATCTGCCTGTACCTGGACGAGCAGGCGGTGATGGACCTGTGGGAGCTCGGCAACTACCGGTCCGCGCTGGAGGAGGCCGTCGAGCTGCGGACGAAGGTCGACACGAGTGTCGGCTTCTGGAGCCGGGTGCTGACCTTTCTGTTCCGGTTCCGGCTGAAGCGGGACGTCAGCCAGGAGACGTTCCGCAAGTTCGTGCGCAAGGACAAGCCGATCAACGTGATCGGCGTGGTCATGGAGGCCTTCGACCGGGCCGACGCCATCGTCCACGCCGACCTGACCACCCTGACCGTCGTCCCCAACCGGAACCTGTCCGCCAACCTGGCGGACGGCCGTGCGGTGACCCTGAGCCGCATCGGCGAGTTCGTCTCGGTCAAGGGCGTCTTCACCCGCGTCCCGGACGTGGCGGAGGGATTCGAGCTGCGGGCCGAGTACGGAGACGAGCAGCCCCCGGTGTCCATGCGGGTCGTGGCCCCGGGGAACGCGCGCCGCTCGATCCCGGCGGGCACCTTCACGGCCCGCTGCCTCGGCAAGATGACCGGCTGGCGCGAGGAGACCCGCGAGGTGACGCTGGAGGCGATCGCGATCTTCTGGTGACGGCCGCTCACCGGGAGTTGAGCTCGGCCAGCACCCGCAGGGTGTGCGGGTCGGGTGCGAGGGCCAGAAGGTCCGTCACCGGGCCCTTGCGCCACGACTCCAGCCGCTCGGCGATGCGTTCACGGGGGCCGACCAGGGAGATCTCGTCGGCGAAGGCGTCGGGGACCGCCAGCACGGCCTCCTCCCGGCGGCCGGAGAGGAACAGCTCCTGGATGCGGCGGGCCTCGGCCTCGTAGCCCATGCGGGCCATCAGGTCGGCGTGGAAGTTGCGGGCCGCGTGCCCCATGCCGCCGATGTAGAAGCCGAGCATGGTCTTGACGGGCAGCAGGCCCTCGGCGACGTCGTCGCAGACCCGGACCTGGGCCATCGGGGCGACGAGGAACCCCTCGGGGAGGTCGCCCAGGGCCGGCCCGTAGACCTCCGGCCGGGTCGGCGACCAGTACAGCGGCAGCCAGCCGTCGGCGATCCGGGTCGTCTGGGCGACGTTCTTCGGCCCCTCCGCGCCCAGCAGGACCGGCAGGTCCGGGCGGAGCGGGTGCGTGATCGGCTTGAGGGGTTTGCCGAGGCCTGTGGCGTCCGGGCCCCGGTAGGGGTGGGAGTGGAAGCGGCCCGCCAGTTCGACGGGGGCCTCGCGGCGCAGCACCTGCCGCAGGACGTCGACGTACTCGCGGGTGGCGGTGAGCGGCGAGGCGGGGAACGGGCGGCCGTACCAGCCCTCGACGACCTGCGGGCCGGAGAGGCCGAGGCCCAGCATCATGCGGCCGCCGGACAGATGGTCCAGGGTGAGGGCGTGCATCGCGGTCGTGACCGGCGACCGGGCCGCCATCTGCGCGACCGCCGTGCCGAGCCGGATGCGGGAGGTGTGGGCCGCGATCCAGGTGAGCGGGGTGAACGCGTCCGAGCCCCAGGACTCCGCCGTCCACACGGAGTCGTAACCGAGCCGCTCGGCCTCCTGCGCGAGGGGCACATGGCCGAGGGAGGGGCCGCGGCCCCAGTAGCCGAGCGCGAGACCGAGCCGCATGCCTGCCTCCTGACGGTGTGTCAGCTGACGGGACGCCGACTGTACGACAACGGCCCCCCGCCCGGAAGGGCGAGGGGCCGGGTGGTGCTGAGGGGCTCAGCCGCGCTGGATGCCCGACGTGTCCTGAAGGACACCGCGGCGGCCGTCCTGCGTCTGGGCGACCAGGGCCGCACCGCGCTGCTCGACGGCCAGGTACCAGGTCCCCGGGGCGAGTTCGGCGATCGGTGTGGGCGAGCCGTCCTCCGCGAACAGCGGCCGCGGCACCGGCACCGCGAACCAGAACGGGGAGAAGTCCCCGGCCGGCGGCTGCGGCTGCGGCTGGGCCTGCGCCTGCTGGGGCTGGCCGCCGAACGGCTGCCCGGGCTGCCCCGGCTGCGGCTGGCCGTAGCCGCCGGGCTGCTGCGCGCCCGGGTAGCCGTAACCACCGGGGGGCTGGGCGCCGTAGGGCTGCGGGGCGGCCGGACGGGGGGCCGGGAGCAGGGCGCCCTTGAGGGCCGGGACGAGGGGGGTGGCGAGGGCGGCGGCGGCCATCAGCAGTGTGGCGACGAGGGCGAGGATCATGCCGATGCCGGGGCTCGGCAGGAAGTCGCTGTTGGTCCCCTCGATGTTGTCGTAGCCGCCGGTCACGTCGAAGATGTTGCCGAGGGCGCTCCACGCGGCGAACACCGTGAAGGCGACGCCGAACGGGACGAGTTCCAGCCCCGCGATCTTCGGCGCCTGCGGCAGACCCCGGCCGACGACGACGAGCGCGGCGCCGATGATCCCGGCCAGCACGACGCTGAACACGACCGGGCCGCTGCCCCACAGGCTGGGGAGGTCGACGCTGTCGGGGACATTGTCGAACGAGTAGAGGTCGAGGAACGACGCGATCAACAGCAATACCGCTGCTCCGATCACCACGCCGTCGCCCCGAGTGAGGGAGCGGATATTCACTTCAGGTCCTTCGTAGGTCGTCTCATCGTCGGTAGAGGCGTCGCCGTCACCATGCCGCCGTCCGGACTCGGTGTGAAGCGCGGGGGTGGCCCCTCATCGTAAGGAGGACCCTATCGTCCGCCCCATCAGGGTGTCCGCCGGGATCTGCCGGTCCGGGACTACCCGCGCAGAAAACTCACGATTCCCTCGGAGATCCCTTGCGCCGCCTTCTGTCGCCATGCGCCGCTGGTGAGCAACGCCGCGTCCTTGCTATCGCGCATGTTGCCGCACTCGATGAACACCTTGGGAACCGTTGACAGATTGAGACCGCCCAGGTCCTTACGCGTGACGAGTCCGCCGCCGTCGCCGACGTAGTTGGAGGGCGCGCTGCCGGTGACCGCGACGAAGCGGCCCGCGACGCGCTCGCCGAGATCCCGGGAGGGACCGACGATCGCCCGGGTGTCCGCGGCACCCGCCTTGACCGAACCGGGCAGGATCACGTGGAAGCCGCGGTTGCCGGCGCCCGAGCCGTCCGCGTGGATCGAGACGACGGCATCCGCCTTCGCCTGGTTGCCGATCCGGGCCCGCTCGTCCACGCACGGCCCGTACGGCCGGTCGCCGTCCTGCGTCAGCTTCACCGTGGCGCCCTGCTTCTGAAGCAGCGTGCGCATCCGGTGCGCCACGTCCAGCGTGAACTTCGCCTCGGTGTAACCGTCGTTGGTGGACGTGCCCGTGGTGTCGCACTCCTTCGAGTTCGTTCCGATGTTCACCTTGCGGTTGATCTCGGAGGCGTGCTGGAAGTTGCCCGGGTTGTGCCCCGGGTCGATGACGACCACCTTGCCCTTGAGCGGCCCGGAAGCGGCGGGCGCGGAGGCCGAGGGCGTGGCCGTGGGCTCCGGTGAGGCGCCCGGCTCCTTGGCGTCGTCGGAGGGCGCGCTCGACGCGGCGGGCGGGGAGGACCGCACGGTCGCCTGCCCCGAACCCCCGTCGTCCCCCGGGCCGCCCACCGTCTCGTACACCAGCCAGCCGAGCAGCGCCCCCGGCACCAGCGCGGCGAGCGCGACGGTCAGGGGGCCGCGGCGGGGGCGGCGGTTCTGGGGAGGTTCGAAGTCCGGGCCTACGTACGACACGCCAGCCACCCTAGCGGCCGTCGGCGGGGGCGGCGGGCCGGAGACGGCTCGACGGGTGGCGGCAGGGCCGTGCCCGGACTTCGCGGGCGCGGCCTACGCCCCGTTCCCGCCGGCGTCCCCGTGCCGTACCGCCTCCTTCACCCGCGCCTCCACCTCCTGGCGCGGTGTGCCCTCCTGCTTCGCGTACCCGGTCACCGCCGCCTGGACGTCGCGGGCGAGATCGCGCCAGGCCCGCCAGGCCGTCTCCCAGGTGGTGGTCTGCTGGTCGCTCCACTTGGTCTGGGTGGGCGGCCCGTACGCGTCCTGGAGGTGACGCACGCGGGCGTACGCCTCGTCCGCCGCGCGTTGCTTCTCCACGAGCTCTTCGAAGGTGTGTGCCACGCGGCCGGATCCTTGGGCAGCGGCGGTCGCCCGCCGACGCGCCACGCCGCCCGTGGGCCGACCGGGCGGGGTGCGGAGGGCGCAGTTCACCCGCCCAGCCGTGCTCTCAGATGCCCGGGCCGGTGCGGCGCAGGACCCGCAGCGAGTCCGTCGCCGAGACCTCCGTGAAGGCGCCGGACGCGAGCGCCCGGAGGTAGACGCGGTACGGGGCCTGGCCGGTGAACTCGTCCTGCGGGTCGGGGAAGACGTCGTGGATGAGCAGCAGGCCGCCCTCGGCGACGTGCGGCGCCCAGCCCTCGTAGTCGGCGGTGGCGTGCTCGTCGGTGTGGCCGCCGTCGATGAAGACGAAGCCCAGCGGCGTCCGCCAGAACGCGGCGATCCGCGGGGAGCGCCCGACCAGCGCCACCACGTGCTCCTCCAGGCCCGCCTTGTGGAGCGTGCGGCGGAACGTGGGCAGCGTGTCCATCAGCCCGACCTCGGGGTCGACCGTCTCCGGGTCGTGGTACTCCCAGCCGGGCTGCTGCTCCTCGCTGCCGCGGTGGTGGTCGACGGTGAGCGCGCTGACCCCGGCCTCGCGGGCCGCGTCGGCGAGCAGGATCGTCGAGCGGCCGCAGTACGTGCCGACCTCCAGCAGCGGCAGCCCGAGCCGCCCGGCCTCCACGGCCGCCGCGTACAGCGCCAGGCCCTCACCGGCGGGCATGAACCCCTTCGCCGCCTCGAACGCGGCCAGGATCTCGGGCTTCGGCGCCGCGGGCATGGGGGTCCTCTCGGTCGTACGACGGACGGTCAGGGCGCCATCGTGCCGTACCCCCTGCCGGGAGGACGACAGGGGGTACCGGTGAGTAACGGAATCGGGCGGCGGGTCAGGCGGAGACCGTCTCGCCCGGCAGCGACAGGTCCAGGTCGACCGGGCGTTCGTCGCCCGCGTGGGTCGCGGACGAGGCGAGCGGGCCGTGCCCCGCGGCGCGTGCGGCCACGACGTAGGAGCCCTGCGCGGGGACGGCGAGCGCGTAGCTGCCGTCCTCGGCGGAGAGCGTCGCGCCGGCCCGGCGGCCGCGGCGGTCGATCAGCGTGACCGTGGCGCGGGCGACCGGAGCACCGTCCGCGGCCAGCACCCGGCCGCGAAAACCGCGCAGGACCCGCTCGGCCCGCTCCAGCGCCGCGTCCTCCTCGCTGCTCGCGCGCAACTGCGGCTTCCCGGACGGCCGTCGGCCCGGCAGGAACAGCGCCAGGAGCAGGCCCACGGCCACCGCGCCCGTCGCGATCAGGAAGGAGAGCCGGAAGCCGTGCATGGTCGGGATCTCGACGCCGCCGACGTTGTTCGCGGTGTTCGCCAGCACCATGCCGATCACGGCACTCGACACCGACGTGCCGATGGAGCGCATCAGGGTGTTGAGGCCGTTGGCCGCACCCGTCTCCGACGCCGGGACCGCACCCACGATCAGCGCGGGCAGCGAGGAGTAGGCGAGACCGATGCCCGCGCCCAGCAGCACGGAGATGACCAGGCTCTGCCAGGCGGCGCTCATCAGGCCGAGGCCGGCGCCGTAGCCGATCGCGATGATCAGCAGGCCGAGGATCAGGGTGACCTTGGGGCCGTACTTCGCGGACAGCCGGGCGTAGACGGGCGCGGTGACCATCATCGTCAGGCCGAGCGGCGCCACGAGCAGACCCGCGACGACCATCGACTGGCCGAGACCGTAGCCGGTGGACTTCGGCAGCTGGAGCAGCTGGGGCAGGACCAGGGAGACGACGTAGAAGGAGACGCCGACCATGATCGACGCGAGGTTGGTGAAGAGGACGGCGGGGCGGGCCGTGGTGCGCAGGTCGACCAGCGGGGCCTTCAAGCGCAGCTCCATCACGCCCCACAGCACGAGCACCACCGCCGAGGCGCCGAACAGGCCGAGGGTGGTGCCGGAGGCCCAGCCCCAGTCGCTGCCCTTGGTGATCGGCAGCAGGAACAGCACGAGCCCCGTGGACAGTCCGATGGCGCCCGGCAGGTCGAAGGAGCCCTCGGCGCGCATCGGCGACTCGGGCACGACGAGCAGGGTGAGGGCGATGGCGAGGACGCCGAGGCCGGCGGCGCCGTAGAACAGGGCGTGCCAGTCGCTGTGCTGGGCGACCAGGGCGGCGGCGGGCAGGGCGAGGCCGCCGCCGACACCTATGGAGGAACTCATCAGCGCCATCGCCGAGCCGAGCTTCTCGCGGGGCAGCATGTCGCGCATCAGGCCGATGCCGAGCGGGATCGCGCCCATCGCGAAGCCCTGGAGCGTACGGCCGATGATCATGAGCAGCAGATCGCTGGTGAGCGCGCTGACCAGGGCGCCGACGACCATCACGGCCAGGCTGAGGATCAGCATCCGGCGCTTGCCGTAGAGGTCGCCGAGGCGGCCCATGATGGGCGTGGCCACCGCTCCCGACAGGAGGGTCGAGGTGAGGACCCAGGTGGCGTTGCTGGGGGCGGTGTCCAGCAGTTGCGGCAGATCCTTGATCACCGGAACGAGCAGGGTCTGCATCACCGCGACAACGATGCCCGCGAAGGCGAGCACCGGGACCAGGGCCCCGCTCGCTCTGCCGGCGGGGCGGTCTGTCGTCGTCTGCGTCATTGAGGAGGGCCTCCAGGCCGGGAGCGTCGGGTTACGTGGAGTGGGAACCTTGTATGTCCAGGCAACTATTCCGTTGCTTCGGCACCCTAACGAAAACTTGACCTTTCCTTGGGATTGCGTAAAAGCCCGAGGCCGGACGCGACCTAGGACCCGGGACCGAGGCGGGGCCCGGCGAAATCCCGATGCAAGGGGTGCAAGGCGGTTGAGAGCATGACACCCATGCTCGAATCCGCCGACGCCGCCACCGCCCGCACATCCCGCCCATCCCGGACGCCCCGGCTGTCCCGGCTGCGTCCGGGCGGGGCGCCGCCGATGTGGCTCGTGGTGACGCTCACCTGCGCCGGGCAGTTCCTCGTCGTGCTGGACGTGTCCGTCGTCAACGTGGCCCTGCCGTCCATGCGGACCGGGCTCGGGCTCAGCGAGCAGGGCCTGCAATGGGTCGTGAACGCCTACGCCATCGCCTTCGCCGGGTTCATGCTGCTCGGCGGCCGGGCCGGAGACCTCTACGGCCGCAAGCGGATGTTCCTCGTCGGGCTCGGCCTGTTCACCCTGGCCTCGGCGGCCGGCGGGCTGGCCCAGGACGACTGGCAGCTGCTGGCGGCGCGGGCCGTGCAGGGGCTGGGTGCGGCGGTGCTGGCGCCCTCGACGCTGACGATCCTCACCGCCTCCGTGCCCGAAGGGGCGGCCCGGGCCCGGGCCATCGGGACCTGGACCGCGGTCGGGGCCGGCGGCGGCGCGGCGGGCGGCCTGGTCGGCGGGCTGCTCGTGGAGACGCTCTCCTGGCGCTGGGTGCTGCTGATCAACGTGCCCGTCGGGGCCGTGGTGCTGTGCGCCGCCGCCTGGTTCCTCACCGAGGGCCGGGCCGGGGACGGCCGGCGCCTCGACCTGCCCGGCGCGCTGCTCGTCACGGCCGGCCTGGCCACGCTGGCCTACGGCATCTCCCAGACGGAGGCGGCGGGCTGGACGGCACCGGCCACCCTGGTGCCGCTGCTCGCCGGACCGGCCCTGCTCGGGGCGTTCCTCGCGGTCGAGGCCCGCACGGCGAGCCCGCTGATGCCGCTCGGCCTCCTGCGCATCCGCTCGGTCTCCTCGGCGAACGTCTCGATGTTCCTGTGCGGTTCGGCGATGTTCTGCATGTGGTTCTTCATGACCCTCTACGCGCAGAACGTCCTCGGCTACACCCCGCTGGAGGCCGGCCTGGCCCTGGTTCCGAGCTCCCTCGCCGTCATCCTCGGCTCCAAGCTCGCGCCCCGCCTGATGCGCCCGATCGGCCCGCGCAACGTCGCCGCGCTCGGAACCCTGGTCGCCGTGGCCGGGTTCGCCTGGCAGTCCACGATGACGCCCGACGGCTCCTACGCCACGGTGATCCTCGTTCCCGGCGTCCTCATGATGCTCGGCGCGGGCCTGGCCGCGACCCCGCTCGCCTCCCTGGCCACGTCCGGCGCCGCCCCCGGGGAAGCGGGCCTGGTCTCCGGCCTCGTCAACACGTCCCGCACGATGGGCGGTTCCCTGGGCCTGGCGGTCCTGTCCACCCTTGCGGCGGCCGAGTCGGCGGGCAGCACGACTCCGCGGGCCCTGACGGAGGGCTACGCGCTCGCGTTCCGGGTGGGGGCCGTGGTGCTGACGGCCGGGGTCGCGCTGATGTGGGTGTGGCTGCCGCGGACGGCGGGGGAGCGGGAGGCGGTGGAGCGGGAGGCCGCCGCCTGAAAACAGTGCGGCCGGCGCGGCCCGGAACAGGGGCGTGACGACCCGTCACGGGTGCGCCGCCGCTCTTTCGGCCCGGGGGCGGTGCGGCCCGTCCCCGGGGTGCCTCCCGGCCCCGCCGCGGCCCGCGCACGGCCTTCCGCTGATGCCGGGAAACCCGCCCTGACCTGGCCTTTCAGCGCATCTGGGCCTACCGTCGACGGAAGCGGAAAGGGGACCGGATGGACCGGAACATACGCACCGTCGACGACGTACTCGCCCTGCTCGACGACCTGTTCGCACCCGAGGCCGATCGGTGGACCGGGCGCGGTGCCCACTGGTGGGACGACTTCTACGCCGACCGCTCCCGGCCCGTGCCGTTCTTCGTGGCGCGGCCGGACGAGAACCTGGTGGCAGCGGTGGAGCGGGGGTCGCTGCGCAGGGGACGGGCGCTGGATCTGGGATGCGGGCCGGGGCGCAACGCGCTGTACCTGGCGGCGCGGGGCTTCGACGTCGACGCGGTCGACCTGTCCTCGACGGCCGTCGAATGGGCCGGGGAGCGGGCCCGCGAGACGGGGGCCGGGAACGTGCGGTTCCACTGCGGGGACGCGTTCGCGCTCGGCGGCCGGGACCTCACCGGCCCGTACGACCTCGTCTACGACTCCGGCTGCTTCCACCATCTGCCACCGCACCGCCGGGTCAGTTATGTCGCCCTCTTGGAGCAACTCCTGGCACCCGCAGGCCTCTTCGGTCTCACCTGCTTCGCCGCCGGAGCCGGCGGGATGGGGTCGGAGCTGTCCGACACCGACTTCTACCGCGAGGGGGCCGGGCTGCGGGGCGGCCTCGCGTACACGCCCGAGGCGTTGCGGGAGATCTTCTCCGGCCTGACCGAGCTCGAACTGCGGCGCATGCGCGACGAGCCGGAGGAGTCCGCGTACTTCGGGAAGTCCTTCCTCTGGACGGCGTTGTTCCAGCGGGCGTGAGGTGAGAAGCCCTGCCGGACGTCCGGCAGGATCACCAAGCCGGTACGGACTGCGGCAGGCCACATGCCACCGCGACACCGATCTGACGCAGTGTCAGGAGCCTTCACAAGTGCCGGGGCCTCGGCTATACAGAGGGCGCGGGACTGGAACGCGTTTCAGTTGGCGTCCCGGTCCGGCCCAGACGGCCTCGGTGCGGCCGACGGTGCGGACGGCCGTACCGAGGTCCTTCCTCCGGCGATCAGGAGCCCCATGCCCATCGACGCAGCCAAGGCGCTCGCCGCCGGCCCCCGGACCGGCGAGATCTCCTGGGACCACAAGGACGTGCAGCTCTACCACCTCGGCATCGGCGCGGGCAGCCCCGCCACCGACCCCGACGAGCTGCGCTACACCCTGGAGTCCCGGCTGCACGTCCTGCCGAGCTTCGCCACCGTCGCCGGCGCCGGCAAACCCGGCGTGACCGGCGGCCTGTCCATGCCCGGCATCGAGGTCGAGCTGGCCCGCGTCCTGCACGGCGGCCAGAGCCTCCTCGTCCACCGGCCCATCCCGGCGACGGGCACCGCCACCGCCACCCACCGGATCGCCGCCGTGTACGACAAGGGCACGGCGGCCGTCCTCGTGCTGCGCACCGAAGTCGCCGACACCGAGGGCCCGTTGTGGACCAACGACGCCCAGATCTTCATCCGCGGCGAGGGCGGCTGGGGCGGCGACCGCGGCCCCTCCGCCCGCCTCGAACCGCCCACCGGCGAACCCGGCCGGACCGTCGAGCGGCCCGTCCGCGACGACCAGGCCCTGCTCTACCGCCTCTCCGGCGACTGGAACCCGCTGCACGCCGACCCGGAGTTCGCCAAGGTCGCCGGATTCGAACGGCCCATCCTGCACGGCCTGTGCACCTACGGCATCACGCTCAAGGCCGTCGTCGACACACTGCTCGGCGGGGACGTCACCCGGGTGCGGTCCTACGCCACCCGCTTCGCCGGGGTCGTGTACCCGGGGGAGACCCTGCGGATCCGCATGTGGCACACACCCGGATCCACCCGGGTCGCCGTCAGCGCCGTGGAGAGGGCCGACGCGCCCGTCCTCGCCGACACCGTCGTCGAACACACCTGACTCCAGAACGCCGTACGAGGGGAGCCCGCACCATGCGCGCAGCCGTACTGCACGAGATCGGCCAGGACAAACTGGAGGTCCTCGACGACGTCGAGGCGGTGGGGTTCGGGCCCGGCAGGGTGAGGATCCGGGTGCGCGCCACGGGGCTGTGCCACTCGGACCTGTCCGCGATGAGCGGGGTGCTCCCGCAGCCCGCGCCCTTCGTCCCCGGGCACGAGGGGGCGGGGGAGATCCTCGAAGTCGGCGAGGGTGTGCGTCATCTGAAGGCCGGTGACCGGGTCGTCGTGTGCTGGCTGCCCGCCTGCGGCTCCTGCCCCGCCTGCAAGCGCGGCCAGACCGAGCTGTGCCTGGCCGGGTTCATGAACGCGGGCACCCCCAACTTCAAGCGCCCCGGCGGGGACGTCTTCGGCTTCGCCGGCACCGGCACCTTCACCGAGGAGGTCGTCGTCGACGCCGGCTGCGCGGTGCCCATACCCGACGACGTGCCCTTCGACATCGCCGCCCTCATCGGCTGCGGGGTGACCACCGGCCTCGGCGCCGCGCTCAACACGGCGGACCTGGAAGCCGGTTCGTCGGTGGCGGTCATCGGCTGCGGGGGCGTCGGCATCTCCGTGATCCAGGGCGCCCGGCTCCAGGGCGCCGCGGAGATCGTCGCCGTGGACCCGGTGCCCTCGCGCCGCGAGGCGGCCCTCCGCTTCGGCGCCACCCAGGCCGTCTCCCCCGACGAACTGCCCGACGCCAAGCAGCAGATCACCGCCGGCGAGGGCTTCGATCACGTCTTCGAGGTCGTCGGCAAGTCCGCCACGGCACGCACCGCCTACGACAACACCCGGCGCGGCGGCACCCTCGTGGTGGTCGGCGCCGGAGCCATGGACGACTTCCTCCAGCTCAACATGTTCGAGCTGTTCTTCGACGAGAAGCGGATCCTGCCCTCCCTGTACGGCGGCGGTGACGTGCTGCGCTCCTACGAACGCACCATCGCCCTGTGGCGCGCGGGCCGCATCGACCTCGCCGGCCTGATCACCCACCGGGTCCCGTTCGCCGACGTCAACGAGGCACTCGACCAGATGCGGACCGGGACCGCCCTGCGTACGTGCATCGAGATGTGAGGACTCACCCCATGCCGCTGCTGCCGCTCCAGGGACTGTCCGCGATCGTCACGGGCGCGGGCCGCGGACTCGGCCGGGCCGAGGCGCTGGAACTCGCCCGGCTCGGTGCCGCCGTGGTCGTCAACGACTACGGGCAGCCCGGCCGCGACGGCACGGGCGAGGCCTGCGCGGGGCCCGCCGAGGAGGTCGCCGCCGAGATCCGCGCGGCGGGCGGCACCGCCCTCGCGCACACCGGCGACGTCTCCGACTTCACACAGGCGCGCACGCTCGTCGAGTCGGCCGTCGCCGCGTTCGGCAGGCTCGACATCCTGGTCAACAACGCTGGCATCCTGCGCGACCGCATGGTCTTCTCGATGGCCGAGGAGGAGTGGGACTCCGTCCTCCGCGTGCACCTCAAGGGCCACTTCAACACCACCCGGTTCGCCGCCGCGCACTGGCGGGAGCGCTCCAAGCGCGCCGGGGAGCCGGTGTACGGGCGCATCGTGAACACCTCCTCGGAGGCTTTCCTCGCCGGTTCCGCCGGGCAGCCCAACTACGCGGCGGCCAAGGGCGGCATCGTCGGCCTCACCACCTCCACCGCCCTCGCCCTCGGCAAGTACGGCGTCACCGCCAACGCCATCTGCCCCCGCGCCCGCACCCGCATGACCGAGGACGTCTTCGCGGGCGTCGAGCAGCCCTCCGGCACCGGCCTCGACCCGCTCGCCCCCGAGCACGTCGCCCCGCTGGTCGGCTATCTGGCCTCGCCCGGCGCCGCCCACGTCAACGGGCAGCTCCTCGTGGTGCACGGCGGGATGGTCGCCGTCGTCGAACGGCCCCGGGTCTCCGCGAAGTTCGACAGCAAGCAGGACGCCTTCACCTACGACGAACTGGAGGCCGTCCTCGGGCCGTACTACGCGGACCGTCCGGCCGGGGAGACCTTCGCGGCGGCGGAGGTGCTGGGCCTGAAACGAGGGTGAGAGATACCGAAAGCACGGAACGGCCCTCCCCGCTTGTGGCGGGAAGGGCCGTTCGCCGTCTGGTGACCGGCGTGCCGTCAGGCCGCAGTCACGGCCTGTTCGGTCTCCGCCACCGGCTTGCGGTGACGTCCGCGCGGAGCCGTCTCGCCGTCCTGCGTGGAGACCTCTCCACGGTGCCGGCCGGGGCCGGTGGAGGACTGCTGGACGTCGGCATTGCGCGGCTGGTTCGTGCTGGCGTCACTCATCGGATGGAATTCACCCCGTCAACATGATCTTTTTTACAGCCGGGTGAGTCTAACCGGCCCTCCTGACCTCGGATCCAGGCAGCCACGCCAACCGGCACTAGTTCGTTACAAGGCGTCCCAACGGCGCTTCCTGAAGGGGCACAGGGCGTGGAGCGGAGGGCGCCGGAGGCTCGGCGGGCTGAGCCGATGCTTCCGCGGACTGTGCGGAGTGTTCCGCGGGCGGGGCCGCCGATTCGGGCTCCGGAAGCGGTGCCGTCGCCACCCCGGACTCCGGTACGGCGGCCGGCGGCGGACTCACCCGCGCCACCCCGCACGGCACGGCCTGCGTCGCGTACGGCAGCCGCAGCACCCCCTCCGGCGTCCACAGGCCCGTACCCGCCAGCCACCCCTCGGGCGCCCGGAGATGGTGCACCCGCCGCTCGGCGGGCCGCCAGACCCCCACCCAGCTGCCCCGCGGCCCGTCCACCCGCAGCGCCACCGCGCAGCTCTCCGGCGTCAGCACCTGCCCCGGCTGGATCGCGAACGGCGTGACGGAGCAGTCCCGCACCCGCAGGCACTCCGGGAAGCGCACCGGCAGTGTGCTGCCGAGGACGCCCCAGCCCAGCCGGGCCTGCCCCGGTGAGGGCGCGTCCGAGCGGACGATCAGCAGCCCGCTGTCGTGGTCGGCGAGCAGCAGCCGGTCGTCGCTCTCCGCGGCGATCTGGAGCAGCGGCGACACCTCGCCGCACTCCAGGTCCACCACGACGGTCTTGACGCGGCCCCTGGCCTCCTGGTCCAGCGCCAGCAGCCGCGCCGTCCGGTCCAGCCAGACCCCGCCCGAGCAGCGGCCCGGCAGCTCGGCCAGCCGTTCGGGCCCGAAGGCGCCGCCCGCCACCAGCCACACCGAGGTCGTACGCGGCCCGACGGCGAGGGCGTAGGCCCGCTCGCCGCCCGGGGCGGGCGGCAGCAGCCGCAGCCGGGCGGTCTCGTCCCGGCACTGGACCCCGCCCAGGGGCAGCTCGCCGGTGCCGGGCCCGGTCGGGTACAGCAGCGCGAAGGCGTGCCGCCCGGCCACCACGCGGTGGATGAGGACCCGGCCGTCGCCCATCGGCTGCACCTCGGTGCCGGGCTCCTCCGGCTGGTTGCGCGGCAGGGGCACCGCGTACGGCTCATGGCCGTCCAGGGTCCAGCGCTCCGGGAACCAGGAGTCGCCGGCCGACGCGAGACGCGCGCCGTAGGCGCCGTCCGCGGTGAGCGTGCAGCCTGCGGGCCGGGACCACCTCTCGTCCTCGTCCGCGTCGTCGTGTCGCACCGAAGGCTCGATCGCACAGACCGTCATCGTTCGGTCACCTCCAGTGACGAACGTAGTTTTCGCACACGGGCGGCGAATTCCACTGCCGCGGACTTCACACATAAGGGTGTTCCAGGAACGATTCGCCTGAGGGAAGGGGGGCAATTGTGCTGAGCGGGGCCAGGGGTGCCGGGAGCGGGCGGTGGCGGTGCAACGCCACAGATCAGGCGGGTAGCCTTGCTCCCGTGCCCCGTCTGTCTGAAGTCATCGCCGCGCTGGAGACCCTGTGGCCCGCCGAGCGGGCCGAGTCCTGGGACGCGGTCGGCACCGTCGCGGGCGACCCGGACCAGGAGGTCACGCGCGTCCTGTTCGCCGTCGACCCGGTCCAGGAGATCGTCGACGAGGCGGTGAAACTGGGCGCCGACCTGCTCGTCACCCACCACCCGCTCTACCTGCGCGGCACGACGACGGTCGCGGCGACGCACTTCAAGGGCCGTGTCGTCCACACCCTCATCAAGAACGACATCGCGCTGCACGTCGCCCATACCAACGCCGACACCGCCGACCCGGGTGTCTCCGACGCCCTCGCCGGCGCGCTGGACCTACGCGTCACCGGGCCGCTCGTGCCCGACCCCACCGACCCCGAGGGCCGCCGCGGCCTCGGCCGGCTCTGCGCGCTGGACCACCCGCTGACCGTCCGAGAGTTCGCCGCCCGCGCCGCCGAGCGGCTGCCCGCCACCGCGCAGGGCATCCGCGTCGCCGGCGACCCCGAGGCACCCGTACGCACGGTCGCCGTCAGCGGCGGCTCCGGCGACAGCCTCTTCGACCACGTACGCGCGGCCGGCGTCGACGCCTTCCTCACCGCAGACCTGCGCCACCACCCGGTGTCGGAGGCCCGCGCCCACAGCCCCCTCGCGCTGCTCGACGCGGCGCACTGGGCCACCGAGTGGCCCTGGTGCGAGCTGGCCGCGAGCCAGCTCGACGAGATCTCGGACCGGCACGGATGGGACCTGCGCGTCCACGTCTCGAAGACGGTCACCGACCCCTGGACCGCGCACGCGGCCTCCGCCACTTCCGATCCCCTTGGAGCCCCGAACTGAACGCCGCGCCCGCCGACCAGATCCGACTCCTCGACGTCCAGGACCTCGACGTCCGCCTCCAGCAGCTCGCGCACAAGCGCAAGTCGCTGCCCGAGCACGCCGAGATCGAGTCGCTGACCAAGGACCACACCCAGCTGCGCGACCTGCTCGTGGCCGCGCAGACCGAGGAGAGCGACACCGCCCGCGAGCAGACCAAGGCCGAGCAGGACGTGGACCAGGTGCGCCAGCGCGCCGCCCGCGACCAGCAGCGCCTCGACTCGGGTGCCGTCACCTCCCCCAAGGACCTGGAGAACCTCCAGCGCGAGATCACCTCCCTCGCCAAGCGGCAGGGCGATCTGGAGGACGTGGTGCTGGAGGTCATGGAGCGCCGCGAGTCCGCCCAGGAGCGGGTCGCGGAGCTGACCGAGCGCGTCACCTCCGTCCAGTCGAAGATCGACGACGCGACCGCGCGCCGCGACGCGGCCTTCGAGCAGATCGACGGCGAGGTCGCCACGGTCACCAAGGAGCGCGAGGTCGTCGCCGGTTCGATCCCCGAAGACCTGCTGAAGCTCTACGACAAGCTGCGCGGGCAGCAGGGCGGCGTCGGCGCGGCGAAGCTGTACGCGCGCAGCTGCCAGGGCTGCCGGCAGGAGCTCGCCATCACCGAGCTGGCCGAGATCCGCAAGGCGGCGCCCGACACGGTCGTCCGCTGCGAGAACTGCCGCCGCATCCTGGTGCGCACGTCCGAGTCCGGTCTCTAGGCCTTCAGGGAGCCCTTCCGGTGCGGGAGTTCATCGTCGAGGCCGACGGCGGCTCACGGGGCAACCCGGGGCCGGCCGGCTACGGGGCCGTGGTCAGCGACGCGGCGACGGGGGAGACCCTGCGGGAGACCGCCGAGTACATCGGCGTCGCCACGAACAACGTCGCCGAGTACCGCGGCCTCCTCGCCGGCCTGCTCGCCGCCCGGGAACTGGACCCTGACGCGACGGTCCACGTCCGGATGGACTCCAAGCTCGTCATCGAGCAGATGTCGGGCCGCTGGAAGATCAAGCACCCCGACATGAAGCCACTGGCGACGCAGGCGTCCCGGGTCTTCCCGCCCGGGCAGGTCACGTACGAGTGGATGCCGAGGGCGCAGAACAAGCACGCGGACCGGCTGGCCAACGAGGCGATGGATGCCGGGGCCAGGGGCGAGCGGTGGTCGGAGCCGGCGTCGACGGCGGAGCTGGATGCGGCTGCCGGGGGTGCCGGGGGCACTTGGGGTGCCGGGCGCGCCGAGGCCGCCGCGTCCCACGGCCCGCCCGGTGACGCGGTGGCGGGTGCGGCACGGGTGCGCGGGGCTCTGGCGGCGGGCCGTGCCGCCGCCGCGCCGACCGGCCCGGGGGCGGACGCCGCGCCTCCTCACGCCCCTGAGGCGGCCGGCCCGTCGGGCGGAGGCGACGCGGCACGAACCGCCGCGTCGCAGGCTGAAGCGGACGCGGAGACCGGCAGGCCCGGGGCTGCCGTCCGCCCGGCGGAGGCTGCCGCCGATGCGCGTGCCGCGCAGGCCGTCGCGCAGGGCGGCATCGCGAGGGCCCAGGCCGATGTCCGTGCTGCGAAGGCCGGGTCTGCCGCCGGTGGTCACGCCGTGACGGCGGACGCCCCTGCCGCGGGGGCCGTCGCGGGTGGCGGTGCCGCCAAGGCTGACGCCGACGCCCGCGCGGTCAAGGCTGAGGGCCCGGCCGACGCCCGCGCGGTCAAGGCTGAGGGCCCGGCCGACGGCGGTGCGGTCCAGGCCGAGGGCCCCGCCGATGCCCGTGCGGTCAAGGCCGAGGGCCCCGCCGACGGCCCTGCCGTGACGGCGGACTCCTCTGCCGCCGAAGCCGCCTCCGACGCCCGCGTCGCGAAGGCCGGGGCACTCGCCGAGAACGCCGACGCCGACTCCCGGGCCGCCCAGGCCGTCGCCACGCCCGGCTGGGCTCCCGCCGACATGGGTGCCCCCGCCACCTTCGTCCTGCTCCGGCACGGCGAGACGCCGTTGACGCCCCAGAAGCGGTTCTCCGGCAGTGGCGGAACCGACCCCTCCCTGTCCGGCACCGGCCGTGAGCAGGCCGAGCGGGCCGCCGCGATGCTGGCCCGGCGGGGCACCATTCAGGCGGTCGTGTCGTCGCCGCTCGCCCGGACGCGGGAGACCGCCGGGATCGTCGCCGCCCGGCTCGGGCTCGACGTCGGCATCGACGACGGGCTGCGCGAGACCGACTTCGGCGCCTGGGAGGGGCTCACCTTCGCCGAGGTGCGCGAGCGCCACCCCGACGACCTGAACGCCTGGCTGGCCTCCCCGGACGCCGAACCCACCGGCGGCGGCGAGAGCTTCGCGGCGACGGCCACCCGGCTCGCCGCCACCCGCGACAGGCTGGTCGCGGCCCACGCGGGCCGAACGGTCCTGCTCGTCACGCACGTGACCCCGATCAAGACGCTCGTCCGGCTCGCCCTGGGCGCCCCGCCGGAGTCCCTGTTCCGCATGGAACTGTCGGCCGCGTCCCTGTCGGTCGTCGCGTACTACGCGGACGGCAATGCCAGCGTCCGCCTCCTCAACGACACGTCCCACCTGCGCTGAGCGCGGAGGCCGCACGGGCCAGCGTCTCGACACGGCCCCAGTCCTGGGCGGCGACGGCATCCTGCGGCAGCATCCAGCTCCCGCCCACACAGCCCACGTTGGGCAGGGTCAGATAGTCCGGGGCGGAGTCCGGGCCGATCCCGCCCGTCGGGCAGAACCGCGCCTGCGGCAACGGACCCGACAGCGATCTCAGATACGCCGTACCGCCCGCGGCCTGCGCCGGGAAGAACTTCATCTCCCGCACCCCGCGCTCCAGCAGCGCCACGACCTCGGACGCGGTCGACACCCCCGGCAGGAACGGCACCCCGGACGCCCGCATCGCCTCCAGCAGGACGTCCGTCCAGCCGGGACTGACCAGGAAGCGGGAGCCCGCGGCCACCGCCTCCGCGACCTGCCCGGGACGGATCACCGTCCCGGCCCCGACCACCGCCCCGGGCACCTCCCGGGCGATCTCCCGGATCGCCTCCAGAGCCGCGGGCGTCCGCAACGTCACCTCGATCGCGGGCAGCCCGCCCGCGACCAGCGCCCGCGCCAGCGGTACGGCGTCGCCGACGTCCTCGATGACGACGACGGGGACGACGGGCGCGAGGTCCAGCACGGAAGCGGGCAGGGGAGGGGAGGCCATGGCGTCATCCTGCCGTCGACATGCAGGCTGCGCAAAGGTCATTGCGTAGGGTGCAACGCGCGTTAGTGCACCTCGTCCACCAGCACGTCCAGCGACCACGCCTGCCCCGCCTTCGCGGGCGCCTGCGCCTCCACGACGTACCCGAGATCCTTGAGCGTCTCCACCAGCTCGGCCGGGCCCTTCGGGTCGGCCCCGGCGGTCAGCAGACTGCGCACGATCCGCCCCTTCGTCGCCTTGTTGAAGTGGCTGACCACCTTCCGCGTCGGCGCGTGCAGCACCCGCACGGACGCCGTACGCCCGGCGACCTCACCCTTCGGCTTCCAGGCGGCTGCGTACGCGGCGGACCGCAGATCCAGCACCAGCCCGCTCCCGGCCACCTCCGGCAGCACCGACGCCATCGGCGTCCGCCAGTGCGCGCCCAGCGCCCCGAGCCCCGGCAGCTTCACGCCCATCGAGCACCGGTAGGACGGAATCCGGTCCGTCACCCGCACGGCACCCCACAACCCGGAGAACACGAGCAGTGACCGCGCGGCCCTGCGCTTGGCGGCCGGGTCGAGGGAGGCCAGGCCGAGGGAGTCGTAGAGCACGCCGGTGTAGATCTCCCCGGCCGGCCGGGCGCCCGCGGTCCGCAGCTCCGCGTTCTTCGCGACCTCGCCCCGCAGCCCCTCGCTCAGCCCCAGCACCTCACGTGCCTTGTCCTCGTCACCCGCGCACAACTCGACCAGCTCGGTGAGGACGGCCTCCCTGGCTCCGGAGAGCCCCGGCAGCGACAGCGACTCCGGCTTCAGCGGCGCACCACGACCGGACGATGCCTTTCCTTCGGACGGCGGCAGCAGGACAAGCACGCGTACTCCTTCGATCGAACTCCGCCGACAGCGTACGGGGGTGTACGGGGAGCTCAGACGCGCGCCCGGCCGAGGGCACGCACGAGCCCGTCGGCGTCGTCGGCGTGGAAACGGACGACCCGCACCTCGCGGCGCCGACCGAGGAAGGTGACGTGCGTGACGGGCTCCGTCAGTTCGAGCGTCACGGTGGTCTGCGAGCCGACCTCGACGTTCAGCTCGCCGTCGGCCCGCTCGTGGGTCATCCGCAGCTCACGCCGCACGGAGGCGATCCGCTCCAGCGGCACGCACAGGTCGACATGGACGCACCGCCGTATCCGCAACGAGCCGCGCTCCACATGCAGCACATGCGGACGTACGACGGACGAGGCGTGCAGCGCGACGACGAACACGATCGTGTACACGTCCAGGAAGAGAACCGCCGCGTGCACGGCCGGCCAGTCGCGCAGCAGCACGGACAGCGCGACCGTCTCGACCAGGCACACGAACGCGAACCCGGCCGTCATCGCCCCCTGCCCGCCCGCGTACCCGAAGGCCCGGCCCCCGCCCGTCCCGTGCGTACGCCGCGCCACCCACAGGGCGAGACTCACGAGCAACCGCACCTCGTGCCGCACCAGCAGCCCTCCGACCCTCATCGCCGCTCCTCGGTGAGGATCCGCAGTGCACGGCGGATGACCTCTGCCTGGGCCGGGGAGAGATCGTCGTAGAACGCGCGCAGGAAACCGTTGTCCTGGTCGAGCTCCCCGGCCTCCGGGAACAGCCCCGGCGGGATGCAGCCGGCGAGTGCCCGGGCCGCCTCGTCGACGCGCGGGTCATCGGGGCCGGCACCGGCCAGCGCGTCGAGCAGCGCGTAGGCCTCGCCGGCCCGCGCCACGGCCCCCGGGCTCCCCAGCGCCTCCCCGATCGAGGACACCATCTGCTCCCGGGCCTCCGCCGGGACGGCGGTCTCCAGGAACGCGATGATCTCGCGGTCCTTGGCGGCCATGGGCGAGTCCGACAGATGCGCGGTCCCGGCGAACAGCGCGGCCAGCTCGGGCGACACGGGCCCCTCGGCGGGCACCCCGCCCTCCGCGTCCAGCAGCGACCGCAACCGCGCCCGCCGCTCCCGGAGCGCCTCCTCCTGCCGCGCCAGATCCTCGTCCAGCTCGGTCAGCACCTCGACGAGATCCTTCCCGGCGTCGTCCGCGAGCACGTCCCGCACCTCCGCGAGCCCCAGCCCCAGCTCGGTCATCCGCCGGATCCGCGCCAGCACGACGGCATGCCGCAACCCGTACTCCCGGTACCCGTTGGCCCGCCGCTCGGGCTCGGGCAACAGCCCCAGATGGTGGTAGTGCCGCACGGCCCGCGTGGTGACGCCGACGACCGCGGCGAGTTCTCCGATCCGCATGCCACCAGTGAAGACGTTGACGTTGCGGCAGGGTCAAGCGAGCCGTCCGGCCTTCTGACGGGGGCCGTGATCGTGTGCCACGATCGAGGGAACGGTTCCCGATCTCACGGCGGGTGGTTCGGCGATGTCCCAGTCTGGCGGGCGACAGAAGGAGGGGCGTGACATGACTGCCATGGCCCACGAGCCGCTCTCGCAGGAAGACGTCCTGCTGGAGGGCTTCCTCGCCCTGGACACCCCAGAGGGTTTCCGGGCAGAGCTGATCGAGGGGGAGATCGTTGTGACGCCGCCGCCGGACGGGGATCACGAGAAGTACATCAGCCGGATCGTGAGGCAAGTGATCAGGCGCTCCCAGACCGACATGGACTTCTCCGGGAACAAAGGGCTGAAGCTGAGGAGCGGGGGTGCCTGCCCCAAGAATCACCTGGTTCCGGACGTCACCTTCGGGCCCATCGAGCGCGACTTGTTCGGCGGAGCCGACTCCTGGATGCCCTGCGACGGCGTCGCCATGGTGATGGAGGTGACCTCCACCAAGCCGCAGGCCGACCGCGAGGCCAAACGCCGCTGCTACGCCCGCGCGGGCATCCCGCTCTATCTGCTCTTGGACCGGGACACCGCTCAGGTCACGGTGTTCAGCGAGCCCAAGGACGACGACTACCGCGAGCACTGCGCCCGCCCCTTCGGCAAGTCCGTCACGCTTCCCGAACCGTTCGCCTTCGACCTGGACACGGCCGACCTCCTCTGATCCCCTGTGGGGCGGGGGTGGGCCACATGGGGATACGAGAACAGGCCAGCTGGACCAGGGCACGCCTGGGCCGGTCCGGCCCGCCCCTGGACCTCCTCACCGCCCACTTCGACAGCCACGTCTACGCGCCCCACGCCCACGACGAATTCACCATCGGTGTCACGGTCGGCGGCTCGGAGGTCATCGCGTACCGGGGCGGTCACATCCACTCCTACCCCGGCTCGATCGTCGTCCTGGAGCCCGGCGAGATGCACACCGGCGGCCCGGCCGCCTGCGACGGCTACGCCTACCAGGCCCTCTACGCCGAACCGGCCCTGCTCACCGACGGCACCCTCGGCGGCCTCCCGCACTTCCGCGACCCCGTCCTCCACGACCCGGAGCTGGCGGCGGCCCTGCGCGCCGCCCACACCGACATCAGCGCCTGCCCCGACCCCCTGGAGGCCGAGTCCCGGCTGCCCTGGCTGCTCACGGCCCTGGCCCGCCGCCACTCCACGGCCCGGGCGACGAGCGACACCGTGGCCGGGGCCGACGGCATCGCCAGGACCGTACGCGACCGCCTGGCCGACGAGCTGCTGGACCCTCCCTCCCTGGCTCTGCTCGCCACGGACCTGGGCATGTCCCGCTACCAACTGCTCCGCGCCTTCCGCACGACGATGGGTGTGCCGCCGTACGCCTGGCTCGCCCAGCACCGGGTGGCCAGGGCCCGCGGCCTCCTGGAAGCCGGACTGCGCCCCGCCGAGGTCGCCGGCCTCGTCGGCTTCGCCGACCAGGCGCACCTCACCCGCTGGTTCCGCCGGGTGCTGGGGGTGACCCCGGCGGCGTACCGCAACAGCGTTCAAGACACCAGGGGGTGACACGGCCGAGACTCGTCGCATGACTGCACGCGGCTGGTTCCTGTTCTCCCTCATGGGAGTGATCTGGGGCGTCCCCTACCTGATGATCAAGGTGGCGGTGGACGAACTGTCCCCGTCCATGGTGGTGTTCGCACGCTGCGCCCTCGGCGCCGCTCTCCTGCTTCCCTTCGCCCTGCGCCAGGGCGGCTTCGGCCGTACCGTCCGGACCCACTGGAAGCCGATGCTGGCCTTCGCCGTCATCGAGATCATCGGCCCCTGGTGGACCCTGACCGACGCCGAACGCCACCTGTCCAGCTCCACCGCCGGACTCCTCATCGCGGGCGTGCCGATCGTCGCCCTCCTCCTGGCCCGCTTCTTCGGCGCGGGGGAGCGGGTTGGCACCCGCCGCATCGCGGGCCTGGCCCTCGGCCTCGCGGGCGTCACCGTCCTGACGCTGCCGCACCTCACCGGCGGCGACGCCCTGTCGATGGCCGAGGTGCTGGTGACGGTCGTCGGCTACGCCACGGCCCCGCTGATAGCAGCCCGGTACCTCAAGGACGTCCCGACCCTCCAGCTGATCACCCCGTGCCTCACGCTCGCCGCCGTCGTCTACGCCCCAGCGGCCTTCCTGACCAGGCCCGCCACCATGCCGTCGGGCGAGGTCCTGGCAGCCCTCGCCGGCCTGGGCGTCGTCTGCACCGCGATCGCGTTCGTGGCCTTCCTGGAGCTGATCAAGGAGGTCGGCCCGACCCGGGCCGGCGTGATCACCTACGTCAACCCGGCGGTGGCGGTCGCCGCGGGCGCGCTCTTCCTGGACGAGAAGCTGACCCTCGGCATCGGCGTCGCCTTCACCCTGATCCTGGCGGGCTCGGTACTGGCCACGGCGGCCGCGGCGCCGAAGCGGGGCATCCGCCGGGTACCATGGTCGACACGGCAGACGAGCCGGGCGGACGGCCGCGTGGAGTCCCCCTGACGGGGAGCTTCCCGAGGAACGTCCGGGCTCCACAGGGCAGGGTGGTGGCTAACGGCCACCCGGGGTGACCCGCGGGACAGTGCCACAGAAAGCAGACCGCCGGGGACCTCGGTCCTCGGTAAGGGTGAAACGGTGGTGTAAGAGACCACCAGTGCTTGAGGTGACTCAGGCAGCTAGGTAAACCCCACCCGGAGCAAGGTCAAAAGGGAGCACCTCGGTGCTCCTGCGCGGACGATCGAGGGCTGCCCGCCCGAGTCCGCGGGTAGACCGCACGAGGCCGGTGGCAACGCCGGCCCTAGATGGATGGCCGTCGCCCCGGCTCCCGCGAGGGAACCGGGGAACAGAACCCGGCGTACAGCCCGACTCGTCTGCCGCTAGCATCGGTGCGGGTGTCGGCTGCCTGTTGTCGGGGCATGTCCAGGTGGCGTCACCTTGGGCGGACGTGTTGTCGGTCGATGTGACACGCGACGGTGGCTGGACCTAGCCGCCCACGGCCCATCGCGCTCCTGCAACCACGGCCAACAGCAGAGCGGGGAATATCCACCACCACGGCATGGTCCTCCGCACCGAAGGCACCAGCCACAGCGCCGCCGCGGCTACGGCGGCGGCGATGGTGACGACGCACGACAGAACGATTCCGGCGTACGCGTCGTCGTCCCAGGTACCGGACGGAGTGATGGTCAATGCCGTCCAGCAGAAGTACGCGGCGATCAGGGTGAGCAGGATGAGGGGTACAGCGAGGACCACACGGAGGCAGCCGCGGTCGTCGTCCAGGTGGGAAGGGCTGGTCATCAGCGCAGTGCGTTCCTTGCCTCGTCCAGATTGTTCGCGAACCCACGCCCGTAGTCCTGGGCGTCGTCGGTCTCCCAGTACGGCCCGCCGTTGTAACGCGCGGCGAGTTCCTGGTACTGGGCTGGTGTCATCTCCTCGGCCGGCACAGCGGCGAACTCACTCTCCGCCTTGAGTTGGGCCAGGTACTCCGAAGCGATGAAGATGTTCTGCGCAGGATCCTGCAAGGCTGTTTCCACCGTGCCGCGCTGCTGATCGGTGAGGTGCTCGGGGTCGTAGCCGAGAACCTCGGCGCCACGTCGCACCTGGATGGCGATGGGGCCCATCGACGTGTTGTCCGGGTCACCGCCGAGGCGCCACGGCAGGCTCTCGGGAGCGATCGGGCTCAGGGGAGAGTCCGCCTGTTCGCGGATGGTGTCGGTCATGTCGTCCAGGATGCCGGGCTGTCCGCCGACCTCCTGCCACGCGATACCGGCGACCATGTCCGGTGGCAACCCCGAATTCCGTGCCGCGGCCTTGATGATCTCCTTGTTCGCCGCTATCCAGTCGGCCCGGTCCTGTGCGGTCGACGGCGGACTCCAGTAACTGTCCTCCGCACCAGGAAGGTTGGCGATCTGGAGGCGAATGTCTCGCAGGGTCGGGGACACGATGTCGTCGCCGGCGGTGGGGTAGTAGTCCCCCTTGGGACCGCTGCCGGGCAGCCGCATCAGCGGGTTCGTGCTCGCCTCGGCCGCCTCTCGCCGCAACTCCGCGATCGCCGAGACGACGTCGACACGTTGGATGAAACCCATCCGGAAGTCCGGCAGCAGGTCGTAGGCCTGCTTGAGCTCGTGCACGCAGATCTCCCGCGCCTCGTGCTCCGTGGTCTTCGCCAGGTGGAAGTCCCCACCGGCGGCATCGTGCAGCCGGTTCGCGTCGTCGCGGATGTCGTCGACATCCATGGTCAGCTCGGCGAAGAAGTCCATGACCCCGGTGGTGTCCCGCATGTCCTCCCACTGGCGCATCGGCTCCGCCTCCTGCGCCTCACGGGTGATCGCCGTGCCCTTGGTGTGGATCAGTTCCGCGAGGGACTGCTCGTTCGCCTTGCCGTTGGAGTAGTGGGCCTTGGCGACCTCCAGCGCGAACGCGTAGCTGCGCAGAGCGCCGGACGCTTTGGCATAGCCTTCCGCAAGCTGCGCGATCAGCTTGCGGGCCTCGGTGAGCCGGGCTTCGTAGTGCTGACTGCCTTCGCTCTTCCACTGGGTGTGCTTCTCGGCGCGCTCGGCGGAAGGGTCAACCGCCACGAGCATGTCGTGCAGGCGCTTGAACTCGTCCGCGTTCCGTTCGACGAGGGGTGGGTTGCAGTCTTCCAGGAACTCGACGTCCTTACGGTGGCTGATGCCGCTGCTCATCGCGCCTCCGGGGCGACGTACTGCCCGTACTTCAGAACGTCGTCGAGGAAGTGTTGAGCCGTGTCGTCATCGATCTTCACGAAGTCGCTGCCGGCCGTCCTCAGGCGAGTGGACAGCGCCGCGAACAGGGCGACCGCGTCCAGGTACTGGTCATCGGCGAAGCCCGCGAACCGTGCGACCTGCTTGGCCACGTCCGCGGGCACCCGGGGTGCGCGGGCCATGGTGGTCAGTTCGGCATCCGGCCGGCCCTCATGGAGAAAACCCGCGATCTCGATCAGCAGATTCGCGTTGCCATTGATCGACTGGGCCTTGGCGACCAGGGAGCCGGCAGCCGGGGAGACGGCACCGCCGCCGCCGCTGTCTGCCGGCAACTGATTGATCTGCACACCGGTTTGCTGACGTGCCAGGGCGTCGGCCTTCAGCTGGGCCCACTCCTCTTCGAAAGACAACCTGTTCCCCCTCCAAGTCCGTCACCTCGAACAGTCAATCGATCATGCCACTGGAGGGTGTCTACCGAAAGCTTGCCGCTTCCCGTGGGGGCCGGATCACACACTCTCTTGGCCAGTCGAGCACAACCAGGGCCGCTTTGAATCTGCGATCGCTCCCTGAGCAGGGCATTCCCTGCGCGCTCGCGGGCGATTGCCAGCACCTCGTCACCCGCCTGCGGGCTATGCCGTAGCCGCAACGTGCGCAAATCCCCGCGACGGACCCACCGCCCTCCCCCGTAGAGCAGACGACAGGAAGCTCGCAGGGAGGGGAACAGCACGTGGCAGGGCACAGGGGCAGACGTGTCAGGGGTACGGCGGCCGCGGTGGTGGCGATGGCGGCGCTCACCGCGTCGCAGGCGCCGGGGGTGATCCCGGCGCGGGCGTCCGCACCGGCGCCCCGGCAGGCACCTGCCGATGACGGACCGAGCGTGTCCGGTGACGCGCCGTACCGCACGGAGCTTCCGCCGCTGCGGACCGGGAAGCGCGCGGGCGGTGGCGGGGCGGTCGTGGAGGTGGGCGGCGCGCTGCCGGCGAGCGTGTTCGCCGCCTATCGGCGGGCCGAGGACCGGCTCGCGCGTGAGGCGCCCGGCTGCCGGCTGCGCTGGCAGCTGCTGGCGGCGATCGGGCAGGTGGAGTCGGGGCAGGCGCGGGGCGGCAGGGTGACGTCGGACGGTACGACCGTGGCGCCGATCCTCGGCCCGCGGCTGGACGGCGTGGCCTTCGCGCTGATCCGGGACACCGACGGAGGTGTCCACGACGGGGACAAGGCGTACGACCGCGCGGTCGGGCCGATGCAGTTCATCCCGTCGACCTGGGCCCGCTGGGGTGCGGACGGCAACGGCGACGGGCGTACGGATCCGAACAACGTCTTCGACGCGGCACTCGCCGCCGGACGGTATCTGTGTGCCGGTGGCCGGGACCTCTCCGTCCCCGCCGAGCTGGACCGGGCGATCCTCGGCTACAACCACTCGACGGCTTATCTGCGCACGGTCAGGGCCTGGTACACGTACTTCATGGAAGGGCACCGGGTGGTGCCGGACGGCTCCGCCGGGTCCTCCTCCGCGCACCCGGAGCCGTCGCGGCCGGCCGCCACACCGAAGCCGTCGCGGACACCCTCCGCCCGGCCGAGTGCCCCGCCGTCCCGTACTCCGTCGACCCCCGCCTCCCCAACCCCGGCCGCAACCGGCCCGGCCACCGAACCCGCGAAGCCGGACGAGCCGCAACTCCCCGTCACCGACCCGGACATGGAGCTCCCCGGCGAGAACCTGCTGCCCAGCGGCGCTCCACTCACCAGTAACAGCGCGGACTCGATGACCGTCTCCCCCTCCACAACCGCCGATACTGGGCGGTAATGTCGCCCCCCGCCGGACAGCACGAGGCCGGTGGGTGAGCGCGAAGGGGTCCTCATGGCGACGGACATGCCCGCAGAGACACCTGTGGAGATGCACGCGGTCGACGAGCGGTGGCGCCGCATGTGGAGCCACCGCGAGCATTTGCTCAAGGTGGCCCGGCGCAGGTCGATGAGTGCGGAGGACGCCGAGGACGCGGTGCATGAGGCGATGCTGCGCGCCGCCGAGCGGCCCGACCTGGACGAGGAACGGCTCGCGGCCTGGCTGACGACGGTGACGATGCGCCTGTGCGTCGACCGCTACCGGCAGATGAACCGCGAGGCCGAGGTGCGGACCAGCCCGACGCTCATCGCCCCCGGTCCGGTGCCCGTCGAGGAGGCGGTGTGCGACCGGGCCGAGGCGAAGTGGCTGGCGGTGCGCAGTGGTGAGCTGCCCGCGCGACAGGCCGAGGCGCTGCGGCTGAAGTCGGAGGACCTGGACGTCGGCCAGGTCGCCGTCCGGATGGGGCTGAGCTACCGGACCGTCGAGTCGCTGCTGGCCCGGGCCCGGCGGACGCTGCGGCAGTCGCTGGCCGCCACGCTCGGGTTCGCGCTGTTCCTGATCGGGTGGGGGCGGCCGCGCGGGGTCGGCAGGGCACAGGCCGTGGCGGTCGCCTCGACGGCGGCGTCCCTGGCGGTGGCGGGGTTCGTGCTGCCGTACGCCCTCGACGGCAGCGGAGGCGGTGGCGGAAAGGTGCCTCGGCCCGCGGTCGCCACGCCGGACACGGAGACGATGCGGCCGGACGGCCGTGGCGAGGGCCGTACGCCTCGGGGGACTGAGCCCACGGCTGCCGCAGGCGAGCGCGGGGCGGCCGGGGCTCCCGTCGGTGAATCGTTCCTCCCGCTGTCCGTGCCGTCGCTGCCGGAGATCCCGGTCGTCGCCCAGGTCCCGGACGTTCCGGGGGTGCCGGTCGTCGGGCAGGTCCCGGACGTTCCGGAGGTCCCGGCGGCCCCGTTGCCCGGGCTGTCCGCGCCGGAGGTCCCGCAGGTGCCCGACGTCCCCGACCTGCCGGTGGAGCCCTCCGCCGTGCCGACGGACACGGCGGCCACGGCCGTCCCGGAAGCTCCCGAGACATCCGACGCGCCGTCCACCTCGTTCCCCGAGCTCACGTCGACCCCGCTTCCGTAGCGCTGCCGGAGAACCTGCCCGATAGCGCTGCCGGGCGACCGTCCGAAGGCGCTGCCCGGGCACCGACCCGAGAGTGCTGCCCGGACACCGACCCGAGAGCGCTGCCCGGACACCGAGCCGAGAGTGCTGCCCGGAAACCTTCCCGAAAAAAATCCGCCACACGAGCGACGGACGCCCGGCCCCTCCCCGTAGAGCAGATGTCAGAGCTGCTCCGCGGGCTGAAGGGTGGACCGGATGGGTGTCGAGATCTGTGTGGAAGGGCTGACCAAGTCCTTCGGTCACCAGGTCATCTGGCAGGACGTCTCGCTGACGCTGCCCGCCGGGGAGGTCTCGGTCATGCTCGGCCCCTCGGGCACGGGCAAGTCCGTGTTCCTCAAGACGCTCGTCGGACTGCTGAAGCCGGAGCGCGGCTCGATCACGATCCAGGGCCGGGACATCACCAAGCTCCGCGAGCACGACCTGTACGAGGTGCGCAAGCTCTTCGGCGTGCTGTTCCAGGACGGCGCGCTGTTCGGCTCGATGAACCTGTACGACAACATCGCCTTCCCGCTGCGCGAGCACACCCGTAAGTCCGAGAGCGAGATCCGGCGCATCGTGCTGGAGAAGATGGACATGGTCGGGCTGATCGGCGCCGAGGGGAAGCTACCCGGCGAGATCTCCGGCGGGATGCGCAAGCGCGCCGGGCTGGCCAGGGCCCTCGTCCTGGACCCGGAGATCATCCTCTTCGACGAACCCGACTCGGGCCTGGACCCGGTCCGCGTCGCCTACCTCAACCAGCTCATCGTCGACCTCAACGCCCAGATCGACGCGACCTTCCTGATCGTCACGCACGACATCGCCTCGGCCCGCCAGGTGCCGGACAACATCGGGCTGCTCTTCCGCCGCGAGCTGGTGATGTTCGGGCCGCGCGCAGAGCTGCTGACCAGCGACGAGCCGGTCGTACGGCAGTTCCTGAACGGCCGGATGCAGGGCCCCATCGGCATGGCGGAGGAGAAGGACGCGGCGCAGGTCGAGCAGGAGCTCGCGCAGATCGACGACAGCGCGCGCGTGCAGCAGCTGACTCCCCGCCTGCTGCCGGGACCGGGCATCACCCGCCCGCCCCGCTGGCAGGCGATCGCACGGCGCGAGGCCCGTCTCCACCAGAAGGAGGTGGCCGGCGCATGAGCCTGTCACCGGCCGGAGCGCTGCGGCACTCCGGCAGCCTCTTCGCGATGGCGCTGGACGTCGTCCGGACGATCCCCCGACGGCCCTTCCAAGCAAGGGAGTTCATTCAGCAGGCGTGGTTCGTCGCGAGCGTGACGATCCTGCCGACGGCCCTGGTCTCCATCCCGTTCGGGGCGGTCATCGCGCTCCAGATCGGCAGTCTGACCCGGCAGCTCGGCGCCCAGTCCTTCTCCGGGGCCGCCTCCGTCCTCGCCGTGCTGCGCGAGGCCTCGCCGATCGTCACCGCGCTGCTGATCGCGGGCGCCGGCGGCACGGCGATCTGCGCCGACCTCGGGGCGCGGAAGATCCGCGACGAGATCGACGCGATGCAGGTGCTGGGCATCGACCCCATCCACCGGCTGGTCGTTCCCCGCGTGCTGGCGTCGATGCTGGTGGCGGTGCTGCTCAACGGCCTGGTGTCGGTGGTCGGGGTGGCAGGCGGCTACTTCTTCAACGTCGTCCTCCAGAACGGCACTCCCGGCGCCTACCTGGCCTCCTTCACCACCCTCGCCCAGCTCTCCGACCTGTGGGCGGCCGAGGTCAAGGCGCTGGTGTTCGGTGCGATCGCCGGCATCGTCGCCTCCTACAAAGGGCTGACCGCGAAGGGCGGGCCCAAGGGTGTGGGCGACGCGGTGAACCAGTCGGTGGTGATCACCTTCATGTTGCTGTTCGTGACGAACTTCGTGATGACCGCCGTGTACTTCCAAGTCGTTCCGCAGAAGGGCTGAGGCATGGCGCTGCTGAGTCGTCTGGAGGAGCTGGGTGCCCAGCTGTCCTTCTACGGGCGGTCGCTGGCCTGGACCGGCCGCACCCTGCGCCGCTACAAGAAGGAGATCCTGCGGCTGCTCGCCGAGGTGAGCTTCGGGCGGGGCGCGCTCGCCGTCGTGGGCGGCACGGTCGGCGTGATCGCCTTCCTGTCGTTCTTCACCGGCACGGAAGTGGGCTTGCAGGGGTACGCCGCGCTCAACCAGCTCGGCACCTCCAACTTCGTCGCGTTCCTCTCGGCGTACTTCAACACCCGTGAGATCGCCCCGCTGGTGGCCGGGCTCGCCCTCTCCGCGACCGTCGGCGCCGGGTTCACCGCCCAGCTCGGCGCGATGCGGATCAGCGAGGAGACCGACGCGCTGGAGGTCATGGGCGTGCCCTCGCTGCCGTTCCTCGTGACGACCCGGATGATCGCCGGGTTCGTGGCCGTCATCCCGCTGTACGTGATCGGCCTGCTGTCCTCGTACCTGGCCGCCCGCACCATCACCACCGGCTACTACGGGCAGTCCACGGGCACGTACGACCACTACTTCCAGCAGTACCTGCCCCCGGTGGACGTGCTGTGGTCCTTCGGGAAGGTGCTGGTCTTCGCCGTCCTGATCATCCTGGTGCACTGCTTCTACGGCTACTACGCGAGCGGCGGCCCGGCGGGCGTCGGCGTCGCGGTGGGCCGTGCGGTGCGGACCTCGATCGTGGCGATCAACGTCCTGGACTTCTTCCTGTCGCTGGCGATCTGGGGCGCCAGCACGACCGTACGGATCGCGGGGTGAGCCGCCGAATGAGGGTGCTGCGACTGAGGTTGTACGGCGTCGTCTTCATCGCCGTGCTCGCACTGCTGCTGTCCCTGTCCGTCGCCGTCTACCGGCAGGCGTTCACGCCGGTCGTGCGGATCACGCTGGAGGCCGACAGCCTCGGCAACCAGCTCGATCCGCGCGCCGACGTCAAGCTGCGCGGGCTGCTGGTCGGCGAGGTGCGCGAGGTGCGGGCCGACGGGACGAAGGCGACGCTCGACATCGCGCTGAAGCCGGAGCACGTCGCCCATATCCCGTCCGACGTGCACGCGCGCCTGCTGCCCAAGACGCTGTTCGGCGAGAAGTACGTCGACCTGATCGCACCGCGCGGCTCATCGGGCCGGCCCATCCGCGCCGGGGACGTCATCACCCAGGACCGCACCCGCGTCGGCATCGAGGTCCAGCAACTGATGAACGACCTGCTGCCCCTGCTGCGGACCGTGCAGCCCGGCAAGCTCAACGCCACGCTCTCCGCGTTCGCCACCGCCCTGGAGGGACGCGGCGACCGGATCGGCGACAACCTCACGCGAGTGGAGGCCTACCTGCGCCGCCTCAATCCGCACCTGCCGTCCCTGAAAGAGGACATCGCACGCTTCGCCGACGTCGCCGAGATGTACGGCGACGCGGCGCCCGACCTGATGGAGATCCTGCGCAACACCGTCACCACCAGCCGCACGATCGTCGAGCAGAAGGACCGGCTGGCGGCGGCTCTGACGACCACGGCGACCGTCGCGGGCACCGCCGAGGGCTTCCTCGACGCCAACGGCGACCGGCTGATCACCCTCGGCCGGGTCTCCCGCCCCACGCTGGAACTGTTCGCCCGTTACTCGCCCCAGTACCCCTGTCTGCTGGCCGGCCTGGTCCGGCAGGAGAAGGCGTCCGAGGAGGCGTTCCGGGGCGGGAAGATGCACATCACGCTGGAGGTCGTACGACCGCAGGGTGCGTACGAACCGGGTGAGGAACCGCGCTACGGCGAGCGGGCGGGCCCGAACTGCCGTGATCTGCCGCACCCTCCGGTGCCGGCCCCCGGCGCCCACCTCGATGACGGTTCCAAAGAGCCGGGTACGGCCTCGGGCGGTCCGCTCGGCGTCTCCGCCACCCGGGCCGAGCAGCGGGCCGTCGGCTCGCTCGTGGCGCCGGTGCTGGGCGTGCCCGCCGACGAGGTGCCGCCGGTCGCGACGCTGCTGTTCGGGCCGATGGCGCGCGGGACGGCGGTGAGCGTCGCATGAGTACCACAGGTGCCCGGCAGACCGCCGCTCCGCTGATCAAGTTCAGTCTCTTCGCGCTGGTGACGGTGGTGGCGACGGCCCTGCTCGCTGCGACCATCGTGAACATCTCCCTCACGCCCGAGCACGAGTACCGCGCGGTATTCAGCGATGTCACCGGCCTGGAGGAGGGTGACGACATCCGGGTGGCCGGAGTGCGGGTCGGCGAGGTCGCGGGCATCCGGATCAAGGACCGGACGCTGGCCGAGGTCACCTTCACGGTCAGCCGGGACCGGCCACTGCTCATCAGCACCGGCGCCGTCATCCGCTACCGCAACCTGGTCGGTCAGCGCTACGTCGCGCTGACCGAGGGCGCCGGCGACGGCACCCGGCTGCGCCCCGGCGGCACGATCCCGCTCGCGCGCACCCAGCCCGCCCTCGACCTGAACGCGCTGCTGAACGGCTTCAAGCCGCTGTTCGCCGCGCTCAGCCCGAAGGACGTCAACCAGCTGGCCACCGAGATCATCAAGACCCTCCAGGGCGAGGGCGGCACCGTCAACAGCCTGCTGACGCACACCGCGTCGCTCACCACGACGCTGGCCGGCCGCGACAAGCTGATCGGCTCGGTGATCGACAACCTCAACACCGTGCTGAAGACGCTCGACAAGCGCGGCGCCCGCTTCTCCGGACTGCTCAAGCAGCTGCGCCGGGTCATCTCCGGCCTGTCCGCCGACCGCAAGCCCATCGGGGAGTCGCTGGTGAGCATCGGCGACCTGACGGAGGCCACCTCGGGCCTGCTGAAGGACGCGCGCCCGCCGCTCAAGGACGACATCGCGGAACTGACCGACCTCACCGGGACGCTGAACGACAACGAGAAGACCGTGGAGGGCGTGCTGAAGAGGCTGCCGAACAAGCTCACCGAGCTGACGGGGACGGCGTCCTACGGCTCGTGGTTCAACTTCTACCTGTGCGACTTCGACGGCCGGATCGTGCTGCCGAAGACGAAGCAGGTGCTCACGCCCGAGATGCACGTGGCGAGGGCGAGGTGCGGGGCATGAGCCGCAAGCGCCGCCCGGAGCCGCTGGTCAAGGTGCGGGTGGAACCGCCGAAGCTGCCGAGGGTACGGCTGCCGGAGGTACGGCTCCTGCCCCGCCGCAAGCCGCGTCCACAGCCGCTGGTCAAGGTCCGCGTCGACCCGCCGAAGTTGCCGAGGATACGGCTCCGCCGTCCGCACCTCCGCCCCTTCCGCGAACGCAATCCCATCGTCATCGGCGCCGTCGGACTCACCGTCCTCGCACTGCTGACCGTGGCCGCGTTCAACGCCGACCGCCTGCCGGTGATCGGCGACGGCGAGACGTACAGCGCCGCCTTCGCGGAGGCGGGCGGTCTCAAGCCGGGCGACGAGGTGCGGATCGCCGGGGTCAAGGTCGGCAAGGTCGAGGAGGTCGACCTGGACGGCGACCACGTGAAGGTCACCTTCAAGATCAAGGACGAGCCGGCGTTCGGCACCGGGACCGGAGCGTCGATCCGGGTCAAGACGATCCTCGGCGCCAAGTACCTCGCCTTGCACCCCAAGGGGCGGGGCCGGCTGGAGCCCGGCAGCGAGATCCCGCTGGAGCGGACCGTCCCCGCGTACGACGTCGTGCAGGCGTTCAGCGATCTCACCACCACGACGGAGAAGGTCGACACCGACCGGCTGGCCAAGGCCCTGGACACCATCTCCACCACCTTCGAGGACTCACCGCAGGAGGTACGGGAGTCCATCAAGGGCCTGTCGAAGATCTCCCGGACGGTGGCCTCGCGCGACAAGGCCCTCGGGGAGCTCCTCGACCATGCGAACGGCGTGACGGGCGTACTCGCCGACCGGTCGGGCGACTTCACCGCCCTGGTCGAGGACGGCGACAAGCTGTTCCAGGAGATCAGCAAGCGGCGTGCGGCGATCCACAAGCTGCTGAAGACCTCCGCCGCGCTCGGCATCCAGCTCTCCGGCCTGGTCCAGGACAACGACAAGGAGATCGGGCCCGCGCTCAAGGGCCTCAACACCGTGGTGAAGATGCTCGAACGCAACCAAGCCGGCCTGGAGCGGAGCATCAAGCTCCTGGCTCCCTACGTACGCGTCTTCACCAACACCCTCGGCAACGGCCGCTGGTTCGACTCCTACGTCCAGAACCTGGTCGCCGCCCCGGTGGTACCGAGGACGCGAACGGGAGGTGCGCGGTGAGCAACCGCTGGAAGAAGAGCCTGGCCCTGCTGACCGTCCTGGCCCTGGTCGCCGCGCTCACCTGTGTCCTGTGGCCGCGGACCGAGCCGGCCCGCGTCACGGCGTACTTCCCCCGCACCGTCGGCATCTATCCCGGCTCGGACGTCCGCGTGCTGGGCGTGCGGATCGGCGAGGTCAGGAAGATCACGCCGGAGGGCGGCCGGGTGCGGGTGGAGCTGGAGTACGACGCGGACCGCAAGGTCCCGGCGGACGCACAGGCCGCGATCATCAACTCCTCGGTGGTCAGCGACCGTTACGTGCAGCTGCTGCCGGTGTACCGGAGCGGCCCGGTACTGCGGGACGGGGACGAGATCCCCGAGTCGCGCACGGCCGTGCCCGTCGAACTGGACCGCGTCTTCGACAGCCTGCACACCACGGCCGAGGCGCTGGGACCCGAGGGCGCCAACAAGGACGGCGCCCTGTCACGGCTGCTCGGCGTCAGCGCCGACAACCTCGACGGCCAGGGCGAGAACCTGCACCAGACGGTGGAGGACCTCTCGGAGGCGGTCACGACCCTGTCCGACGGCCGCACGGACCTGTTCGGCACGGTCCGCAACCTTCAGGTGTTCACGGCGGCGCTGGCGGCGGACGACAAGAGCGTGCGGTCGTTCAACAGCAGCCTCGCCAAGGTCGCCGGGCAACTCGCGGGCGAGCGCAAGGACCTGGCGGCCGCGCTGAAACACCTCGGCACGGCCCTCGGTGACGTGTCCGCCTTCGTGAAGAAGAACAAGAAGTCCCTGACGTCGAACGTGGAGGGCCTGAGCAAGGTGACCAAGGTGCTCGTCACCCAGCGGGCGGCGCTGGAGGAGCTGCTGGAGGTCGCGCCGACGGGCATGTCGAACCTGAACAACGCCTACAACCCCGCCGCCGGCACCCTCGACACCCGCAACAACCCCGACCACCCGCAGGATCCGGCCTCCCTGCTGTGCTCGATCCTGAAGACGACAGGGGAGAAGACCGACTGCCGGGACCTGAGGACCCTCTTCGACTCCCTGCCCGAAGTGCCCGAAGCACCCGACGGCACTGCGGCCACCGGCACGGTCGACCGCACCCTCGGCGGAATCCTGGGGGCACGCGCATGAGGCCGCTGCGCAAGGGCGGGGCCGTCGCGTGGGCGGCCGTCGGGACACTGCTGCTGTCCGGCTGCGAGTTCAACGGCTGGTACGACGTCCCGCTCCCCGGCGGAGCCGCCGACGACGGCCGTGCCTACCACGTCACCGTCGAGTTCCGCGACGTCCTCGACCTGGTGCCGCAGTCGGCGGTCAAGGTCGACAACGTCACCGTGGGCGCGGTGGAGAAGGTGGAGCTGGAGGGCTGGCACGCGAGGGTCCGCCTCCGGGTCGCCGACTCGGTGAAGCTGCCCGCCAACGCCGTGGCCGGGCTGCGGCAGACCAGCATGCTCGGTGAGAAGTACGTCGCGCTGGCCGCGCCGCCGGAAGGCACACCGGTCGGCCGGCTCCGCGACGGCGACGTGATCCCCCTGTCCCGCAGCGGCCGCAACCCGGAGGTCGAGGAGGTGCTGTCCGCGCTGTCCGCCCTGCTCAACGGCGGTGGCGTGGCCCAGCTCAAGACGATCACCACGGAGCTGAACAAGGCCCTGGAAGGCCGGGAGAACCGGGTCAAGTCCCTGCTCAAGGAGCTCGACACCTTCATCGGCGGCCTGGACGACCAGCGCCAGGACATCGTCCGCGCGCTGAAGGCCGTGGACCGGCTGGCCAAACGGCTGGGCAAGGAGAAGAAGACGATCGCCGAGGCCGTCGACACGATGCCGCCCGCCCTGAAGGTCCTGGCCGACCAGCGCCGCGATCTGACGAGGATGCTCACCGCCCTGTCCAAGCTGGGCAAGACCGGCACCAAGGTGGTCAACGCCTCCCACGAGGACACGGTCGCCAACCTCAAGCGGCTGCGGCCGATCCTGCGACAGCTCAACAAGGCGGGCAGCGACCTGCCCAACTCCCTGGAACTGCTGACGACGTACCCGTTCCCGCGCAACGTGGTGGACGCCATCAAGGGCGACTACGTCAACCTGCACATCACGGCGGACCTCGATCTGCCCGGGATCTACGGCAACCTGACGGACGAGCCGGGCGGCCGGAACGGCGGGGACACGCGGACACCGGAGCTTCCCGAGGCCCCGGACCTGCCGGACGTACCGGATCTCCCGGAGGCACCGGATCTGCCGGACGTGCCGAAGCCCACCGCGCTGCCGAGCGGTCCGAGCGTGCCGTCGGCACCCTCGGGCGGTGACGACCCGCTGTGTCCGCCGGTGTGCACCGCCGGCTACGGCTCCGGCGGCCACCGCACCGGGGGCGACTGGCCCGAGGGGATCGACCTCGAACTCGCCGAGCTGATGCTGAAGGGGGTCCGGCCGTGATCACCCGTACGGTCAAGGCGCAACTGATCGCCTTCGCCACCCTCACCGCCGTGGGCGTGTCGTACGTCGGCGCCGAGTACACGGGCCTGGTGGACGAGGTCCTGGACCGCGGCTACACCGTGCGGGCCGACTTCGCCGACTCCGGGGGCGTGTTCCCCGGTGCCGAGGTCACCTACCGCGGGGTGCCGGTGGGCAAGGTCGGCGCCCTGCGCCTGGCCGGCCGGGAAGGCGTCTCGGTCACGCTCGACATCGAGGACGGGGCGCCGCGCATCCCGGCGGACACGCTGGCGGTGGTGGCGAACCGTTCAGCGGTGGGCGAGCAGTACGTCGACCTCCAGCCTCGGTCCTCCCGCGGCCCGTACCTGCTGGAGGGCAGCACGATCCCCCGTGAGAGCACGCGGGTGCCGCTGTCCACGACGGACATGGTCCTCGGCCTGGACCGCCTGGTGAACTCGGTCGGCAAGGACGACCTGGGGGTCACGGTCGACGAACTGGGCAAGGCGTTCGCCGGCACCGGCCCGAACCTGGGCCGCCTGGTGGACTCGGGCAACACCCTGGTCGAGTCGGCGTCCGAGGCACTGCCGGAGACGATCGCCCTGATCGAGGACTCACGGAAGGTCCTCAAGACGCAGGCCGACCAGGGCTCTTCGATCAAGTCGTTCGCGCGCGATCTGGCGTCGCTGTCAGCCCAGCTGAAGTCCAGTGACGGGGACCTGCGCAAGCTGATCGGCAACGCGCGGCCGGCGGCGCAGGAGCTGAACTCCCTGCTGAAGTCGGCCGGGCCGCAGCTGTCGGTCCTGCTGGCCAACCTGATCAGCGGCGGCCAGGTCACGCTGGCCCGCCTCCCCGGTGTGGAGCAGGCCTTGGTCACCTTCCCGCTGATGGTCGCGGGCAGCTACACGGTCGTCCCGGGCGACGGCACCACCCACTTCGGCCTGGTGCTGAACGCCGACGACCCGCCGGCCTGCACTCAGGGGTACGGCACGGCACGCCGCGACCCCGCGGACACCAGCACACGCGAGGCGAACACCGGCGCCCGCTGCACTCTCCCGCGCGGTAGCCAGTCGTCGGTGCGGGGCGCGCAGAACGCCCCGGGCGCGTCGGCCTCCGGCGGGGGAGCGAACCAGGCGGCGTACGTCACCCCGTACGACCCGGAGACCGGCACCACCACCGGCCCGGACGGAAACAACGTCGAGATCGGCTCGACGGGCGGCCAGCAGGCCGTGTTCGGAAAGGAGTCGTGGCAATGGCTGCTCGTCGGCCCCATGGCATGAGGCAGGTACGACCCCGAGTGATGACGGCGGGACTCGTCGCGGCGACCGTCGTCACCACAGCACTGGCGCTCTGGCTGGCCTTCGGAATCTACGAAACGAACGAGGCGGACCACCGACGCCAGGGCATCCTGGCCGCGGCCCGCCAGTCGGCACTGAACTTCACCTCCCTCGACTACCGGCACTACGACCGCGACAGCGCGAATGTCCTGGCGGGCGCGACGGGCGACTTCAAGAAGCAGTTCACCGCCCAGACGGAGCAGTTGACGAAGCTGGTGGCCCAGAACAAGTCCGTGTCCCAAGGCCAGGTCCTGGAGGCGGGCATCGTCCGCTCCGACGAGAACTCGGCCCGTGTGCTGGTGGTCGCCGACAGCAAGGTGACCAACACCGCCGTGCCCGGGGGAGAGGCGCGCACCTACCGGCTCCAGCTCGACCTCGTACACAAGGACGGCCGCTGGCTGACGTCCGACGTCGAGTTCGTCGGCTGATTCACGGGCCGATTCGCCGACCGACAAGCACCGACGAGGAGTACCACCATGCCGAAGACGACCACCGGCCGCGCCCCCGGTCCCGGCACCCGCCGCACCATGACGGCCGCCGCCCGCGCGGCGGCGAAGCGCGCGGAGCGCGGCCACCGCGAAGCGGGCGCGGTGACGGCCGCCCACGAGGAGTCCCCGCGCCGGGCCGAGCGGCCACTCGCCGGACGCACCGTCCTCATCGAGGCCCCGAAGCACGGCTGGGACGACCCGCCGGAGCCGTCGCCGGAGTCGTTCGGGGAGGACGGGCCGCAGGAGCGCAGCGAGCCCGGCTCCGGCGGCCGACGGAAGCTGCTCACCTTGCTCCTGGCCGTCCTGCTCGTCGCCGGCCTGGTCGCGCTGGCCGCGCTGGGACGGCAGTACCGCGACGGCCGCCTGACGGAGACCGCCCGGACCGAGGCGCTCTCGGCCGCGCGCACAGCGGCACCGATCGTCCTGTCGTACGACTACCGCCACCTGGAGAAGGACTTCTCACGGGCCCGCGCCCACCTGACCGGCGATTTCCGCGACGAGTACGGCAAGACCACGAAGACCGTGGTCGCCCCGACGGCCGAGAAGTACCACGGCGTCGTGAAGGCAAGGGTCGCCGCCCCCGGCTCCGGCGGCGCCCCGGCCGCCTCCGTCGTCTCGGCTTCCCCCGACAAGGTCGTCGTCCTGCTGTTCGTCAACCAGGTCACCGAGAGCACTCAGGTGTCGGGGTCCCGCGTGGACCAGAACCGGGTGCGGATGACGATGGACCGTACGGGTGGCGAGTGGAAGGTGAGCGCGGTGGACGCGCTGTGAAGGCAGGACCGGGATCCCGTGGACGACACCGGGCCAGTCAACGGAAAGGCGGACGGGCTCTTGTGCGTTGCCCGGTGATCAGAGCGACTGACGAGGAACGTCCGCCTGTGCCGAGTGCGCCGTGGACCGTCGTGTCACCCGCTCCAGGTGCCGTGCAAAGACCTCTCGCGCCTCCGGCGTCAGGGTCCGCAGCGCCAACAGCGCCGTGATGACGACGTCGCACAACTCCGCCTCCACGTCCTCCCACGTGTGCGTGACCCCTTTGCGCGGGTTCTGCCCCGTCACCCCGATCACCGCCTGCGAGACCTCGCCGACCTCCTCGGAGAGTTTCAGGATGCGCAGGAGGAGGCCCTCGCGGCCCTCTACCGGGCGGTTGGTGTCGAGCCACTCGTACAAGGCGTCGATGCTGGACCAGAGTTCAGGGGCGGGGGACTGTTCGTTCATGGGGGCGTAGCCTGCCATGGGGCACTGACAGCGCCGGGTCCCGGCTCCTCCGCCCCCTACTCCATGTACTCCTCCTCGAACAACGCCTCCTGCTCGCCCTCCTTCGCCTTCCGCAGGCGCCTCGCCCGGGAGCCCACCACCACCGCCGTGCCCGCCGCCGTCGCCGCGAAGGCCGCGGGAATCATCCAGCCGCGGTTCACCGCGTGGCCGAGCAGGTGGTCGACGGAGAGGCGGCCCGGGCCCGTGATGGCCAGGCCCGCTGCCGTGAGGCCCAGCGTCGCCGCGTACTCGTAGCCGCCGCCCTGGTTGAAGAAGCCGTTCGGGGCGTGCACCGCCGCCGCCCCCGCCATCGCGCCGGCCGCCGCCGCGCCCGCGGCCGGGGTGGCCAGGCCCAGGGCCAGCAGCGTGCCGCCGCCGGTCTCCGCGAGGCCCGCCGCCGTCGCGCTCGCCTTGCCGGGGACGTAGCCGACGGACTCCATGAACTGGCCGGTCCCCTCGATGCCGTGCCCGCCGAACCATCCGAACAGCTTCTGCGCGCCGTGGGCCGCCAGAGCACCGCCCGTCCCCAGCCGGAGCAGCAGCAGGCCCAGATCACGTCGGTCGTTACGCCTCACGTCGACTCCCGGAGCAGACAGCAGGTACGGGACAGCAGGAACAGAGGGGCTCTCCTCCTCTTCGCGTTTCCACCGTCGCACCACTCACACCCCGCTACACCCGGCGGCCCCGTCCGGGAGGCCGTTCGGGTGGCACGGGTGGCGGGCGGCGGTGGCCGGTACGAGGCTGGCTCGCATGACGATTCAGACCACGCGCCTGAGCGATCCGGCCGTCCGGGCCTTCGTGGCCGCCGTGAACCACCACGACCGCGAGAGCTTCATGGCGCTCCTCGCGCCGGGCGCGACCATGACGGACGACGGTTCCGACCGGGACCTCGTCGACTGGGTGGACCGGGAGATCTTCTCCTCGCACGGTCACATGGAGGTCGACAACGAGTCCAACGGCGGCCGTTCCCTCATCGCCCGCTACAGCAACGACACCTGGGGCGAGATGCGCACCCGGTGGAGCTTCACCGTGGACGACGACGGCAGGATCACGCGCTTCGAGACCGGCCAGGCCTGAGTTTCCCGGCAGGTCCTTGCGGGACCTTGGGGCAGTCTTTGAACGTTCCGGGCCCGCCCACGCGGTTCCGCTTCGTACCGTCGCGGGATGTGCGACTCCGCCCGGCTGTCCCGACGTACGCTGCTCGCCCTGGCCGTCGCGGCCCCCGCATCAGGGACCCGCCCCGTCCTCGGCGGCGACCGCCTCGCCCGCGACACCGTGCAGGCGGGCAGCACCACCGGACTGCCCCGGCGGCTCACCGCCCGGTCCTGGCTCGTCGCCGATCACGACACCGGCCAGGTGCTGGCCGCCCACCGTGCGCACCGGCGGCTGCCGCCCGCGTCCACGCTGAAGATGCTGTTCGCCGACACGCTGCTCGACCGGTTGCCGCGCGGCGGGCGGCACACCGTCACCGCCGCCGACCTCGCCGGCATCCCGGCGGGCTCCAGCCTCGTCGGCATCCGGGCCGGGACCACGTACACCGTCGACCAGCTCTGGCAGGGCGTCTTCCTGCGCTCGGGGAACGACGCGGTGCACGTCCTGGCCCACATGAACGGCGGGGTGGCGAGGACCGTCGCCGAGATGCGGGCCAAGGCGCGGGAGCTGCGGGCCCTGGACACGCACGTGGTCAGCCCGGACGGCTTCGACCACCCGGGGCAGGTCTCCTCGGCGTACGACCTGACGCTGTTCGCCCGGCACGGACTGCGCGACCCGGGATTCCGTTCCTACTGCCGGACGCGGACGGCGGACTTCCCGGCCGGGGGCGGGAAGACGTTCCAGATACAGAACACCGACCGGTTGCTGAGCGGTACGTGGGGGCTGCGGGCGTATCCGGGGCTGATCGGTGTGAAGAACGGCTACACCAGCAATGCCGGCAACACCTTCACCGGTGCCGCGACGCGCGGCGGGCGCACCCTGCTCGTCACCGTCATGCACCCCGCCGACAGCACCAACGCCGTCTACGAGCAGGCCGCCGCGCTGCTCGACTGGGGTTTCGCTCAGGGTGCGGCGGCGCGGCCGGTGGGCACGCTGGTGGAGCCGGTGGGTGAGGGACACGGGACGGCGCCGTCACCCACGAGCGGATCCGGTGCCGGCGGTACGGTCGCCGGCGGCACCGTCGCGCGTGGGCCCTCGGCGGGGCGGCTGGTGGAAGGCGCCGGAACCGCGGTCGCGTTGCTCGCGGGCGGCGCCTGGGCGCTGCGCCGACGGCGGGCGCCCGTGCGGGCGCGGGGGCGGCACCGGGAATGACGGTCACCGGCAGGACCGCGTCCGGTCCTTGAGCTGTGCGGCAGCCGTTCCACGCGCACCGGTGCGTACTCCGCGGTCCCTCGCGGAATCCACCCCCACCCGGTGCGGTGGAACGACTGCCGCCTCCCCCCTGGATGTGGCCTGCGGAAGCGATCTGCTCCAACTGTGAAGCTTTGGTGTAGGAGAGTTGAGCATAAGTCCCCTACCGGCCGCAATGGGGCGGACGTTGCTATTCCGTTTGTGCAGGTTGACGAGTTGACGAACTCCGTCGTGCGCTCAGCCGCGTCCGATGTACGGCATCGCCGTCGCCAGTACGGTCGCGAACTGCACGTTCGCCTCCAGCGGCAGCTCCGCCATGTGCCGCACCGTGCGGGCCACGTCCGCGACGTCCATCACCGGTTCCGGGGCGACTTCCCCGTTCGCCTGGAGCGCTCCCGTCTGCATACGGGACGTCATGTCGGTGGCGGCGTTGCCGATGTCGATCTGCCCGACGGCGATCCCGTACGGCCGCCCGTCCAGGGAGAGGGACTTCGTCAGGCCCGTCAGCGCGTGCTTGGTCGCCGTGTAGGCCACCGACATCGGGCGGGGCGTGTGCGCGGAGATGGAGCCGTTGTTGATGATCCGGCCGCCCTGCGGGTCCTGCTCCTTCATCTGCCGGTACGCCGCCTGCGCGCACAGGAACGCCCCGTTGAGGTTGGTGTCCACCACGTGCCGCCAGGCCTCGAAGGGCAGTTCCTCGACCGGGACGCCGCCGGGGCCGAACGTGCCGGCGTTGTTGAACAGCAGGTCGACCCGGCCGAAGCGCTCGACGGTCGCGGCGAACAGGGCGCTCACGTCCTCGGGGCGGGAGACGTCCGTGCGCACCGTCAGAGACGCGGCCCCGGGTGCCAGGGCCGCCGTCTCCTCCAGTGTCTCCGCGCGCCGGCCCGCCAGCGCCACCGACCAGCCCGTGCGCAGCAGTTCCACGGCGACCGCCCGGCCGATGCCGGAACCCGCCCCGGTCACCACCGCGATCGCATTGTCCTTGGCATTCATGGGCCCGCAGCGTACGGGAGCACTCCCGTGCCCCCGGCGGGATCAGGGCGTCAGGCGAGCGTGAGTTCCGGCTCGCCCGTCTCGTCGGGGTAGCGGACGCCGACGCGGCCCCGGATCGCGTCGAGCGTCCGCATCACGGCGAGCGTGCCGTCCAGCGGCACCAGCGGGGACTCCGTCTCGCCGGCGCGCACCGCCCGCATGACCTCCAGCGCCTCGTGGCGCATGCTGTTGCGCGGGCCGTCCGCCGGGTCGGCGGTGAACTCCTCGGCGTCACGGCCGTCCCGATGCAGGACGAAACGGTCCGGGAAGAAGAATCCGTGCGGGATGTCGATCCGGCCCTTGGAGCCGGTGACCGACGCGGAGGTCGCCGTACCGCCCACGATGGAGCAGTGCACCGAACCGAGCGCGCCGCTGTCGAAGGAGAGCACCGCCGCCGTCTGGAGGTCGACACCCTCCTCGGAGAGCACCGCCCGCGCCACGACGTCCGACGGCTCCCCGAGCAGCAGCTGCGCGAACGACACCGGATACACGCCCAGATCGAGCAGCGCGCCGCCGCCCAGCTCCGGGTTGCGCAGCCGG